>NZ_JBYRJA020000002.1:0-477603 GCF_058349825.2 Microbacterium longlingense
GGGGTGACGGCCGTTCTTCACCAGCCGTGATCCGCATACCAGACAGGTCGCCGAGTTCGACGGAAGATCCACGACTAGGCCGTGTTGCTAAAGGCTGAGTTCGGCTCTTATCTGGCTGCTGGGGCAGGATTGGGGCGTGAGTGTTTCGCTTCGCCCGTGGACCAGTGGGGATGCGTCCGCGCTGAGTGAGGCGTTTCGGAGTGCTTCCGATCTGGCGACTCAGTTCGGGGGCGCCGATCTGTCGACTCGGGCAGCTGCCGAGGCGTTCATCGACCAGTCCTTGCGCTTCGACGATTGCGTGAAGAACTGGGCTGTCGTCGAGGACGGTGTTGCGATCGGAAACGTCGGAGCGTCCGCGATCGAGTTTCGGCACGAGACCGCGTGGATGTACTACTGGCTTGCAGCCGAAGCGCGCGGTAAGAGATACGCGACAAGTGCGCTCATCGCGGTGGCCGAGTGGGCCTTCGAGAACGGGCTGTATCGGCTCGAGCTCGGGCACCGGGTGAATAACCCCGCGTCATGTCGAGTGGCGACTGCGTCGGGATTTCTCGCCGAAGGGGTCGAGCGGGAGAAGCTCCGCTACGGCAGTGTTCGCTACGACGTTGAGACGCATGCGCGGCTGGCGACCGACCCCGCCCCTGCACCGAATCTCGTGCTGTCGATCGCGGAGTGAGCGACGGCACCGCTGCTGAGCCAGTGGAGTGTCGCGGCGAGGCTGAGGCCGGCGTGGTAGTTGCGGGCGGTCTTGTCTGAGCGCATCGCGATCCCGCGCCATTGCTTGAGCTTGTTGAAGCACCGTTCGACGACGTTGCGGCCACGGTAGCGGGCCCGCTGCTGGTCGCCGAAGTCGATCGGGCGTCCGCGTCGCTTGCGGCGGTGGGCGATCTGATCGTCGCGCTCGGGGATCGTCGCGGCGATCCCGTGCTCGCGCAGCCAGGCGCGGTTCGCCTTCGACGGGTAACCCTTGTCCGCGAGCACCCGATCCGGCCTCGACCGCGGCCTGCCGCGAGCGCCCGGGACGCGGATCTCGCTCAGCGTTGCGGTCAGCATGCTGGTGTCCGCCGTCTGCCCGGGCGTGAGGATGAACGCGAGAGCACGTCCCTTCCCGTCGCAGACCAGGTGGTTCTTCGTCGTCAACCCACCGCGGGAGCGGCCGATCGCGTGATCCGTTGGCTCGTCACCGAATTTCTTGTAGTTCGATAGAGCCCTCTGTGACGCGGGGAAGGGTGGCACCGTGCTGATGCACGCGCACGATTGTGGAGTCGATCGACGCGATTCAGTCCAGGTCTCCGGACTGCTGCGCAAACGACTGCGTCCTCTCCAACGCCCGCGCCCACACGCCCTGCTCGGACCACCGATTGAAGTTCTTGTAAATCGTGTTCCAGTTCCCGAACCGCTCCGGAACGTCCCGCCACGGCGCACCAGTGCGAAACCGCCACGCCGTCGCCTCGACCACCGTGCGCCGATCCACCGGCGGCCGCCCCGTCGGCTTCGCAGCCGGGAACAGCGGGCCGATCACAGCCCACGCTTCATCCGAGATCACATCACGCGACACGCGTCCAAGACTCGCCCACGACGCACCAGCGGGGGTTTAGCAACACGCCCTAGTTAGATAGGCGATCTAGCTATGCAGATGGAACAAGCGGACGGCGCGGATCACGTCGCGGAGTGGCCGAGCGACTGGATGCGGGCGATCCTCGGCGTGCTGACGCTTCGCGCTCTGGAGCACGGGCCTTCGTACGGGTACGCGATCATCGCCGATCTCGAAGCCCACGGCATGGGCACGGTCAAGGGCGGCACGCTCTACCCGCTGCTCACCCGCTACGAATCGGCTGGGCTCGTCGCGGTCGAGTGGCGCCCTGGTGAAGCAGGGCCGGGGCGAAAGTACTTCTCGTTGAGAGACGCGGGACGCAGCGAACTCGAACGGGCACGCGCCGAATGGTCGCACTTCACCACCATCAGCAATAGCTATCTCACGGGAACACAAGCAAGGACGGACACACCATGAGCGCGACGATGACCGACAAGAGCTGGATTGACCTGTTCATCATCGAACTGCGCGTTCGTCGGGTATCTGGCACGGTGATCGGGGATGCCGTCGCCACGGTGAGAGAGCACCTCGCCGATTCCGGGCAGGGCGCAGATGAACCGCGTTTGACTCTGCAGCGCCGGTGAGTCACCGCCGCGTCGTGGAAGCCCGCCGCGCCAGAACAGGCAATAGGCGCCAGAACAGGCGCTTTGCCGCCGAAACGGCCTGTTCTGGCGCAGAGCCGGTGCGGGCCGTGAGGTGACCGCCGCGAACCGCTGGGGGAGGTGGTGTCAGGCCTGAGCTCTCCGGCCCTCGGCGCCGTCGAGGATGAGCGACAGTTTTCGGCTCAGCCAGTCCCGGGGCGGCATGAGAACGGCGTCGCGCATCGCCGCTCGTGCACGGTGCAGCGGCCCTGCATCATCGCCGCGGGGCTCCCACGACGACGCCATCTCGGCGCGCGAGGCCCCGGCTTCCGGCGTGTGGCCATCGAGTTTCTCCATGCCGAGCCGATGGTCGACGACGGTGTCGATGACGGTGTCGATGACGAGCATGGCATCGAGCATCGTGAATCCTTCGCGTTCGAGGTGCACGGCGAGGGCGAGGAGGATGTCCATGGTGCGTTCCGGCATGAGCCCCGGGGAGAGTGCCGTGACGACGCCAGGGTGCCCGGCGAGGGCATCCCACAGGCATTGCGCGTGGGCGAGGAGCACCACACGCCAGCTGCCCTCGACCGCTGGCCACGGGATCGTGTCGACCACGCGGTCCCAGGCGAGAGCGAGCATCGTCGGGCGGTCGGGGATGTGGCGGTAGACGGTCGCGGTGGTGACGCCGAGACGTTCCGCGACGAGCGGCACGGTGACATCGGCAAAGCCGATCTCGAGCACCGCGGTGAGGATGTCGTCGCGGGTGATCTTCGGGGGGCGTCCGATCAACGGTCCGCCGGTGGGCCGTCGCCGTTCGGTGGGCATGCTGTCAGTCCATCACAGTCACAAGCGCTTCGATAAGCGCCACCCCTCGCTCGCCTGACGCAGCCGCCAGAACGCGGCATAGGCGCCGCCCTGTGCGCGAAGCTGGTTGTGCGTGCCCCGTTCGACGACACGGCCGCCGTCCATGACGATGATCTGATCCGCCGCCGCGATGGGGGCGAGCCGGTGGGTGATCAGCAGGATGGTGCGTTCGCCGCGCAGCGCCATCAGGGTGCGCATCACGTGGGCCTCGGTCTCCGGATCCAGCGCGCTGGTCGGTTCGTCCAAGACGAGGATCGGGGCGGGGGAGAGCAACGCACGGGCGAGGGCGACGCGCTGCCGCTCCCCGCCGGAGAGCTGTCTTCCGCCGGCGCCGACGGCGGTGTCCCATCGGTCCGGCAGCGCGTCGAGCAGCGCAGCGAGGCCGGTTCTCTCGGCCACGTCGGCGAGTTCGTCGTCGGCGGCGGTGGGGCGGCCGACGATGACGTTCTCGCGGAGGGTGCCTGCGAACAGCACGCTCTCTTGGGAGACGAGCGCGACGTGCGAGGCGACGCGCTCTGCGTCCATCGTGCGCAGGTCGGCGCCGGAGATGGCGATGGTTCCGGCAGCCGGGTCGAGGTGGCGGGCGAAGAGGGCCGCGAGAGTGCTCTTGCCGCTGCCGGATCGGCCGACCACGGCGGTCAGGGAGCCCGCTTCGAGGCGGAGCGTGACGCCGTCGAGCACCGTCGACGTGTCGTAGCCGGCACGCACGTCTGTCGCGGCGAGAACCGGCGACGACGACGATGGCGACGGTGCGTGCGTCGCCGGTGGGGCGACCGGGAGCGGCTGCGCCGTCAGCAGCGCATCGATCTCGTCGAGGTGCCCGGTCGCCATCCGGATCGCTGCTCCGTATGTCCCCGCTTCCGCGAGGGGGCGCAGGGCGAGGAACACGGCGACCAGAGCGCCGACGGTCGCTGCCGTGCTCCCGCCCGGCTGTCCTGCGGCTGCTGCCGTGCCGGCGCCGACGAGAAGAACGATGAGGAAGGCGAGCTGCGTGATCGAGTGCGTCGAGGCGATCGCCGGGATGACGCTGCGCACCTGAGCGCGCTCGGCCCGGCGGTGCCGGTGGAACGCGGTGCTCAGCCGATCTCCATCATGTTGAGGGCCGCGTACTCATCGAGCACCACGATCTTCTGGGGGTCGACCGGCACGTTCTCCGTGGTCCCCGTCTCGTGGGTGACCGTGTACGTCTCGCCGGCGGGTTGTGTGTCGTCGGAAGAGCCGGGGTCGGCCGAGCATCCGGCGAGGAGGAGTGCCGAGACGCCGATGACAGCGAGAAGCCGGGGGGAACGGTGGCGCATGTGCTGTGGACCCTTCTGAGGGGCGCGACTTATGAGGCGCGCATATCGAAACAACTAAGGGATACCTTACCTCCATCGCGGGCGCGTGACGTATCCGCGCGGCGAGGCTCTCTCAGGCCGTCGCGCACCGACGAGATTGCACGGTTCGCCCGCGATGCCGACCCCGGGGATCGGTTCCGCCGGCTCGCGGGAGAGCCTCGTCAGCCGTAGCGCTGCCGGTAGCGTCGTTCGGCCGCAGGATGCAGGGGGACCGGGCTGGTGTCGATCAAGTTCGCCGGGGTCAGGTACTGGATACCCACGGACTCGGCGGTCGCGAGTTCTCTGCTGTCCTCGATGAGCGTGTCGACGAGCGTGCTGACGGTCGCGGCGGGAAGATCGGGGCGGACGACCAGAAGGTTCGGCATGCCGACGGTCGGTGTCGCCTCACGCACGCCGTACGTGCCCGGGGGGATCGCGGTCGAGATGTAGACGTGCGGGAACGCCGCGTTGAGCTCCGGCAGCGCGGCCCCGATATCGACCAGCGCCACGGGCACGCGTCGGGCGAGCTGATCGACCTCGGGGGTCGGAAGCCCACCAGACCAGAAGAAGGCCGCGATGCTTCCGTCGGTGAGCGCAGCGACCGAAGCGTCCAGCTCCAGCTCTGTTGCGATAACGGCCGCCGGCCCAGCGTCGAGACCTGCTGCGTGAAGGACGCGTCGCGTGGTGGCCGCCGCGCCAGAGCAGGAGGCTCCGATCGACACGGGGAGTCCCGCCAGGTCGGCGAGCGTCCTCACCTGACCTGTCGCGAGCGTCACGCACTGGAGGTAGTTCTGGTACACGCGGCCGATGGCGACCAGGCCCCGCTCTGTGGCGGTGACCGCATCGGCCTGGGCGATCGCGAGATCGGCGGTGCCGTCCGCGAGGAGCTCGAGATTCTCGATGCTGCCGTTCGTGGTGAGAAGCGTGAGCGTCACCCGCCGAGGTCGGAGGCTGTTGCGCAGGAGCTCACCGAACTGCAGGTAGTTGCCGCCGCGCGCACCGCAGCTCATGGTGACGGCCGGGGTCGCCGGAGCTCCGCAGCCGACGACGGAGAGGACCATCGTCGTGCCGACGCCGAGCAGAAGCCCCCGGCGGGTGAGGCCGTTCATGACGCGGCCCAGATGAGGCGAATGCGCAGGCCGCCCTGCACTGCGCGGTCGATCGTGACCTCGGCGTGGTTGGCGCGCGCGAGTTCGAGCACGATCGCGATGCCGAGGCCCGTTCCGGGGGCAGCGCTGTGGGCGGCGGAACGCCAGAACCGGGTCCCGACGGCGGCGAGGTCGGCCTCGGACAGCCCGGGGCCGGAGTCGGCGACCTCCATGACGACGCGGTGCGTGTCGCGCGCGAGGGAGAGCCATACCGTTGCCCCCGCACCGGCGTATTTGCGCGCGTTATCGAGGAGGATCTCGACGGCCGCTTCCAGGTCCCGTCGTCTGCAGGGCACCCGGACCCCATCAGCACCCGTCGCGACCAGGTGGACACCGGCGTCGCGAAGGGCATCGCGATGCGGCACGGACAGCGCTGCGGCCGACGTGCGGCACGCGCGGGCATCCGCGCCGGGGGATTCGTCGACGATCTCATTGGACCGTGCGGTCGCTCGGTGCTCCGCGTTGGCCAGCACGAGCATGCGATCCACGGTGTGCTCGAGCCGGTCGAGGTCCGATTCCACCGCGAGCAGGTCGGCGGCGTCGGCCGGATCGCGGGGGAGGGCATCGATGCGGAGACGGATCGCAGCGAGGGGGTTGCGGAGCTGGTGGGAGGCGTCGGCGACGAAGCCGCGTTGCTGTTCGAGAGCCTCCTGCACGGCGTCCGACATCCTCGCGAACGTGACGCCCAGGCGTCGCAGCTCCGGGGGCCCGGTCGGCATCGTCCGCCCGGGCTCTTGCCGGGTGGCGAGGGCGTTCGCCGCGGCGTCCAGTGCGAGCACCGGCCGCAGCACCCACCGTGTCCAGAACAGCGACGCCGCCAGGAGCGCGGCGAGCAGCGCCGCGCCGATCGCCGCGATCATGAGCCATCCGCGGGCGACGTCCGCCTTCGCCGCGGTCAGGTCGGCGGCGAGCACCACCACTCCGGCGGTGGGAGCCCCCTCGATCGCGAACGGCTCGGCGACGAGGGCGGTGTCGTCGCTCCAGGGCAGCACGGTCGGCACAGACCACTGCGGAACGGCGCGGGCCGCCGCGCGGATCAGGGGGACGACCGCGCCGTCGATGGTGAGACCTCCCGCCTCGGCGATCACGTTCTCTGTGCCGTCGAGGACCACGACCACGGCCTCCCCGTAGGTTTCGTTGAACCGCTGGAGATAGCTCTCCAGCGGCCCGCGGTCGTCCTGAGCCAGAGCCTCACGCGCATGCTGCACGATCAGGTCCATCGAGCTGGCGCGCTGGATGACCAGCTGCTGCGTCCGCGAGGTGGCCAGCGCGCCGCCGACGGGCACGAGGATCGCACAGACGGCGAGCAGACCGAACAGCAGGAGCGGCACGAGCACGCGCGTCCTCACCGGTCGTGCTCCAGCCGGTAGCCGAAGCCGCGGATCGTGGTGATCGTCACGGCTGGCACCTTCTGCCGGACCTGGCCGAGGTGCACGTCGAACGAGCGCGAGGTGGCCGCATACGCATCACCCCAGACCTCGTCGAGGATCTGCTGACGACTCACCGCACGGCCGACGCGCTGGGCGAGAACGGCCAGGAGGTCGAATTCGAGCGGCGTCAGTGCGATCTCCTCGCCGCCTTCGAGCACACGACGCGCATCGAGCTCCACTCGGATGTCGCCGATCTGAACGCTCGGCGTCGGCGTCTGCGGTGTGTACCGGCGAGCGACCGCGCCCAGGCGAGCCAGCAGCTCATGCAGGCGCACGGGCTTGACGAGGTAGTCGTCGGCGCCCAGCTGCAACGCCCGCACGGTGGAACGCTCGTCGCCCCGCGCCGTCACGACGATCACCGGCACGTCGCTGACGACGCGAAGCTGCCGGAGCACGTCGAGGCCGTCCATGTCCACCAGGCCAAGGTCCAGCAGGATGAGCTCGGCGTCCCGGTGGCGGAGCAGCACATCGCTGCCCCGAGCGACCCTGGTGCAGGCGTGCCCGGCCCGGGTGAGCGCGGACGCCAGCGCGGATGCCACCGAGCCGTCATCCTCCGCGATCAGCACCCGCATGAGTGACATCGTGTCACAGCGGCCTGATCTCTGGCCGGATGGGCGTGATCCGCGGGGCCACGGTCGGATGTGACAGGCGTGTGTAAAGGGGATGTAAGGTTTCGGCCCGTCGTGTCTCCGGGCCGTCAGGATGACCAACGGGCGCCCTCGACGATGCGGAACGCACGCGCATGCCGGGTCCGCCTCCCCTCGACAACGATCGGATCCTCCATGTCAACGACGACCACAATCCCGACGAGCCTGCGGCGTTCCGTCTCGAACACGCTGAAAGGCTCCGCCGGCAATCTCGTGGAATGGTACGACGTCTACGTCTACTCCGTGTTCGCGACCTACTTCGAGTCCCAGTTCTTCGACGCGGACGACAAGAACTCCACCATCTACATCTGGGCGATCTTCGCCGTCACCTTCCTGATGCGCCCGATCGGGTCGTGGTTCTTCGGACGGTTCGCGGACCGGCATGGCCGTCGCCTGGCGCTGACCGTCTCCGTGACGCTCATGGCGGCGTGCTCCCTGATCGTCGCGTTCGCCCCGACGGCGGAGAGCATCGGCGTCGGCGCCGTGGTGATCCTGGTGTTCGCGCGGCTGCTGCAGGGGTTCGCCACCGGCGGTGAGTACGGCACCAGCGCGACCTACATGTCCGAGGCGGCGCTGCCCGGACGTCGCGGATTCTTGTCCTCGTTCCACTACGTCACGCTGGTGGGCGGACACGTGCTCGCGCAGCTGACCCTGCTGATCATGGTCCTGACGCTCTCCCACGAGGCGATCGCCGACTGGGGATGGCGCGTCGCGTTCGGCATCGGCGGCGTCGCCGCCGTCGTGGTGTTCTGGCTGCGTCGCACGATGGACGAATCGCTCCAGACGACGGTCATCGAGGCCGCGAAGTCGGGCCGTTCCCGGCAGTCGGGCTCGATGCGCGAGCTCTTCGTCCACCAGTGGCGCCCGCTGCTGCTGTGCTTCCTGGTCACGATGGGTGGCACGGTCGCGTTCTACACGTATTCCGTCGTCGGCCCCAACATCATCAAGAGCGGGTTCGCGGGAGACGATGTCATCACCGGCACGATCATCAACCTCGTCGCGCTGACCACCCTGATGCTTCTGCAGCCGGTCGGCGGATGGCTCGCAGACATCGTCGGCCGCAAAACCCTCCTCGTCTTCTTCGGGGTCGGCGGTGTCCTGTACACCTGGTTCCTGCTGACGGCCCTGCCCCAGCAGGACAACGCGATCGGCGCGTTCGCCATCCTCGTCGCCGGCTTCGTGATCCTCACCGGGTACACCTCGATCAACGCCGTCGTGAAAGCCCAGCTCTTCCCCACGCACATCCGCGCCCTGGGCCTCGGTTTCGGTTACGCGCTCGCGAACTCGGTCTTCGGAGGAACAGCGCCGCTGCTGTACGCCGGTGCCATCGAGAGCGATCAGGTCGCGCTGTTCATCGGCTACGTCACCGCCGTCATCGCGGTCTCTCTCGTGGTGTACATCGTGTTCCTGCGGAACAACGCACCGAACTGGCTCGACGATGAGCTCGTCATGCAGGAGCGTGCTGAGGCGCGTGAGTCCCGGAGCTCTCGGGAGCGGTCGGCGGTCTGAGGAGCCACGCAGACGACGTCTGCGTCACCGCGGAGACCGCGTTCCCCGCGGTGCCCCCCACGCAGGGACACCGCGGGGAACGCGATCGGGTTGTCCTCCGCCTCGTCGCGGCCCTGGGTGGGCGTGGCGTCGGGGCGCCGTCGGAACCTGCGCCTGCACGCGCCCGATCTCGCCGGGAGGCCCGGTCGGCCGCGATCATCCGGCGGGGAGGGTGATCACGTCGTCGCCGCGGATGGCGGTGCGCGTCCAGCCTGTGCCGTCGCGCTGGTACACGATTCTGACGTGCCGTCGATCGGGGGAGCCCTGCCAGAACTCCACCCTGGCCGGCTGCACGCGCCAGAGCTGCCAGCCGTGCGGTGATGTATCAGCGCGGGCCGCGGCGCCGCGCGCGGCGTGATCGGCTTCGCTGTCGGCCCGGCTCGCCTCGATCACCTGCCCGCGAACGCGGACCGCGCGGACGATGGGCTGCCACCAGAAGTTCAGGGCCGCAGCAGGGCAGGCCGACAGCTGGGCGGCCTTTCGGCTGGAGGACGGACCCGCCACGGCCCAGCCGCGCTCGTCGACATCCTTGACGATGAGGGTGCGGGCGTCCGGAACCCCCTCGGCATCGACGGTTGCGAGCGTTGTCGCGTGCGGCTCCGGAACCCCGGATGCGATTGCCGTATCGAGCCAGAGATGGAACAGTGTCACCGGGTCATCCGGCAGGCGGGCCAGGTCCAGATCGGGTGCAACGCCGGTGAGGGCGGGGATGGCGCGGAGGCGGGCCGCGGACGCGCTGGTCATGGGTCCAGCCTGCCGCATCGCCGTCGAACCTCGGCCAGTGCACGGCGGAACCCATCGCCTGCACGACGAGATCGCCCGGCACGACCGGCCCGACGTCAGCTCGGCGCGCCGGACGGCGGTGGACGATTCTGGTCGTGTGCGCTCTCGCGGTGTTCCTCGTCGGGCTGGACACCACGATCGTCACCGTCGGGCTCGACCAGATCGGCCGCGGAATCGGCGTGGGCGCCGGGACGCTGCACTAAGCGACTGAGGCTGGACCCACTTTCTGGACATTGTGCCAAATTTGCCTGTTTCTGCGCGCGGACTCTGCAACTTGGGACGGGAATCGGCACGGGGTTTCGCACCAAGGGCCTGGCGGGTTAAACCTTCGAATGACACCGCGGTGCCATATGTCTCCCAAGCAGCGCCGCTCGATCAAGGAAGACACCATGAAACAGTTCGTTGCCTCAGGGGCACGCCAGGTCACGATCCTCACGATTGCGGTACTCGCTGCGGTTGCACTCGCCGTCGGGGTCCTTGTTGCCACGAACGTTGCCCGCGGTACGCAACCGACAGCGTTGGCCGCCACGGGATTCCAGTCACCGATCTCAGCGACCGCTGCAAGCCCCGGCGAGAAGATCTCCCAACTCACCTCGAACACGCAGCTCACCGAGGATCCGAAGACCCAGGAGCTTTTTGCTCTCCCGAATGTGGACGAGTCCACGGCAACGCTCAGTGGCAAGGGGCTGGACATCGATGGCGCGTACACGCGTGAGACCGCGAACGGATCGTTGATCCTCCACGTTCCCTTCGATGCGGCATCAAGCATTCTCGAGATCTCGGGCTCCACCGTAATGTTCGCCCCGAACAGCACGATCGCTTCGACCGGCGAGGTCGTGTACGAGCAGTCCAGCGAGGAATCGGGCCGCGTTGCGCTCTGGCAGGACGGCGAGTTGCTCACAACCCAGATCACCACCGCACCGGCAGAAGAAAACACGGGAGGCGCTATCAGATCGACCGCGGGTACATGCGTGGCGAAAGCCATGGAGGCGTGACAGGATTACGTCCCGTGAGCACCATCCGAAAGGCCCCGCTGAGAATTCGCGTCACTCTCGTTGCGATGATCCTCGTCGCCATGTGTTTGCCTCTCATCGCCCACATTGAACCGCTTCATGAGTACACCTGGTTGCTGTGGCTTGGCATGTTCGCACTACTCATCGCAGCGCTCGTGGTGGCGGTTCGTGACCTTCAACATCGACGAGCTATCGTTCAGAAGAAGTAGACGCCGAACCCACGACAGGATCTGAACCGGGGCCGGATTTTCCCGTCACCCGGAGGCGGAGGGGAGCCTGCACCAGAAATGGTTCAGGCTCCCCTTCTCGTCCCATTAGCCACCATTGCGGTGGGTGTATCCGGAGAAGTCAGCAAGTCCGCGAGCGGACTGTTCAGTCGATGGCGGGGTCCCGTCGCCGATGAGGTCGGCCAGGATCTCGCTAGACGCTATGAGTGGTTGAGCCGGGGGCCTTCGCTCGCGTAGACCGTGGGTTGCGGGCCGATCACACCCCAGATCTCATCAGAGATCTCCGTACGCGCCCTGCCTCAAGCAACGCCCGCATGCCACACATCAGCCTTTGGCAACACACCCTAGTGCAGCTCCACTCCGCGGGTCTCGGCGATCCGCGTCACGGTGAACGCAGAGACCAGCAGCAGCAGCACCGCGTAGCACGAGAACACGGTTGTCCCCGCGTCGCCGAACCAGCTGTTGAAACCCGCCTGGAGGAAGGCGGCGGTGCCGCCGAACGCCGCCACGGCGATCGCGTACGGCACCGCGACGCCCGTCGTGCGGATTCCGGTGGGAAACATCTCGGCGAACACCGCGGGCAGGATCGAGGCGGCGGCGCCGATGAAGATCAGCATCGACACCATGGCGACGAAGAGCTGCCAGGTCTCACCCTGCACAAGCCAGGTCAGGGGGAACTGCAGGATGGCAGCACCGACGCAGGCGATCAGCAGCACCGGCTTGCGACCGATGCGGTCCGACACCCAGCCCCAGAACGGCAGGATCGCGATGAAGCAGACGTTCGCCGCGACGCCGACCCACAGCGCGCTCGCCGGCTCCATGCCCAGGTGGGCGATCGCATAGGCCGGGGTGGACACGGACCAGACGTAGTAGCACACCGTCAGGCCCACGTTCAGGCCGATCACCTTGATTGCCTGTCTCCGGCTGCGCCAGACCTCCACCAGCAGCGGCGTTCGCGCGTGCGGAAGGGTCAGCGACTGCGTGTCGGTGAACTGCTTCGTCTCGCGGAGCCGCAGCCGCATGATCAGCGTGTAAAGCCCGAGCGCGCCGCCGATGAAGAACGGGATCCGCCAGCCCCAGGCGTCCATCTGCCCCGCGTCGAGCGCGACCGCCAGGATCGCGCCGAGCAGCGTGCCGAAGACGATGCCGCTTGTGCCGGACACGTAGATCAGCGAGCTGTAGAGGCCACGCTTGCGCGCAGGGGCGATCTCCGCGATGTAGGTCTGGGCGGCGGGCATCTCGCCGCCGTGGGCGAGGCCTTGAATGATGCGCGCGGTGACCAGCACGACGGAAGCCCATACTCCGACCGTCTCGAAGGTGGGGGCGATCGCGATGAGGAACGAACCCACCGAGGCGAACGCCACCGCGAGCGTCAGCGCGCTCTTGCGCCCGACCCTGTCGCCGAGGGCGCCGAACAGCAGCGCGCCGATCGGCCGGGCGGCGAACCCGACCGCGAACACGGCCAATGTCGCGAGGAAGGAACTCGCCGGGTCCTCGCGCGAGAACAGCTGAGTGGAGATGAACGAGGCGAACGTCGCGTAGATGGCCCAGTCGAACCACTCGACGGCGTTGCCGGCGCTGATCCCGAACAGGGTGGATCTCTGCCGAGTCGGTGGGGCCGGCGGAGTGTCGCTCCGCGCGGTGCTGCCGGGCGTCTGATTGGTCATGATCGGGGGCCTTCCTGCGCGTGGGACGACGCGGCGGGCGCGTCTGCGGGGAGCGTGCGCCCGCACTCCAGGCGCTGCATCGCGAGGGCCGCGTAGAGGGCGGCGCCCCGGGGGAGGGCGGCGTCGGAGAACAACACGTCCGGGGCGTGGTTGAACGATGCCTCGTCCGGTGCCAGGCCCTCCGCGAGCGCGGAGAGGAACAGGTAGGCGCCCGGCACGATGTCGAGCACCTGCGAGAAGTCCTCCGACGCCCCGAGCGGCTGCGTCATCTCGGTGTATCCGGCTGCGCCGAAGTGGTCGAGAACGGTCGCCACGGCGAACGCGGTCTCTCGCGGATCGTTCGTGGTGACCGGGTACTCCGGGCGGATCTCCACGCTGACGTCGAGCCCGTGGGCCTCCGCGATGCCGGCGATCAGGCGTGGAGCGGCGTGGGAGAGACGTTCTCTCGCTGCTGCGCTGAACGACCGGACGGTGGCCTCGATCCGCGCGGTCGGCGGAATGATGTTCCGCGCCGTGCCCGCGTGCAGCACGCCGACCGACACCACGACCGGGTCGAAGGCGCTGAACTCCCTGGTCACCATGGTCTGCAGAGCGGTGACCGCGGCCGCGGCCGCGGGGACGGGATCCTTCGCGCGCGCCGGAGTCGAGCCATGCCCACCGGCTCCGAGGAAGGTCGCCACGAGCGCGTCCGATGCGCTCAGGACGGGGCCGGGACGGGTCAGGAAGAGCCCGGTCGGTCCCACGTTGCTGAGCACGTGCAGCGCGTACGCGGCGTCGACGCGTCGCCCGGCGGCGTCCAGCACGCCTTCACGGAGCATATGTCCTGCCCCGTCGTAACCCTCTTCCCCGGGTTGGAACATGAAGACCACATCCCCGGCGAGCTCGTCGCGCCGCTCCGCCAGGAGCCGCGCCGCCCCGGCCAGCATCGCGGTGTGCAGGTCGTGCCCGCACGCGTGCATTGCGCCGGGGAGCTCCGAGGCGAAGGGGAGCCCGGGGGTCTCGGTCAGCGGAAGGCCGTCCATGTCCGCCCGGAGCAGGACGATCGGCCGGTCGGCCACGGGCAGTCCGGCGATGTCCGGCCGGGTCGAGCGGAGCACGGCGGTGACGGAGGAGAGCGCCTGGCCGGTGGAGATCTCGACCGGCAGCGGTTCGAGCCAGTCCAGAACCAGACGCTGGGTGCGGGGCAGGTCGAGCCCGATTTCCGGATGGCGGTGGATGGCGTGGCGTAGTGCGGACATCTCGTCCGTGAGGCGATTCGCCCCGTCACGGATCGAAAGGGAATCTGAGCGCATGTGACCTCCGTGTGACAGCGCGGGAGGGGCAGTGCAGCGCGGCGCACCCGCCGCAATCGACGACGACCGGGGCGGGTGCGACCGCTCTGACTTTCCCCCGTCCTTATCCTGAGATTCCCGCGCTTCTCGGCGCAAAAGACCGCGAATAATTGCGTAGTGCCACGTATGGAACGATAATTTCTGCATGGTTGACGCCTCGGTGAGCAGCATCGACCTGGATCTCGTTCACGCGCTCCAGATCGCTCCGCGCGCGAGCTGGGCAGACCTGGGGCGCGCTCTTAACTATCACCCGGCCACGCTGTCGCAGCGCTGGTCGCGGCTGCGGGAGCTCGGGCGGGCGTGGAGCCTGGGGCATCTCAGCGGCACGTACGGCCGGCAGTGCGCGGCCTACGTCGACATCGAAGCCGATCCGGCGACCCTCGAACGCACCCGGATCGAACTGTGTGCTCTGCCGGACGTCCGGTCCGTCATCTCGGGAACACGCCGGGCCGACTTCCTGCTGACCTGCATCGCCACCAGCTGGGAGGAGATGGCGACGCACGTGCTGCCGGCGATCAGCGGCGTCACCGGGGTGTGGCGGATGCACACCTCTCTGATGCTGCATCTGCACGCCGCGGGAGAGGATTGGCGGATCGACCAGCTCGATCCGCAGCGCCAGGCCAGGGTGCAGGCGCTGGTGCCCACACCGACATCGGAGAGCATCAGACGCACGCCCGCGCTGGACGCGCTCGTCGCGGTGCTCGAGGCCGACGGCAGAGCCCCGGTGAGCGCGATCGCCGAGCGCATCGGGTTTCATCCGTCCACCGCGGCCAGGGTGCTCAACGGTGCCCTCCGGGCCGGCTATGTGGCGGTCCGCTGCGAGGTCGCCCCCTACTGGGCCGGCTATCCGCTCACCGTTCTCTGGCGGGTCAGGCTCCCGCACGGCGCAGAGGCTGCGGCGCTGACGGCGCTCCGCTCTTTCCGCACCCTCCGGCTCTGCTCGTCGGTGACGGGGGAGGCGAACTTCCTCTTCATGATGCAGCTGCACTCGACACCGCAGATCGTCGAGATCGAGCGGCGTCTCCTCGAAGCGGTTCCCGAGGCTCGCGTTCTCGAGACCGCCGCCGGAATCACTCATCACAAACGCATGGGATGGATCCTCGATGCAGAGGGGCGCCCCACCGGGATGACGGCATCGCCAGCGCTCGGCCCGGAACCGCGGACGGCCCCCTGACAGCGGCACGCGATCCCGGGTGGGGCGCGGTGCGGGCAAGCGTTGCGCTGACCCTGCCGCGCGGCGGAATCGGACGCTTCCGGTGGGATACTGGGTCACGATGAGGGTCCACGAGACAGTGCTGCAGTGGGTGACGGATGAGCTGGTGAGCGGCCGTCTGCACATCGGCGACCACCTGCCGGGGGAGCGGACGCTGGCGGAGACCCTCGGTGTGTCTCGGAACTCCTTGCGGGAGGCGTTGCGCGTGCTGGAAGCACTCGGCACGCTGCACACGTCCACCGGGACGGGTCCCCGTTCCGGCACGATCGTCACGGCGGCCCCGGAGCAGGCGCTGAGCCTTGCGCTGAGCCTGCAACTGGCCACGCGGCAGGTCGAGCCCGAGCATCTCCTCCAGGTGCGCCTGCTGCTGGAGTCCTGGGCGGCCGGTCATTCGGACGCCGACCGGGTGGACTGGGCCCAGCCCGAACGTGTGCTGGACCGGATGGACGATGAGAACCTCGACGTGGAGGATTTCCTGCGCCTGGATGCGGAGTTCCATGTCCTGGCGTCCCGCGCGGCGGACAATCCGCTCATCAGCACGCTGATGGATGCGATGCGCATCGCGATCTTCGATCACACCCTGGTGCGGGCGCAACGCCTGCCCGACTGGTCCCGCACCGCGGCGCGGCTCCGCCGCGAGCATCGGGAGATCCTCGAGGCCCTGCGTGCGGGCCGGGGAGCCGAGGCGGCAGATCTTCTCGAAGCCCATATCCGGGGCTACTACCTCGAGACCGGTGACGAGTCGCCGCTCGACCACGCCGGCTGAGGGCGCTCGCATCGGCGACCCCCGGAGGGGGAGGCGTCCGTGCTGCCCCGGGTGTTGACGCTCGGGAAGGGCATGCGATAACTTCTTGTGGTCCGACCATGTGGTTGGACCACAGTTCCCGGTGGTCTCGCCCCGCGAACGATGCGCTTCGTCGCATCGCGGACCGGAGCAGGCCCGGTGTTCTCAAAGGGGAGAAAGAAGATGATGACGACGACGAATCAAGCGCCGGTGACGGGAGAGCCGCTCGCGGGCGACCAGCCTCCGCGCGGCCGGCTGAACTACCGGGTGCTCCTGGGGAGCCTCAGCGGCAGCACCATCGAATGGTTCGACTTCCTCGTCTACGGCACGGTGGCCGCCCTGGTGTTCAACCGGACGTTCTTCGTGACCGACAGCGAGTTCCTCTCGATGATGTTCGCGATGGCGTCGTTCGCGCTCACCTTCTTCTTCCGACCCGTCGGCGGTGTGATCTTCGCGCACATCGGCGATCGGATCGGCCGGAAGAAGACGCTGTTCATCACGCTCATGCTGATGGGCGGTGGCACGGTCGCCATCGGCCTGACCCCCGATTACAACGCGATCGGCATCGCGGCGCCCATCCTGCTGATCGTCTTCCGGATCCTCCAGGGCATCGGGATCGGGGGAGAGTGGGGTGGTGCGCTGCTGCTGGCATATGAGTACGCGCCCCGGAACCGTCGCGGCCTGTACGGCGCCGTTCCGCAGATGGGCATCAGCCTGGGCATGCTGCTCGCCGCCGGTGTGGTGTCGCTGCTCACGCTCATGCCGGAGGACCAGTTCATGGCCTGGGGCTGGCGCATCCCGTTCGTGGCGAGCGTCATCCTGGTGATGATCGGGCTGTGGATCCGGTCGCGCCTCGACGAGACCCCCGATTTCAAGAGGGTCAAGGAGTCGGGCGCCGTCGTGCGGCTGCCGATCGCCGAGGTCTTCCAGAAGCACTGGCGGGCGGTGCTGGTCTCCATCGGAGCGAAGGCGGCGGAGACCGGTCCGTTCTACATCTTCGGCACCTACATCATCGCCTACGCGACCAACTTCCTCGGCGCCCGCAACAACGTCGTCCTCACGGCGGTGGCGGTGGCGGCGCTCGTGGCGACCATCTGGATGCCGATCTTCGGCCGTATCTCGGACTCCGTCCCGCGGGCACTGCTGTACCGCGCGGTGACCATCGCCACGATCCTCTACGCCTTCCCGTACTACCTGCTGCTGAACACCGGCACGACCCTGGCGATCTTCCTGGCAACCGTGATCGGGTTCGGCCTGCTGTGGGGCAGCGTGAACGCCATCCTCGGCACCCTCATCGCCGAGAGCTTCAGCCCCGAGATCCGCTACTCCGGCGCAACGCTGGGGTACCAGCTGGGTGCCGCGATCTTCGGTGGAACGGCGCCGCTGATCGCGACCGCCCTCAACGAGGCCAGCGGCGGCGAGTGGTGGCCGATCTCGCTCTACATCATCTTCTGCGCATCCCTCGGGCTGATCGCATCGTTCTTCGTCAAGCACGTCGCCCACCGCGAGTCCTGACACCACCCCGGGCAAGGAGAATCACATCATGGTGAAACGGCAGCTCCCCAATCCACGCGACCTGTTCGAACTGATGAAGTTCCAGGCGCCCACCCTCGATTTCAAGAAGCGCCGTCTGGAGTCGGCGCTGACCATCGAAGACCTGCGGCGCATCGCCAAACGCCGCACGCCGACGGCGGCCTTCGACTACACGGACGGTGCGGCGGAGGGCGAGCTCTCGCTCGCACGTGCACGCCAGGCCTTCGACGACGTGGAGTTCCATCCGTCGATCCTGCGCGACGTCTCCGAGGTCGACACGTCGGTCACGGTGTTCGGCGGCCCGTCTGCGCTGCCGTTCGGCATCGCGCCGACCGGGTTCACCCGGCTGATGCAGACGGAAGGCGAGATCGCCGGAGCAGGCGCGGCGGGGGCGGCGGGCATCCCCTTCACGCTCTCGACCCTCGGCACCACGAGCATCGAGGACGTCACGGCGGCGAACCCGACCGGGCGGAACTGGTTCCAGCTCTACGTGATGCGCGAGCGTGACATCTCCTACGCCCTGGTCGAGCGCGCGGCGCGGGCCGGCTTCGACACCCTGTTCTTCACCGTGGACACCCCCGTGGCGGGGGCGCGGTTGCGAGACAAGCGCAATGGCTTCTCGATTCCGCCGCAGCTGACACTGGGGACGGTGCTGAACGCCCTGCCCCGGCCCTGGTGGTGGTGGGACTTCCTGACGACCCCGCCGCTGGAATTCGCCTCCCTCTCGTCCACCGGCGGCACCGTCGGTGAGCTGCTCGACTCGGCGATGGATCCCACGATCAGCTTCGAGGACCTGGCGATCATCCGCGAGCTGTTCCCCGGCAAGCTCGTCGTCAAGGGCGTGCAGAACGTCGAGGACGCTCAGCGCCTCGCCGGTCTCGGCGTCGACGGGATCGTGCTGTCCAACCACGGCGGACGCCAGCTTGATCGCGCCCCGATCCCGTTCCACCTCCTGCCGGAGGTCGTCCGCGAGGTGGGGAGCGATGTCGAGATCGCCATCGACACCGGCATCATGAACGGCGCAGACATCGTCGCGTCGATCGCGCTCGGTGCCCGGTTCACCCTCATCGGCCGTGCCTACCTCTACGGCCTCATGGCCGGGGGGAGGGCGGGCGTCGATCGCGCGATCGCGATCCTCGCCGACCAGATCGTCCGCACCATGAAACTCATCCAGGTCTCCTCGACGCAGGAGCTCGAGCCGCGCCACGTCACCCAGCTGGAACGCCTGGTGCCCCGGGCCGCTGCGGCCTCGACCGGTCGCGTCCCGTCGTGACCGCGCGCGTGGCGGCCCAGGTCCTGCGCCGTCACGCGCGACCCCGGCCTCACACCGCGTAGGCCTCCGCGACCGCCGGGTGATCGCCCGGACCGGACATCCGCGCCGTGTCCAGCGCCGCCCGGGGATCCCGCGCTACATAGGCCTCGGGGAGGCCGAGCTCGCGTCCGATCGCCTTGATCAGCCCGCTGCGGGTGGCGTACCCGGAGACGTGCGCGGCGACCGTCAGGTCATCACCCACCTGAAGCCGGCCGATCGCGATGTTGAGGCGGCTTCGCACCCGCCAGCGGCTGAACGACAGTCCCGTCTCCTGCTGGAAGACCCGCTGCACGTGTCGCACGCTCGTACCCTGGGCGCCGGCGATCTCATCGAGGGAGAGCTCGCTGGTCGCCGCTCGGGCGACGGCGCGCGCCACCGGGTGGGCCGGCAATGGCAGAGAGAAGTACGGGCGGACCATCGATTGCAACGTGCGGTCCAGGGCGAGCCGGAACGGACGCACCTGCTCCTCTGTCGCCGGTGCCGCCGCGAGCGCCGTGGTCATGATCTCGGTGAGCTCCGGGACCACGCCCAGGCGCAGTACCCGCTCGACCGGGGTCGTGGCGGGGGAGAGGAAGGGGCCGAGCACGACGCTGCTGGGGGCATAGCGCGCGGAGTGCGGCACCTCTGGTGCGAGCCACAGGTTCTCCTTGGCACGCAACCGCATCGGCGTCCCGTCGACGACGAGGTCGGCCGCGCCGGTCACGACGTGGATCAGGTGAGGGACGGCGTGGCTGTGCATGTCGTGCCCGATGAAACGGATCGAGTTCTCGGGGACCACCGCCGTCAGGTCCTTCGACGCTGTTCTCACCCGGCCCCCATTCCATGTCGTCTCCGGCGCGTTCGGATGTCGCCTGCGGAGCACCACGGACGTTCGTGGCGCTTAGGGTCACCTTATCTTCCTCTTCCGGCCGTCTGCCGTGAGAGAGCTCCACGACAGAAAGAAGTTCCATGCGTTCGCGCCTTCGTGCCCCGTTCCTCGCCGCTCTCGTCGCCGGCGCCGTCATCACTATGAGCGGATGCGCTTCTGAGCCCGCGCCGGAGCAGGCGACCGGGCAGGAGACCGAGGCGGCGGCGACGACCAGGGTCGTCGAGACCGAGCAGGGCGAGGTGACCGTGCCCACCGACCCGCAGCGGGTCGTGGTGCTCAACTACGCTCTGGCCGGGTATCTCTACGACCTCGACATCCCGGTGGTCGGCACGACCTCCGAGGACTTCGACCATGATGCAGCCTTCTCCGAGCTGTGGGGAGACGCGCCCGCGGAAGACGGGACGGAGCTCCTCAGCTGGGGCATGGACGGATTCGACTATGAGGAGATCCTCGAGCTAGAGCCGGACCTCATCATCGCGGGCGGACTCGGACTGCCCAACGGCCTGGCCGTGAAGGGATACGACCAGCTGAGCCAGATCGCCCCCACGGTGATCGTCGGCAAGACCCTCGCAACATGGCAGGATCAGTTCTCCTTCCTCGCCGAGGACGTGCTGGACCGTTCCGCTGATTACGACGCGTTCGTCGCCGCATACGACAAGCGTCTCGCCGAGGTGAAGGAAGCCATCACGGTGCCGGCGTCGCCGGTGGCGACGCTGACGATCACCGCGGACGGCACGCCGTTCGTGCTCTTCGAGGACCAGGGCATCGCCCAGACCCTGAGCGAGCTGGGCTTCGCGGCCGCCCCGGTCGTCGCCGACAACAACCTGCAGCCCTACACCGAGGGCGGCGACATGGCTGAGCTGTCGACGGAGCAGGTCGGCCAGATGCTCGCCAGCGTCCCCGGCCTGTTCATCACCGGCTTCAACGCGGACACCACAGACGTCGCGACGCTCTCCGCCCAGCCGGTGTGGGCTGCGCTGTCGGCGTTCACCGCCGGGCATGCCTGGGATCTTCCCTACTGGGCTGTGCGCAGCGACTACGACGAGGCCATGGCTCTGCTGGACGTCATCGAGAACCTGTTCTCCTGATCCGGACCCCGCGTACACGATGGCTCATCACCGTGTCGTCGCCCACCCGCTCGTCCTGCGCCAGGTGCAGGTCGAGCGGGTGCGCGACGTGACCCCCCGGATGCGACGCATCACCCTCACCGGTCCGCAGCTCGGCGCGTTTCATGCGAACGGCGTCGATCTTCCGGCATTCGCCACGCCCGGCTTCGACGACCACGTCAAGCTGATCTTCGCCTCAGACGGCGACATCGCCGGCGCGCTCCCTGTGCAGCTGGAGAACGGCATCGAATGGCAGGCGTCCGCCACGCGACTCGGACGCGACTACACGCCCCGCCGCTTCGACCCGGATGCGGGCGAGCTCGACCTCGACTTCGTACGACACGGCGAGGGGCCGGCAGCGCACTGGGCGCAGCATGCCCGCCCCGGCGATGACCTCTGGTTCGTCGGCCCGAAGTCGTCCACCCTGATTCCGGACACCTGCGACGGGGTGCTGCTCGTCGGCGATGAGACCGCGCTCCCCGCAATCGGACGATTCTTCGATGAGCGCCCGGTGGATGCCCCGGCGCGCGCGGTGATCGTGGTGGCGGATCCCTCGGCGCGGCAGAGCCTGGCCGTGCGGGACGGCGACGTCGTGGAGTGGGTGGTGGCCGACCCGCGGGACGAACAGGCACTCGCTGCGGCCGTCACCGCCGTCGAGCCCTGCGCGGATGAGCTGTATGTGTGGGCCGGTGCGGAGAGCCGTGCGCTGCTGCCCGTGCGCCGTCACGTCGCCCGCGTGCTCGGGGTGCCGAAGAGCCACAGTGACATCACGGGCTATTGGCACACGAGCGATCCCGCGACAGCGACGGCGGCACCGGGGCCGGCGGCAGCGGCGGGCGATGATTCTCCGGTGAGCTGGTTCGCGATCCGTGCGGCGTTGCAGATCGGCCTCGTCGATGCCCTCGATGAGGGCCCGGCCACGCTGGACGACCTCGCGCGCCGCGTCGGCGCCGACCGGGCCGCGGTGACCGTGCTGACCGATGCGCTGACCGCCAGGGGGCTGCTGACGCGCGATGAGGCCGGCCGCATCGCGCTGGGTGCGGCGGGGGAGGAGCTCGTCGCCGACGAGCACGCCAGAGAACGCTACGACGGCTTCCATGCCGAGCAGATCCTGACTCTCGCCGCGCTGCCGGCCGCCGTGGTCCGCGGCTCCTCCGCCTGGACGGCCGCCAACGGCCGCAGCCTCCGGGAGCACGTCGTCAGCGTGCCGGACGCCTACGAAGAGCTGATCGACGACGGTGCTGTTCTCGGTCAGCTCGTCACCGCGCTGCATCGCCGGGGTGTCTGGGAGCGCGGTCGACGCATCGGCGTGACCGGTCCTGGCGCTCTTCCGGTCGCCGACGCCCTGCGGGCGGGGACCGCGGCGGTCATGACGATCGTGGAGGACGCCCTGCCGCTGGGCCAGCTGCGCGATGCCGCGGGCGCGGCAAGCCCGCACGACTTCGTCGCGTCCTGGGGGTCGCAGGACGTCTCGGTGACGGCGCTCGCGCTGGCGCACCGTACCGATGCGGAGGCCGTCGCGCTGCTGACGGCGATGCGCGCCGCAGCCCCCCGCGCGGTGCTCATCGAGCGTTTCGCGCCGGATGCGCTCGATCCGACGGCCATGGCTCACGGCGCGCTGCTGCACCTGGCTGCGACGGGATCCGGCTATCCAACGGCAGAGCATCTCGCCGGCCTCGCCCGGCACGCCGGGTGGCGGATCGGCGCCCGGCAGGGGCTCGGGTGGGGCATCGAATGCGTCGAGCTGCATCCGCTCGACCGCAGCACATGACCGTGACGACGTCGTCGCGCACGCAGCAGCCGGTCGCTGCGACGGCCGCGCGGCGTCGCACCGCGCGGCGTCTGGTGTGGCTCGCCGTCGCGGTGATCGCGCTCGTGGTGAGCGCGGCTGCCAGCATCGCGGTCGGCTCCGCGCCGCTGCCGCTGTCGACGGTCTGGTCTGCGCTCACCGCCGGCGACGGCAGCATCGATCACCTCACGGTGCTCACTCTGCGCATCCCGCGCACGGCCCTGGGCATCCTCGTCGGACTGGCCCTCGCCGTCGCGGGAGCACTGATCCAGGCACTCACGCGCAACCCGCTGGCTGACCCCGGCATCCTCGGCGTCAACGCCGGCGCCGGTTTCGCGATCGTGCTGGGCGTGGCAGCGCTGGGCGTCACCCGCATCGACCAGTACCTCTGGTTCGGGTTCGTGGGGGCCGTCCTGGCCTCGCTGGCGGTGTATGTGATCGCCATGCGCGGACCGGGCGGGGCGTCGCCCGTGCGCCTGACGCTCGTCGGCGTCGCCCTGAGCGCTGTCCTCATGGGCGCTTCGCAGACCCTCGCCCTGATCAACCCGAAGACCTTCGATCGGATGCGATTCTGGGGCGCTGGCTCGATCGCCGATCGGCCGGAAGGCACCGTCGAGACGATCTGGCCGTTCATCGCCGTCGGCGTGCTGCTCGCCTTCGCGTGTCTGCGCGGGCTGAATGCGCTCGCCCTGGGTGATGAGCTGGCCAGGGCCGTCGGCGGACGCGTGCTCCTCACCCGGGCGATCGGTGTGGCGGCGGTCACCCTGCTGTGCGGTGCGGCGACGGCCGCCGCCGGACCCATCGCCTTCGTCGGGCTGATGATCCCGCACGCCGTCCGCTTCGTCACCGGCCCGGACATGCGGTGGATCGTGCCGTTCGCGCTCGTGCTGGGTCCGGTGCTGGTGCTCGTGTCCGACGTCATCGGCCGGCTGGTGATCTGGCCGGCGGAGCTGCAGGTGGGTGTCGTCACCGCGTTCCTCGGGGCGCCGGTGCTCATCGCGCTCGTCCGGAGGAAGGGGGCGAGCGCGCCATGAGCCGCCCGATCGTCATCGATGTCGGCGGCTTCACGCGCCGCACCACCCGCCGCGCCATCGTGGTGAACGGCGTGCTCCTTGTCCTGGTGGCGGTGTGCTTCCTCGGGGCGCTCATGCTCGGCGACCGGGCGCTCTCCCTGGGGCAGGTGCTCGGGGCCTTCGCTCCGGACGCTCCGGGGCTGGATCGGATGGTGGTCGTGGAATGGCGCGCCCCTCGTGCCACCGCCGCTGTGCTGTTCGGCGCCGCCCTCGGTGTCAGTGGGGCGATCTTCCAGTCGCTCACCCGCAACCCGCTGGGAAGCCCCGACATCATCGGGTTGAACACCGGTGCCTATACCGGGGTGATGACGGTGCTGCTCCTCGGCGGCGCGAGCTATCTTGCCCAGGCCACCGGTGCGCTCATCGGCGGGCTCGGCGCTGCGGCGATCGTCTATCTCCTGGCGTTCCGCGGCGGCCTGGGCGGTTTCCGCCTGATCATCGTCGGCATCGCCGTCTCGGCGATGCTCTCCGCGGTGAACACCTGGCTGACGGTGAAAGCAGACCTCGGGGTGGCCCTGCAAGCCGCCGCGTGGGGAGCGGGGACCCTGAACGGGGTGACCTGGCCGATCGTCGGCACCAGCGCGCTGGTGATGGCCGGGCTGGCGCTCGTGCTCCCGCAGACCGGCCGGTCGCTGCGGCAGCTCGAGCTCGGCGACGACGCGGCGGCCGCACTCGGGGTGCCGGTCGAGCGGAGCAAGGTGATCGCCGCGGTCGTCGGTGTCGCGCTGACGGCGCTGGTGACCGCCACGTGCGGGCCGATCGCGTTCATCGCGCTCGCCGCACCGCAGATCGCGCGTCGCCTCACCGGGCGGGGGAGCGTGGCAGACCCCCTCGGGGCGGCGCTCGTCGGCGCCGTGCTGCTGTCCGTCTCCGACGTGATCGCCCAGCATGCGCTGCCGGGCATCCTGCTTCCTGTGGGAGCCGTCACGGTGTGCATCGGCGGTGCGTATCTCGTCTGGCTCCTGATCTCGGAGAGCCGTCGCACATGAGAGGAACCACACGTTGATGACCACGTCTCGCGATGCGCGGCCGGAACTGGCCGGGAGCGGCCTGATCGCCGGATACGGCCTGGGGAAAGTGCTCGACGGCGTCGACGTGCAGATTCCGTCTGGCTCGTTCACGGCGATCATCGGCCCGAACGCCTGCGGCAAGTCCACGCTGTTGCGCGTGCTCGCGCGGCTGCTGCGTCCGGACGGCGGCACCGTGCTCTTGGATGGCACCGATATCCATGCACTGCCGACGAAGAAGGTCGCGCAGCGGGTGGGGCTGCTGCCGCAGTCGCCCCTCGCTCCCGACGGCATCACGGTGACGGATCTCGTCACGCGCGGGCGCCATCCGCATCAGACCGTTTTCGCTCAGTGGAGCCGAGATGACCGCCGGGCTGTCGCCGAGGCCATGGCGGCGACCGGCGTCTCCCCGCTCGCCGAGCGATACGTCGACGCTCTCTCCGGGGGCCAGCGCCAGCGGGTGTGGATCGCCCTGGCCCTGGCGCAGGAGACGCCGATCCTGCTGCTCGATGAGCCGACCACCTACCTCGACATCGCGCATCAGATCGAGATCCTCGATCTGATCGCCCGCCTGCGTGACGGCGACCGTACGGTCGTCGCGGTGCTGCATGACCTGAACCATGCGGCCCGGTACGCCGACCACCTCATCGCGATGCGTGACGGCCGGATCATGGCGCAGGGACGACCGACCGAGGTGCTCACCGCCGAGACCGTCGAGCAGGTGTTCGGTCTGCGCGCCAGGATCATCGCAGACCCGGACACCGGCTCACCGGTCATCCTGCCGCGTTCGCCGCGCGATGCGGGGGCGGAGGCGGTGCGCTGAGCGCAGCAGGGCGGAGCTCTTCGGCAGCGCGCATGACCACGGTGACCCCGTGCCAAGGCACGCGACCTCGGCGTTCGGAGAGACGGCGACGGCGCGGCGGCCCAGGGGCCCAGGGGAGCCGTTAGCGAGGAGCCGCCGTGCCGTAAGCCGTGCGGAGTGCATCGTCGACGGTCTGCTGCCACTCCCGCGCTGCCGGTGAGAGGGCGGTGATGCCCGGTGAGCCGTGCACGTGTCCGGGCATCACGTGAAGCTCGACGGCGCTGCCTGCCGCCTCCAGCCGGCGGGCGAGCAGCTCACCGCCGGAGCGGAGGAGGTCGTGTTCGGCGAGCATCAGCAGGGTCGGCGGGTACCCGCTCAGGTCCGCGGCGTCCGCGATGAAGGCATCCGCGTCCCTGGCCGGTGCGTAGATCTCCAGCAGGTGCGGGTATTCCGCGAGCTGGGCCGCGGTCTCGGGGTTGTCGGCGGCCTGTCGCTCGAGCTCGGAGACCGACACGGCCGGGACTTCGAGGGCAACGTGGTGCGGTGCTGCCGCACGGTCGCGTGCGAGCACGAGCGCAGCGCTCGCGGCCAGCGATGCGCCGGCGGAGTTCCCGCCGATGCCGAGCCGCCCGGCATCGATGTCCAGCTCCCCGGCGGCGCCCGCCAGGAACTGCATCGCCGCGACGGCCTGGTCGCGTGCCGCCGGGTAGGGATGCTCTGGCGCCAATGCGTATTCGAGGGAGACGATCCGAATGCCCGTCTGCGTGGCGCGACGGGAGAGGACGGCATCGTTGACCTGCTCGTGGGGTGAACCGAACACGAACCCGCCGCCGTGCAGGAACAGCTGGGTCGGCAGCGGGCCACCGGCGCCCCGCCGCGTGTAGACCCGCGCGGCGGTGTCGCCGAGTGCCGTGGGGATCGTGAGCTCGCCGATCTCGGCGTCCGGGTCGACGGGCAAAGAGCCCCGCTCTGCGAGCTCGTCTGCGACCTTCCTGGCGTAGGCGCGTTGTTCCGACAGCGGCGCCGTTGGCCCTGGCGCACCGTCGGCCACGCGGAGCGCTGCGGCCTGCTCCAGCCAGGAGGTGATCCCGGAGTCGAGCGAAAGCGGATCTGTCATGGGATCTCCCGCGTTCTCGAAGAGCTTTGATCGAATGTCTTCGACGCTAGCCGTCGACGCCGGAGGGGGCAACCCCCGAAGCAGCGCCTTCCGCCGGGCGTCGTGCCTCTGCGATCGTCTGCCAGCGGCGCGGCGGCTGGTGCAGACGGCGCAGCTCGGTGACGATCGCGTCGTGGGCGAGGGCCGCGCTGGGCACGAACCGGGCATGTCCTGCCCCGAAGTGCGTCTGGCCGATCAGGCGCATGCATGCGGTGGGCACGCCCGCCCGCATCAGGGCGTGCGCGTACGCCTCGCCGTCGCCGCGCAGCGGGTCGAACTCCGCCGTGAGGATGAGCGCGTCGGGAAGGTCGTGCAGGTCGGCGAAGAGGGGGGAGGCGAGCGGAGACGTATGCAGCGCCGGGTCAGCGTATGTCTCATGCAGTGAGCGCAGCACCGGCTCGGTGAGGAGACCGGGAACGTGGGCGATGGCGTGCGTATCGAGGGAGGCGGCGGTGAGATCGGTCGCGGGGAACTCGAGAATCTGCAGGCGGATCCGGGAACCCCCGCGGTCGCGGCGCATGATCGTCGCCGCCGCGGCGAGGTTGCCTCCGGCCGATGCTCCGCCGATCGCGACGCGATCGGCGGAGCCACCCAGCTCGGACGCGTGGGCCACGACCCAGTCCAGCAGGGCGCAGGCCTGTTCCGGCTGGGTGGGGAAGCGTGATTCGGGGGCCAGGGAGTAGGAGCCGAGGACGACGATGCAGTTCGCCTCATGGGCGATGCGGGAGCCGCGGGCGATGTGGACAGGATCATCGATCGAGCCCATCTGGAAGGCGCCGCCGAAGAACAGCAGGAAGACCGGCAGCCCGGCCGGTGCGGAGGAACGCTCTGCCGCCGGCCAGAGCACGCGTGCTCTGGCCGGGGGGTGGCCGGCGACGGGGACGTCGATGATCGCGGCGGCGGTCGGAGGCGCGGGATCACCCCACAGGGCGAAGAAGCGTTCCGCGTTCGCCGCGGACACACGACGGCGCCCGGCTGGATCATCCGGAAGCGTCTCCTCCGGGCGGGTGGCCACCTCGACGGCCTGCAGGCGGGGGTCTGGCTCGCGATGCATCGGATCTCCTTCGATCGAATAGCTTCGATGGAGACCAGCATAGGGTCGTCTTTCTGGCGGCGGAGTCCGCACCGGGCGGGAACGGCGGAAAGCGGGTGGCCCGTTCGATCGTGCCGTGCCGCGCCGTGCCGTGCCGTGCCGCGCCGGGCCGCGCGGCGCCGGAGAGGAGGAGCTCCCCGACGCCGCGCGGCGGAATTACGCCGGTCGCCGCGGCTCGGCCGACCGGAGCCTCTGGCGCGCCGTGCGACGCGCGGCCTGCTCGTCCGGATCGGGAACCGGACTGGCCAGGAGCAGGCACTGTGTGTAGGGATGCTCCGGCGCTGCGGTGACCTTCGCCGCATCTCCCTGTTCCACGATCTGGCCGCGATACATCACCGCGACACGGTGGCTGATATGGCGCACCACGTCGAGGTCGTGGGAGATGAACAGATAGGACACGTGGGTGTCGCGCTGGATCTCCAGGAAGAGATCGAGCACGCGCGCCTGCGTGGTCAGGTCCAGCGCCGACACGGGTTCGTCGCAGACGATCAGGCGCGGGGAGAGCGCCAGCGCGCGGGCGATGGCCACGCGCTGGCGCTGTCCGCCGGAGAACTCGCGGGGCAGGCGACGGGCCGCGTCGGCCGGGAGATGGACCCTGTCGAGCAGCTCGCGGACCCGCCGCTCGGCGTCCGCTCTGCTGATCCCCTGCGCGCGCAGGGGCTCGGCCAGCGTGTCGCCGATCTCCAGCGCAGGGTTGAGCGAGGTGTAGGGATCCTGGAACACCACCTGGATGTCTCGGCTCAACCGCCGTCGCTGCTCACGTCCCGCATACGAGATGTCCTGGCCGTCGAACGTGATCGTTCCGCCGCTGACCGGCGCCAGCCCGAGAACCGCCCGGCCGAGGGTCGTCTTGCCGGAGCCGGACTCGCCGACCAGACCGACCGTCTCGCCCGCGGACACCGCGATTGACACGTCGGTGAGCGCGCGGAACGGCTTCGCGCGCAGGCTCGTGCCCGGATAGGTGACGTCGAGCGCGTCGACGGTGAGAAGGGCATCGGGTGCGGGCATCAGCTGTGCTCCTCGCGGGTATGGTCCGATCCGCTGCGCGCCGGGTCGTCCGAGGTGAGCATCGTCATCGGCTCCTTGCCGCGCAGCATCGAACCGAGGAGGGCCTGCGTGTAGGCGTGGCGGGGCGCGCGGAGGATGTCGCGCACCGGCCCCTGCTCGACCAGCCGGCCGGTCTGCATGACCGCCACCCGATCGCAGAGGTCGGCGACGACGCCGAAGTTGTGCGTCACGATGATGACCGCAGCCCCGAGGCGGCTCTGCAGATCGCGGATGAGATCCAGCACCTCGGCCTGCACGGTCACATCCAGCGCCGTGGTCGGCTCGTCGGCGATGATGAGGTCCGGTTCACAGCTGATCGCACCGGCGATCAGGACGCGCTGCGCCATTCCGCCGGAGATCTCGTGCGGGTACGCATCCATCGTCCGTGCCGGGTCCGGGATGCCGACGGCCTCGAGGAGAGCGATCGCGCGGCGGCGCGCTTCGCCGCGTCCGATGCCGAGCACCTTCGTCATCGGGCGGATCAACTGAGCGCCGACGGTGAAGGCCGCGTCGAGGTTCGACATGGGCTCCTGCGGGATGTAGGCGATGCGCTTGCCGCGCAGCGGCGCAAGGACGGCCTGATCGATCCGCGCCGTCGCACGGTCGATCGTCGGGCGGCCGTCGATCACGATCGAGCCTGCGACGATCTGCGCTTCGGGAGGGAGCAGTCCGAGCACGGAGAACGCCGTCTGGGACTTCCCCGATCCGGACTCTCCGACGATGCCGAGGACCTCTCCGCGGTCGACGTGAAAGGAGACGTCCTCGACCACGCGCGCGACGCTCCCGTCCGGGCGCGGATAACCGACGGCCAGCCCGGAGACGGTCACGATCCGATCGGGGCCCGGCTCACCGGCGTCCTCCGTGACGAGAGGTTCGGAGACGACCGACACGGACGTGGTCGACTGCGGCGCGACGGGGCGGTTTCGCGCGGCCCGCCGCGGCTTCACCTTCTCTGCGTCCTCCAGCGCATCACGGATCGCGTTGCCGAGAAGCACCAGCGCGCCGATCGTGAGGCCGATCGCGAGCGCGGGCCACACCATCAGGAGGGGCGCGTTGTAGATGTTCGCGAACCCCACCGCCAGCAGCGCGCCCCACGTCGGGACGGTCGGATCGCCGAGGCCCAGGAACTCCAGGCCGGACTGGATCCCGATGGCGACACCGGTGATCGCGGCGGTCTGGATGATGATCGGCGCGCGGACCACCGAGAGGATATGGCGGCCGATGATCGCGACGTCGCCGAGCCCGGAGACGCGGGCGGCGTCGACGTAGAGCTCATCGCGAACGGAGCGCACCGCGGTGCGGGTGAGTCGGAAGTATGCCGGGCTGATGATGACGCCGAAGACGATCATCGACACCCACACGCTCGGGCCGAGTGCTGCCCGGGTCGTCAGCAGCATCACGATGGCGGGCAGGCTCATCAGGATGGAGACGACCCAGTTGGCCGCCGAGTCGAAGAACCGGCCGTAGTAGCCGGCGAGGAGCCCGGCGGGCAGTCCGATCGCGATCGCCACCGCGGCGCAGAGGAGCGCGGAGAGCAGCGTGATCCGTGTGGCGAAGACGAGTCGGGAGAACACGTCGCGACCCGCAGGATCGGTGCCGAGCAGGTTGTGGCCGTCCGCCGGGGCGAGGGTCTTGGTGATATCGGCGTAGTTCGGGTCGAGCGGCGCGATCAGCGGGGCCAGCAGAGCCGTGGCGATCACGAGCACGAGGATGGCCAACGCCACCACGCCGAGCGGGTTGCGCAGCAGGCGGCGCAACGGGTGGGAGCGCGCCGGACGATCGACTCCGGACGCACCGGGCAGGGTCTGGGCCGCGGCCTGGCTCATGCGACACGCACCTTCGGGTTGAGCCAGCCGTTCGCGAGATCGACCAGCAGATTGACGATGACGACGATGACGACCGTGTACATCACGACCCCCATCACGACGGGGATGTCTCCCTGGACCGTCGAGGAGATCGCGATGGCCCCCATGCCGGGGAGCGCGAAGATCTGCTCGATGATCACGGTGCCGCCGAGCATGCCGATGAACTGCAGGCTCAGAACGGTGAGGCCGGCCGGAGCGGCGGAGCGCAGCACGTTCTTGAAGAGGATCTCGCCCTCGCCGATGCCGCGACTGCGCAGGGTCCGGACATAGTCGCGCTCGCGCTGGGCGATGATGGCCGAGCGGATCTGCTGCGCACCGGCAGTGACGGCACCGACCGCGAGGGCGATCACCGGCAGCGTGAGAGAGGCGACCCAGGCCGCACTGCCTCCGCCCGGCCCGATCGTCGACGTCGCCGGGAACCAGCCGAGCCCGATGGCGAACACCGTCACCAGCAGGATCGCCAGGACGAAACCGGGGATCGCGTCACCGATCACCGCCCCGGCCTGGATGACGCGATCCACCCAGCCCCGCCGGACGGCTGCGGCCATCCCGAGAAGGGTGGCGCACACGGCGGTGATGAGGATCGCGCAGACGACCAGCGCGAGCGTCACCGGCAGACGCGTGAGCAGCGTCGAGGTCACGGCCTGGCCGGTGAACCACGACGACCCGAGATCGCCGGTGAACACGTCGCGGAGCCAGCCCAGGTACCGGAGCGGAAGCGGCTGGTCGAGACCGAGCTGCTGCTCCTTGAGGGCGATCTGCTCGCTCGAGGCCGCTTCGCCGAGGATGTTGCGCGCGATGCTGGTGGAGGAGAAGTACAGCAGGCCGTACGTCAGCATCGAGATCACGAACACGATCACGATCCCGGCGCCGAGCCTGCGCATGATGAAGGAAAACACCCGATCCCGTTTCTCTCTGTGGCCACGGTGACGGACGGGGCGGCACGCGGCCGCCCCGTCGTCTGCCTTAGTCCGCCGGGGAGAACCCGCTCAGCGAGGGGACGCTGTTCTGCGCCTGCATGACGACCGCGGTGGCGGCGTCGTGCGCGAAGATGTTCTGCGGGCGCAGCACGGGGGCGAACCACGCCTCGTCGACGAGCCACTGTCCGATGGTCTGGAAGGCGGCATCCTGCTCGGCCGGGTCGACGGCGTCGCGCGCCTCGGCGATGAGAGCGGTCAGCTGCGGATCCTCGACGCCGAACATGTTCCACGGAGCGGTCGGAGCCACCCAGGTCTGGATGTCCTGCCAGGCTGTCGCGGAACCGAGCATGAACACGAACATCGGGTACTTCGCGGACAGCAGGTCGGCGATCGCCGAGTTCGCCGGCAGCAGCTCGGTCGACACCCGGATCCCGATGTCGGCGAGTTGCTGCGTGTAGAACGCCATCAGCGGCTCCGTGCCGGGGAAGGTCGGCATCGTCACGTCGAATCCGTCGGCGTAGCCGGCCTCGGCCATCAGTTCCCTGGCGCGTTCCGGGTCGTAGCCGTAAGCCTCGTCGCGGGCGGGGGAGAAGGCCTGGCTCTGCGGGTTGAACACCTGGCTGGTCTTCTCGCCGTAGCCGCCGTAGATGCTGCTGGCGATGATGGCCTCGCGGTCGAAGGCGAGGTTGATCGCCTGCCGCACCCGCTTGTCGGCCAGGGCGGGGACGATCGTGCCCGCCCGGTCGGCGATGACGATGCCGGCCCAGTTGATCGAGAGCGTCTCGATGCCCAGTCCTGCGGCCTGCGCCTCAGCCGCGGTCTGCGGGTTGATCAGGGCGCCGTTGATCTGGCCGCTCTTGAGCGCGTTCAGGCGGGGCGTGACATCGGCGTAGGGACGGACGACGACGGTGTCGTAGGGGAACGCGTCGGCGTTCCAGTAGTCGGCGTTGCGGGTGTAGGAGTAGCTCGTTCCGGGAACGGAGCCGGCGGCGTCGAAGACATAGGGTCCGGACCCGACCGGGTTGGCGGCGAGGTCGCCGCGTTCGATCGCCGCCGGGGAGGCCATCGCCCCGCCGACCACGGCGAGGTAGCTCAGCTGGGCCGGGTTGGGCGCGCTCAGGTGAAGCTCGACCTCGGTCGGCGCGGTGACGACGACCTCGTCGATCGAGGCGACCATGAACTGGTTCTGCCCTGCGCCGGCCTTGATGTGCTCGATGTTGGCCTTGACCGCTTCGCCGTCGAACTTCTCGCCGTCGGTGAAGGTGATGTCGTCACGGAGCTCGAGCGTGAGCACGGTGTTGTCGTCGTTGTACGCCCACGCTGTCGCCATGTTGGCCTCGACCTCGGCGTCGGGCGTGAGCTTCAGCAGGGTGTCGTAGACCGGCTGCCAGTACTGGACGCGGTTGCCGATCTCGAGCTCTGCGGTGTCGAAGGAGTTGTTGTCGAGCTGGGCGCCCTGGACGAGCGTCGCGCCGGCGCCTTCGTCTGCGCCGGGACCCGGCGTCCCGGCGGCGCAGCCCGCGAGGAGGACCACGGCCGCGACAAGCGCGGCCAACGTTGAGATACGAGCCATCATGCTCCCTTGGATGATGTGGGCTGTGTTCGGCCGCTGTGCGACCGTGCGCAAACACTACCAACCGGCAGGTAGGGTATGCAAGAGATCCGTTCCGTCCCGCCGAGAACGGGTCAGCACCGGGGATCATGACCCAGCGCACCCGGGCACGAGGAGCGCGCCGGAGGCGGTGGGCACGCCGGCACGTCGCGCCGCGGCGCGACCAAGCGCCCGCGGCGATCAGCACCCGGGCCGTGCGAGACGATGCGATCGCGCCGGCGGGCGCAGCGTCGCCGGGGCGACTACTCCCGGAGGGAGTCGCGCAGATGTGCGCCCATCGCGTCGATGTACTCCGCGATCATCTCCCGCATGTCGAAGGATTCCTCGTTCAGCAGCAGCTGGATCTGCAGACCGTCGAGCACGGCCATCGTGAGGGACACGGCGCGACGAACGCGCTCGGGATCGGCGTTCGGAAACTCCTCCTCGAGCGTGGTCTGCGCCCCGCCCATGACCGCGGCGTACCGGGCCTGGAGGGTGTCCAGCGCGGGGTGCGTCTCGGTGAACGCCTCCGCGACCATGATCGTGAAGAACCGCGGCCAGGAGCGGTCGCGCTGGTTCTCCTCCACGGTGCGCTGGATCGTGGTGAAGAACGGGGTGTCGCTGGAGGTCGTCTGCCCGGCTCTGCGCAGCGCAGCGCGCTCGGCGAGAACAGCGCCAAGCAGCGCCTGCTTGGAGGGGAAGTGGTGGAGGAGCCCGGCCTTGGTGATGCCGGCGCGCTGGGCGATCGCGTTCAGCGACGACGACCGGAAGCCCTTGGTGGTGAACTCGGCCAGCGCTGCATCGAGGATCGCGTTGCGGCTCGCCTGCCCCTGGTCGGTCGTGCTGCCCAGCCTCACGGTGCCCCCTCCTGATTCGTCCGGTGCTGCTCGAACACAGTAGCAACGCGATGCCGGAGGGCGCTGAACCCGGCGGTCATGATCGGACCACGATCTCCTCGCTCGGGGCGAAGCCGATCCGCCACGCCTTGACCGTGACGCTGTGATCCGCCGGGACCTCGACCGGTTCCCGATAGAGGTGCCAGGAACGGCCGTCGCGCTCGATTCCGAGCATGTCGAACCATGCAGCGTACTCGGGAGGCACCGGGGCCTCCTCCGGCATCGTGTCGAGGGTCCAGCCGATCACGGCGCCGGGAGTGTCGCACGCGATCGCGAGGGAGCGCCCCTCCCGCACGACCTGTGGTGCTGCCGTGGTTCGCGGCTGCCCACCGGGCCGCCACTGCTCCAGCAGGTCTTCCTCCGGCACGAGTCCCAGGTCGCCGACCTCGTGCTGCCAGCCGTCGAGCGCCGCCGACATCCGCTCCGCGATCTCCGCGTACGCCGGGTCCTCAGCCAGATTGACCTGCTCGTGCGGATCGCGCTCGATGTCGTAGAGCTCGCGCGGAGGCTTGGTGGCGCTGACGAGGCTCCGCTGCAGCGGAGTGAGGGCCGCCGGTGTTCGGCCAGCGCCGATCTCTGCGGCCTCCTGCTTGCGGATCCTGCGCAGCTCGCCCCAGGTGGCGTAGTGGTCAGGGTAGTAGCAGTACTGCATCGGCGATCGGTCCGGGTGGTAGTTGCGGATGTACCGGTAACGGTGGTCGCGCACGGTGCGCGTGGTGTCCTCCTGCTCGTCCATGCGGTCGCGGCCGCCGAACACGTAGGTGTGCGGCTCCTCGCGCAGGCGGTGCTCGTCGTCCAGGAGGGTGGTTCCGTGCATATGCTCCGGCACCGCGAGACCGCACGCGGCCAGGGTCGTCGGCGCCAGGTCCATGAGGCTGACCACGTCGCGAGAGACGGTGCCGGGGGCGATCACGCCCGGCCACCGGATGAGCAGCGGCTCGCGCAGCCCGGACTCCGTCGCCCAGCGCTTGGCTCTCGGCATGCCCACGCCGTGGTCGCTCCAGAACACCACGATCGTGGAGTCCGCCAGCCCGTCCTCGTCGAGCTGATCGAGGATCCCGCCCACCCAGTGGTCCATCTCCGTGATCAGATCGAGGTAGCGCGCCCATGCCGTGCGGAACACCTCGGTGTCGGGGTAGTACGGCGGCACCGTGACCGCGTCCGGGTCGTGCCGGTCGGCCGCGGCGACGTGCGCGGTGGCCTGCGCGAACTCGTCGTCGGGGAGGTAGATCTGCGACTCGTGCGTGATGCTGCCGTGGAACTGCGCGAAGAACGGCATGTCGGGGTCCGGCCGGTTGCGCCAGTGCGCGGTCGGGCTGATGTCGTCGAACGTGGTCGGCGGAACCGCCATCTGGAAGTCGGTGAAGAAGTTGTTCACCGTGTAGTAGCCGGCATCACGGAAGTAGTCCGGGAGCAGCCGCACCTCCTCGGGGGGCACGGCACGCGAGCGCATGTGCATCGTGCCGATCGCGGTGGGGTAGCAGCCGGTGATGATCGAGGACCGCGACGGCGCGCAGACCGGAGCGGTCGCGAAGGCCTGGTCGAAGCGCACGCCCTCGCTCGCGAGGCGGTCGAGGTTCGGTGTCACGGCTTCCTCCGCCCCGGGCCAGACACCCCCATAGCAGCCCAGGTGCGGGTTGATGTCGTGGGTCGAGATCCAGAGCACGTTGTACGGCGTCATTGCGGCCTCCGAGTCGGTCGGGAGATCGGCGGGCGCCGGCGCCCGCGCAGAACTTCTTCCGTCATCATAGGCTACCAACCGGACGGTTATGTATGTCTCCCTGACGCGGCATGGTGGCCGCACCGCGGCGGCCCCGTCGTGCGCGCATCACAGCACCCGGCGCTGCGGCTACCATGAGCACATGCCGGCCGCGGGGAACCCGACGATCTACAGCGTCGCCGCGCGTGCCGGTGTGAGCATCTCGACGGTCTCGCTCGCGATCAACCACCCGCACCGCGTCAGCGCCGAGACCCGTCGACGCGTCGCGGAGGCCGCGGAGGCCGTGGGCTATCGCTCGCGAACGCGGGAGAGCTCCCGCAGAGGGGGATTGCGAACCATCGTCGTCGCAGCCCCGTTCTCGTCGTACCCGAGCTACTATCGTCGCCTCGACGGCGTTCTGGAACGCTGCTCCGTCGACGGAGTCCAGGTCGTGGTCCACGACCTCCCCGCGGCCAACACGCAGCCAGCGCCGCTCCTGGACGCGCTGCCCGTTCGCGACGACCTGGATGGCGTGATCGTGATGGGCGTACCCCTGGGTGCCGAGGTGCAGGACGCCCTGCGTCGGTCCGGACGGCCCGTCGTCGTCGTCGACGCCGAGAGCGTATCGTTGCCGAGCATCGTCTCGGACGACGAGCACGGCGGCAGCCTGCTCGGCGAGCACCTCGTCGCGCAGGGGCACCGCCAGGTGCTCTTCGCCCACGAGGGGCAGATCTCCTTCTCCTATGTCTCGGCGGGGATGCGGCGTCACGCCGGGCTGACCAGCGCGCTGCACGCCGCCGGGGGTGAGGTCGTCGAACACGTCGCCGACGCCGGGATCATCGAACGCCTGCGCCGGTCTCCGGTGACCGCGGTGGCCTGCAGCAACGACGCCGTGGCCGGCCGGATCCATCGGTCATTGCTGGCTGCGGGGATCCAGCCAGGTCGGGACATCGCGCTGACCGGCTACGACGGGTCCGACCTCGCCGAGGCGCTCGACCTCACGACCGTGAGCCAGCCTCTCGCCGACTCCGGGCGCACCGCGGGCGACCTCCTCATCGGGATGCTCTCCGGCACGGCTCCCGTTGTCCGCAGCATCACGATCGCCGGGACGCTCCTCGTCCGCGGCTCGACCTCACAACCCCTTCCCGCGGTCGTCGACCCCGCCTCCGGCGTGTAAAACGCTTTACATCGAACGCTTCACACGGCTGTTCCGCCGCTGCTTTACTGCCAGCTGATCGGGATCGTCCGATCGTTGCCCAGCGGCGCAACCCGAAGCCGTAACGACAAGGAGGTCGTCATGCCCCGTAGCGATCGTCGACGACGCACACTGGCATTCACCGCAGCGGTCACGGCCGCGATGATAGCGCTGGCCGGATGCGCGTCATCCGCCCAGGACAACACCGCAGGCGACGCGGACGGGAGCCGGGGAGGGACGCTGCGCATCGCGCTCGCCGCCCCGCCGACCAGCCTCGATCCGGCGAACATGGAGCAATCGACGAGCGCGTTCGCCCAGCCGGCCTACGACGCCCTCATCCGGGTCGCGGAGGACGGCACGCTCGAACCCGGTCTCGCCACGGAGTGGGGATTCGTGGACGAGGAGAACCGCGTCTTCGAGATCACCGTTCGCGATGGCGTGACGTTCTCGGACGGCTCGGTGCTGGACGCTGATGCACTGGTGGCGAGCCTGAAGCACTTCGACGAGGGCAGCAGCAACGTCGCGACGCTCATCAACGGGGGTGAATACACCGCGGTCGACGAGGATACGGTGCGCATCACCTGGGACGAGCCCCACCCGCTCGCGCCCCAGGCCCTCACGCAGCGCTGGGTGGCGGGAATGGTGGTCTCGGCACAAGCGCTCGAGAACGACCCGGAGGCCCTGGCCACTCAGACCGCCGGGGCCGGCCCGTACGTGCTCGATGCGTCGCAGACCGTGGCCGGATCGCGATATACCTACATCGCACGCGATGACTACTGGGACCCGGAGGCACAGCACTGGGATCAGGTGGTCATCACCGTGGTCGACAACGCCGAGCAGCGCCTCAACGCGATCCGCGCCGGGGAGTTCGACTACGCCGTCGGAGACCTGACGACCGCGACTGCCGCGGCCGACGCTGGCCTGCAGGTGCTCTCGTCGCCGACCATCTTCTATGGGCTCAGCCTGCTCGACCGCGACGGAACGCTGGGAACCCCGCTCGGAGACGTCCGGGTGCGGCAGGCGATCAACTATGCGATCGATCGCGAAGCCATCTCCGACGCACTGCTGGGCGACTTCGGGTTCCCGACCGAGCAGACGGTCGTGCCGGGCGAGCCCGGCTATGTGTCGGACCTCGAGGGCCACTACGCGATCGACCGCGACCGGGCGAAGCAGCTGCTGGCCGAGGCCGGGTACCCGGACGGCTTCAGCGTCACGCTCGTGTCGGCCACGGTGGAAGCGGCGGCGCTCATCTCGCAGGTCATCGCTGAACAGCTCTCCGACGTGGGGATCGCCGTCACGATCGATGCTCGATCCGGCGCGGACTACTTCACGGCGATGACCTCCGGGCAGTTCCCGATGGCCGTCGTCGGCTACGGCTCGCAGCCGATGCCGATGGAGTACGACGGGCTGTTCGGCCCCCAGGCGGTGTTCAACCCGCTCGGGACGCAGAGCGACACGATCGACGCCGAGCTGCAGGCGGCTCTCGTCGCCACGCCGGAGGACGCGGTCTCCCACTTCGAGACCATCCAGCGGGAGCTGGTGGAGGACGCCTGGTTCGCGCCCGTGGTCTTCGCGCCGGTGTTCTACTACGCCGGCGACGCGATCGCGCCGCTGCAGGTGAGCGCGGGACGGCCGCAGACGCCGCTCATCGACCTGCGTCCTGCTCTGTGAACGACGTCCGGGACGGGTGGGCCATCGCGCCCGTCCGCCCCGGACACAAAGAAAGGGAGCTACCGTGGCTCGAAGACTCGTGCGCTGGTTCATCACGAGCATCCTGCTGTTCTTCGTGATCTCGATGCTGACGTTCGTCCTGATCTCCCTCACCCCGGGGGATGCGGCGCGGGCCATCGTCGGCCCGACCGCATCCGTCGAGCGCTACGAACAGGTACGCAGTCAGCTGGGCCTGGACCTGCCGGTGCTCGAGCAGTACGGACGGTGGCTGACCGGCCTGCTGCACGGCGATCTCGGCAGGTCCGTCGTCAGCGGTGTGCCTGTCACGCAGATCCTGGCCGACCGGATCGAGCCGACTCTCGCCCTCATGCTCGGGGCCTTCGTGTGCGCATCCGTGCTGGGTATCCTCCTGGGCGTCCTCGGCGCTTCGCGGCCCGGGGTCATCGGAAAGGCCGCAGACATCGGCAGCGTGCTGGGTATGGCCGTGCCGAGCTTCTGGATCGGGCTCGTCCTGTCTGCCGTCTTCGCTGTGCAGCTGCGGCTGCTGCCGACCAGCGGCTACACCCCGTTGGTCGACGGCGTCGGCCCCTGGATGCAGCACATGCTGCTGCCGATCATCACCCTCACGCTGGGCGGCACGGCCCTCCTGGCCAAGCAGACCCGTGACGCCGTCGCCGAGCAGCTCGCGATGCCGCACATCATGCTGCTGCGCGCGCACGGCGTGAGCGAGCGGCGACTGCTCTGGGGGCATGCCCTGCGCGGCGCCGCGGTGCCGATCGTCACGATCCTCGGCATGAAGATGGTCGGCCTGACCTCGGGCACCGTCCTCGTGGAGAGCGTGTTCGTCATCCCCGGCTTCGCCGGATACGCGGTCAACGCGACGCTGCTGCACGACCTGCCCGTCGTGCAGGCGATCACCCTGGTTTTCACGATCGTCATCATCGTCACCAACCTCCTGGTCGAGCTGGCATACGGCCGACTCAACGTGAAGGAATCGTCATGACCGACGCACCGGCCATCGCCGCTCCGCCGCAGGACTCCCCGGCGAGGCCGGCGCGCGATCTGCGCGTGATGACGCCGCTCTGGCGACGGCTGCTGCGGCGCCCGCAGTTCGTCATCTGCCTGCTCATCCTGCTGGTGATCGTGACCGCCCTGGTCGCCGCGCCGCTCATCGCACCGTACTCGCCGTTCGCGCAAGACCTCACGAATGTCCTGCAGGGTCCCTCGGCCGCTCACCCGCTGGGAACGGATGGCCTCGGCCGGGACGTCCTCTCGCGTCTCCTGCACGGCGGCGGCTCGACGCTGCTCGGCGTCGTGCAGGCGCTCAGCGTGTTCCTCGTGCTGGGTACCGGGCTCGGCCTGGTCGCGGGAATGTCTCGTGGCTGGGTCGATGGCGTGATCGTCCGGGGAGCGGAGCTGCTCATGAGCGTCCCCAGCTTCATCATCCTGCTGGTGATGCTCTCCATCGTCCCGGGGAACATGACCTTCGCCATGCTGGCCATCGGCATCCTCACCTCTCCGCTGCTTCTGCGCGTCGTGCGAGCCACCACGATGGCCGTCCGGGAGGAGCTGTACATCAGCGGGGCGCGCGTGATGGGCCTGTCGGAGACGCAGATCACCCTCCGCCACGTCCTCCCGCGCCTGGCGGGGCCCATCATCGTCCAGGCGACGATCTTCGCCGGCGCGGTGATCATGACCGAGACCGGGCTCGGATACCTGGGGTTCGGTGTCGCCCTGCCGAACCCCAGCTGGGGGAACATGGTGCAGACCGCGAGCGAGAACATCACCCGCGCGCCCTGGCTGCTCGTTCCCACCGGCGGCACGATCATCATCACGGTGGTGGCCCTGACCCTCATCGGCGACGCTCTGCGGGACGCCGTGGCCGAGCAGTGGACCGGTGGTGGCGGGGTCCGTCGCCGGGCGCGGAAAGCGGTGCACCGGACCGAGCAGGGGCGGCGCACATCGCAGCCCGCGTCGGCCGCGTCATCGTCGTCGACGGCGGTGCTCACCGTCGACGGCCTCACCATGGTGCTCGACAGCACCGACGGGCCGGTGCCCATCGTCGAGGACGTCGCGTTCGCGCTGCACACGGGGGAGCGGCTCTGCCTGGTGGGCGAGTCCGGTTCTGGCAAGTCCGTGACAGCGCTGGCGATCCTCGGCCTCGCGCGCGGACTGCGACGCGCCGGCGGGCGCATCACCATCGCCGGCGTCGATCTGGACGACCGCAGACCGGAGGAACTGCGCCGGCTGCGCGCCGAGACCCTGGGATACATCACGCAGGATCCGCAGCCCTCGCTGGATCCGAACAAGCGCGTCGGGGATCTGCTCGCCCAGCTGGTCAGGCTCCACCAGAACGTGTCCAGGGCGCGTGCCAGGCAGATCGCTCTCGAGCTCCTGGAGCGCGTGCGCATCGATGACCCCGCGGCGGTCGCACGTCGTTACCCCCATCAGCTCTCCGGGGGAATGGCGCAGCGCGTCGTGATCGCCGCGGCGCTCAGCGCTCGGCCGCGGGTTCTGGTGGCGGACGAGCCGACCACCGCGCTCGATGTGACCGTGCAGGCAGAGATCCTCGCCCTGCTGCACGATCTCTGCGACGCCGACGACGAGATGGCGCTCCTTCTGATCACCCATGACTGGGGCGTCGTCGCCGACATCGCGGATCGGGTGATGGTCATGCGCGACGGGCGTATCGTCGAATCCGCCCCGGTGGAGACGGTCTTCACCGCGCCAGAGCACCCGCACACCCTGTCGATGCTGGAGAGCGATCCAGCGCGGCAGCCGGCGGCCCCGCTGCGTGGCAAAACGCCCGCCGTGCTCACGGTGCGGAACCTGTGCATCGACTACCGATCGCGCGACGGAGCGGGCAAGGCCGCGGTGACGCGCGTGGTCCACGGCATCGATCTCGACGTCGGACGGGGGCGGACGCTCGGCCTCATCGGCCAGTCCGGATCGGGAAAGTCCAGCGTCGGCAATGCGATCGTCGGCCTGGTCGAGCCGGCGTCCGGCAGCATCCGCCTCGGCGAGGAGGAGCTGGTCGGCACCAGCCGTGCGCGTCGCCGCGCCCTGGCGCGCGAGGTGCAGATCGTGTTCCAGGATCCGTTCGGCTCACTCAACCCGGTGCGGACGATCGGTTCCACGCTGTCCGAACCGCTGGTGCGCGCGCACGGGATGAGCGCTCGCGCGGCGTCGTCCGCTGTGCGGACCGCGCTCGAGCGCGTGGGGCTGCCCGCGAGCGCCGCCGACCGCTTCCCTGCACAGTTCTCCGGCGGGCAACGTCAGCGCATCGCGATCGCGCGCGCGGTCGTGCTCGAGCCGCGACTGATCGTCTGCGATGAGCCGGTCAGTGCGCTGGACCTGGCCGTTCAAGCCCAGGTGCTCGAGCTGCTGGCCTCCCTGCAGCGCGATCTGGGCGTGGGCTACCTGTTCATCTCGCATGATCTCTCCGTGGTGCGCACCTTCTGCGACGACATCGCCGTGATGCACCTGGGGCGCATCGTCGAGAGCGGAACGACGGCCGCTGTGCTGAGCAACCCGGAGCACGCCTACACGCGTTCGCTGCTCGACGCCGTGCCGCTGCCAGATCCCACGGTGCAACGCGGCCGGTCCCGCGCTGTCGTACGGTACGTCGTATGAGCAGGGGAGTGACCATCCACGACGTCGCGCGCGCCGCCGAGGTGTCGATCGCGACCGTCTCCAACGCGATGAACCGGCCCACCAGGGTCGCCGCCCAGACGCGCACACGGGTCCTGGAGGCCGCCGACCGACTGGGATACATCCCGCATGCGATCGCAGCACACCGCGCACGCACCCGTCGCGAGCGTATCGGCATCATCGCGCCCTTCACCACGCACCCGTCCTACGCCGATCGCACCCGCGGCATGCTCCCGGTGCTCGATGCCGACCATATCGAGGCGATCATCTACGATCACCCCTCAGCGAGCAGGTCTCCGTCCCCGCGGCTGGTGACGCTGCCGATCGCAGTCGAGCTCGATGGACTCATGATCATGGGCGTGCCGGTAGACGTCGGCCTCGCGGATCGGCTGCGGACGCGCGAGCTGCCGACGGTGCTCGTCGACTCACGGCATCCGCAGTTCACCAGCGTGGTGCTCGACGAGGACGTCGGCGCCAGAGCGGCCGCTCGGCATCTCACCGAGTGCGGTTATGAACGGTTCGTCTACATCACAGAAGGGCAGCGATCCAACGACTACATCTCCCCGGCGATGCGACGCGCGAACGCGTTCGTCAAAGAGCTCACCGAGGCCGGGGTGCCGGCCGACCGGATTCAGCTCATGACAGCGCGTGCGGGCGACGTCGCGGCAGGACGGGCGGCCGCGGGGGCCATCGCCGCACTCGCCTCGCGGGACAGGGTAGGGGTGCTCGCCGGGCACGACACGCTCGCGGCCGGCGTGGTCGCCGGCCTGCGCGAACACTTCGTCGCTGTGCCGGACCGGGTCGGCGTGGTCGGCTGGGACGGCGGGCCCCTGATCGAGGCGCTCGGGCTGACCTCCGTCCATCAGCCGCTCGTGGAGTCCGGGCGGATCGGGGCGACCCGGCTGCTCGCCCTGATGCGGGATCCGCAACAGCCGGTGGAACGGGTCATGCTCACCCCCACGCTCGTGCGCGGGACGACCACGTGAATCTGCCCTCCGAGCTGCGTGCCCTCGTCGATGCGGTCGTCGCCGACGCCGGCGGCGCTCCGCTGCCCGAGCCGCCGTACACGCCACGACCGGGTCAGGCGCGCCAGGCCTGGTTGCGCGAGCTGGAACGGGCGCGCCAGGAGCACGACGCGCTCGCGCTCCGACGACGCGCGGTGCTCGACGCGCACGCGGCCGCAGAGCGTCGGGACGATGAGCGCCGGAACGACCACGAAACGCTGCGCCGGGAACGGACCCTGGTCAGCTATCCCGTGCCGACCGGACTCCAGCTGCACGACCTGGTGCCCGCGCTGGAGGGCCGTGTGCCGCTGGGCCCCCCGGCCGCCTGCGGCGAGCCGACGACCGAGGTGACGCTGCGGATCACCTCCGGCGTGCGCTGCGGCACGGCTGCCCCCGCCGTCCTCCTGCTGCACGGTGGCGCGTTCTGGATGGGGGGCGGAGAGCTGAGCAGCGCGCTGGACCGGGTGCTCATCGGTCGCCTCGTCGATCGTCTCGGCGCGGTGGTCATCGACGTGGACTACCGGCTCGCCCCGGAGCATCCGTTCCCTGCGCCGGTGGTCGATGCGCTGATGGCGATCGATCTGGTCCGATCCCGGGCGACCGAGCTGGGCATCGACCCCGCCCGGATCGGGGTCGTCGGCACCTCTTCCGGAGGGAGCGCCGCGGTGAACGCGGTGCGGGCCGACGCGATGCGCGCGGGGGACCCGCCGCTCGCCGCGCTCGGGCTCGTCGTCCCATCGCTCGATCTCTCCCGGGGTCCGTTCCGCGGGGATCCGCAGGCGTGGGGGAGTCGCCTGCGGCAGATCGGCACGTATCTCGGTGATGTCGTCGGCCTCGACGATCCGTGGGCATCGCCTGCTCGTGCGCGTGTGCTTCCGGGAATGCCGCCGGTCTTCGCTGTCGTCGCAGCGTACGACGAGGTGGCGCGCGGAGCGGAGATGTTCTGCGATGCGGTGGCGGCCGGCGGCGGCCAGGCGGCCTACCGGCGCTATCCGATGACGCACACCATCGCGCCGCACCGGGTCGAGGCCGAGGCGCTGCGGGATCTGGTCGCGTTCCTCGGGCGCGCGCTCGCCTGATGATCATCGGCTCGGCAGTGGTGCTGCGCTCTCATGCGGTGATCGCGAAGCGCCCCCGTTCCACCTCGTGAGCAAGCGGCAGCCCGGCAGTGAGGCGGCGCAGTTCATCGAGCACAGATTCGGAGAGCCGGCGCAGTTCGGTTCCGAGGGAGCCGGCGATATGAGGCGTCAGCAGGACGCGATCGGACCGGAAGAGGGGGTGATCCGCGTCGAGAATCCACGGCACCGTGACATCGAGCACGGCGTAGAGCTCTTGGTGCAGGAGCCTCGCGGTGAGCGCATCCTGGTCGACGATATCTCCGCGTGCGGTGTTGATCAGGGTGCTGCCGTGGCGCATGAGGCCGACGCGGTGCGCGTTGAGCAGGTTCTCGGTGGAGGGGAGAGAAGGAGCGTGAAGGGAGACGACATCGGAGGTAGCGAGGAGCTCATCCAGATCGAGCGGTTCGACACCCAGGACGGCCGCCTCCGCGTGATCCAGGAACGGATCGTAAACGACCACCTCAAGTGCGTACGATCGCAGGAGCTCGATGACCTTGCGGCCGATGGTCGAGGCCCCGACGATTCCCACGCGTTTGCGGTAGTTACCCATTCCCGGCACCGCGGCTTCGACATCGAAACTGCTTCGCAGCGAACGGTAGCGTGAGGCGATGGGCAACACGCCCTTGTTGGCGAGGACGATCATCGCGACGGTGTACTCCGCCACCGGAATCGCGTTCGCCGTGGTCGCAGAGCTGATGCGGATGCCCCGGTCCAGCACGTGCTCCGTCACGTAGGCCTTCACCGAACCTGCTGAATGCAGGATCGCCTCCAGACGTGGAGTGGCGGCAAGCGCAGCCGCGTCCATGCGCGGAGCGCCCCAGCCGGTGATCAGGACATCGACCGAGGCGAGCACGTCGTGTGCGGCGTCCGACTCGTACTCGTGGAGGAAACCGGCGATATCGGCGACCTCCGCGAACGCCGCTTTCCGTTCGGCCGGGAACATCCGCGGCAGAACGGACTCCGACATGACGAACGCGACTCGCTTGCGGCCGGTCACTTGACACTCCCGGCCGTCAGCCCCGAGCGCCAGAAACGTTGCAGCATCACGAACGCGATCAGCAGCGGAACGACCGAGACGAAGGACCCCACGATGACGAGGGTTGCGAATCCCGGATTCTGCTGTACCTGACTCTGCCAGAGGAATATGCCGACGCTGACGGGGAACAGGTCACGGTTCTGCAGCATGATGAGGGGGAGCATGAAGTTGTTCCAGATGGCCACGAACTGGAACAACGCGATCGTCACGAACCCCGGAGCCAGCATCGGGAAACCGACCGAGACGAAGGTGCGCACCGCGCCGGCGCCGTCGACGCGCGCCGCCTCCAACGTCTCGTTGGGGATGTAGCCGGCGCTGAACACCCTGGCGAGGTAGACGCTGAACGGGTTGCAGAGCGTCGGGATGACGACGGCCCAGAACGTATTGGTGATTCCGGCGGCCGCGGCAAGCAGATAGAGCGGGATCACCGTGGCTGTGTTGGGGATGAGGACGCCGACGAGCACCGCCCCGTACCATGCACCCTTGCCACGGAACGCGAACTTGTCGAACGCGTACCCCGCCATGAGCGCGATGAAGCCACCGACGACAGCGCCGATCCCGGCATACAGAATGCTGTTTGCCAACCAGCGGACGAAGAGCCCGCCATCCTGTGCCAACAGCTGTCGGAGGTTCGACAGGAACGCGTCCCCGAAGCTGAACACGTTGCCCGAGTAGAGGCCTTTCGTGTCTTTTGTCGCTGCAAACACGAGCCACAGGAGGGGCAGAATCATATAGGCCGTGCCGACGAGGAGCAGGCCGTTGACGCTCGCAATCGCGGGCAGTCTGCGGAGATTGTGCTTGCGGGCGCGCTGCCCGTCGAGCGTCAGGCGGGGCCCGGACGCCGCGACGGTGCCTGGGGACGCCTCGAGTGCGGTGTCCATCAGGTGCGCTCCCTGGCGGTGAATCGAGTGACAGCCCACGACAGGAGACCGGCAAGGAGGGCCAGGATGATCGAGGCGGCCGCCGCCTGCGGCAAGTTGTTGCGGTTGAAGGCGGCATGGTATGCCCACATGTTCGGCACCCACGTCTCCGTGACAGCGGTCGTCGCCGACGACAGTATCTTCGGCTCCGCAAACAACTGCAGCGAACCGATGACGGTGAAGAGCAGGGCGACGCCCAGCGCAGGCCACACCAGCGGTGTCTTGATCGAGAATGCGGTGCGGATCTCACCGGCGCCGTCGACCCGAGCGGCCTCCAGAATCTCGCGCGGCACCGTCTGCAGCGCGGTGAACAGGATGATGACGTTGTACCCCGCCCACTCCCACACCGCGATGTTCACCATCGAAGGCAGCACCAGCTGCACCGAGAGGAAATCGATCGCTATCCCGCCGGAAGCGAGACCCTTGACGATCGGGCTCACCGCGGGCGTATAGAGGTAGGCCCAGATCAGAGCTGCGATCACCCCGGGCACGGCGTGGGGAAGGAAGAGGAGGAGCTGGAACGCACGCTGCGCGTAGCTCACACTCGCGTCGAGCAGCAGCGCGAGCAGCAGTGCAGTCAGGAGCAGTGTCGGCACGTAGAGCAGGCAGTACGCGGCGAGCCTGCCGAAGCCCTCCAGGAACGCTCGATCCGACATCACGTCGAGGTAGTTGCTGACCCCGACGAACTCGATCGTCGCATCGCCGAATCCGAGCCCGCCACGGCGTTCTGCGAAGAGACTCATGCCGATCGCATAGACGATCGGTGCGATCATCGTGATCGCGAAGATGGACAGGAACGGGATGAGGAAGATCGCTGCTGAACGACCGCCGGTGCCGGGTATGCTTCGGCGACTCAGCGGTGGTTCGCTGGCGCGTATGCGCAGAGCCATATTCTGGACCCTTCCGTGGAGTGCCGGCGGCGGTGCGACCGACTCTGCTGACGATCGTCGGGTGGCTATTCGGAGATCTCGAGGCCGAGCGAGGCCAGCGCGTCGACGGTGGCGTTCTGCGTTCGCTCCAACGCTGCGGTGAGCGTGGATGCCGTCGTCACGGTCTCCTTCAGCGCGGACCCCGTGGTTTCGTAGCTCGGGCCCCAAGCCCACGGACCGAGGTGCTCGGACGCCTCGTCGAAGACGGCATAGATGTCGTTGGCGTAGTAGTCGACGGGCGCGACGGAGGCTGCGACGTCGCTCAGCCCGGGGAAGGCGGGGTATGCGGTGCCGACGGCGCCGCGGGCTTCCACGGCCTCTGGGGACGTCGTCAGCCACTGGAGGAATACCGCCGCAGCGGCTGCGTTCGCGGAGTTCTTGGTGACGACGAAGCTCGTCCCGCCGCTGAGCGCTCCCTTTGGTGTCCCATCCCATGACGGCGGGACCGCCGCGATCCATTTGCCGGCCTGGCCTGCTCCTTCGGTCCGCGTCTTCAGCGCGGACGCACTCCACGAGCCGCCGACCCAGCTGTTGATGACGCCATTCGCGAGGTCGGCGGTCCACTCGTCGCTCAATCCGAGCTGCGCCTTCACCAGGCCTTCGTCGATGAGGCGCTGCCAGTAGTCGGCGACGGCCATCGACTCGGCGCCGTTGATGTCGATTTTCCAGCGATCGCCATCGATGCTGAACCATTCGGCCCCGGCTTGCCATGACAGCGGAGCCAGCTGAGGTTCGTTGGTGAAGAAAGCGGTGAGATAGGAATCAGGGTCGACGGCCTTGACCGCGCGCGCAGCCTCCTCGAACTCGGCCCAGGTGGTGGGAACATCGACGCCCGCGGTATCGAGCACATCCTGCCGATACCAGACCACGAGTGGCGGCGCGTCGTAGGGGAGTGCGTAGGTGGCATCCGCGAAGGACACCAGCTCTCGCACCTGCGGGTCATATGCCTCGAGGATGTCGCCCGCGACGAAGCCGTCGACCGGGAGGAGCTGATCTGAGGCGACGAAGCCAGGAAGGCGGTCGTATTCGATGCCAGCCACATCCGGGCCGGTTCCCGATGTGATCGCGGCCGACAGTTTGGTGTAGCCGCCGTTCTGGCCGTTCGGAATCTCTTCGAATGTCACCGTGATCGCGTCCTGACTCTCGTTGAACGCCGCCGCTACCTCCGCCATGCCGCTCAGAGACGACCAGAAGGTGATTTCCCCGGTCGGCGCGCTCGAGGGTGGAGAGGGCTCGGAAGCTGCCGGGGCGCAACCGGCCACGAGGGCGCCGGTTGCGAGGACGGCTGCGGCGAAGCGGCGCTGAGACATGATCGGTTCTCCTTTGAATCTGCAATCGTGCGTCCCGATCATCCGACCGCGGTTGTCGGCTCGGCAACCCCCAGGAGCTCAAACGAACAAGAACGCACATCACGCCAGGCGCACGGTCGAGTCCCGCACGACCAGGGTGGGCAGGAGCAGCATGCGGACCATCCGGTGCGAGGCGCCCGCGGGCTCGCGCAGCCGATCGACACAGAGCCGCAGGGCGGCGTGCCCGAGTTCGTGCTTGGCGGGCGCCACCGCCGTGAGCGGTACGCGCGCGAGCGCAGCGACCTCATCGTCGTAGGCGACGACCGCGAACTGTTCGGGAATTCGCAGGCCGCGCTCGAGCGCGCGGTCGGTGAAAGCCATCGCATCGGCGTCACCCAGGAGAACGGCGGCGGTCACGTCGGCTGCGATGCAGTCGCTGAGAAGGTCCTCCAGCTCAGGCCCGGTCACGCTTTCACCGATCGGTGGCGTGGACAGGACGCGGCGCAAGGAATGCGCGTCGATGCCGAGTTGTCCCGTCGCTCGCTCGAACCCCTCGCGCAGGCTCGTCGCCGTTGCCGCGGGCCGGGTGGCGAGCGCGATGCGGCGATGACCCTGCGCACTCAGATGCTGCACGGCAAGGGCGGCTCCGTATGCGTGGTCGGAGCGGACCCAGTCCAGCCCGCCTGCGCTGTCGTCCTCGACGGCGCGCTCGACGAACACGATCGGGATCCGTGCGGATTCGAGGAGCGCCCGCAGAGGCGAGGCTGCGGTGATCGCGTCGTGCGGGGTGATCATGAGCGCATCGATGCCGCCGGAGATGAGCCGTCGCGCCTGTCGCAACTCTTCCTCGGGTGAATAGTTCGTCGCACCAACCACGAGACGGCAGTTGAACTCGTTGGCAGCGCGATTTGCGCCGCGGATGATGTCAGGGAAGTAGTAGCCGGTGGTGGGCACGATCATCCCGATCGTCGCGACCGGACGCGAGGACCGGACGGATCGGTCGGGGGAAATGGCTGTTCCGGTCTCCTGTTGTTGCGCGACGGCGACCGACACGGCGCCGCCGTGTACCCGGATGAGGAGCCCCCGACGCTGCATCTCGTCCAGGTCGCGCCGCAACGTCATGGCGGAGACCCCCAGTCGTCCCGCGAGTGATGCGCTCGACAAAGCTCCCCGCATCTCGAGCTCCCGCAGGATCGCATCCCGTCGTGCCGCCCCCACCATGCTGCCTCCTTGGTCGCCTGATACCGAGCCGGAGCGCCGGAGCGCTCACCTGTCGCGCGCGATGGCCGACAGGGTACCCAAGCCTGCGCCGAGACGGTCAGCGGTCACTGTCGGGTGCCAGCCAGCGCACGAGTTCGCGCAGGAGCTCGCGATGCCCATCAGATTCGAACGACCCCGGGTCGTGCCCCAGTACGTCGACGGCGATGCGCGATCTCCCGAAGCGTCGTACCCACGCGGTCGGCTCTACGCCGTCGGGGCCGTCGTGCTCGGCGACGACCTGTCGATCGCCGATGAACTGCAGTCCGCAGTAGCGCTCATCATGAACCTCGAAGCTGTCGAAGCTGTCGAAGCGGACCGCGGTGGCACCGGGAGCCGGGCGGATCCGTGCCGGACCGGCGTCAGGGTGGAACGAAGCGCCGGGGATCCAGAGACCTCCGATGGCGGCACCCCACTCCGGGTATCCGCGCAGCGACCCTACCGCAGCGTGCATCGCCAGGATCGCGATGCCACGGTCGATCGCGGCCGCGAGACCCCGGACCGAGGCGATCGGCGGCCGTGCAGGGGCGGAGCTGCGCCAGGGATCGCCGGCGTTGACGACGAGAAGATCTGCGCCGTCGAGGCCTCGTGTCGCACGATCGACGTCGTCGTCGATCGAGACCGTGAACCCGTCCGCCATGAGGAGCGCGCCGATAGCCAGGCTGGTCTCGTCGAACCGGTGCCACGGGTCGCCGTAGGGGCCGGTGCCGCTCGCGATCACGACCTGGCCCCGCGGTTTGTTCGGAGGCACCTCGTGGGCGGTGCTGGGTTCGACAGGAAATCCCATGAAGGGAGGATAGCGCTTTCCGTCAGCCCTTCGACCGATGACCCCGGAGGTGCCGTGCACACGGAGGGCGTCCGGGCTGACGTGCGGGTGGCTGTGTGGCACGAGGTTGCGGAAAGCGAACTCCGATGTCACGATGGCTCGACCGGAAAGCGCTTACCCACCTTCCATCGTCCACCGGGACGATTTCATGACCAGGGAGATACACGATGTCAGAGTCAACGACCCTCGTCGCGGCACCCGCCGCGAAGCCCATCCGACCCCCGCATCTCGCCGTCCGTGAGGTCGGGATCATCATGAACGGCGTCTCCGGGCGGATGGGGTACCGTCAGCACCTGGTTCGTTCGATCCTCGCGATTCGCGACCAGGGCGGGATCGAGCTCCGCGACGGTGCGAAGATCACCGTCCGGCCGCTTCTCGTCGGCCGCGACGCCGTGAAGCTCGCGGAGATCGCCGCGCGACACGGCATCGAGGACTACACGACCGACCTCGATGGGGCTCTCGCCGACCCGCGCTGGGAGATCTATGCAGACTTCCTCGTTACGAAGGCTCGCGCTTCGGCGCTGCGCAGGGCGATCGCCGCGGGCAAGGCCATATACACCGAGAAGCCCACGGCCGAGTCTGTCCACGAGGCCGTCGAGCTCGCCCGGCTCGCCGCTGTCTCCGGCGTGAAAACGGGCGTCGTGCACGACAAGCTCTATCTTCCGGGCCTGCAGAAGCTCAAGCGCCTGATCGACTCCGGATTCTTCGGCCGAGTCCTGTCGGTGCGTGGCGAGTTCGGCTACTGGGTGTTCGACGGCGACGGTCAGCCTGCGCAGCGCCCGTCGTGGAACTACCGAGTCGAGAATGGCGGCGGAATCATCGTCGACATGTTCCCGCACTGGAACTATGTGCTGGAGAACCTGTTCGGCAGAGTCCGAACCGTCTACGCGCAGGCCGCTGTGCACGTCACCGACCGCTGGGATGAGAACGGCGAGCCCTATGTCGCGACGGCTGAAGACGCCGCGTACGGCGTTTTCGAGCTCGATAGCGGTGTCATCGCACAGATCAACTCGAGTTGGACGGTTCGGGTCAACCGGGATGAGCTCGTGGAGTTCCACGTCGACGGCACGCACGGCTCAGCAGTGGTCGGCCTGTTCCACGCCAAGATTCAGCACCGTGCTGCGACGCCCAAGCGGGTGTGGAACCCCGATCTGGCAGACGACCACGACTACGACGCGGACTGGGCACAGGTGCCGGCCAACGACGTGTACCGCAACGGTTTCAGGCAGCAGTGGGAGGAGTTCCTGGTCTCCTACGTCGAGGGCACCGAGTACCCCTTCGACCTTCTCGCGGGGGCGCGTGGGGTGCTTCTCGCGCAGGCGGGGCTGCAGTCGAGTCGCGAGGGTCGCAAGGTCGAGCTGCCCGCGCTGGCGCCGGGGTGATCCGAATGCTGCAGGACACCGCTGGCCCGACGCTCACGCTTCTGCGTGCCGACGGCTCCGTAACGACCGCGCCGCTGAACGAGGCGCCTCCGTATGCGAAGCCCGCGGGGCCGTTGCGGACGCGGGTCGCCTATGCGGCTGCGCATGTCGTGCCTCGTGCATGGGCGGACAACACCCCAGGGCGGCCGGCCGAAATCGACTGGGACGCCACGCTCGACTTCCGTCGCCATGTTTATTCGTGGGGGCTGGGCGTGGCCGATGCGATGGACACTGCTCAACGCAACATGGGTCTGGATCCAGCCGCGACGCGTGACCTCATCGCGCGGTCGGCGCGTGTAGCGCGGGAGGAGGGCGGCTCGGTGGTCGTCGGCGTGAATACCGACCACGTCGACGCGGATGTCCTGAGCCTCGCAGAGGTGGCCGACGCCTATAAAGAGCAGCTGCACTTCGCCGAGGACCAGGGCGCCGACACTGTCCTCATGGCGTCGCGGCACCTCGCCAGGTCGGCTGAATCGAAGACGGACTACCTTCGCGTCTACGGCGCTGTGCTCCAGGCGGCTTCGACTCCCGTCGTGCTGCACTGGCTCGGTCCGGTGTTTGACCCGCAGCTTGCGGGGTACTTCGGGAGTTCCGCATGGGCGACGGCGTCCGAAGTCCTCCTGCGCATCATCGCTGAAAACCCGGGGAAGGTCGCCGGAGTCAAGATGAGCCTGCTGGACGCGGCAGCGGAAGTAGCCGTGCGTGAGCGCCTCCCCGGCGGCGTGCGCATGTTCACCGGTGACGACTTCAACTATGTCGGGCTCATTGGCGGCGACGCACTCGCACCGTCTGTCGGGGAACGGCAACGCGGTGAACCGCGCCACGAGGCATCGACGCTGGCACAGGACTCGCATCCGGCCCTTTCGACGAAGGACGCCGGGCACTCCGACGCGTTGCTCGGCGCGTTCGCGGCGCTGGCGCCGACCGCGTCGGCGGCGATCCAAGCGCTCGATGATGGGGACCCTGCAGCCTACCTGTCGATTCTCGGTCCGACGGTGGACCTCAGCAGGCAGGTGTTCGCTGAGCCGACGTTCTATTACAAGACGGGCATCGCGTTCCTGTCGTGGCTGAACGGACACCAGCAGGCGTTCCAGATGGTGGGCGGTCTGCACTCCGCGAGGAGCCTGCCGCACCTGTCGTGCATCGTCGAGTTTGCGAACCGCGCCCATGCACTGGAGCAGCCAGAGGTCGCCAGGGAACGATGGCACGGGATGCTGCGATTGAACGGGGTGGACGCATGACGACCAACGTCGATCGGGCGGACCCGCGACTGTCAATCAACCAGGCCACGGTCAAGCGAGCAGACCTCGCGACCGCGCTTCGTGTCACGGCGGAGGCCGGCGTGCAGGCGATCGGCCTGTGGCGTGAGCCGGTGCACAGCGTCGGACTCGCGACCGCCGCGAGGATGCTGACCGATTCGGGCCTGCGTGTGACGACGCACTGCCGCGCGGGCTTCTTCACGATGTCCGAAGGGCCGGCACGGCGGGCATCGATCGATGACAGCCGTCGCGCGATCGAGGAGACCGCGACGCTCGCGGCGGCGGGAGCGCCCGGGTCGACGTCCGTCCTCGTTCTCGTCGCAGGTGGACTCCCGGACAGCTCCCGCGACATCGCAGGAGCACGGAAACGTGTGCGTGACGCGATCGGCGACCTTGCGCCGGATGCCGCGGCCGCCGGCGTCACGCTCGCGATCGAGCCGTTGCATCCGATGTACGCGACCGACCGGTGTGTCGTCTCCACGCTCGGTCAAGCGCTCGACATCGCCGCTCCATTCGCCCCTGCCGTCGTCGGCGTCGCTCTCGACACATTTCATGTCTTCTGGGATCCCGACGTTCTTGCCCAGATCGCGCGTGCGGGTCGGGAAGGCCGTATTGCCACCTATCAGGTCTGTGACTGGAGAACGCCGCTGCCCGCTGACGTCCTGCTCAGTCGGCACTATCCGGGTGCCGGCGTCATCGACCTCGGGACGCTGACACGCGCCGTGGTCGCGACCGGTTACGACCGAGACATTGAGGTCGAGATCTTCAACGAGCGGATCTGGGCGACCGACCCGCTCGAGGCCGTGCGTTGCGCGGCAGCTGGGTTCCGTGCGGCTGTCTCGCCCCACCTGGGAGCGCCGTAGACTCTCGTCGATGATCGAGTCGACCGTGGTGCCCCGCGCTGACCGTGCAATGCCGACCCTGCACGATGTTGCGCGCGCCGCCGGTGTCTCGCTTGCGACGGCATCCCGTGTGCTCAACGGCTCCACGCGGAACGTCGCAGAGTCCTACCGGGCGCGGGTCGAGATGGCCGCACTCGAACTGGGGTACACCGCCAACCTCTCGGCGCAGGCGACGGCGAAGGGGACAGCGGCGGTCGTCGCGCTTCTGGTCGCCGACATCGCGGACCCGTACTTCGGTCTCTTGGCATCCGGCGTCGCGCGCGGCGCGGACGAAGCCGGAATCGTGGTCACGATCGCGATGACCGGACGCGACACCGATCGCGAGGCACGTCTTGTCCGTGCGCTTCGCGGCCAGCGTCCGCGGGCGATCATCCTCGCGGCTTCGCGCAGCGCGGAATCGTCGGCGCCGGAGTTGCAAAGAGAGCTCGATGCGATTTCGGCGATGGGCGGTCGCGTCGTCGCAGTCGGAGCGGGCGCGGGCACCGCGCGTTCCGTGCTGATTGACAACTACGGGGGAGCACGTGCCCTGGGGGCGGCGATCGCCGAGCGGGGCTACCGTCAGGCCGTCGCGATCGGGGCGCCAGAGGGGGTCCGCACCTCGGACGAACGCATTGCGGGGTTCTCGACTGGTTTCGAGTCGGGCGGAGGGGTCCTCACGCGCGTCCACCGGAGCGGATTCACACGGGATGCTGGCCTCGCCGCGATGCGTGAGATTCTCGCGAGCGGCATCGCGCCGGGAACCGTCGTCTTCGGTATCAGCGACGTCGTCGCTATCGGTGCTCTCAGTGCACTGCGCGAAGCGGGCCGGGAGCCAGGCGCCGATATCGCTCTTGCAGGCTTCGATGACATCCCGCTCAGCCGCGACGTGACGCCAGCGCTCACGACCGTGCGCATTCCGCTCGAAGACGTCGGTTCCGCGGCGTTCCGCGCCGCGGTCGACGAGTCTTGGCAGCCCGACGAGGGCACGGTCGCGCTCGATGTCCTGTTGCGCGAGAGCACTCCGCCGCGCTGAGTGGCGCGGCGCGCCGGGCGGCGCCGGTGCTGTTCTACGGCATGACGAGCACGACCTTGGTGCCGGTCTCCGCGTGGCGGGCCTGGGCGAGGGCCGTCGCATAGTCGTCGAGCCGATACTCGACGGCGCGCGGTGGCCGGAGGCGTCCCGCCGCGACATCGCCCAGGGCGGCGGCGAGGGCGTCGCGGTATGCCGCACGCCGCGTCGCCACGATGAACGGTGCAGAGCACACGCGTTCGCTCACGGCCGACCGCCGGCGCAGCAGCGTGCCGACGAAGCCGGACGCCGTCGCGCGGCGCGGGTGCGCGGAGCCGCCGTCGAACGCGATGCGGACGATGCGCCCGCCCCGCGCGACGACACGGCGGAGGGCGCGGTCTCCGGTGTGGTCGATCGCCCCCGTGACGCCCCCGCTCGTCGCGGCGACGAGGGCTGCGGGCCAGTCCGGGTCTCGATAGTCGAAGACCGTCGCGCCGAGGCTCTCCGCGCGCGTCCGGGTGCGAGCAGAGGCCGTGCCGAAGACCTCGAGACCACGGGCGGCGGCGAGCTGAACGGCCCACGAGCCGACCGCACCGCCTGCGCCCTGGACGAGGACGTGACGGCCGCCGGGGATCAGGGTGTCCAGCGCGAATCGCGCGGTCACGGCGTCAAGCGGGACCGTGGCCGCGACCGCAGCGTCGAGCCCATCCGGCAGCGGGACCAGAAGCGATGGGGCGACGCGGATGTGCGTGGCATGGGCACCCATCCGCGGGAGGACGCCGGCCACCCGCTGGCCGTCCGCCGGCCCCGCGTGCTCCGAACCGGGATGCGCGATGACGCCGACGAAGTCGTAGCCGGGTGTGAATCCCGGCGCGGGCTGCATGAGATAGTCCCCGCGCACCGCCGCGGCATCGGTGCTCCCGATGGACGTGTGCGTCACGCGCACGAGCACGCCACCCCGCATCGTGCGCTCGCCTCCGGTGCGGGCGTGCAGGGTGGGAGTCGCTCCGAACCGGGCGACGCGCAGGGCCTCTGGGCGGTCGCCTCCGGCAGATGGGTGACATATCATGTTTCTAAGCCTACAAGAGGTAGATGATATGTCACACGATTCTTCGGACGCCGCGGTCCTGGCGTTCGCGTTCGAGCTCAAGAGCCTCACGACCGAGCTCAATGCCACCCTCTCGGCCTGCTTCCGTCCCCTCGGGATCACGTGCGTCCAGGCGGAGGCCATCATGGCTCTGGATGATCTGGGCCCGGCTACGCTCACGGAGCTTTCCCGTCACCTCGTGGCGGAGTCCGGACACCCGAGCCGTCTGGTGTCGCGGCTCGCCGATGAGGGCCTCGTCGCCCGATCGCCGTCGCCCGTCGATGGTCGTGCTGTGATGCTCGACCTCACCGTTCGCGGGCGGGAGCTCGCCGCACGGGCGCGTGAGGCCCGCGCGCCTCTTGTCGCGGAGTTCGCCCGGGCCTACGGTGCTCGCCTCGACGCCGCGACGACCCTCGTGCGCGATATCCGCGGTGCGCTCGCTCGCCGCTGACGCATGCCGGAGAGAAGCCGGCTGACCAGCGGGTCACGATCATCGTCCGGCCCGCGACCGTTCGTAGAGAGCGAGCGCGGCGGCGACCGAGACGTTCAGCGACTCGACGCCCGGGGCCATCGGCACCGTGAATCGGTGTGCGGCGAGCCCATCGAGCCCCGGCGAGACGCCGTGGCGCTCCGCTCCCAGCATGATCGCCATCCTCCCGCGCGGCACGCTGATGTCGCTGAGCGGCGATGAGGCGTCTGCGCTGAGGCTGGCGAGCGGGACGCGTGTTCGCCGGAGGAAGCTCCTGAGCTCATCGGGACGGGCCGTCACGACGGGAACCGTGAAGACGAGACCGCGGCTGGCCCGGATGAGACGACGGTCGAAGACATGGGGCAGGCCGCTGTCAACGAGGATGACACCGGATGCTGCGAAAGCGCATGCCGAGCGGACGATCGCCCCGATGTTCCCCGGCAGGCGAACGCCGTCGAGCACCACGAGATCGCCGGGCGATGCGGCCAGCGCCGGCCACGGCGTCGTCTTCGGTGCGCGGGCGAGCGCGAACATCCGGGACTGCTTGTCGTCGCCGAAGAGCGTCCGGCGGGCGGCGCCGCCGAGCACGTGAAGGTCCACGTTCGGCACGGCGGCACGCAGTCGGGCGGCCGCCGCGGTCCGCTCCGCGGCGTAGAGCGCCAGGATGCGCACGCCGGCGTGCTGTGCCGTGAGAATGTTCTCCGCGTCGTCGATCAGGATCGTCCGTGGCCGTGCGGCGCGGGTGCGCAGCACGTCGGAGACGCGGGCCGCAGCGGGATGGCGTGGATCGTCGATGACCATCAGGCCCGCTGGCGGTGCCGTGTGTGCGTCGATCAGGTTCCCGGTCATGAAACCAGCGTCTGGCCTGACGTCGCGTGAGGGTCAAGTCGACGGCGCAGGCCACGCCGCTGCCGCCGGGTCGACACCGTGGGTGCGAGCAGCGGCGTCGATCGCGTCCCGCAGCCACGCGCTGAGTGCGGGCTCGACCACGTCGATCGTGTCGCGGAAACGGTCGTCCTCGACGAACAGGCGCCCCAGCACGACGTGCATCGACGGGGTGCAGGTATACAGGTTCCCGATCAGTGCGCGATGCCGCTCGGCCAGTGCGCATCCGGCCGCACCCGATGGCGGCACGCCGGAGCGCATCGCGATCGCCATCTCCGTGTACAGCGTCTGGCCTTGCTGCTGGAGCTTCTCGCGATCAGCGGCCGTCAGGGCCGCGGCGTTGCGCTCGTACTCCCGCCACTGATCCGAACCGCCCCAGCGCTGGTGAGCTTCGTCGGCCCACTCCGGCCGCCACCATCGTCCGAACAGCTCCGCCTGTTCCTGCAGTGTGAGCGCGGCGCCGGCCTCTCGCCGGGCAAGGACCTGAGCGACTGCTTCTGCGGTGCGCTGCAGGCCGGCGATTCGGTCCTCCAGGAGGCGGTGCTGTCGCCGGAGGTGCTGCACCTCGTCCACGCGCGGGTCGTCCAGGAGCTCTGCGATCACGGCGAGCGGAAACCCGAGCTCGCGGTAGACGAGTACGCGGTGAATGCGGTCGACGTCCTCCGGGCGGTAACAGCGATATCCGGCCGGTGTGCGCGTCGTCGCGCTCACCAGGCCGATCTCATCCCAGTGGTGCAGGGTGCGGATGCTGACCCCGACCAGACGTGCGACGGCCCCGACTGTCAGGGTCTCGCGATGGGTCTGCTCCGACATCGTGTCTTCCTTCCCGCGGTCGTCTCATTGTCGCCTCTGCGCGGCGCGGTAACACCACCCGGATCTCTGCCGATCTCGGCATCGCCGGCCGGTGTGGCAGCACGCCGTCGAGGTCCCGCCCTAGCTCAGCGCCCTCGGGGCGAGCTCGGCGAGCCGGAGGCGCGCAGCCACGATCGCGCGGATGATCCCTGGCTTGCCGCGGGGGTGTTGCGGCAGCACGGCGGGAGTCAGGGCGGCACGTGTTCGCACGGCCTCGCTGAGAAGCCGCATCGCGGCGATCGCCAGTTCGGGAAGCGTGTCGAGTGCGCTATGCCCGTGGTCCTCGACTGCCAGGAGCACGGCGCCGGGAATACGGGCGGTGATCTCTTCCGCCGTCGTTCTCGGTGTCCGCAGGTCGCGGTCGCCGCTGATCACCACGGTCGGCCAGGTGAACGCCGAGATCTGTCCGGGGAGATCGAACGGCTCTCCCTGATACGCGGAGAACAGAGGGGCGGCAGCGCGGAAACCGGCTGTGGTATCCAGGGGGCCGACGTCATTCGCCGGCGCGTAGTCGAGCTCGCGGAACGCGATCTCTCCCACCAGATCGAATTCCATCAGGAAGGGGTGGGTCTTCATGATCTCCCGCGATCCAAGTGCCTGGACCCAGGCCCAGAACCGGCGCCCCTTCCCGCGCTCCAGCAGGCGGAGTGCCCGGTCGACGAAGGCTGCGCCGCCGAACTCGAAGAGGAACTGCAGCGGAAAGCCGGCGTCGTCGGCGACGATCATGCCGCTTTCGGCGAGCCCGCGGACCTGCCTCGCCTGGTCGTGCGTGCCCGCCGTCCCGGTCCAGAATCTCGCGCGCAGAACGTCGGTCGCGGAGTCCCCGGCGTGCGCGCCCAGCATCGCAGAGTCGAGCACCATACCGGCGACACGACTCGGATGACGCACGCCGAAGCCCTGGGCGAGATAGCTGCCGTAGGACGTGCCGTAGACGATGGCGTGGTCGATGCCCTCCGCGTCGAGCACCGCGGCGGCATCGTCGATCGCGGAGTCGATCGAGATCGCCGCTCGGGGAAGATCCCTCCCGTCGGACGTGGTGCGGGACAGCCCGATGCCGCGATGCTCGACCATGATGATGTCCAGGCCGGCCTTCGAGACCATCGATCGGAGCCGCCGGTAGGGCAGCACGGAAGCCAGGCCGGGGCCGCCCGGGAACACCAGAACGGGGGTGCGGGTGCGCGGCCCCGTGCGCGTATAGGCGAGATCGAAGCCACGCCCGTCCGGGAGCTCACGGCGCAGGCGTGTCACGCCGGGCAGGCGCAGCAGTCGCGCCGTGCGGCGTGGTATCCGGGCGTCCGAGGTGGCGGTGTCGATCATGGCGTGACCCCCGAGATCATGTCGTTCCTTCGCGGACCAGCGACCGGGCGGCGCGATCCACGAGCGCGCGGGCAGACTCGACGGTCATCCGCGCGCCCGGCGTGATGATCTCCAGACAGACGCCGGAGATGAGGGCGCTCAGCAGGAGGACGGAATCGTCGACCCGATCGCGTCGCACGGACCCTTCGTCGGCCAAACGCTCAATCCAGGATGTGAGCCGGCGATGCGAGAGCTCCGCGGTTGCCGCGAGGAGACTGGTTGCCATGCTGTCGGCATCCGGCGGCAGGGCGTGCCGGTACATCGCGAACCACATCTCGAGGAGATGCTGGGCGGTGACCCCGTCGGGCAGGAACTGCAGGACACACTGCGACAGACGGTCGCCAGGGTCCTGGGAGGATTCTGCGATGTCGAAGTCCTCGATGGTGTCTTCCATCACCTGCTGCACGACGGCGGCGTGAAGAGCGGCCTGCGTGGGGAAGTAGTGACGTAGAGTCCCCATCCCGATGCCGGCCTCCGCGGCCACCGCACGCACGGTCACGGCGTCCAGACCGGCCTGTGTGGCGAGCTGCGCGGCGGCTCCGACGATCGACTCGCGCCTCTCCGTCCTGGCCATGCCAGCACATTAGCACAGTGTGCTAATGCCGCTGTGCGACAGCGGAGACGCGGCGGGCGATGCGTTCGGGACGCACGTCGCGCCGAGATTAGGATCGTGCGACATGGACCCAAACTTTCCGGTGCGCCGTTTCGTGGAAGCCGACGCGGCGCCTCTCACGCGGCTGCTACATCTCGCCTATGCCGAGCTCGCGGACCGAGGCCTGAATTACACCGCGGCCGACCAGAGCGAGGCGACCACACGGGCTCGTGCGCAGGCCGGATGCTGCTGGGTCGTCGAGCACGACGACCAGATCGTCGCCACGCTCACGATCTCGTTTCCCCCCTCGCCGGCCCTGCGCGAACTCACCGCGACAGCGCGGGCGCCCCGCCGGGCGTGGCTCAATCAGGTGGGGGTCTTGCCCTCCCTTCGCCGGAGAGGGCTCGCGGCCGCTCTCTGGGGGGTCGGGCGGAGATGGGCGGTCGCGCAGGGGGCGACATCGGTCGGCGTCGATACCGCTGTCCCCGCTGAGCATCTCGTCGGGCTTTACCGCTCGTGGGGATTCCAGGCGCAGGACACCATCCACTGGCCGGGAAAGACCTACGACAGCGTCGTGATGGTGCGCCCCGGGAGCGAGGGGGACGCATGACAGACGGAAGCGCCGGCGACGCGGACTACGGCGTGATCGGAGCCGGCTATGCCCGGTACCGCCGTCCGGACCCCCGTTTCCAGGCCGCGATCGAGCAGGCTTTCGGCGCTGCTCGGACGATCATCAACGTGGGTGCGGGAGCCGGCTCCTACGAACCGGAGGGCCGCGCGGTGACGCCGATCGAGCCGAGCGCTGCGATGCGGGCGCAGCGGCCGGCGCATCGGGCCGTCGCCGTGGATGCGACCGCCGAGGCCCTGCCCTTCGCGAACGACGTCTTCGATGCAGCCCTGGCCTCGTTCACCGTGCACCAGTGGTCCGACCTCGACGCCGGGCTGCGCGAGATCCGCCGGGTGACGGCTGGCCCGGTCGTGGTTCTCACCTGCGACCCCGACGCGCTCTCCCTCTCGTGGCTCGCGGCGTACGCGCCGGAGGTGATCGCCACGGAGGCGCGCAGATACCCGCCGATCTGGCGCATCGCCGCCGGGCTGGGAGGTGAGGTCGAAGTCATCTCGCTGCCGATTCCGCAGGACTGCACCGATGGCTTCTCCGAGGCCTACTTCGGTCGCCCTGAGTCGCTCCTCGACCCGGGGGCCCGTCGTGCGAACTCGGCCTGGAGCTTCGTCGACGCCGCTGTCGAAAGACGGTTCGACACGACCCTGCGTGATGACCTCGCATCGGGGGAGTGGGATGCCGCGTACGGGCACCTCCGCACCGCCGACAGCTTCGACGGCTCCCTGCGCCTCATCGTCTCCCGCCCTGAGGGTGCCGGCTGGGCGGCGTTCCGGGCGGCAGTCGGCGGTGGGTGGTCGGATCCGGTCCTCGGCGACGAAGGCATCTGTGACGAACCGGTCGCCGGCGCCGTCCTACCGGAAACGGCATGATGGCCGTCACCGGAAGAGGAGTGGAGTTCATGATCGGTAAGAAGGATGTTCAGAAGGCCGCCAAGACGACCGCGTGGAACCCGGTGCAGGTCCTGGCGAACTGGGGTGTCCGCAGCGGGCACGCCTACACCGCCGGGTTCGTGTCGATCGGGATCGCCCTGCTCTCGTGGCTGGCCTCGCGCGGCAAGAACGACAGCAAGTCGCAGTCCGACCGCTGGGGGATCTTCATCGGCCAGTGGGCGCCGACGTTCTTCGGGCTGGGCATCGCGCTGAAGCTCGAGAAGGACTGAGTCGGTCCTCTGCCGGGTGGCGCTGCCCCCGGGGCAGCGCCACCCGGCAGAGGAGTGTCCGCCAGGATGTCCGGCGACCGTCTCGGCGATGCGGCCTGCCCGCTCCCTCGCGGCACGGTGCCGGCGCTTCCCGAGCGCTAGCTCCTCTTCCGCCGGGCGACGACGATGTCGAAGATGCTCCCGGCGCCGAGGCCGATGGCCAGGCCCAGGGCGATATGCGGGGCATCCCCGCCCAGCATCGCGCCGACCGCGAGTCCGAGGATGAGGCCGGTGCCGGATCCGAGTCCGGGCGGGATCGTCCTGCTGTTCTTTTCTGTCATGCCCACCACGCTATGAGCCGGTGCGGCGGGAGACATCCACCCTGCGGCGGACGTGCGGCCGGCGAGGTCCGTCGAGCGGCGGTCATCCCGATGCCCGGTCCCTGTCGCGTCCGCGCATCAGGGCTCGCTGTTGAAGCTCACCCATTCGGACCAGGTGAGAGCGGAGCCGCGCTGGCTCGCCGCTCCGACGGCCACCTGCCGGAGGCCGGCCAGATACAGGTCGAGCTGCCGCAGGTGCAGCGCGGTGGCGTTCTGCGGAGGAATGGCGAGGTGCGGGCGCAGCTGGGCGATGGCCATCATGATCTCCGCCGCCGTGTAGTCGTCGGGAATCACGCCGCGCCCGCGATCGGCCGCGATCAGGGCATCGAGGGCGTGGTGGAGGCGGTCGGCGGCGGCGTCGATGTCCGGCGTGGTCGGCAGGCGGCGGCCGAAGGTCGTGGCCAGAGGGTTGGCCGCCTCCTCGATGTGGCGGGTCAGGAATCGTGCGACCGCGGACTCGGTGTCTTCCTCGACGACCTCGTGGGCGATGCGGGTCACGTCCTCCAGTGCGAGGAGCCGCAGCGCGTGCACGAGGTCTTCCTTGCAGGCGTACCGGCGGTAGACGGACGCGATGCCGACGCCGGCGCGTTTGGCGATCGCGGAGGTGGGGGCGTCGAAGCCCTGCTCAGCGAAAACGTCGCGCGCGGCCTCCAGGACGGCGCGGTCATTCACCCTGGCCTCTTTGGCGCGGCCGCGGTCGGAGGGGGCGCTGGCGGGGTTCACGATCTCAGGGTAGCGAGGAAACCGGAAAGGACATAGATTGATCGGAGCGGAGCATTCCGCTCCGATCAAGAAGGAAGCCCATGACGTCCTCTGCCACCCTGACCGAGCCCGCTGTTCGCACCGGACGCGGCATTCTGCCCGCACTCGTGTGCGCGGTGCTGTCGTACTCCCTCATGCAGACCCTGCTCGTGCCCGCTCTGCCGGAGATCATTGCGGGCCTCGACCTCGATGTGACCGGCGGCGGGTGGGTGCTCACGTCCTATCTCGTCAGCGGAGCCATCGCAGCGCCGATTCTCGGCGCACTCGGCGATCGCTTCGGGCACCGTCGGCTGCTGCTCGTCTCGATGATGGTCTTCGTCGCGGGCAGCGCGCTGTGCTTCTTCAGCGTCACCTACCCGGTGTTCCTGCTCGGCCGCGTCCTGCAGGGGGCATCGACGGCGTCGTTCCCGCTCGCCCTCGCGATCGTGCGGCGGCATCTGCCGGCGACCGCCCAGCCCTCCGCCGTCGGCTGGCTGGGCGGTACGCTCGGTCTGGGCGCCGGTGCCGCCCTGGTGATCGGCGGCTTCATCGCCGAGATCTTCGGGTGGCGGTGGCTGTTCGCCGTCGGCGTGCTCCTCGGCGGGATCAGCATCGCCCTGGTGGCGATCTGGGTGCCCCGCTCGGAGCGCGCGGAGGGGCCGCACGGCCGGCCGGACTGGCCCGGGGCATCGTTGCTGGCGATCGGCCTGCTGTCCCTGCTGCTGGCGGTGGCGCAGGGCTCGTCGTGGGGCTGGGGGAGCCCGGCGGTGCTCGGGCTGGCGGTTCTGGCCGTCGCCGCGCTCGTGAGCCTGTGGCTCGTGGAGCAGCGGACCGTGAACCCGCTCGTCGACGTGCGTGTGCTCGCGCGACCGGCCGTCGCGGCGGTGAATCTGCTGACGCTGATCCTGGGCTTCATCCCGTATCTGTTCTATGTCGGGCTGCCGGTGCTGTTCCAGGCCGCGCAACCCCACGGCTTCGAGATGGACGTCGCCCAGACCGGGTTCGCGATGCTGCCCTCGGCGATCCTCGTCTTCGTGGGCGGCCGGCTCGCCCCGGTGCTGCTCGCGCGCATGCGGCCCGCGGTCGTCGCCGCCCTCGCGCTGCTGGCGATGGGGGTGGGGAGCGTCGGCGCTGCGCTGCTGCCCGGATCGCTGCCGGCACTGATCGTGTTCTTCGCGATGATGGGGATGGGCAACGGCCTCGGCTTCACCCTGGCCGCCGACCTCGTCTCTCGCCTCGTGCCCCGCGATGAGATCGCCGCAGCGGTCGGCGTCAATTGCGTGATGCGCACGGTGGGGTCGTCCTTCGGTGCCCCGATCACGATGCTCGTCCTGGGCGTCGGAGTCTCGCCCGGATCATTCCCGCTGCTGTTCACCGTCGCTGCCGTCGCATCGGTCGCGGGCGTCACACTCAGCGCCGCCATCCGCGAGCGGCCACGGGGTGCGGTCATTTCTCAGAAATGACCGCACCCCGTGGCCGCTCGCGGATGGGTGAGGGGTGGAGCGCGGTGATCTCCTCGCGCACGATATCGAGGGCCCATTCGACGTCGTCCGGGGCGGTGTGCAGCAGGTGGAAGGCGAGGCCGTCCACGAGCGCGTGGAGGCGGCGGGCCTTCTTCATGGTGGCCTCGTCGCGCTCGGGGCTCTGGGTGAGGAGCTCCACGAGCCCGGTGCAGGCCTCGCGAAGCTGGCGATGGGCGTGGTCGCGCACCTCGATGAGCGCCGGCTCGGCAGGACACTCGCCGAAGAGGGCGAAATTGACCTCGAGCTCGGCCCTGCTGTCGGCCTCGAGGGGGAGGAGCTGGGCGATGACCTCGAAGGCGTATGCGGCCAGGTCTTCACCGCGGGGAATGCTCCGCACGCGCTCGGTGGCGCGGCGGACCATGAGCTCTGCGGAGAAGACCAGCAGCTCCGCCCGTGTCGGGAAGATGTAGCGCAGCGAGCCCACCACGAGTCCTGCCTGCTCTGCCACGGTGCGCACGGACACCGCGCCGACGCCCTTGTCGAGCACCACCTGCCACACCGCCTCCGCCAGCTGCTCTCGGCGGGCCTCTTTGTCGATGCTCCTGCTCACGCGATCACAGTAGCACGGTCGTGCTACTGTGATCGCGTAGTACAACCGTGCTAGAAAAAGGCGACAGGGGAGGACGACGGATGCCGCACAGACGGATCACACGACAGGCGCTGCTTCTCGCAACGGTGACGGCGGGGCTTCTCGCGCTGTCCGGCTGCGGGGTCGTGCAGCACACCCTGGAGGGTTTCACCGATTCCCCCGCCGGAGAGCCCTCGGAGTCCACGGACGAGGCAGGGCTCGTGGTCGAGATCCGCTTCGACAGCGATGCGGCCACGATCGCCGCAGTGGACGTCGAGCTGGAGACATCATCGGACGCGGAGAGCGTGCGCGAGGACGCCCTGACCCTCCCGGTGAGTCTGGAGTTCCACGTCGCCACGGACACGTTCCTGCCGCTGCGCAGCGTGACTGCCTCTGCCGAAGCGGCGGAGGGAGCGAGCTTCATCAGCTGCGAGATCCTGGTCGACGGCAAGACGGTCGCCTCGGAGCGCGGCACCGGGAGCGCTGCGCGGGTGGACTGCGAACGACGCCTCCGCACGGGGCCGTCCTGATGGACACGGCCTCCCTCGGGGCGCTCGCCCTGCTCGCTCTCGTCGACGCCGGCAGCTTCGGCACCCTCCTGATCCCGATCTGGCTGCTCGCGGCTCCGGGCCGGCTGCGCGTCGGCCGGGTCCTCGCCTACCTGGGCACCGTCACGGCCGCGTACTTCCTGCTCGGCGTCGTCCTGCTGCTGGGGGCCGGTGCTCTCGCCGAGGCCTATCGCGACGCGGTCGCCTCGGAGGGCTTCCTGATCGCGCAGCTCGCGGCCGGCGTTCTGCTGCTCGTCGTGAGCCAGCTGATGGACACCAAGAAGGCCAGGGCGAACGCCGCCCGCCGGGCAGCCGCCGGCGGTGGCAGGCTGCTGAGCTGGCGGGGCAGGATCCTGCGCGGCGAGGATGGTGCCGGGTCGCTCACCGCCCTGATGGGGCTCGCGCTCACCGCGGTCGCGATCGAGGCGGCATCGATGCTGCCGTACCTCGCCGGGATCGGGATCATCACCGCCCGCGGACCAGGCTTCCCTGCATCGACGGTGATCCTGCTCGGCTACTGCCTGGTCATGATCGCCCCGGCGCTCGTGCTTCTCGTGCTGCGGATCCTCGCCGCGTCGGCCCTGGAGCGGCCGCTGCAACGCATGGACGCGTGGCTGACCCGGTACGCGCAGGCGACGACCGCGTGGGTGATCGGCATCATCGGCTTCATCCTCGCCGCGCGCGCTCTGTTCGCGCTGGGATGGTTCGGACTCGGGGGCTGAGGCCTGCGCCCGGCCGACGGATTCCCGTATCGCGCATCCGGAAGTTTTTTGTGACATCCGGTGATCGAGCCCCGTCTCATGTGTAGAGCGTTCTTCTTCGCTCGTTCCATGGTGCAGCTCGAACGGCTGCGTGATTATGCGGAGGTAGTTCTGATGGCTACGGATGAGACGAACACGGCTGTTGCGTCCGAGGGTGGCGCCGCCACCTCGCGGAGCGCGAACTCCGCCCCGGCGCATGCATCGCGGGTGGACCGTGTCTCTTCGGCTTCGCGCCCCAGCGGCGACGACGCCCACTCGGCAGGACGCACCACGATCGCCGAGGGCGTCGTGGCGAAGGTCGCCGGCATCGCGGCACGCGAGGTTCCCGGCGTGCACGCGCTCGGCGGCGGCGGAGCCCGTGCTCTGGGCGCGATCCGCGACGCGGTGAACGCCACCGACCTCACTCAGGGTGTCAAGGTCGAGGTCGGCGAGACCCAGGCCGCTGCGGACATCACCATCGTGGTCGAGTACCCGGCCCCGATCCAGGAGGTCGCTGAGAACGTGCGCAGCTCGGTCGCCAACGCGATCTCCCGTCTGGTCGGCCTGCAGGTCGTCGAGGTGAACATCGACGTGAACGATGTGCACCTGCCCAGCGACGACTCTGACGACGACTCCGAGTCCCGCGTCTCATGAGTGCGACGCTGGCCGGAGCGCTGGTCGGCGCCGTGCTGGCCTTCGCCGGGCTGATCTTCGGCTTCTGGGGCTTCCTGCTCGTCGTGCTCCTCATGGCGATCGGTGCCCTGGCCGGGCGGATGATGTCCGGAGAGCTGGACATCCGAGCGGTGGCAGCGGCGTTCACGGGTCGGCGAACCTCGTCATGAGCTCCGTGACCGTTGCAACCCCGGCGAACGCGACGCTCGGAGCCGTGTCACGACACCCCGGCGCCGTCCGGGTGCGTGAGCGCGTCATCGACAAGGTCGTTCGGGAGGCTTCGGCGGTCGCGATCGGTGTCCCTCGAGGTGATGTCGACGTCGAGGTGTCGGAATGGGGCGGGGGCCTCGCCGTGCGCGTCGCGGCGAGGCTGCCGATCCCCGACCTCGCCGACGTCGAGGCGATCCGCGCCGAGGTGCCGATCGTCGAGCGCATCCGTCGTCTCCAGTCCGCGCTCGCCGCGGAGTACGCACGCCTGACCGGGCGAGAGATCCGTCGGGTGTCTTTCACCGTGACGGGCGCGATCATTCCGGAACGGAAGAGGGTGAGTTAGATGACCAGCGCCGTGCTGAAGCGCGTGGTGCGTCGGGAGACGCATTCGCCGCGAACGGTGGCGACGGTGATCGTGCTGATCGTCGTCGCCGCGGCCGCCGTGTACGTCGGCATCGAGGTCGTCCTGCACCTCCTCGGCCTGAGCCCCCTCCTGGTGGGACCGGGGGTCGCGCTCGCGTGGATCCGCGACCTCCCCGAGTCGGGAGCGCAGGCGCCGATCGTGGCGGCCGGCGTCGTTGCCGCGATCGTCGGAATCGTCCTGGTGTGGCTGGCGCTCGCGCCCGGGCTGCGCCCCAAGCACCAGCTCGCGATCGGACAGCACGCGGTGATCGCCGACAACGGCGTGATCGCCTCGTCGATCGCCGAGCACGTCCGGCGTGAGCTCGATCTTCCCCGTGGGGGAGTGGTGGTCGGTGTGGGGCACCGTGGTGCCGACGTCACCGTTCGCCCGGAGCCGGGCCAGACCGTTGCCAAGAGCGACGTCCGCGCCATCGCGGAGGCCGAGGCCGCCCGCTATGACCTCTCGCCGCGCCTGAAGGTGCGTGCTCGCGTCCTGCGGGCCGCCGATATGGAGGAGCCATCGTGAATGCCACGAACCGGGGCGTCAACCGCGTCATCCTCTTCCTCGTCGGCATTGTCCTGCTGGCCGCGGGCGGCGCCGTCGTGACCGCTGCGGTATGGCCGGTCGCCGGAGACATCTGGCGTACCGGGATGTCGACGGCGGTGGACTGGATGATCGAGGCCGACACGGTCACCCGCGTCTCCGAGGCCACAATGCTGAGCTGGTTCACGATCGCCCTGCTGGCGGTGCTGCTGCTGATCGTCGTGATCGTCGTGGTCGTCATCGCCCGGCTCGGTGGCGGGCGGACCAGTGCCGTGATCCGGGAGGATCCCGGCCAGGGCGCTCAGGGGGCCGTGACGATCCGTCAGGCGTTCGCGTCGGACGCGATCACCCACTCTCTCGCCGGCCGCGATGAGATCCTCTCGTCGCGGGTGAACGCCCGCCGGGTGGGGGATGCCGAGGTGCTGCACGTGAGCGTCACCCCGCGGCAGAACACGTCCCCCGCCGAAGTCGCCGAGACGGTGTCGCAGTTGGTGGACAGTCTCGCGACCCTGACCGGCAGAGAGACACTCACGCTCGTGTCGATCCACTCCGGGATCCGTTCGCGGCTCGCGGCGGATCGGGCACGGGTGAGCTGACCCCCTCGGGGGCATGACGAAAGGAGCAGAGCGATGCGGAAGAACCTTCTGATGCTCGCGGTGATCGTTCTCGCTGGGTACCTGGTCGGCGTGGAGTCGGCGAAGTCGCGCGGCAAGAACTACGAGGATCTGCGGCACCAGCTCGAGCGGCTCTGGACGAGCCCCGAAGCCAGGAAGTCGCGCAGACGAATGGCGAAGAAGACCCGCAAGTCGATCGAGAAGGCTCGCAAGAGCCTCATCGGCAGCTGACGCGGATCGCACCGATACCTCAAGCGAGCCGCCCGCAACCCGTCCGGGCGGCCCACCACGAAGAAAGGAACACACCATGAGTGCTGGAGACAAGATCAAGGCCGCAGCCGACAAGGTCGCCGGTCAGGTCAAGGAGACCGTCGGCAAGGTCGTCGACAACGACAAGCTCGTCGCCGAAGGCAAGGCCGACCAGGCCAAGGGCCACGTCAAGGACACGGTCGAGGACGTCAAGGACGTCTTCAAGAAGTAAGAGCGCACAGTGCCGGGGCGGGGGTCCCGCCCCGGCAGCTCATCCCCATTCCCCTCGTTCGGAAGGACTGATCCCATGGGTTTCTTCAGTTTTCTGCTTCTCGGTCTGATCGCGGGCGCGCTCGCGAAGCTCATCCTGCCCGGAAAGCAGGGCGGCGGCTGGTTCGTCACCCTGTTGCTGGGTGTCGTGGGCGCCATGCTCGGCGGCTGGCTCGGCGGCATCCTGTTCAACGTCAACCTGGAAGGCTTCTTCCACTTCTCGACCTGGGCCCTCGCGATCGGCGGGTCGGTTCTGGTGTTGCTCATCTACGGCCTGATCACCGGCCGCCGCGCAAAGGAATAACGAAACCCCACAAGGGTCTGCGGGATCCGATGCCCGCGGGAGATGATGAGAGGGAGCGGGCGGCGGCGACCTCGCCGCCCGCCGGCCCTCACCGGAGAGGTGCCCTTCACGAGAGGGGAAACGAAGGATGAGCAGCGGAGGCAACAGTCGCCCGATGGAGGGCGCGGACGATCGGATCGTCGCCGGGCGCGCAGCCGACGGCGACACCGCGGCGTTCGCCGTCCTGGTACGCAGGTATACGCCGATGATGCGTGCGTATGCCCGTCGCATCCTGCCCGGCACCGCAGACATCGACGATGTCGTGCAGGACGCGTTCATCACAGCCTGGGATCAGCTGCCGCAGCTGGCCGATCCCAGCAAGGTGAAGAGCTGGCTGATGCGGATCACCAGTCGCAAGGCGATCGACCGTATTCGCGCCTCGCGCGTGCACGCCGATGTGACCGAGGTGCCGATCGTCGCCCCGGAACGGATAGCGCCCCCACGGCAGGCGGAAGCACGTGCCAGCCTCGCTGCATTGAGCGATGCTCTCCGGCAGCTTCCCGACGCCCAGCGCGAGTGCTGGGTGTTGCGGGAACTCGGCGAATACAGCTATGAAGAGATCGCGGACGAACTGGACATCCCGACCTCGACCGTCCGCGGGCTGCTCGCGCGGGCGCGCAAGGACATCATTGTTCGGATGGAGCAGTGGCGATGAACGAACATGACACCCTCGATCCCCGAGGCTTCGGACTGGAGCCGGAGGACCTGGACGGGCACACCGTCGAGGAGCTCTCCGACTACCTCGACGCGGGGCGCACCCCGCTGAACCCTGCGATCGAGCAGTCGGCCGGATGCCAGCTCGCGCTCGACGCGCTCGCGCGCCTGCGTGCACTCACCCCGGAGCTTCTCGCCGCGGACGCCGCCGCCGAAGCGGAGCCGGATGACAGCTGGGTGCAGAGCATCCTGGCCGGCATCGCCCTCGACGCACGCGCCGGCCGGCGCATCCCGATCACCGTTCCCGAGCCGGACACGGATCTGGGCATCACCGAGGGCGCGGTGCGCGGTCTCATCCGATCGGCCGAGGACGCCATCCCCGGTCTGCTGGTGGGCCGATGCCGGTTCCGCGGCGACGTGACCGTGCCCGGTGAGCCCATCGGCATCGACATCGACATCAGCGTCGCCTACGGCGACACGATCCCCGATGTCGCCGAGCGTCTGCGAGCGGAGATCGGTGCGCGTCTCGTGGCGCAGACGACGCTGAACGTCAGCGCGATCGACATCGAGGTGCACGACCTCCGGCAGCTTCCTGGCCCTGCGGAGGACGGCCGGTGACCGGGCGGCAGGACGCGGAGCTGGCCGCCGGGATAGAGGCCGCCGTGCGCGCGGTTCCTGGCGTCGCCGCGGTGTTCCCGGCGGGCGGTGTGGTCGCGCGCGTGATGGACGCGGGTGCTCGGCTCCTCGGGGCGGAGGACGCTCGCCCGCCCCGGATCCGGGTGGACCGGTCTCCGAGCGGAATCCGCGTCGAGATCCTGATCGGCGTCGATGCCACCGCGGGGGCGGTGCAGACCAGTCACGGGGTGCATGCAGCAGCCGCCGCCTTCTGCGCGGCGCAGGGTGCTCCGGCACGCGACATCGTCGTCACCGTCGCCCACGTCGAGGGTGCGCGGCAGAGCGACTCCTGACGGCCGCGGTCAGCCTCGCGCCGGCACGGGTTCGCTCGCTGTCCGGGCGGCGAGCACGGCGCTCATGTGCGTGGTGGCCCAGTCCTCCAGGGCACGCAGGGGCTCGCGGAGCGTGATGCCCAGGGCGGTGAGCTCGTACTCGACCCGCGGCGGGACCTCGGCGAAGACGGTCCGGGTGATCAGGCCGTCGCGTTCGAGGGCGCGCAGCGTCTGGGTGAGCATCTTCTGCGATACGCCGTCGACCCGGCGCGCGATCTCGGAGAACCGGAGCGCGCCGCCGTCCAGGGCTCCGATCACCAGAACCGTCCAGCGGTCGCCGATGCGATCGAGCAGCTGTCGCGTCGGGCAGTCCTGCACATAGGGGTCCCACTCCTGCACGATCGTTCCTCCGCACACTAGACCTGGTTACCCCCAGGTGCCTACTTCCCTAGGGTTTGCAACTCTCTTAGAGTAAGTATTGCAGAGGGGGAGGGACCGCCTCCACCATCGTGAATCGAGAAGGAGCACGCACATGACTCGCATCACCGTTCTGGGGGGGACCGGCTACGCCGGAAGCAACATCGTCGCGGCCGCCGCGCAGCGCGGCCACCAGGTCGTCTCGTACAGCAGGACGCTGCCGGAGACCACCGTCGAAGGCGTCGAGTACCGCACCGGCGACGTCTCGGACGACAGCGTGCTCACCGCTGCCCTGGACGGCACCGACGTCGTGATCTCGGCGCTCTCGCCGCGCGGGGCGCTGGAGGCGCCCGGTGCGCTGCGCACGATCGAGAAGAAGGTCGCCGATGCCGCAGCCGAGCGCGGCGTGCGTTTCGGCGTCGTGGGCGGGGCCGGCTCGCTCCTGGTCGCCGAGGGCGGCCCGCGGCTGGTCGAGACCGCCGACTTCCCGGACGCGTTCCAGGCGGAGGCGTCCGAGCTCGCGGGCGTTCTCGACGACCTCCGGGCCAGCGCCGATGCGCTCGACTGGTTCTTCGTGAGCCCCGCCGCGAGCTTCGGCGCGTGGGCGCCCGGCGAGGCCACCGGCTCCTACCGCGTCGGCGGCGACGTGCTGCTCACCGACGAGAGCGGTGAGTCCCGCATCTCCGGCGCAGACTTCGCTCTCGCGGTCGTGCAGGAGGTCGAGCAGCCCGCCCACCGCCGAGCACGCTTCACGGTCGCCTACTGAGCGGCCGCCCGCGAGCGGTCGCACGGGCCCGCTCCGGGACGGTGCTCGCCTGAGCGCACACCGTCCCGGAGCGGCCCGGCCGGAGCGGGCCGCCGACTCTGCCATCAGTCCGGCGCGAAGATCTCCGGGTGGGCGGCGATGAACTCGGCCTGCTCCGACGCCGACAGACCGACGACGCTCAGCACAACGCGAACGACGGTCGCATCCGCCTCGGCATCGCTCGTGGACGGGGGCATGCCGTGCAGGGCCGCGCGCGCGGTCTCCTCGATGAGGACCGCGAGCAGCTCGATCGGCATATCGCTGCGGAACGCGCCAGAAGCCACACCGGTGCCGGTGAGCTCGCGCACGCGGCGCCGCAGCGGTTCGAGGGCCACCGCGGTGTCCGCCAGGTGAGCGTCGTCGAGAGCGATGCTGGCGGAGGCCCGCACCGCAGACGCCTCCCGCCACAGGCGGGTCGCCATGCGGCTCAGTGCGACCAGCGGGTCGGGGTCGTCGGTGGCCTCCGCGATCGTGTTGAAGCGCTGTGCCCCCACGGCGATCACCTCACGCAGCAGGCTGTCCCGGTCGGCGAAGTGACCGTAGAGCGCGCGGCGGCTCAGACCCGCTGCGTGCGCGATCGAGTCGAGGGATGCGTGGGCGTTCTCGCCGAGCGCCGCCTGCGCCGCCTGCAGCAGAGCCTCACGATTGGCGAGGGCGTCTCGTCGACGTCCCCGCGGGGTCGCCGTGGTCACATCACATCCTTTCCGCGAACGCTACATCAGCTTCGTCGACTCGAGGGCCTCGACGAGTTTGCGGTTGTACGTCATCATCGGCCGGCGCAGCACCAGCCCGAGCAGCAGCGTCGGCACGATGAACAGGGCGAGGGCGCCCAGGGCGCGCCAGAAGTCCGCCTGGTAGACGCCGGCGATCGCCGAGCGGACCATCTCGACGGCGTAGGTCGCGGGAAGGAACGGGCTGATGTTCTGGAACCACTCCGGCAGCAGCTGCAGCGGGTATGCGCCGCCGGAGCCCGAGATCTGGATCACCAGGAGAAGCACGGCGAGCGCCTTCCCCGCGTTGCCGAAGGCCACCACCGCGGTATAGACGATCAGCGTGAAGACGGTCGAGGTCGCCCATCCGGCCAGGATCAGCAGGAGGGGATGGGCTGGCTCGATCTGCACGAACAGGATGAGACCGACGGTCAGGAGCGTGCTCTGCGCCAGGCCGACGAGAGCGAAGATCCCGTACCGGCCCAGGTACTTCTGCGTCGGGGTGAGCTCTTCGCGGTCGGGAAGGGCATCGGCGCTCACGTCCGCTCGGATCGTGACGGTCATCAGCAGCGCACCCACCCAGAGGGCGAGGATCATGTAGAGCGGTGCCATCGCGGCGCCGAACCCGATGACGGGGAACACGGCGATTCGGTCGACGCGCACCGGCTCGGCCAGCGAGGTGGCCAGCACTCCGGGCTCTGCGCCGATCACCGCGCTGATGTCGCCGGTGTCCGCCGCCGTGGCCAGTGCCTGCTGGACATCGGTGAACCGGCCGGCCATCGTGCGCAGCGAATCCGACAGCTGGCTCGTGGCGCCTTGCGCGCGGGAGAGGGTGGTGATCAGCGAGTCCGCGCCGCCCGAGAGACCGAAGGAGGCGTCTGCCAGGTCTGACCGGATGCCGCCCAGATCGGAGCCGAGCTGGGCCAGAGCGCCGGACAGGGCATCCAGGTGCGTCCGCAGTCCGTCGTCGTAGGCGCGCTGGGCGTCGGCGATCGCCTGCTTGGCCGCCGCGATCGAGTCCGTGATCTCCTGGTGCGAGCTCTGCGTGGCATCGTTGCCCGCGGCGACGTCCGCCGCGGCCTTGCGCAGCCTGTCCTCGAGCACCTGCTGGCGCGCGATCGCCTCGTCCAGGCGCGAGATCACGGTGTCCAGACCCGCCTGGGCCGGCTCCGGCAGTCCCGGTCTGACCTCGGTCTCCAGGGTGTCTCTGACCGCCGCATACTGGTCGATCTGCTGCTGCACCCGGTCGGCGAGCGTCGTGATCGCCTGCACCTGGCCGTCGCGCAGCGCCCCGGCCTCCGTGTACAGCTCGTCGATACGCTGCCCGACGGCGTCGTAGCTGCCGGATGTCGCGGCGAGAGCGTCCGACAGGGACTGGGCGGCCGTCTCGAGCGTCGATTGCAGCGAGCCGACCGCCGCGATGCCGCCGCCCAGAGCCCCCGATGTCTCCTCGAACGCATCTCCGGCGGCGCTGACGAGCGATGACGCGCTCTGCACCAGCGGCACGCTGGCGGCGATGAGGGATGTCAGGGTGTCTGCGGTCTGCGCTCCGGAGCGCAGCTGGTCGGCGACGCTGCCGACCCTGGCCTCGACCCGGGTGAGCGCCGCCTTCGTGTCGTCGTCGGTCAGGTAATCCGACATCGAGGCGATCAGGCCGAAGGCCACGTCGCCGAGCGTCTGGGCGAACTCCTCGCTGATCGCGGACGAGACGCCCTCCGCGCCCTGGCCGGTGATCTTCGGTGCCAGCGCGTTCTTCTTCTCATTGGTGTACAGGGCGATGTGGGTGCGCTCAGCGCCGTCGGCGTAGAAGGTGAGCATGTCGGCGCTGAACGACTCCGGCAGCACGATGGCGGCGTAGTACTCGCCGGACCGGGTGCCGTCGATCGCGTCGTGCTCGCTGGTCACCACCCAGTCGAGATCCTCGTTTCCGCGCAGTTCGGAGAGCACCTGCTCTCCGACGTTGATGCGGATGGGCATGAGGTCGCTCAGGTACCCGACATCGGTGCTGGCCACGGCGATCTTCAGGTTCTTGGTGTTCGCGAAGGGGTCCCAGCTCGCGATCACGTTGAACCAGGTGAACAGCGAGGGGATGCAGACCAGGCCGAACACGACGATGCAGGCCATCACGTTCTGCGTCGCGTGGCGGATGTCGCGGAGGGTCAGATGAAGGATGTTCTTCACGCGCGGTGCTCTCCTTCATCGGTCTGGGTGTCTTCGTCGCTCGCCCGGTCTGTATCGGTCTGCTCACCGGCGTCCTCGTGTTCGTCGCCCGGTGCTGTCTCGCGGGGATCCGACCGTCCGTCGTCCGGGGGAGCAGGGGGTTCTTCGCCGGTCGTCTGCGCGTCCTCCTGATCGACGGTCACGCCGACGGGCTCCGTCTCCGCCGTCGCGGCCGCGCCGTCGTCCGACGCGCTCTCATCGAGTCCTGGCGGGGTGTCGAACCATGCCGTGACGGCAGCGTCCGCGTCGGCCCCGGACAGTGGTGCGTCCGGATCCGCATCGTCGAGCGCCGGAAGGAGCGCCGTTGCGGCCTCGCCCGTGTCGAGCGATGCGGCCGGCAGCCGTCCGTGCGCAGCGAGGGGAGACGCGCCAGAGACGACCTCGTCGCCCGACAGCGCCGCCCGGCCGCCGGATCGGCCGGCGAGGGCGAGATAGCGCAGATCGTCCTCATCGAGCGATGCGACCTCCTGGCTGTTCTCGAAGCTGTGCTTGATGTACTCGATGGTGACGAGGAACCCGATCACGACCAGCAGCCACAGGGTCCACAACCCGAGCAGCATCGCCTTCGCGCCCGGCAGGGCCCACGCGACGACGGCGAGCACGGCGAGCCCGGCGACGCCGGCGAGGACCGTCGCTCTCAGCAGCGCCGGATAGTGACGCGTGAACGGCTGGGCGCGTCTGGCGAGGTCCTCCCGGAACTCGTGCCGGTCGGAGAGCGCGCGGATCAGGTCGGTCAGCCGGTATCCGCTTCCGACGACCTGCACCTTCTCTCCGATGAGCAGATCCGTCGCGGCGACCTGCTTGTTGAAGAGGAGGTTGAAGTCGGCCAGCCGGCGGCGCATCACGAGCCCGATCAGGAACGACAGCGCGACGAAAACGGCCAGCGCACCGAGGAATCGCCAGTAGTGGCCGCCGTAGAAGCCGGCGATGGTCTCCCGCATCGCGTCGATCCCGTAGGAGAACGGCAGGAGAGGGTAGATCGTGCGGAAGAACCCGGGCATCAGCTCGATCGGATACAGACCGGAGGCTCCCGGGATCTGCATGATCACCAGCAGAATGCACAGGCCACGGCCGACGTGGCCGAAGGCGACGCACAGGGCGTAGATGATGCTGACGTAGGTGAGCGCGATCAGGACCCCGGTGCCGACGAAGGCCAGTGCGCTGACGGTCTGCACGCCGATCACGAGGTTTCCGATGCACACGATGAGGGCCTGGCCCACGGCGAGGGCGGCGAACAGGAAGAACCGTCCGAAATATGCCTCCCGGACGGTGACGTCCTCGACGCCCTCGGTGTCGACCTCCACGCGGAAGATCACCATCAGCACGAACGCGCCGATCCACAGCGACAGATTCGTGAAGAGGGCGGCCATCGCCGATCCGTAGGAGTCGACGGGGAACACCAGGTGTTCATCGACCTCGACGGGGGAGGAGATGAATCGCGCGATCTGCGTGGCATCGAGCTCGGTCAGCGATCCGATCAGGCCCCACTCCGACGCGGCGCTCAGGGCGAGGACGTCGGTGCGAGACGTCCGCACGCCGTTCTCCATCGCCGCCAGGTCGCGGTCGAACTGTGTCAGAGCGTCGGAGGTCGCGATCAGCTGGGTGTCCAGCGCGGCGAGCAGCTGATCTGCCTGGGCAAGCACGCCCTGCTGGGTGCTCAGCGCGGCGGAGAACGAGCCGACGCTCGCGCCCAGCTGCGACATCGCGCTGTTCAGCGACGGCAGAGTCCTGGTGAGGATGTCGCGGGTGGCCGACGCGGCGTCGCGGGTCTCCTGCATCGCGCTGTCGATCGCCGCTGCGGTCGCCTGCACCGCGTCGATGGTGCTCGCCGTGGTGTCTTTGAGGGCCTGCAGGTCGGCCAGCAGCTGCTGGTCTGTGGCGTTGCGTTCCTCCAGCGCGGTGATGACGGCGGTCAGCTGCTGTCTCGTCGCCTCATCGAGGGCGCTGTCGTCGAGAAGGCTCTGCAGCCGGGCCGCGGCGGCGGCGTTGGCTTCCAGCACACTGGAGACGTCGTCGATGCCGGCGTCGATGCGCACGCCGGCCTGATCGAGGGCCTGAGAGAGACGGGTGATCGACACGGTGGCCTTCGACGAGGCATCGGCGAGCAGCGTCGTCCCGGTCACGAACGCCGAGGTGGCGGCATCGGTGAACGCGATCACATGCGTCTGCGTCTCGTCGAGGATCGCCTGGGTCTCGTCGAGGGCGATCTTCACGTCGTCGAGGGTCGTGTCGACCTGCCCGAGCACGACGCGGGCGGACGAGAGCGTGTCGCGCGACGACGCGATGCCGGTCTGCACGCCCGCGAGGTTCGCGCGCGCTGCCGCGAGCGTCTGCGCCGTCTGGTCGAAGGCGTTGAGGCTGTCGTCCTTGGCGTTCAGCAGCCGCAGCTCCGCGGAGTCGCCGACGTCCTTGAGGGCCGTCGTCGCGGCGCTGGCCACCTGCTCCTTGAAGGCCGTGGTGATCTGCTTGTCGAGCTCAGACGCTCCGACATCGGTGATCTTCGGTGCGATCGCGCCCGATTTCTCGTTGACGTAGTACTGCAGGGCTGGCTGGGTGAACTCCCCGCTGGTGATGCTGAGCAGATCCGTGCTGAACTCTGCGGGGATCACGATGGCGGCGTAGACATCGCCCCGGCGGAGCGCGTCCTGCGCTTCGTCCTCCGCCATGAACACCCACCCGAGCTGGTCGTTGTCCTGGAGCTGATCCGCGACCTCTCCGCCGATGTTGATCGATCCGGTGAGCTCGGAGGTCGCCCCTTCGTCGAGGTCGACGACGGCGACGCGGATGTTGGCGGTGCTCGCGTACGGGTCCCAGAAGGCGTTGATGTTGAACCACGCGTACAGCGCCGGGGTGATGAGCACCCCCACCACGATGATCCAGGCTTTGGGCACGCGTGCGAGGCGCCGGACGTCGCGCCGGAAGATCCGCCAGCTCTGATTCACAGAACGATCGTACTCAATACCTTCACACGAACGTGCAAGTTCGCTGGACGTCGTCCCGCCCCTCGGCGCCCGGGGGCGGCCGGTGCGACGGCGGGCCGCGGTGACGCCCGCTCAGGGGGTGCTGTCGCCGAGCGGCCGGTCGGCGGTGCCGCGGCGGCGCCGGCGTTCGATGTCGCGGATCAGGCGGCGGCAGCGGCGTTCGAGCACGCGCGTCGCGATCCAGAAGGTGCGGAACGCCGGATTGGTGGTCTGGCGGTGGTGATAGCGGTAGTACACCTGCTGGCAGATGCCGGCCAGCCGGAAGAGCCCGAAGACCTCGTAGAAAGCCCAGTCCGCCTCGGTGAGGACCACGCCGTCGCTGCGCTGGACGTAGCGGTCGACCACCTCGCGGCGCGTCATCATTCCCGGCAGGTGCGTCGGCTGGCGGCGGAAGGCCTGAAAGAGCCTGTCGTCGTCGGACTGGACCCAGTACGCCAGGGCGCTGCCGAGATCCATCAGCGGATCGCCCACGGTCGCGAGCTCCCAGTCCAGGAGAGCGATCGGGCGGGTGGGGTCGGCCGGATCCAGCACGATGTTGTCGAACCGGAAGTCGTTGTGGATCAGCACCTGCCCGCGGTCCTCCGGCTGGTTGGCGCGCAACCACGCGATCACCCTCCGGAACGAGCCGACGTTCCACGTCCGCGCCGCGGTGTAGCGCGTCGCCCACCCTTCCACCTGGCGGCGGACGTAGCCCTCTCCCTTGCCGAGGGTCTCCAGCGGCGTGCCTGCGATGTCGACGCCGTGCAGGTCGACCAGCATGTCGACGACCCGGTGGCACAGCGTCGCGACGGAGGCCGGATCCTGCGGCACCTCGGGGGGCATCCGCTTGCGTGCGATGGGACCGGCGACGCGCTCCATCACATAGAAGGTGGCGCCGAGCACCGTCTCGTCCTCGCACAGGGCCACGGTCGCGGGCACGAACGGGACATGGGGACGCAGCATCTCCTGGATGCGGTGCTCGCGTGCCATGTCGTGCGCACCGCGGGCCTTGGTCCCCGCGGGCGGGCGACGCAGGATCAGATCGGGTCCGTCCGGGTAGCGCAGCAGGTAGGTGAGGTTGGAGGCGCCGCCGGAGAACTGGCGGACCTCCGGCTGCCCGGTCAGCTGCGAGCGCCAGGGCTCCGCCGCGTGCGTCGCAAGCCACGCCGTCAGTGCCGGCACGTCAAAGGAGTCCTCCGTGCGGACGGCGCTCGTGTCGCGGTCCGCGGCGGGGCGAGACGATGTCATGCCATCCTCCGCACGATCGACAGCGGGAGCACCTTCATCGCAGCGGCCATCGGCACCCACGGCCATGCCGGCACATAGGCTCTGGTGCGCCGCTTCTCGATGGCCCTCACCATGGCGCTCACCCCGGTGTCGGTATCGACGAGGAATCGGGTGCGATCGCGGACGTGCGCGTTCATCTCGGAGGCGATGTATCCCGGGTAGATGACCGAGACGTCGATCCCGGAGAGCGCCTCGGCGCGGATACCCTCCGCGATCGCCGCCACCCCGGCCTTGCTCGCGGCGTAGGTGGTCATCGCCCGGCGCATGCCGCGGATCGCCGACATCGACGAGATCAGCACCAGGTGGCCGCGGCTGCGTGCCCGGAAGAGCTCCATCGCCGCGTCGGCCTGCGCCAGGACGCCGAGGAAATTGGTCTCGGCGGTCGTCTTGTTCTTCTCCCACCCTCCGGTGCCGAGGGCCGCGCCGACGCCGGTCCCGGCGTTGGCGATCACCCGGTCGATACCGCCCAGGCGTGCATCGAGGTCGCTGATCGTGGTGTGCACGGCGGCGCCGTCGGTCACGTCGAGCGTAGCGACCTCGATCTGCCGGCCGGGGTGGGCGGCGATGATCTCCGCACGCAGCTCGTTCAGGCGGTCCTCCCGTCGCGCTGCCAGGCCGAGGTCATACCCCAGGGCGGCGAACTGGCGGGCCATGCCGGCGCCGAGCCCTGAGCTGGCCCCGCTGATGAAGATCGCTCCCCGGCGGCCAGCGGCCGGGCTCATCGCGATGCTCCGTACCGGCCGAGCTCGAGCCGGGCGACCGTGTTGAGGTGCACCTCGTCCGGTCCGTCAGCCAGCCGGATCGCGCGCGCGGCGGTCCAGGCGTCCGCGAGGGGGAAATCCTGGCTGAGGCCGGCTCCGCCGTGCAGCTGCATCGCGAAGTCGATCACCTGCTGCGCCATGTTCGGCACCGCGACCTTGATCTGCGCCACCTCCGAGAGGGCATTCCTGGCACCGCCCTGGTCCAGCTTCCAGGCGGCGTTGAGCACCAGGAGACGAGCGGAGTCGATGGCGATGCGTGCCTGGGCGATGCGTTCGCGGTTGCCGCCCAGGTCGACGAGCGGCTTGCCGAACGCCGTGCGCGCGAGCCCGCGGCGGCACGCGAGCTCGAGAGCCCGCTCGGCGAGCCCGATCAAGCGCATGGCGTGGTGCACGCGTCCGGGACCGAGCCGGCCCTGCGCGATCTCGAACGCGCGTCCCGGCCCGCCGATGATGCTCTCCACCGGCACCCGGACGTCGGTGAACGAGACCTCGCCGTGTCCGTACGGCTCGTCCTGGAAGCCCATCGTGTCGAGCATCCGCTCGACCCGCACACCCGGTGCATCGCGCGGCACCAGCACCATCGAGTGGCGCTGATGCTTGGCGGCCTCCGGGTCGGTGACGCCCATCACGATGAGCACGCGGCAGTCCGGATGCCCGATGCCCGTGGACCACCACTTCCGCCCGTTGAGAACCACGTCGTCGCCGTCGACCACCGCGGACAGCTCCATGGTGGTGGCGTCGGAGGACGCCACACCGGGCTCGGTCATGCAGAAGGCGCTGCGGATCTCGCCGGCCAGCAGCGGGTCCAACCACGTGTCGCGCTGCTGGGCGGAGCCGTACTTCAGCAGCACCTCGGCGTTGCCGGTGTCCGGGGCGTTGCAGTTGAAGACGTAGGGCGCGATGAGCGAGCGGCCCATCGCCTCGGCGACGGGTGCGTAGTCCACGTTGCTCAGACCAGCCGCCCCGCGTGTGCCGTAGCGCTCGGCATAGGGGCCCTCGTGCCCGGCCGGCAGGAACAGGTTCCACAGCCCGGCAGTCCTGGCCCGCTCGCGAAGCTCGCCCAGGACGGGGAGCGGGGTCCACGGATCGCCGCCGTCGCGCCGGATCTGAGCCAGCTCCCGACGGTAGGAGGGCTCGACGGGGTCGACGTGGTCGGTGATGAACGCGCTGACCGCTGCAGTCAGCTCCGCCGCGCGGGGAGAGGGGGAGAAGTCCATGCCTCGACGCTAACCGCGAGACCCCCGCTATCCTTGACATATTGCGCCACAAGATTGATCTATCGCGTCATGGGGGTCGGGATGGCTTGGGTTCGCTCCGCGGGTCTCCGCGGCGTCCGCGCTGTCATCGCAGACCTCGGCGGCGACGCCGACCGCCTCGCGGTGCGATGCGGTCTGCCCGAAGGCGCGCTCGACGACGACGAGCTCCTGGTCCAGGACACCGCGATCGCGGCGATCCTCGAGACCGCAGCGCGGGAGCTCGGCTGCCCGGACCTCGGGCTACGGGTGGCCCTGCGTCAGGACCTCAGCCTCCTGGGTCCGCTCGGACTCCTGCTGCTGAACTCTCCGTCCGTGGCGGACTTCGTCGCCTACACCTCGAAATACCTCTTCGTCCACGCCCGCAACCTGGGCCTGGCGCTCGTGCCGGATCCGCGGGGCGTGCGCGGCGTGGTCGGACTGCGCTACGGCTACCCGCCGGGCGTCGAAGCGCCGCCGCAGAGCATGGAGATGGGCCTGCTCTTCATGCATCGTGCGCTCACCGACCTCGTCGGGCCGCGCTATGGGCTGCGCAGCATTGAGGTCCCTCACGAACCAGTGGCGCCCCTGGCGCGCTACGACGACCTGTTCGGCGCCCCGGTGAACTTCCGCCAGCCCGCCGCGGTGCTGCGGGTGCCGCACGCCTTCCTGCAGCGTCCCCTGGGCGATGGCGACCAGATCGTGCGCCAGCTGGCTCTCGCGCATCTGGAATCCCGCGTGCCGGAGATCCGGCGCCCGGTGACGGGCAGGACCCGGGCGGTCCTGACGCAGTCGCTCGGCACCGGGGAGACCACGGTGGCGGCCGTCGCCGGCTTCCTGGCGATGTCGCCGCGCACGCTCCAGCGCCACCTCGCCACGGAGGGGACCACGTTCGCCGCGGTGCTGGACGCGGTCCGCCGCGAGCGTGCAGCCAGCCTCCTGATCCGCACGGAGCTGCCGATCGCGCAGATCGCCTCGGTCGTCGGACTCTCCGACGCGGCCACGCTCAGCAGGTACGCGCGGCGCTGGTGGAGCACGACGGCACAGCGGGTGCGGACCGCGAGAGCGATCGAAGCGCCGGCCGCTGCCGGTCCCGGAAGCGCGTCCTGACCACGCCGCGCCGGGCCTATTCGGCGGAGCCGTGCTCCCACGCCGCCCACAGCCGCGCATACACCCCGCCGAGGGCGAGCAGCTCGTCATGTGCGCCGGACTCGGTGATGCGGCCGCGTTCCATGACCACGATCCGGTCACATGCGGCGGCCTGGGACAAGCGGTGCGCGATGACCAGCCCGGTGCGTCCATCGAGCGCCGCGTCTGCTGCGGCGTCCAGCATCCCGGCGTGCGCTGATCCTGCCTCCGCGGTCGCCTCATCGAAGATGGCCAGATGCGGGTCGGCGAGGACGACCCGCGCCAGGGCGATCTGCTGGGCCTGCGCGGCGGTCAGCTCGCGCTTGCCCGTGCCCACCTCGGTGTCCAGCCCAGCAGGGAGCACCTCCACCAGGGACGCCGCGCCGGTCAGGGCGAGCGCCGCGTGCACCTGCTCGTCTGTCGCGCCCGGGGCCGCGAGGGTCAGGTTCTCCCGCAGCGTGCCGGCGAAGACATGCGCCTCCTGCGTGATCACCGCGGTGCGCTCCGGCCGGTGCACGATGCCGGCCGTGGGCTGGTGGATGCCGGCGATCACCGCGGCGAGCGTCGTCTTGCCGGCACCGGAGGCGCCGACCACCGCGACGCGCTGCCCGCTTCCCACGGTGAGCGACACACGATCCAGGGCCGGAGGAGCATCCGCGGCGTAGTGGTGCGACACCCCGTCGACGTGCGCTGCGACCGCGGGGTCCGCCGGTGCGGCGACCGGGGGCGCCGTCGGCGGCGGCATCGTGATCACGCCGACCATCCGGTTCAGCGAGGCCAGGACCGACTGCAGGATGTCCACCACGATCAGGAGCTGGTTGATGGGGCCGAACAGCCGCAGGAACAGCAGCATCGCCGCGGTGGCAGCGCCGACCGTCGAGTATCCGGCCCCGATGAGCCAGAAACCGGCCAGGAGGATCCCCGCCATGCCGATGAACTCGGCGAGGTTGAGCCGGCCAGAGAACATGTTCTGCACGGTGTTGGCGCGCAGCGACGGGGCGACGACCCGCCAGGACGAGCCCAGCACCCGATGGTGGTGCTGCTCGCCGATCCCGAGCCCCAGGATCGTGGCGTGCCCGCGCTGGGACTCCACCAGCTGCTGGGCGCGACCGCTCATCGCGGCGCGCTCCGCGCGATACACCCGGGGCCCCGTCGCGAGATACCAGCGCACCGTGACGATGTAGAGCGGGATCAGGGCGAGCAGCGCGAGACCGTACCAGGGGTCGAGCGCCGTCACGCCGGCGAGGGTCACGAGGATCGTGAACACCACGGTGGTGAACGCCGGGATGATCTGCGGGGCGGCATCGGCGACCTGGGCGACGTCGTCGCTCGATCGGGAGACGAGGTCTCCCGTGCCCGCACGTTCCACGACCCCCTGGGGCAGGTGCATGCCCCGTTCGACCAGGCGTTCGCGCAGCTCGGCGAGCATCGCGTGATAGCTGCGCCCGGCGAGGACCACCGTGATCGCCACCCCGACCGCGCCCACCAGGGCGGAGACGGCCATCAGGGCGAAAGTCCGCACGACCGTGCCGAGGTCGGCGGTGCCCGACTGGGCCGCGTCGACGAGGAACCCGATGGCGGCGGGCGGGACGAGCCCGGCCGCGGCGCTGGCGATGCCCAGCACCACCACGAGCATGAGCTTGAGCCGGTGTCCGCGACTGAGCCGGACGATCTCCTGCCAGCTCTCCCGGCCGGACGCAACAGGGAGGGGCGTGGTGGTTGCGGTGTCGATCATGCGCGGCCCCCCTCGTGCGGCGTGCGCAGATCGACCACCCGGTCGCACGCCGCCAGCAGAGCGGGGGACGAGGCGACGAGAAGCGTCGAGCGGCCAGCGCGGATATCGTGCAGGCGAGCGGCGATGGCCTGCTCGGTGACCGAGTCCACCGCGGTGGTCGGATCGTGCAGCACCAGTACGGGGGCGTCCGCCGCGAGCGCGCGGGCGAGGGCCAGGCGCTGCCGCTGGCCGCCGGAGAGACGGTTGCCCATCTCGCCGATGGAGGCATCGATGCCTCCGGCGGCGCGGACGAAGTCGTCGCACGCCGCGGCGGTGAGAGCGGCGTCGATGAGCGGGGAAACGGTGTCGCCGGGAGAGAGGCTCTCGGCGATCGAACCGCTGAACAGCATCGCGTGATGGGGGGAGACCGCCACGGTGGCGCGATAGGCGGCGAGATCGCGCACCGGCGCCCCGTCAACGCCGACGACGACGTCGCCGGGGGTCTGCGGGTTCAGCAGGGCATCGACGATCGCCGCGCCGGTGCGCTCATCGGCGCGGATGCCGACCATCTCGCCCGGTGCCACCTGCACGCCATCTCCCGTGCCGAGCGAGACGGTCATGGTCGGCACCCCGGCGAGAGGGGTGCCGCCCTCCGGCTCCGCGGCGGGGGCGTTCTGCAGCGCCTCCAGCACCCGGCCGCTCGACGCGACAGCGGATGCCCAGGCCGGCACCGCGTTCATCGCCAGCATACGCATCGGGGCGAGGAGCGCCTGCGAGAGCCCGACCGCCGCGATCAGCCCGCCGATGCTGAGCTGCCCGGAGATCGCGAACCACCCGGCGGCCGCCGCGACCGCGGCGATGAAGACGCCGGCGATGGTGTTGCTGCTCACCAGGAACCGGCCGAGCGCGCCGACGTTCCGGTAGGCGCCCGCGAGGGTGTCGCGGCTGGCTTCGCGGTAGCGGCGGGAGGCCTCGCCTTCGGCGCGCACCCCCTTGATGACCCGATAGCCGGCCACGAGATCGGTCGCACGGCCGACGGTGTCGGCGAGCAGACCCTGATAGGCGCGGCTGGAACGCGCCAGCCGGCTGCTCAGTAACCCCATGACCCACACGACCAGCGGTGCTCCGATGAGCACAGCGAGGCCGAGCGGCCAGTGGATGACGAGCAGCGAGACCGCGATGAACAGCACGCCGGCGAACTCGGCCACCGGGTAGATCGTCAGGGCGACGGCCGCGGTGCGCATCACATCGTTCGTCATGAGCGACACGACCCGGCCGTCAGGGTTCTCCGCGCCGGGGCCGTCTGCGTGCAGGACGGCGCGCGACACCGTCACGCGCAGCCGATGCTGGACGAGCTCGGTGGCATGCGCAGACAGCTGCGACATGAAGCGGAACGACAGCGACAGCAGCAGGAACACCGCGCCGAGCACGATCACCCACAGCACGAGCCGCCCGGCGTCGCCGGTGGCGAGCGCCTGGTCGATCGCGACACCCATCACCACCGGGACGAGGGCCTCGCCGACCTGCCACCCGACGCCGAGGATCGCCGCGGGGATCGAGAAGCGCTTGAGGGACAGGATGACGTGGAGAAGGAACCGGCGGGGCGTCGTCGACTCGTCGACGCGGAACGGCTCCACCAGGGGAGGGGCGGCAGGCGCCTGCCAGAGCACCGGCATCCACCGGGTCAGGGGGCCTCTGCCGAGATCGGCGGGATCTGCGGCGCCGAGCGCGGTCATCCAGTTTCCTTCCCGGAGGGGGCGGGGTGGCGTGCGGTTCCCCGTGGCGCGACGCCGCCAGAGGTTAGGGTGCCCTTATCCGCACGGGAATGGCTAGCGTATCGCGGAGAAGAGGCGCGAGCGCCCGTCTGACGGTGCTCGCGTGTCGGGCCCGCCGTCAGCCGTCGTCCCGCCACGCGGGGGCGTCGGCTCCCCAGGGCGTGCGCGGCCGGTATATCGCCGGAGCACCGTGGAAGGCCAGCGCAGGAGCTGCGGAGGTCACCGTCACCGGTCGGGCGTGTGCGTCGAGCGACATCTCCTCGAACGTGACCGGCAGATCCTCCGGTGTCGCCGACGTCGCGTCTCCTGGTCCCGCGTCCAGCAGCTCCTGCGCCACGCGGGCGAGGGCGACCGCCACTCGTCCGGAGCCGCCGACGGTGCGCTGCTCGCGCAGCTGCACGGCGATCCCGGCGGCCAGGAGGTGGCCGGCGGAGTGATCCAGCGCCTGGACGGGGAGCGCACCCGGTGGCGCCGCCTCATCCGAGCGCTCTGCGAGCCCGATGCCGCTGGCCGCCTGCACCAGGCTGTCGAAACCGCGCCGATGAGCCCACGGGCCCGTCGTCCCCCAGGCCGAGATCTCGGCGACGATCAGGCCAGGATGTGCGGCGTGCAGATCCCCGGCGCTCAGTCCGAGGCGGTGGATGGCGTCCGGACGGTAACCGAGCACGACGACATCCGCGTGGGCCAGGAGCCGGTCGAACGCGGCGCGATCGGCCCGGGATGCAAGATCGAGCAGCGTCGAGCGCTTGCCCTGGCCGGTGTCCAGATGCTGCCAGGCGATCTCCGGGAGCCGGGGGGAGTCCATGCGCAACACGTCCGCTCCGGCGTGCGCGAGATCGCGGGTGGCGACGGGGCCGGCGATCACCCGGGTGAGGTCGAGCACCCGGATCCCGCTGAGCGGTGCGGGGGCGTGCGTCGGCCAGGCGCGCGGAGCGGCGCCGGGCAGGCGATGACGGGCGACGAGGGGCAGGCGCGCGACGGCCTCCGCCTGCGGGTGCCTCTGCCACTGACCGTGCTGGCGTACGGCGAACGCGAGAGCGCCGGCGTCATGCGCGCTGTCTTCGAGGTGTGCCGCATCCCATCCGGCGATCGCGCGCGCGATCTCCGCGCTTTCTGCGGCGGGTCCGAGGCCCAGGAGTCCGGCGAGGCGTCTCGCATGATGCGGATAGTTGCCGTGCGTGCGGACCCATCCGTCCGATGCGCGCCAGAACCCGGACAGGGGTGCCCAGAGCCGCGGGGCCTCGTCGTCGATGCGGAAGAGGCGGTCGCTGCCGTACGACGCCGCGACATGAACCGGGGAGACGCCGACGGGGTGCTCGGCTGGTGCTCCTGTCCGCGCGGCCGCGACGAGATCGACGGCGAGAGAGGCCACGGCGACGCTGTCACCGGCCAGCTCGCCCACTCGCAGCGCCGAGCGCCAGCCGGGTACCGGCCCGGCCGGGCGGACGCGTGCGGTCTCCGCGGGGGTCAGTCCGAGGTCGGCCGCTGCGCGACGGCCGGCGGCATGCAGGCCGGCGGCATGGTCGGGGTGCATGACCTCTCCTCGCTGGTGTCGGCGGAAGATGAAGAGGGCGTCGGTGTGCCCGGGGCTCGCGGTGGTCCGGAGTGGCGGGGCCTCAGCGGCCGATCTCGCTGCTGAGCGCGGTGGGCGGCATCTCCGAGCGGTGCTCGATGTCGACGCGGCGGCGACCGCAGCCGATGCAGCGGACGTACCGTAGGCGGCCCTCGGAGGTCCAGTGTGCGGACTCGGTCTCCCAGGCGTGTTCGTGGACCGGTGGCGGAGCGGCCTGCACCGGTGCGCTGGTTCGTGTGAAGGTGGTCATGACTCCACGGTGATGTAATGGCCTTATGCATCTCAACCCTTACGGCGAATACGCGGTCCTGATGGCGGCATCGCTCGCGAACGATTGGCCGGACGACCGCGACGCGGTCGTGGCGCGTACGCGTGAGCTCGGCATGACGATGGCTTTCGCCGAGGCGCCGGACGATCATGCCGGCGCGCGGGCTGTGATCGACCGTTGGCTGACCGTGGTCGATGCCGAGGATCCACGGGAGCGGGCCCGGTTGCTCAACGTGCACATGGCGGATGCCGCGGCCTATCCGCGTCTGGTCGATCACGACGACGAGGGCTGGCATCTGCACTACCGCGACGACGATGACCGCTTTCTGCCCCATGTGCTCGCGGCGGTCATCAGTGTGGGCACGGCGCTGCATCTCACGACCAGGGGTATGCAGCGGCTGCGCCGCTGCGCTGCGGGCGACACCCCGGGCGACCCCTGCCGCGCGGTCGTGGTCGATGTCACGCGCAACGGCCGGCAACGCTACTGCTCCGTGCGGTGCGCGAATCGCGCCGCCGTGCGCCGACACCGCTCACGCACGGCCGCCCGCTGAGGCGGCCGTCGCTCAGGCCACGTGGCGGCGGGCGAGGAGCGCGATGGTCAGCGCGGCGACATCGGTGGGGTGCGCGACGGAACGGCCGGTCATCGTCTCCAGGCGTCGCAGGCGGTAGAGCACGGTGTTGCGATGGCAGTGCAGTCGCTGCGCTGCGCGCGTGCTCGACGCGCCGGCGTCGATCCAGGCGCCCAGCGTGTCGAGCAGGACATCGCGATCGCCGGGGGTGAGGTCGTCGAGACCGCCGAGGATGCGGTCGGCCGCTTCGCGTGCGGCCTGGGGCTGTGAGACGACCAGGGTCTCGACAGGACGCTGCCCGAACCCGGAGATCCCGTTGTCGCCGGGTGTGATGCAGCGCATCGCGAGCGCCGCCTGCCGGGTGGCCTCCGGGGCCTGCTCGAACAGGGAGAACTCCTCGCTCACCCCGATCCGGCCGGTGATGCCGGTGGGCCACGGTACGGGCATCGGCGCCGAGGCGGAGAGGGCGATCAGCCCCATACGGATCCCGCCGCGGTCGGCCCAGTGCGCACGCCACGACGCCGGAACGAGCTGCTGCACGGCCTCGAGCGGCATGTCTGTGGCGGCGGCCACGACGAAACGGGCCGGTTCGGTGATGCCGAGCACGAACGCGGCATGCTCGCGGCGCTCGGGCGCTGCCACGCCGTCGAGCAGGTCGAACAGTGCGGCGATCCGAGACCGCTCGTCCCAGCGCCCACGAGCATCCGTCACGCGTCGATGCGCCTCGGCGGCCGCGGTGGACAGGTGATCGAGGATCGCCCACGCCTGGGCGCCGAAGTCGTAGAAGCGCTCCCCGGAGTCCTCCTGGCCGCCCAGCAGGTCGCCCGCTTCCCGCCACAGCAGCAGCCCGGCGATCCGATACGCGTGCATGACGCCGGCGAGCGGGATGCCGGCCTCCGCCTTGATGCGCCCGGCCTCCTGCGCGGGCCCCAGGTCGAGCGGTGCGCCCGATACGGCGCCCAGGAGTGCTGCCACGTTGTCGTGGACGATGTTCTCCAGCACGCTCCGCGGAAGCGCGCTCTCCGCGTAAGCGTGCTCGCCGAGCAGGATGCTCTCGGTGATCGTCGCCGAGAGCGCGCGGGCATCGAGTGCGGGCGGCAGAGCGACATCGGAGGGCGTCGGAGGCAGCGGGGAGAACATGACCCGACCCTAGGTCCGCTTTGTGCACTGGCACAAGAGGTCCGGGGGAGATGTGGGCCGTTGCCTATGTCATTCGCCTCAACTGTGGGGCAGAGTTGGTGCAGCGCACGATTTCGTGCGCGCCATCGTCAAAGGAGACACATGGCAACCCCCGTCGCACCCCCCTCGACACCCCGTGACCACGATCGTCTCGATGCGGCGGTCGAAGACCTCACCGCCGGAGCCCGCCGATGGGCGTCCCTCCCGCTGGCCGGCCGAGCGGACCTGATCGAGCAGACGCACGCCGCGATCGCCCGGGTCGCCGAACGCTGGACCCGCACCGCAATCGACATCAAGGGCATCTCCCCGGACTCGCCCCTCGTCGGTGAGGAGTGGACCTCGGGCCCCTACGCCGCTCTCGCCGGGTTCGGCACGGTGGCGGCCTCCCTCGCCGCTCTCGCCGCAGGACGATCGCCGATCGACGGGATCGCCCCGCGTCGCGCCCCGAACGGGCGCCTGGCGTGGCGGACGCTCCCGCACGACGCGCGCGAGGCGATCCTGTTCCACGGGTACGCCGCGGAGGTGTGGACCAGGCCGGGCGCCTCCGCGTCCGACGTCCGCCGCGACATCGGCGCCGGTGCGGAGCGCGTCGGCCACGACGGCGGCGTCTCGCTGGTGCTGGGTGCGGGCAACATCACCTCGATCGGCCCGCTCGACGTGCTCTCCGAGCTGGTCTTCCATCAGCGCGCGAGCATCCTCAAGATCAACCCCACCTTCGCCACCCTCCTCACCGTGTACCGAGCAGCGCTTGCCCCCCTCATCGACGCGGACCTGGTGCGTGTCGTCCAGGGCGGCGCCGCGGAGGGGGAGTACCTGTGCCAGCACGACGGCATCTCCCATGTGCATATCACCGGGAGCATCCGCACCCATGACGCGATCGTCTGGGGCACCGGACCAGAAGCAGACGCCCGCCGCAGCGCCGGAGAGCCGCTGCTGGACAAGCCGATCACGAGCGAGCTCGGCGGAGTCTCTCCTATCATCGTCGTGCCGGGGCGCTGGAGCAGAGCCGACCTGCGTTACCAGGCGGAGAACGTCGCGACGATGCGGCTGCACAACGCCGGCCACAACTGCATCGCCGGGCAGATGGTCGTGCTCGATGCCGACTGGCCGCAGCGCGACGAGTTCGTGCGCGAACTGCGGGCCGCTCTGGACCGCATCCCGGCGCGCGCGCCGTGGTACCCCGGCAGCGCAGCACGGCTGGAGGCCGCCGAAGCGGAGAACGCCGGTGCGGAATCCTGCGCTTCCGGCGAGCGGATGCTGGTCGTCACGCCGAACGAGGGGGAGCCGATCGAGCAGACCGAGTACTTCGCCCCGGTTCTCGGCGTCATCCGTCTCTCCGGCGGTCCGGAGCAGTCGTTCCTCGACCGGGCGATCGACTACGCCAATGATCGTCTGGCCGGCACGCTCGGCGCCAACATCATCATCGCCCCCGCCCAGCGCCGGGCGCTGGGGGGTGCCTTCGACGTCGCGCTGTCGCGGCTGCGGTACGGCTCGATCGGGGTGAACGCGTGGACAGGTCTGGCCTTCCTCACCCCGACCGCCACGTGGGGCGCTTTCCCGGGACACACTCTGGCCGACGCGCAGAGCGGCATCGGGATCGTGCACAACGGACTGCTCCTTCCCCATGTCGAGCGCACCGTCGTCTTCGGCCCGTTCCGCCCCTTCCCCCGTTCTGTGCTGCGCGGCGAGTTCGCCCTGTTCCCGAAGCCGCCGTGGTTCGTCACCGCGCGCAGCGCCGCCGCGACCGGACGCCGCCTCGCGGCGTACGCCGCGCGTCCGAGCTGGGGCAAGCTCCCCGGCATCTTCGCGGCGGCCTTCCGCGCATGATCGCGGCGCCGCTTCGCCCTCTCGACCCGGAACGGAACCCCTCATGAGCGAGACATTCGACTACATCATCGTCGGCGCAGGATCCGCCGGCTCTGCCCTGGCCAACCGGCTCTCCGCCGATCCGGCCGTCTCGGTGCTGCTGCTGGAGGCGGGCGGTGAGCCGCGCAGCGCGAACATCTCGATCCCGGCCGCTTTCTCTCAGCTGTTCAAGTCCGAGTACGACTGGAACTACGAGACCGTGCCTCAGCCGGGGCTCGACGGACGAACCGTCTACTGGCCCCGCGGCAAGGTGCTCGGCGGTTCCTCCGCCCTGAACGCGATGATGTGGATCCCCGGCTTCGCGGCCGATTACGACGCGTGGGGTGCGGCGGCAGGGCCGGAATGGAGCTGGGACGCTCTGGCCCCCCTGTTCGTCGACAACCGGATCAGCGTCTCGGAGCAGCGCGATCCGCGCCCTCTCACCGCCACCTTCCTGGAGGCGGTGCGCCAGGCGGGGCGCGTCGTGGAGAAGCCGAACGGTCCGCGTCCGGACGGATTCGCCCAGACGATGGTCACGCAGGACAAGGGTGCGCGGCACAGTGCGGCGAAGGCCTACCTCGACCCGGTGCGCTCGCGCCCCAACCTCACCGTCCGCACCGGCGCGCACGCCACCCGGGTGCTCTTCGACGGGCGGACCGCGACCGGTGTGGAATACCGGGCGGACGGCGCGATGCGCACCGCGACGGCCAGACGGGAGGTGGTGCTCAGCGGCGGCGCGATCAACACCCCGCAGCTGCTCATGCTCTCGGGCATCGGAGACCCCGCTCAGCTGCAGGAGCACGGGATCGACGTGCTCGTGGCGGCGCCGGAGGTCGGCGCCAACATGCGCGACCACCTGGTGTGCGGGTTTGTGAAGGAGGTGCCGGGCGGCACACTGAAGGACGCCACCGGCCTCGGCCAGGTGGCCCGTTACCTGCTGCGTCGCACCGGGATGCTCACCTCCAACGTGGCGGAGGCCTACGGTTTCGTGCGGTCAGACGACGCGCTCGAGCTGCCGGACATCGAGCTGATCTTCGCCCCGGTCGCCTACGTCGAGGAGGGTCTCAACGGTATTCCCGCGCACGGGATCACACTCGGCCCCATCCTGCTCCGGCCGGAGAGCCGCGGTTCGATCCGCCTGACGTCGGCCGACCCCTTCGCGAAGGCGATCGTCGATCCGCGTTATCTCAGCGATGCCGACGGCCGGGATCGTGCGGCGATGCTGAGCGGTCTCCGGATCGCCCAGCAGATCCTCGCGACGCCCGCGCTGCGCGCCGCGACCCTGGACGCCTACGTCGCCCCGCGCGGCGGAGAACGCCTGAGCGAGGAGGACCTGCTGACGACGGCGCTCGAGACCCTCTCGCACACCCTCTACCACCCCACGTCGACGGCCCGCATGGGCGCGGACGACGCCTCGGTCGTCGACCCGCAGCTGCGGGTGCGCGGCGTGGACCGGCTGCGCGTGGCCGACGCCTCGGTCATGCCGGAGATCATCCGGGGCCACACCCACGCGCCGGCGGTCGTGATCGGCGAACGCGCCGCGCAGCTCATCCAGGCCGGCTGACCTGCGGTCCATCCTGAAACCATCGTCACGAACTGCCACGAAAAGGAAGAAGACACCGATGCCCAACCTCTCCGCTCTTCTCGAGGACGCCGCCCGTGAGTACCCCGACCGCACCGCGATCGTCTTCGGCGATACCCGGCTGTCCTACCCGCAGGTCAACGGGGCTGCGAACCAGGTCGCGAACCTCCTCGCATCGCGCGGAATCGGACCGGGCGACACCGTCGCCCTGAGCTGCCCGAACCTGCCGTACTTCACGATCGTCTACTTCGGCATCCTCAAGGCCGGCGCCACCGTCGTCCCGCTCAATGTGCTCCTCAAGGGGCGCGAGGTGGCCTACCACCTGGCGGATTCGCAGGCGAAGGCGTACTTCGCCTTCCAGGGCACGCCGGACCTGCCGATCGGCGCAGAGGCATACGCCGGTTTCGAGGCGACAGAGGGGTGTGAGAACTTCTTCATCATCACCGCAGACCCCACCGCACCATCACCGTTCGAGGGCGTCGAGACCCTCGGCGAGGCGCTCGCCGGGCAGTCTCCGGTGTTCGAGACCGTCGATGTCGACGACGACGACACCGCGGTGATCCTCTACACCTCCGGCACCACCGGACAGCCGAAGGGCGCCGAGCTGCGGCATCGCAACATGCGTGACAACGCGGTGATCAGCGGCGACCTGTTCCGTGCAGAGTCGTCCGCCCCCGACACCTACCTCGCCGTTCTGCCGCTGTTCCATTCGTTCGGCCAGACCGTGGTGCAGAACGGCGCGTTCGCCTTCGGCGGGACCGTGGTGATGCTGCCCCGCTTCGAGGCGGCGGCGACCATCGGGCTGATGCTGCGTGAGCGGGTGACGTTCTTCGCCGGCGTGCCCACGATGTACTGGGGCCTCCTGAACGCCCTCACCCCCGAGACTCCGGTGCAGGAGCTGGCCCAGAACCTCCGCGTCGCGGTTTCCGGTGGATCGGCGCTTCCGGTCGAGGTGCACCGGCATTTCGAGGAGCGCTTCGGCGTGACGATCCTCGAGGGGTACGGCCTGTCCGAGACCTCTCCGGTGGCGTCCTTCTCCGTCATCGGTGAGGCGCCGCGGCCGGGGTCGATCGGCGTCGGGATCCCGGGCGTCGAGATGAAGCTCGTCGACGAGGACGGCGCAGAGGTCTCGGACGAGCTGGACGAGGACGGCCGCACCGCGATCGGCGAGATCGCCATCAAGGGGCACAACGTCATGAAGGGCTATTTCAACCGGGAGGAGGCCACCGCGAAGACCATCGACGCCGACGGCTGGCTGCTCTCCGGCGACCTCGCGCGGAAGGACGCCGACGGCTGGTACTACATCGTCGACCGCGCCAAGGACATGATCATCCGCAACAGCTACAACGTCTACCCGCGTGAGATCGAGGAAGTGCTCATGACGCACCCTGCGGTCAGCCTGGCAGCGGTCATCGGCGTGCCGGACGAGAGTCACGGCGAGGAGATCAAGGCGTTTGTGATTCCCCGGCCGGGTGCAGAGGTCACCGCGGACGAGCTCGTCGCGTGGGGCAAAGAGCAGTTCGCGGCGTACAAGTACCCGCGGATCGTGGAGATCGTCGAGAGCCTTCCGATGACGTCGACCGGGAAGATCCTCAAGCGCGAGCTGTCCTAGCCCGCGGGATCCCGTGTCGCCTTGTGCGCTTCGCTCGGAGGAAAGCCGTGGCTTCCTCCGAGCGGAGCGCACTTGTGGGTGCGACGTGCGCCGTTCCCTGGCTGGGCCGCAGCGGTCAGTCCGCCTCGGCCACATGCAGGCACGCCTCAAGGACGACCCAGGCGAGCATCGCGCACTTGACGCGCATCACGTACTTCCCGACGCCCTGGAACGCGGCGGCATCCCCCAGGCTCTCCGGCGGTTCTTCCGCCCCGCCCCCGCGCAGCATCGCACGGAACTGGGCGATCAGCTCCCGCGCTTCGGCGACGGGTACGCCGCGGACGAGATCCGACATCACCGAGGCAGAGGCCATCGAGATGTTGCAGCCATCGCCGCTCCACACCAGGTCGGTGATGACGCCGTCATCGAGACGGATCCCCGCGGTCACCTCGTCGCCGCAGGTCGGGTTCACCTCATGATGGTGAACCGGCAGCGCGAGCGGGTCGCCCGTGCCGTGCGGGCGACGGGCGTGGTCGAGCAGGACCTCGCGGTACAGGCTTTCCAGCTCAGCGCTCATCCGGCATGCCCCGCGACGCCGAAGAAGCCGCGGACCTCGCCGAGAGCCTCCCGGAAAGCCGTGACGTCGGCCTCCGTCGTGTAGACACCGGCGCTGGCCCGTGCGGTCGCGCGGGCGCCGAGCCGGGCGTGCAGCGGCTGCGCGCAATGGTGACCGGTGCGCAGCGTCACGCCGCGGTCGTCCATGAACTGGCCGACGTCATGCGCGTGCACCCCGTCGACGGTGAAGCTGACCAGTGGGCCGCGCGGCGCCCCGGCTGCGGGGCCGATCACGCGGACACCGGGAACGCTCCGGGCGGCTTCGGCGAGCAGCATGCCCATCCGGTCGGCATGGGCGGCGACGGCATCCATGCCGATCCCGGTGAGGAAATCGACCGCTGCTCCGGCGGCCACCACCTGGGTGACCGGTTGCGTGCCCGGCTCGAAGCGCTGCGGGGCGGGCAGGAACTCCGCCGATTCCATGGTGACCGTGGTGATCGCCGACCCTCCGGTGCGTGCGGGAGGCATGCGGTCGAGCAGTTCCGTGCGACCGTAGAGCACACCGAGACCGGTGGGGCCAAGCATCTTGTGCAGCGAGAACGCGGCGAAGTCGACACCGAGCGCGGCGACGTCGACCGGCATGTGCGGAACGGACTGGCACGCGTCGAGCACCGTGAGCGCGCCGGCGCGGCGGGCGCGATCCGCCAGCTCGGCGACCGGCGCGATCGCCCCGGTGACGTTGGACACGTGGGCGAACGCGAAGACCCTGGTGCGCTCGGTGAGCGCCGCCGTCGCATCATCGAGCGTCCACAGTCCGTCGTCGTCGACCGGGACCCACCGCAGGGTGGCACCGGTGCGGCGCGCCAGCCGCTGCCAGGGGATGAGGTTGGCGTGATGCTCGGCCTCGGTCACGAGGATCTCGTCCCCGGGACGCAGGGCGAGATCGTCCGGACCGAATCCCGTGGAGGCCTCCCCGAGACTCAGCGCGATCGTGTTCAGGGCGTCCGTGGCCCCCGCGGTCCACACGATCGCGCGCGGGTCGGCGCCCACGAGCGCGGCCATCCGCTCCCTGGCCTGTTCGAAGGCGGTCGTCGCCGAGCCGACGGCGATGCTCGAACCGCGATGCACGGCCGCATAGTCGGTCTCGATGAAGCGTCGCTCGGCGTCGATCACCACCGCCGGGCGCTGCGCGGTCGCGGCGGTGTCGAGGTAGACCGACCCCGGGGCGCCACGGAGGCGGGGGAAGAGCGCACGGATCTCGTCCGCTGCGGCTCCGGGGCGGGGGTTCGCGGTCATCATGCTCCGGGGTAGGGGAAAAGGCCTCTTCGAGCCTACCGGCGCGGGCCGACGGCTGGTCCGCGGATCGGGGGCTCAGCAGGAGCCGCGGACGGCGAGCTGCACGTGCGCCCAGCGCACCTCGCGCTCATCGGTGAGGGTGAGCAGCTCGGCGACCTCGCCGCCGTCGCAGCGGCGCAACTCGACGACCGCCGTGGTCTTCCCGGCGTGGCGGATCGTCCACGTGCCACCGGCGATCTCCCATCGGTCCACCGCCGCCGGGGGCTGGGCCAGGGGGCTCTTTCGCGTCCAGCCCACCTCGGCGCCCCGATCGTAGAAGTGCCGGTAGGCGTACAGCAGCGGGTGCCAGGCGGCCGGATCGAGGTGTTCCGTCCCTGCGACGGTGATCGCCTCGTCTGCATGCACGCGCACGACCTCGGCCTCGACCATCGCGTATCCACCGCCGACCCCAGAGGTGATGCGACGCACCCTGGCCTCGATCTGCAGCGGCGCCTCTGCCACGCGCGGCACATCGACCAGGTCCGAGGCGGCCGGGGTCAGGCCGGCGCGGGCGAACTTGTGCTGCTCGAACTCATACTGCCCTGCCTTGTCGGCGGGAACAGGATGGCGGCCGGTCACACCGGCGAGGCGCTCGACGTGCGCCCACTGCTCCGCGGCGGGGAAGTTCACCGTGAGCTGCGGATGCCGACGCGCGTTCTCCAGCGACTGCCCGCTCTCCTCGAGGCCGAGGACGAGCATCCGCCCCAGCGCGAAGTGGCTGGACGCGGGGGCGAGGTTTGCGGTGCCGTCGGGGTTGCGCGTCGCGACCAGATAGACCGGGGTGCCGACGTACAGCACGCTCGGCTCGATCACCCGGTGCGAATCGGCGCTGCCCATGGCCCCACGGTAGCGCTCATGGCGACGACGCCGGAACCGTGTGACATGTGCCGGCGCACCGGGGACGACCGCGGTCAAATCCGTAACCGATTCGTCATTCCCCCGTGACCCGGTGCGGGCTACCGTCAGAGGGTGCCCCACGACGACGCGAACATCGCCGCCTCCGCTCACCCCACCGGTGCCACCCACCCGCTCGCCATCGCCCCGGTCACGCCGCCGGCGAGCACGGTCGACGGGTTCGTCCGGGAGTTCCTGCACAATCTGAACTTCGATCGCGGCATCGCGCTCTCCGATGCAACGCCCAACGACTGCTACACCGCGCTCGCCGACACGGTGCGCGACTACCTCATGGCGCGCTGGCTGGAGGATCAGCGCCGACAGCGCGAGGCCCAGGCGAAGGGCGTGTGCTACCTCTCCGCCGAGTATCTCCTCGGCCGTCAGCTCGACAACAACCTCCTCGCCACCGGCCTGACCGACATCGCGACGGAGGCCCTCGCGGCCTGCGGCATCGACATCGACGAGCTGCGCCGCCTCGAGGTCGAGCCGGGGCTCGGCAACGGGGGTCTCGGCCGTCTCGCGGCGTGCTTCATCGACTCGCTCGCGACGATGGGCGTGCCCAACATCGGCTACGGCATCCGCTATGAGTACGGCATCTTCCGGCAGACGTTCGTCGCCGGCCAGCAGGTGGAGCAGCCGGACGCCTGGCTGACGATGGGCAGCCCGTGGGAGCTTCCGCGCCCGGAGGACGCCCAGACCGTTCACTTCGGCGGCCACACCGAGAGCGACGACGACGGCGGGGTCGTGCGCACCCGATGGGTGCCGGCCTGGGAGGTCCAGGCTGTTCCGTACAACTACATGGTTCCCGGCTACCGCAACGGACGGGTCAATACGCTGCGCCTGTGGAGCGCGCGGGCGACGAGCGAGTTCGATCTGCGCATCTTCAACGCCGGCGACTACGCCGAGGCGGTGCGGGCGCGCACCTTCGCCGAGAACATCTCCAAGGTGCTCTACCCGGAGGACTCCACCCCGCAGGGCAAGGAGCTGCGGCTGCAGCAGCAGTACTTCTTCGTCGCCGCCTCGATCGGCGACTTCCTCGACTCCGTCCTGCCGGAGGACTTCGATCTCACGCGGCTTCCCGAGCGGGTGATCTTCCAGCTCAACGACACCCACCCGGTCATCGGCGTGCCGGAGATGATGCGCGTGCTCGTCGACATCAAGGGCCTGACCTGGGACGCCGCCTGGGCGATCACGCGGCAGTGCTTCGCGTACACGTGTCACACGCTGCTGCCGGAGGCGCTCGAGGTGTGGTCGGTCGATCTGCTCGGGCGTCTGCTGCCGCGGCACCTGGAGATCATCTACCGGATCAACGAGGAGTTCCTCGCCGAGGTGCGCGAGCGCTTCGGCGATGAGGACGGCTCGATCCAGCATCGGATGTCGATCGTGGCAGACGGCGCGGTGCGCATGGCCTACCTCGCCACCGTCGCCGGCGCCAAGGTCAACGGCGTCGCGGAGCTGCACTCGCAGCTGCTGCGCCAGAAGGTGCTGCCGGACTTCGACGTCTTCTTCCCCGGCAAGTTCACCAACGTCACCAATGGCGTCACGCCACGGCGGTTCGTCAAGCTGGCGAACCCCGCCCTGTCCGCGCTGATCACGGAAGCTCTGGGCACGGGCTGGCTGACCGATCTCGAGCGTCTGCGCGAACTGGAGGCGCACGCGGAGGACCCGGAGTTCCGCGCGCGCTTCGCGGAGGTCAAGGCAGGCAACAAGGCCCGCCTGGGTGAGGTGCTGCGTCGCCGCGACGGTCTGGAGGTCGGCGAGGGACACCTCCTCGACGTGATGGTCAAGCGCCTGCACGAGTACAAGCGGCAGACGCTCAAGCTGCTGCACATCGTCACCGAGTACGACCGGATCATCTCGGGGGAGAGCCCTGCCTCCGCGATCACGCCGCGGACGTTCCTGTTCGGCGCGAAGGCAGCACCCGGCTATGACATGGCCAAACGCATCATCCACCTCATCAACGCGGTCGGCACCGTGGTCAACGACGATCCACGGGTCGAGGGGCGGCTGCGCGTGCTGTTCCCGCCCAACTACAACGTCACGCTCGCAGAGCGCGTGATCCCGGCCGCCGACCTGTCGGAGCAGATCTCGCTCGCCGGGAAGGAGGCCTCCGGCACCGGCAACATGAAGTTCGCCCTCAACGGTGCACTCACCATCGGCACAGACGACGGCGCCAACGTCGAGATCCGCGAGCTCGTGGGCGACGACAACTTCTTGCTGTTCGGGATGAGCGAGCCAGAGGTCGAGGCGCGATGGGCGGAGGGGTACCGCCCGCGGGCGTGCTACGACGGAGACGAGCGGCTGCGGCGCGCGCTCGACCTGATCTCCTCCGGCCACTTCTCCGGGGGAGACGGCCGGGTGTTCGAGCCCGTGGTGGGCAATCTCCTCTATGACGACCGCTTCATGGCGCTCGCCGACTATGCCTCGTACATCGATGCGCAGGCCAGGGTGGACGCCGCGTACGCCGATCAGGAGGCGTGGACGCGCTCGGCGATCCTCAATGTGGCGCGCTGCGGTTTCTTCTCCTCCGACCGGTCGATGCGCGACTACATCGACCGCATCTGGCACACCCCGCCGCTCCTCTGACCGCTCGCTGTGTCGAGTCCACCCCCTGCGCGTGCACGGCGAGGGCGGGTGCGGTGACTGCAGCGGGCGGAGGAGCGATCACGGCGCGGATGCCGATGCGGTGCGGCGTGGCCTGAACCGATGCGGAGGAATGCGCTTTGGGTCCGCGCTGTGCTGCCGTGCTTGACTCGGCGCATGGCGGGGGCGGACATCGTGTGGGCGGCGACCGGTGTTCTGGGAATCGTGGTCGTGGTGATGGCCATCCTCTTGCGCCGCAGCAGATCGCGAGCCCGCGCCGATGCGGCGGCAGCCGCCGACGCGCACCGTGACGAGCTCGTGGCGCTCGATGCAGCGCGCCACGCAGACCGGATCGCCCACGATCGGGAGCGGGACGAGTGGGCGAGGGCCGTCGGACGCACCGAGACGCTCGCGGAGAGCTACCGCCGCTTTGCCGCCCAGGGGATCGGGTGGGAGCTTGCCACCCGGCGGATGATCCTGGCGGCCTGCGAGCGGGCCGGCGTCAGCGGCGTGCTGGCGACCAACGTGATGTTCGTGCCGGAGGATGCGCCGGAGGATCGCCCATACGCCACCCAGATCGATCATGTGCTCCTGACGGACCGAGCGGCGCTCATCATCGAGAACAAGAACTGGCGGGGCGTCGTGTTCGACGGTGTGCTCCCCAGTGCCGTGCATCCGTCCTTCGGTGCTCTGATACCGGACGACCGGGTGAACACCCGGGCGCCGTTCGCGATCCGCGTCGCGTTCGACGCCGCGACCGGGCAGCTCGATCTCCTGCACTGCGCGGAGCGTCAGGCGCCGCGCACGCAGGTGCGTCGCCAGGCTCAGCGGCTCGCCGACCACATCGCTGCCCGGCGGGGTTCGTCGTGCTGGATCTCCACCTGCGTGCTGTACTCGCACCCGGATGCGCGCGTGCATGCCCTCGATCGTCCCCAGGGCGGCCGGTCCGCGGAGACGACGGTCGTGCACGGCGAACGCGGGCTCGTCCCGGTCCTCGCCCGGCTGCGGGGTGCACCCGAGGCGGGTACTCGGTCGCCGGCCGGCGAGATCGCCCCGTTGCTGGCGGCGCTCGGCGCAGACCTCCAGGGCGTCGGCTCGTTCGCGGGCACATGGACGTCGGGTCTTCCGGACGCACCGGCGGCGGGAGACCCCGTGTCCGCCGAGGGGAGAGGGGCCGCCGAGGAGACCCCGCTCCGCTGACGAGCGGCCGTGGTCGTGCGCCCGCCGCCTCGATCATCTCCGCGACAGCGTCAGCCGGGCAGGCCGCCCACCCAGAGCCCGAGCGCGGCGAGTGCGGTTGCGGCCACGAGCACGCCGAGGCCGTTGGCGGCGGCCGCGGCCCAGCGGCGCTCCTGGAGGAGGCGGACCGTCTCGACGCTCGCCGAGGAGAAGGTGGTGTATCCGCCGAGGAATCCCGTGCCGAGCACGAGCTGCCATGCGGGCGGCAGGAGCAGCGACCCGGACAGCCCGACCAGCAGGCCCAGGGCGAAGGATCCGGTGAGATTGATGATGATGGTGCCCCAGGGGAGGCGTTGTCCGAAGCCGGCACGGAGCACACCGTCGAGCACGAGACGGCACACTGCCCCGAGACCGCCGGCGACGGCGATGAGAAGGACCAGCAGGAACGTCGGCATCTCAGCCCTCCTCCGTCGGCGGCGTCGGGCGGCGTGCCGCGGCGACAGCGAAGCCGACCGCCGTCGTGACCGCGCCGACGAGGACGGTTGCCGTGCCGTAGAGGAGGCCGACACCGGGTGCCGGGGAAGACAGCAGCAGCGCGGTGTCAGCGGCCAGCGCGCTGTACGTCGTGAAGCCGCCGAGCGCGCCCGTTCCCAGGAGCAGCCGGAGCGACTGGCGCCGGCCCGCATCCGGGCCGCTGCGGGCGAGGCCCTCGAGCAGCAGGCCGAGCAGGAACGCCCCGATGATGTTTATTCCGAAGATGGCATATGGCACGCCGTTCACCGGGGGGAAGGTGAGGCTGAGCAGCTCGCGCGCCGCCGTGCCGAGGGTTCCGCCCACGCAGACGAGGCACAGGGATGCGGGCCTCAGGTGCACGGGCCGGCTGGTCGCGGCGGCTCTCCGCTGGTTCATGCGCATCATCTCCTACCTCAGGGCGCGCTCGCGCCGACCGGGTAGGGACCGTTGTCGGAGACTCCGGACGGAGAACCGAGGTTGGATGCGGCGAGCCCCACCGCCGCGACGTATGACGTCATCAGCATCATCGCACACTCCCGTGAGCGTCGGCCGGTTCCGCTCCGCTCCGGGAGGACATCGCACGGGTCGTCGCTTCGACCCGGTGCTCTGCGCGCGTGCGCCCCCGGGAGCTCAGGCGCCGGGCGGCAAGACCGGGGCCGCGATCATCCGGGTGGCCCGGCGCGAAGGCCAGGATCATGAGCGTGGAGGTCATGAGCGCCACACCGGCCCAGCCGGAGACGGTCAACCGTTCCCCGACGACGAGCACCGCGAGGACGGTGGCGACGGCGGGCTCCGTGAGCGTGATGGTGGTGGCGGTGCTGGCAGGAACTCGCGCCAAGCCGTATCCGAACAGCACATAGCCGAGGAACATCGGCACGAGCGCCATGTACGCGGCGACAGCGAGCTCGGGGGCACCCGCGATCAGGGGCGCCCCGGTGGCCAGCAGTACCGGTATCAGCAGGAGTCCGCCGCAGCCGAACACCGCCCCCATCGCCGCGCCCCGGGGGACGCCAGAGGTCATCAGGCGGCGGGCGGCCCAGGAGTACGCCGCGTAGGTCGCCCCGGCGATCAGGCCCAGCGCGATACCGGCGACGGTGGCGCCGGCCGGGCGATCGGCGCGTTCCAGCCCGGAGAGGCACAGGAGCACGCTGCCGACAGCGCCGACCACCGCGGAGAGCACCCACCATCGGCTGAGAGCTCGTCTGTCGACCACACGCTCGAGGAGCCCGGAGAACAGCGGCGCGGAGGCCAGCGACACGACCGAGCCGATCGCGACACCGGCCAGGTGCATCGCGCTGTAGAAGGCCAGCGGGTACACCGCGACGGCCAGGGCGCCGCCGATCACGGCGCCGCGGTGCGCCCGCAGCGCGCCCCGGGCCGCGCGCAGCTCGGGGAGAGCGATCAGGGCCTGCAGCAGACCGCCGATGCCGAGCGCCGCGGCACCGATCGCGAGCGGACCGGCATTCGGGGCGAAGGTCGCCGCCGTGCCGGTCGTGCCCCAGAGGAGGGAGGTCAGGGCGATCGCGGCGACCCCGACGAGGCGAGACCGCCCCGCGTCGCTCATGCCGTGCCCAGCAGTGTCGCGGCGATCCTCCGAGCGTGGACCAGACGGCGGGGGTCCGCCTCCAGGCCCGCGCGGCTCATCGCGCCCTCGAGGAGCAGGGAGAGATGGGGGGCGAGGTCGGCGGCACCCTCCTGGCCGCTGCTGGCGAGCTCGGCGCGCATGATCTCCTCGATCTCCTCCTTGTGCCGGCGCACGGCCTCCCGCCCGGGACTGCCGACCGGAAGCTCGGCGGCGGCGTTGAGCAGACCGCAGCCGCGGAATCCGAGTCCGGCCGCCGCCCGCGCGTGGTCGAGGTACGCGTCGAACACGGCCAGCACGCGGCCGGACGGGGTCTGCGGGGCCGCGGCGAGCCGTCCCCGGTAGAGCGTGAGCCACTCCGCGTGGCGGGCCTCGATGACGGCGAGCACGAGGTCGTCCTTCGAGGCGAAGTTGTTGTAGAGGCTCATCTTCGCGACGCCCGCTTCTGCGGTGATCGTGTCGATGCCGGTCGCCCCGATGCCGTGCGCGTAGAAGAGACGCCCTGCGGAGTCGAGGAGACGATCGCGGGCCGGCGCCCGCCGCGTACGGTCGGTCATAAGGTAGACCAGTCTACCTAGCCGACGCGGGCGTAGGATCGCTCTGCGTTGCGGCGCCCGCCGGATCGCAGCACGACGCGACGGAGGCGGCGGATGACGGAATGGTCGCGGCAGACCCTGCTGGCCCAGGCGATGGGGCGTATCGACGAGACGACGCGCGCGGTGACTCCGCCGATCCACATCACGTCCACCTATGTCCGCGACGAGGACAACCGTTATCGCTCCGGCAACATGTACGGTCGTCCCGACAACGAGACCGTCCGTGAGGCGGAGAATGTGATCCGGATGCTGGAGGGGGGCAGCAGCGCGATGCTGCTCGGATCGGGGATGTCCGCGGCGATCGCGGTGTTCCTCTCCCAGCGCCCCGGAGACCACATCGTCGTCCCGGACGTCATGTACTGGGGGCTGCGAGACTGGCTGTTCCGCGAGGGGCTGGCGTGGGGCCTGCGCATCGACGCGGTCGACACGAGCGACCTCGACGCGCTCCGCGCCGCGGTTCGGCCGGGGGAGACGACCCTGGTCTGGATCGAGACGCCGTCGAACCCGCTGTGGACGGTGACCGACATCGCCGCAGCCGCCGAGATCGCCCACGCGGCAGGAGCCCGCCTGGCCGTCGATTCGACGGTCGCCACGCCCCTGCTCACCCAGCCGCTCTCGCTCGGCGCAGACATCGTGATGCACTCGGCCTCGAAGTACCTCAACGGCCACTCCGACGTCATCGCCGGCGCCCTGTGCACCGCGCGGGAGGACGAGCTCTGGGAGCGTATCCGCCGGGCTCGCGCCACGATGGGTCTCATCCTCGGCCCGCTCGAGGCGTATCTGCTGCTGCGCGGAATGCGCACCCTCCACCTGCGGGTGCCGGTCGCGAGTGCCGCGGCGATGCGGATCGCCGAGCACTTCACCGCCGACCCGCGCGTCGTCGAGGTCCTGTATCCGGGCCTGACCGCTCACCCGGGCCATGAGGTCGCCGCGCGTCAGATGAGCGGCGGGTTCGGTGGAATGCTGTCCATCCGCGTGGCCGGCGGCGAGGAGGCGGCCATCCGCGCCGCCGCCAACGTCAGGCTGTGGAAGCGGGCGACCTCGCTCGGCGGGGTCGAGTCGCTCATCGAGCACCGCTCGTCGGTCGAGGGGCCGAGCACTCCGTGTCCGCCGGATCTGCTGCGGCTGTCTGTCGGGACGGAGAGCGTGGCCGATCTCATCGCCGACCTGGAGGCGGCCCTCCGCTGACCGGACTCCGGCACATTCGGCGCACGGCGCCGAAAACCCTGGCTTGCGAGGTCCGGGTGCCGAATGTGCCTGAGTTGGGCAATGACCGCCGCGACCGCGTCAGTCCAGGCAGCGCACGCGCACGGAGAGGCAGGTCACGCAGCCCTCGAGCTTCTCGTACTCCGAGATCGCGACCTCCGTCACGCCGTAGCCGAGGTCACGCAGCAGCTCCGCGGTGCGCGGTGCGGAAGCGGAGATGAGCAGCTCGCTGTCGCTGAGACACAGCACAGCCGCACCGTCCGGCTCCGGAACGGGGAGGAAGTGCGTGAAGATGTCGGGGTTGTCGACGTACTCCGGGTAGCCGATCACCGTGCCGTCGGGAAGGGCGGTGACCGCCGTCTTCAGATGCAGCACCACGCTCACCGGCACGGCGATCACGCGGGCGCCGAGCGGGGCGAGGATCCGGCGCAGCTGGCGAACGCCCTCCGCGTTCGTGCGTCCACCGCGTCCGACGTAGACGGTGTCGCCGATCTTCATGACATCGCCGCCGTCGAGGGTGCCTGGCGCCTGGATCTCGACGACCGGGCAGCCGAGCGCCTCCACGACCCGGCGTGTGCCGGCCGGCTCCGGCTTGCGCGTGTCATCCCCCGGGCGGGTGATCACCGCGACATTGCGGTACATCACGACGGAGTCCTCGACGAAGACCGCGTCGGGGCAGTCGTCGGCCGGGTCGACCTCGAGGGTGGTCCAGCCGTGCGCCTGGAGGGCGTCGACATAGGCCTGCCACTGCTCGCGGGCACGGTCGAGATCCACAGGCTCGCGCTCGATGTGCTCGACGAGGCCCTCGTTCAGGCGCGGGCCGGGCTGACGGACGAGGGCGATCCGAGACATGGAGTGCTCCTTGAAGAGGACACGCGGCGGCCGCTGCGTGGAGATGAACGGGAGAGCTCCAGCGTAGTCGCGCAGATGCCGCCATCTCCCGCTCTCCGGGCGTACACCTGATGGCAACCCGGCCTCAGCAGGGTGAGACGCGTCTGATGTCCTCGAACCCCAGGAGCCCATCCCATGAGTCCGCATCCGCGCCCCCGGCGCGTGCTGATCGGCGCGGTCGCCCTGTGCGCGATCGTCGCCCCCGTCGGCCTCGCCTCGCCGGCGGTCGCCGCGCCCGCCGGCGCCGATCTCGTCGTCATCAACGAGGTCATCCAGAACAACCCCGCGATCGACGACACGGTCGAGCTGATGAACACCGGCACGGAGCCGGTCGACGTCTCGGGGTGGATCCTCGCCGACGACAAGGACCGCGACCCGGCCCTGACGATCCCGGCCGGAACGGTCATCGAGGCGGCCGGTTTCCTGGCGATCCCGGTCGACGTCGCCGGCGACGACGCCGGCTTCGGCCTGGGCCGTGCCGACGAGGCTCGGCTGCTGCTTCCCGACCGCACGCTGGTTGATCGCTTCGCGTGGACGGAGCACGCCGTCACCTCCTACGGGCGCAACCCCGACGGGACAGGCGCTTTCGCGGTCACGAGTGAGGCGACCCCCGGCGCGCCGAACGTTTTCGCCGCCCCGGGGCAGGACACCGTGGTCATCAACGAGGTGGAGTCGAACAAGGGCATCCCGGGCGACTGGGTGGAGCTGTTCAACACCGGCTCAGCCGACGTCGATCTGGGCGGCTGGGTGCTGCGCGACGACAAGGACGCCAACGCGTATGCGATCCCGGCGGGCACGGTCGTCCCGGCCGGCGGTTTCGTCGTGCTGGAGGAGGCGCAGTTCGGGTTCGGGCTCGGCAGCGCAGACGAGGCGCGCCTGTTCCTCCCCGATGGCGTCACCCTCGTCGATGCGACGAGCTGGGCCGCGCACGCGCCCGAGACCTGGGGGCGCTGCCCGGATGGCGTCGGGGCCTTCCGGGAGACCGCGTCGGCGACCCAGGGCGCGCCCAACGACTGCGACCCGGCCGACGTGCCGGCCGTGGTGATCAACGAGGTCGAGTCCAACGGCGGCACGCCGGGCGACTGGGTGGAGCTGCTCAACACCGGTGCGGAGCCGGTCGATCTCTCCGGGTGGATCGTGCGCGACAGCGACATCCTGCATGTGTCGGTGATCCCTGCGGGCACCGTCATCGCTCCCGGTGCCTTCCATCTCGTCGAGGAGGCGGATCTCGGCTATGGGCTGGGAACCGAGGACGCCGCCCGGCTGTTCCTCCCCGATGGCGTCACCGTCGTCGACGAGACGTCGTGGGTCGGGCATGCGGCGACCACCTGGGGGCGCTGCCCGGACGGCACCGGCGATTTCGCCGTCACGACAGCGTCGACGAAGGGCGCACCGAACGACTGCGGCGTCGCCGTGCGCATCAACGAGGTCGAGTCCGACGGGGATCCTGCCGGCGATTGGGTGGAGCTGGCCAACGCCGGCCTGGTCGAGGTCGACGTCTCGGGCTTCACGCTGCGCGACAGTGCGCGCGACGGCGCTGTCGTGCTGCCCGCCGGCACGGTGATCCCCGCGGGCGGGTATCACCGGGTCTTCACCGCGCCCGTGTTCGGCTTGGGCTCGACCGACCTCGTCGAGCTGCGGGATGCCGCCGGAGCCGTGCTCGATGAGACGGCCTGGTCTGGTCACGCGGCCACCACGTGGGGGCGCTGCCCCGATCTGACCGGTCCCTTCGGGGAGACGCGCGAGGGCACCCCGGGGGCAGCGAACGCCTGCGACGGCGACGTCGTGGCGGGGCCGTGGCCGGGGGTGCAGGAGGTCGCTGTGGCCGATGAGGCCGGCTTCTTCGGCGGGGACATGAGCGGGCTCGCGTTCGATCCGTCGTCTGTTCCCGGGGCGGCGTCGGTCTGGGCGGTGCGCAACGGCGACGGTGCGCTGTTCCGGCTGGACTTCTCCGACGGTCGTGTGGCGACAGCTCCGGGCGAGGAGGGCGGCGTGATCCTGCGCTTCCCGGGCGGCTCAGGAACGGTCGACGCCGAGGCGGTGACCACGCTCGGCGGTGATGTGGTGTACGTCGGATCCGAGCGCAACACCGGTGCCGGAGATCGGGGGAGTCGCCCGTCGGTGCTCCGCTACGAGGTGGGCGCTGTGGCGGGTGAGGTCACCGCATCCCAGGAGTGGAACCTCACGGCGTTCTATCCGGGCATCGGAGCGAACGCCGGGATCGAGGGACTCGCGTTGATCCCGGATGCCGCGCTGGTCGCTGGCGGGCTCGTCGACGCCGCCACGGGAGCGGCATACGATCCTGCCCGCTACGGCCCGCACGGCGGCGGCGTGTTCTTCGTCGGTGTCGAGGCGACCGGCGTCGTCGCCGGCTATGTCCTCGAAGAGGACGGGCGGATCACCCGCGTCAGTGAATTCGAGACGGTCTTCCCGGGGATCATGGAGCTCGAGTGGGAGCCGGCCACGGGGGAGCTGTGGGCGTACTGCGACGAGGTGTGCGAGGGTCGGAGCGAGACCTTTGCGCTGGCCGGGCGCGGCTCGTTCGTCGCGCAGGCGGTGTTCGAGCGTCCCTCCGGCATGGCGAACATCGCCAATGAGGGCTTGGCCTTCGCCCCGCAGTCGTTCTGCGTCGACGGCAGCAAGCCGGCCCTCTGGGCGGACGACGCCGAGACCGATGGCCACGCGATCCGCGTCGGTGCGATCGACTGTGACGGGGGCGGCTCGACGGGACCGGGGACGGACCCCGGCACGGACCCCGGTACCAACCCCGGCACGGACCCCGGCACGGAGCCGGGGACGGAACCCGGGACAGACCCCGGCACGGAGCCGGGAACGGAGCCGGGAACGGAGCCGGGTGCCGGTCCGGGGACCGACCCCGGCACCGGTACCGGTGACGGCACGGGGCCCGGTGACGGCACGGTGCCCGGTGACGGCACGGTGCCCGGCAGCGGGACCAGCGGGGGATCGGGCAGCAGTCCGGGCGGCACGCTGGCCGTGACCGGCGGCGAGCTCGCCGCACCGCTCGGGTTCGCGGCCCTGGGCATCGCGCTCATCGGCCTGGGGACCGCGGTCATCCTGCGTCGTCGGGAGGCGTGAGCGCAGCCCCGATGGCCACACCGTCCCCCGTGTCATCCGGTTCGTCCGGCGGACACGGGGGACACGTGTAACACGCCGGTAACGCGGACGCGCCACCATGCGCTCATGGGTGCACTCTTCGAGGGGTATGAGAGCCCCCGCACCGGTCGTGGGCGACCGGCGTGGGACGAGATGTTCGCGGCGGGGTCCGGGGCGGCAGTCCGTGAGCCCTACCGAGACATGTATCCGGCGCTCGCACGCATGTCCGACGCCGAGCTTCGGGCGCGCACCGATGCGCTGGCGAACTCCTACCTCGCGCAGGGGGTCACGTTCGATCACGCCGGTGAGGAGCGCCCGTTCCCGCTCGACGTGGTGCCGCGGGTGGTCACCGCCGCGGAGTGGGGATACGTCGCCTCCGGCGTCTCGCAGCGGGTGCGTGCGCTCGAGGCGTTCCTCGCCGACGTCTACGGCTCCCAGCGCGCGATCCGGGACGGGGTGATCCCCGCGGCGCTCATCAGCTCGTCCGCCCACTTCCATCGGCAGGCCGCCGGCGTGCCGATGCCCAACGGCGTACGCATTCACGTCGCGGGTATCGACGTCATCCGCGACGAGGGCGGCGACTGGCGCGTGCTCGAGGACAACGTCCGTGTCCCCAGCGGTGTCAGCTATGTCCTGGCGAACCGGCGGGTGATGGCGCAGACCCTGCCGGAACTGTTCACGAGGATGCGGGTGCGTCCGGTCGTGGACTATCCGGGCAGGCTCCTCCAGGCCCTGCGCGCCGCCGCGCCGGAGGGCGTGGACGATCCGACCGTCGTCGTGCTCACCCCCGGCGTCTACAACTCCGCATACTACGAGCACACGCTGCTGGCGCGGATGATGGGGGTGGAGCTCGTCGAGGGGCGGGATCTGTTCTGCTCGAACGGTCGTGTCTGGATGCGCACCACCGCCGGGCCGACCCGGGTGGATGTGATCTATCGCCGCGTGGACGACGAGTTCCTCGACCCGCAGCAGTTCCGTCCCGACTCCGTGCTCGGCGCCCCCGGGCTCATGCTCGCGGCGCGGCTCGGGCATGTCACGATCGCGAACGCGGTGGGCAACGGTGTGGCGGACGACAAGCTGGTCTACACGTACGTTCCCGACCTGATCCGCTACTTCCTGGGGGAGGAGCCGATCCTCCCCAACGTCGACACCTGGCGCCTCGAGGAGCCGGAGGCCCTGGCGGAGGTGCTCGACCGGCTCGACGAGCTCGTGGTCAAGCCCGTCGACGGGTCCGGCGGGAAGGGGCTGGTGGTCGGCCCCGCTGCCTCCGCCGAGGCCCTCGCGCAGCTGCGCACCGCCTTGCGCGCAGACCCCCGCGGCTGGATCGCCCAGCCGGTCGTGCAGCTCTCCACGATCCCGACGCTCGTCGACGAGGGCTTCCGGCCGCGCCATGCCGATCTGCGGCCGTTCGCGGTCAACGACGGCGATGACGTCTGGGTGCTCCCCGGCGGGCTCACCCGCGTCGCGCTCCCGGAGGGGCAGCTGGTGGTGAACTCGAGCCAGGGCGGCGGGTCCAAAGACACCTGGGTGCTCGACGATCGCGTCACCACCGGCGCGCTGCCGGCACCGACCGCCGTCGCCGGTGGGGTCGCGGACGGCGCTGCAGAGGAGGTCTCCCTCGCGACGGGCGCGATCGCGGTGATCGCGCCCGCGCCCCGCGCCGACCGCGGCCCGGCCTTCCGCTCCTCGCCGCAGGACGAAGACCTCCGGGCTCGTCAGCAGCAGCAGCAACAGCAACAACAGGCACGGACCCGAGAGGCTGCGGTTGTCGTGCCGGAAGGAGCGGGCGCATGCTGAGCCGCATCGCCGAGGCCCTGTTCTGGATCGGGCGCTATCTGGAGCGGGGCGACGGAACGGCACGCATCCTCGACGTGCACCTGCACCTGCTGCTTGAAGACCCTTGGGTCGACGAGGACACGGCCTGCCGTGCGCTGCTGTCCATCATGGGCACGAGCGCCGACGCCGGGGCAGAGCTCAGCCGTGAGGACGTCGTGTCGATGCTCGCCGTCGACCGTGAGCACCCGGCCTCGATCGCTCACTCGGTCGTCGCGGTGCGGGAGAACGCGCGTCGCGCTCGCGAGATCATCTCGAGCGAGCTGTGGGAGACGCTGAACGAGACGCGGGCGGCCATACCGCGCTCGATCGCCTCGGACAAGACCCACCGCTTCTTCCGCTGGGTGCGCGATCGGTCTGCCCTCGCCTTCGGGGTGATCGAGTCGGCGACGATCCGCGATGAGGCGTGGCAGTTCCTCTCCCTCGGCCGCGCGATCGAGCGGGCCGATATGACAGCCAGGCTCCTGGCCACCCGATCGCTCGGCGACGGCGGTCCCAACGCGAGCACGCTCCTGCGCAGCTGCGGCGGGTATGAAGCGCATCTGCGCAGTCATCCCGGAATCCCCACGGCCGATTCCGCCGCGTCGTTCCTGCTGGTGGACCGCCTCTTCCCGCGCTCGGTGCTGTTCAGCGTGCTGCGCGCGGAGGAGTGCCTGCGCGCGATCGATCCGTCCGTCTCACCGCACGGCGCGCCCGATGCCGCGCAGCGGGCACTCGGACGGATCCGCGCGGAGCTGGAATACCGGCCGACGGCGGAGATCGTGCGCAGCCTCACCGCAAGCATGGAAGAGGTCCAGATCGGCGTCTCACAGGCGAGTGATGCGATCCGCGAACGCTACTTCCCCGCCATCGCCATGCCCGTCTGGATGGAGGAAGCGCTGTGAGCCGTCTGCACATCGTCCACCGCACGGGCTTCTCCTACGAAGAACCGGCGACCGCGTCCTACAACGAGGCGCGCATGCTGCCCCAGTCCCAGGGTCCCCAGCTCGTGCTGCAGGCCGGGCTGGAGATCTCCCCGACCGCGGCGCAGCATTCGTACGTGGACTACTGGGGAACGCGGGTGTCGACGTTCGAGGTTCTCATCCCGCATCGCCGGCTCGCCGTCACGGCGACGAGCACGGTCGACGTGCGACCGGTCGCCCGTGCCGCCGCCCCCGTCGCATGGCACGAGCTGCGCGCTCGCACGGCCCGCTCCGTCGAGCTCGTCGAGTGTCTGGCCCAGACGCGGGCGACGCTGCCGGACGGCGATCTCTCCGACCTTGCGGCGCGCCTGGTCTCCGAGGGCGGGGACATCGACGCCACGGCCCTGTCGATCTGCCGGGCCGTTGGCGAGGCGATGGCGTACATGCAGGGCGTCACCGGCGTGCACACCACCGCGCGGGACGCCTGGCAGGTGCGTACGGGCGTCTGCCAGGACATCGTGCACGTCGCCCTCGGCGCCCTGCGTGCGGCGGGCATACCCGCCCGCTACGTCTCCGGCTACCTGCACCCGGACCCTGCCGCCGGGATCGGGGTCGCCGTGACGGGGGAGTCGCACGCGTGGATCGAATGGTTCGCGGGGGACTGGCGCGGATACGACCCCACCAACCTCGTCGAGATCGGCGAGTCCCATGTGCGTGTCGGGCACGGTCGTGACTACGCCGACGTCGCGCCGCTGCGGGGCGTCTACGCGGGGTCGAGCGGATCCCGGCTGTTCGTATCGGTCGAGCTCACGCGGCTGATCTGACGGGCGGCTCAACAGCAACCGGATGCGGGCGTTTGTTGCAATGCGTGTCGGGCGGGATGGTCTCCGCGGCGGGCCGGCAATACCGTTGCGGAGAACCATTCCCGTGCATGAGCAGAGGAGACAGACCGTGACCAGCCTGCGCCCCGCCCTTCCGCCCCTCGAGGTGCGTGAGCGTGCGGCGTGCATGTGCGGCCACGGCGATGTGTGCTCGTCCTATGCTCCCGGGCACGCGCTGCACCTGATCCAGGCGCGCATGGCCGCGGCCACGCCGGCCGCGTGGGCTGACGCGATCGTCGAGTCTGCCGATGCCGGGAGCGGCGTGATCGTGCTGCGCACCCTCGATGGCGATGCCGTGTCGATCTGGCACGCCGGCAGCGCAGCCCTCGAGGCACCGCAGGGCACCCCGGTGGCCGTGCACCGTCGTTACGGCGTCCTCGCGGTCGGGCGCGTGCGCTTCAACGTCGCGCTCGGCTGAGGCCTCCGCGGGGCACAGCGACGCGGCGGCGTCAGGCGGCCGCCATCATCATCGACTTCATCGACATGCACGCGTCCATGCAGTCCTGGCAGGCCTGAGCGCACATCCGGCACACGTCGCTGTGCTCGGCGTGCGCCATGCACTCGTCCATGCACATCTGGCACATCGCCATGCAGGCGTCCAGCATCGACATCATCACGGCGGGCGTCATCCCCTGCATGCGCAGCATCGAGCGCATCATCGTGCCGCACATGTCGGCGCAGTTCATGCAGGCCGGGCCGCACGACATCATCTGCGTCGAGCACACGGTGCACGCCTGCTCGCAGGCCATGCAGGCGTCCATACAGGCCTGCATGACCGCCATGTCCATCGACTCCATGCCGGGCATCGACATCATGTCTGCCGACATCGCATCCATCATCTGGTTCATCTCGCACCTCGTCTTCTCGGGGATCGACGCGGGCGATGTGCCCGCCTGATGCCAGGCTAGACCCCGGTGCCCGGCGCGCGACAGGGGGCAGGGCAGGGGAATTTCGACTGCCGGGTCTCCCTTCCGCCCGGCCGCTGGCACTGTCCTCCGCAGTGTCGGGAGTCCTAGCATGGGGGCATGGTGAGGACGATCAGCATCGAGGGGCCCGCCGTGATCCCCGCCGGGCATCGCATCGGGGTCTCAGAACGCGACGGAGCCGACAGCCCGGCCGACGGCGGGATCGTCACCGGCGTGATCGATCTCGAGACCGGGGTGTGGTTCGATGCCCATCCGGCCGATGCCGCCGTGCGCCGCTGGGTGGGGCACGTCACCGGATGCACGCTCATCACCCGGGAGGGGCGGACACGGACGGAGCTGATCGTCGAGCCGGTCGCAGAGCCTGCGGGGGTCGTCGTGTCGGAGCGGGCCATCTCGTCGTCCGACTACGCGGCGACGCCGGGAGGCGAGGCCGCGAGCGAGGCGTTGTCCGCCGCCGACGCCGCGGCCATCGCCGCGCAGCGCCAGGCGGCCTGGTGGGGCGGGGGAGAACGTACCCCGGGCCCGCCGCCCGAGCGCTTCTGGTGACCGGCGACGGCCCGCGATCACCGGAAATCCCGTGACGACACCGCGATGCCGACCCGGAGATCCTCGAAGGCGTCCGCGATGATGTTCGCCACGCCCTCGGGAGAGCGCTCCAGGATGCCGCGGACGATGAGTGCAGGACCGTCACGGACGATGCGCCGATAGCGGCTCCACACCCCGGTCGAGCACACGACGTTCATCACACCGTGCTCGTCCTCCAGGTTCAGGAAGGTGATCCCGGATGCCGTCGCAGGACGCTGCCGGTGCGTCACCAGGCCGGCGACCTCGACCCGGCGCCCCGCTTCATGCGTCGCCAGGTCTGTCGAGGGCAGCACGCCGCGAGCATCGAGCACCGTGCGGAAGTGCGCGATCGGATGATCGTCGACGCTGACACCGGTCGCCCAGAGATCTGCGGTGAGCTGCTCATAAGAGCTCTGGTCCGGGAACAGCGGTGGCTGCACCGCGATCGCGGTGCCCGGGAGGTAACGGGCGCGGTCGGTGGCCGCGGCCCCGGCCGTCCAGATCGCCTCGCGCCGGGTCACCCCGAGGCATGAGAGCGCTCCGGCCGTGCTGAGCGACTCCAGATGGGCAGCGGTCACGTCGGTGCGGCGCACCAGATCGTGCATATCGCGGTAGGGGCCGTCCCGCCGTCGCTCCGCCACGATTCGCGCAGCCGTCTCCTGGCCGATCCCGCGGATGCCGGCGAGCCCCATGCGCACGGCGAAGCCGCCGTCCCGCCGATGCTCCGAGCTCAGCGGACCGCCGGCGGGCGCGGCATCCGCGTCGATCGCTTCCAGGGCCTCGGTCGTCTCGGACGCATGCAGGTCTGGCCGACGCACCACCACGCCGTGCCGACGGGCATCGGCGGTGAGCGTCGCCGGAGAATAGAAGCCCATCGGCTGAGAACGCAGCAGTCCGGCGAGGAAAGCCGCCGGGTAGTGCAGCTTCAGCCAGGAGCTGGCATACACGAGAGACGCGAAGGCCAGGGAGTGCGATTCGGCGAAACCGAAGTGCGAGAACGCCTGGATCTGCGCGTAGATCCGATCCGAGGCCTCCGCCGAGAGGCCGTGACCGGCCATTCCTCGATAGAGCTTCTCGCGGATGCTCTCGATGCGCTCCAGCCCGCGCTTGGAGCCCATCGCCCGGCGCAGCACATCGGCCTCCTCCGCGGTGCAGTCACCGAGGGCGGTGGCCATCTTGATCAGCTGCTCCTGGAACACCGGTATGCCGTATGTGCGCTTGAGGATCGGCTCCACCAGCGGGTGGGGATAGGTCACCGGTTCCTTCCCGGTCTTGCGCCGCACGAAGGGGTGCACGGCGCCACCCTGGATGGGGCCGGGGCGGATGAGGGCGATCTGGATCGCGAGATCGTAGAAGCACCGCGGCTGCAGCCGGGGGAGCAGCCCCATCTGCGCGCGAGACTCGACCTGGAACACCCCGATCGAGTCCGCCCGGCACAGCATGTCGTAGACCGCGCTCTCCCCCTGCGGGATGCTGTCCAGATCCCAGCTCTCGCCGAGGGCCTCGGCAACGATGTCGAAACAGTTGCGCAGCGCCGAGAGCATCCCCAACCCCAGCAGGTCGAACTTGACCAGGCCCATCCAAGCCGCGTCGTCCTTGTCCCACTGGATGACGGTGCGACCCGGCATCCGCGCGTGCTCGACCGGTACGACCTCGCCGACGGGCCGGGCGGTCAGCACCATGCCGCCCGAGTGGATGCCCAGGTGCCGCGGCGCCCTCATCAGCTCCTCGGCGTAGGACACCACGACGGCGGGGATGTCGTGGTCGGCGGTCTGGCCCAGGTCATGCCGCTCGATCTGGCGAGACCAGGCGTCCTGCTGTCCGGGGGAGTAGCCGAGCGCCCGCGCCATGTCGCGCACGGCGTTCTTGGGCCGGTACTGGATCAGGGTCGCCACCTGGGCGGCGTTCTCCCTGCCGTACTTCTCGAACACCCACTGGATGATCTCCTCACGACGATCGGACTCGAAGTCGACGTCGATGTCCGGCTCCTCGTCCCGGGTGGTGGCCAGAAACCGCTCGAACGGCAGGTCGTGGTAGATCGCGTCGACCGCGGTGATTCCCAGCAGATAGCAGACCGCGCTCGCCGCGGCAGATCCGCGCCCCTGGCACAGGATGCCGCGCCGGCGCGATTCCTGCACGATGTCGTACACGATGAGGAAGTACCCGGGGAAGTCCTTCTCCTCGATCACCCGCAGCTCGCGTGCGATGCGATCGCGGCCCTGCGCGGTGAGGCCGGGGTAGCGGCGGGGTGCCGCCTCCCAGACGAGATGGCGCAGATGCTCCATCGGCGTGCATCCGTCGTCCGCCGCGTAGCGGGGAAGATCGGGACGGGCGCGGCGCAGGGGGAAAGCGCAGGTGTCGGCGATCGCGACGCTGCGTGCCACAGCACCCGGATAGCGCCGGAACCGTGCGGCCATCTCCGCCCCGGACCGCAGGTGCGCGCCGTCGTGCGCCGGCAGCCAGCCGTCGAGCTCCGCCATGCTGCGCGTGGCACGAACGGCGGCGACCGCCTCGGCCAGACGCGCCTTCTCCGGGACGGCGTAGTGCACATTGCCCGTCGCCACGGTCGGCAGGCTGTGTGCGGCAGCCAGGGCAGCGAGGGCGTCGTTGCGGCGGGTGTCCTGGGGGTCGCCGTGATCGGTGAGCTCGACCACGACCTGGTCGCGTCCGAACAGGTCGATGAGCCGCCGCAACGGGGTCGCCGCGTCGCCGCGGGCGAGGCCCTGGCGAACGGCGCCCTTGCGGCATCCGGTGAGGACAACCCAGTGCCCTTCCGCGCGTGCGGCCAGGTCGTCGAGGTCATAGACGGGGCGGCCTTTCTCACCGCCGCGCAGGTGTGCGGCGGTGAGCGCGCCAGAGAGCCGGTGATAGCCCTCCTCGCCGCGGGCGAGGAGGAGCAGATGCTCGCCAGCGGGGTCCGGGACGCCGTTCTGCGGCCCGGGCAGCCCCAAGGACAGCTCGGCGCCGAAGACGGTGGCGGTCTGCGCGCTCTCGGCCGCCTCGGCGAAGCGCGCCGCCCCGTAGAGGCCGTCGTGATCGGTCAGCGCGAGAGCGTGCAGACCCAGGCGTGCGGCCTCCGCGACCAGGTCTGCGGGGGAGGAGGCGCCGTCGAGGAAGGACAGGGACGAGTGCGCGTGCAGCTCGGCATAGGGCACCGTGTCGGGAGGCGCCTCCACGGCGGCCGGGGCGTCGGCGCGGTCGGTCCGGGGTGACGCGGGCTCCTCCGCCGACCCCGTGCTCCGGCGCGGCGGACGGCCGCTGAGCGTGCGCTCCAGCTCGTGCCACGGCATCGCCGGATTGTGCCAGCCCATCAGCCGTACCGCCCCTCGGCCTGCCAGCGTTCATCCTCGAAGAGCACGAGCCAGGCGCGGTCGTTCTCGTCCACGAGCTGGAAACGGTGTCCGTGCCGGGCCCGCAGCGGGTCCCACGCGTGCTCGTGGAGGGGCCACGGACCGGCCCAGGCTCGGATGGCACGAGGCGGGGCGCCGGGCAGCTCGAGCTGCGCCGGCACAGCCGACAGCGCGGCCCTGGCGTCGACGTGCACCGTCCGGCCAGCGGCATCGGCGACGCGTAGCGGTCTCGGCGGCCGGAACACCTCGCTCGGCAACGGGGCGGGCAGGCTCGCGGGCCAGGGTGCCGCTGGGTCCTGTTCCGGCACGGCACGCTCACCCCAGGGAGTGAGCATCTCTCGATCGGTGAGCCGGCGGCCGCCGGAGCGCGACGCGGTGAGCACACCGCGGTGCCCCAGCAGCGTCTGCACCCGGGACAGGGCATGGTGCAGGCGATCGTCGTCGCCCTGGCCGAACAGCGCCTGACGGTGCTGCCGTGCGGGCTCGAGCCCCTCGGGCGCGATGCGCACCGCGACGATCCCCGCGGAACCGTCGGCCGCACCCTCCGCGCCCCGTTCCTCGGTCATGCCCTCCAGTTGCCAGCGCACCCGGTCGACGACATCGCTGGCCTCGAAGAAGGTCGGATGCAACCAGGTGCGCGTCCCGGTGCGCCCCCGGTCATCGGTGAGCTCGATGCGCATCTGCGTGGTCACCAGAAGAGCCTCGCCCAGCATCGCCATGATCTCGTCGACGGTCTGCCGCACGGCGAAGGCCACCTGATCCGCCTGCCAGAGCGGATCGGCGAACTCGATCCGTCTGGCGGGCTCCTCGGGGAGCATCGTCGCCGGAGGCAGGGGAGCCCTGAGACCACGGGCGAGGGCCTGCAGATGCGCGCCGCGCTCTCCGAAACGATCGCGGACGTCCTCGGGGCGCAGCGCTGCGAAGTCGCCCAGGGTGCGCACTCCGAGGCGCACGAGGAGAGGGACGAGGTCGGCGTCGTCGAGCACACGCACCGGGAGCCGGGAGAGGAAGGCCTCGGTCTCGCCGGGAGGGATGATCGTGCACGACGAAGCAGCGCCGGAGGGCGCAGGACCGTGCCGTGCCGCCTGCTCTGCGGCGAAGAGCCCGTCCGAGACACCGGCGCGCGCATCGTCCCAGCCCTGTGCGCTGAGCACGTCGAGCAGGTGCCGGGCGGCGCTCTCCTCCCCGCCGTAGAAACGGCAGACGCCGCGGGCGCGCAGCGACACCAGCCCCGGCCGGAGGACGGCCCCTCCTGGGGCATGATCCTCGAGCACGCGCAGCACCGGGCGGAAGGCCCGCTCGTCGCGATCGGCGTCGGCGGACAGCAGCGTGAGGGTCGGGATGAGGCCCTGCGCGACCCGGCGATGCTGGCCGCGGCGCACGCCCTGATCGCGCGCGGAGGCCGTGCAGGCGACGACGATGCCCCTGTGCAGGAGCGCGGCGGGCGGATGCGGCGGTGCGGACAGCGCGGCGCGCAGAGGCCAGTCGGGGAACCAGAGCACGAGACAGCGCTCCGACCGGTGCGCTGCGTCGCTCAGCCGGTCCGTGTCCACGCCGGCCCTCTCTCTCGAGCGGTGGGGTTGAGCGCGCGCAGGACGGGGGCCGACGCGCCCTCCTCCGTGGCCGGAAGCTCTTCGACAGCACCGGACGGGCCGGGCAGGCGCACGGTGACCCGGCGGGGAGCACCGGCTCTGGCGCCGGTGAAGCCCACGACGGTCGTACAGCCGTCGATCAGCCCGGAACCGTTCTGCAGTCCCTCCCAGCGGCGGGAGAGCACCCGGAGCTCTCCTTCGCTCTGCGGCCACGGCGTGGTCACCAGGAGCGTGCACCCCCGGTCGCGCAGACGTGCCTGCAGCCGGGATATCGCGGCATCGCCGGCGTGCTGTGCGGAGTGCACGGCGATGAGCGGCACCGCCTCGGCGAGTGCGCCGAGCACCGTCATCCAGCGCGGACCGGGATCCGGCACAAGGGCCAGCCGGTCGAGCCGCACCCCGTGCGCCGCCGCGGCCTCCGTGCCCAGCGTGGGGAAGCCCACGGCCGCGCACCAGGAGCCGGATGAGGACGCGGCGGCCAGAAGAGCAAGCACCAGATCGGCTGAGGGTGCGAGAGAGTAGGTGGTGCCGCGACGGAGCCCGCCGCCGGGGAAGAGCGGCGCCAGGGGGGAGAGCACGGGCAGGAGCGCGGTCTCCGCGCGCCGCCGCTGCATCCGTCCGATCTCACGCTGCAGGCGCAGCACCTCCGCGGCCCGGGCTGCGGAGGGCCGAGGAGGGGCATCGGAGAACGCGGTGAGAGCCATGGCTTTCCTCGAAGATAGTTTCGAATATCACGGGATGTATTCACGATGATAGTTCGTACATCCGACATCGTCACGTCGTCCGGGGATGTGTGATCCGCGTGCTCCGAACGCGTGATCTCTCCACAGATCGACGCAGACGCCCGCCCGCGGCCGGCCGGCGCTCTAGCCTGGCCGCATGGCGATGGGCATCCACGCGGCGATCGTCGCGATCGCGCACGTCGGCCTGCTGGCGGTCGCCGTTGCTCTCATCGAGATCGACATCCGCGAGCACCGTCTGCCGAACCGCATCGTCCTGCCCGCGCTGGCGGGGGTGCTGGTGCTCGTCGGGATCGAGGCGGCGGTGCGCGCGGATCCGGAGACGCCCGGGCGAACGGTCGGCGGCATGGTCGTCCTGAGCGCTCTCTACGCGATGCCGTGGCTGCTCGGCAGCGACGGCATGGGCGGGGGAGACGTCAAGCTCGCCGCTCTCGTGGGTGCCGTCCTGGGGTGGCACAGCTGGCGGGCCCTGCTGATCGGCGGAGCGGCGGCCTTCCTGCTCGGTGCCCTGTTCGCGGTCGCGCTCATGCTCGTGCGCCGCGCCGATCGGACCACGCGCATTCCCTTCGGTCCCTGGATGATCCTCGGCGCGGTGCTCGGCGTCGCGGCTTCCTGAGCGCGCCGGGCTATGGTGGTCCCATGGCAATCGCGCGACTCCATGGCGGACCGCTGGACGGTCAGGTCCTTCCCCTTTCCGACACCTCTGCGGACAGCATGATCGTGCCCTACGGCGCAACGCAGATCATCTACCGGCGGCAGGGAGACCCGACCAACACCGGCCCGTCCGACGGCCCGACGCAGGTGGCCTTCTGGTTCATCGAGTCCAGCGACGACATCGTCCCCACCGACGACTGAGAAGGTCCGGATACCCCTGTGAGCATCGATGACGCGTCCGCGTGGCAGTCGATCGAGATCGAGCGCAAGTACGACGCGGACGCCGATACCGCGACCCCGCGGTGGGATGCGGTCCCCGGGATCGATGAGGTCGAACCCCTCGGCGTGTTCGCTCTGGACGCGCAGTACTTCGACACGGCCGACCTGCAGCTGGCTCAGGCGCGCGTCGGCTTGCGTCGCCGGACCGGAGGTCCTGACGCTGGTTGGCATCTGAAGGGTCCCCGGCAGGGCGACGGGCGCCTCGAGACCGGTTGGCCCCTCGACGACGGCGAGGGGACCCCCCCGGCGGTCCTCGACGCGATCGCGACCTGGACGACCGATCCGCTGGTCCCGCTGGCCCGGGTTGAGAACACGCGTACGGCCTCGCTGCTGCGCGGTCCGAGCGGTGTGGTCGCCGAGTTCGTGGACGATCGTGTCCGGGGCACCGATCTGCGCACCGGCACCGTGCGGGTCTGGCGCGAGTGGGAGATCGAGCTCAAAGCCGGCGCGCCGACCGGATGGGCCGCGCAGGGTGCTTTCTTCGCGGCCGTCGAGGCCGCCGTTCTCGTCGCCGGCGGCCGGCTGCCCTCATCGGCGTCCAAGCTCGGCCGCACGCTCGGGCTCTGACGGTCGGCCCCGCCCGCCCGATCCGCGGACTCCGTCCCGTTCTGCGGGCGGATGACCGAAGTCTGCCCGCAGAACGGGACAAGCTCCGCAGATCGGGCGGGCCCGCAGATCGGGCGGGGCGGGTGCCGGCCCAGACGGTTGAGGCCCCCTCCGGGCGGAGGGGGCCTCAACCGTCATGGATCAGAAGTTGATCATGTGTCCCGCGAGGCCGTGGAAGCCCTCCTGCAGGGCCTCGGACAGCGTCGGGTGCGTGTGCACGTTGCGCGCGAGCTCGAGTGCCGTGAGGTCCCACTTCTGGGCCAGGGTGAGCTCGGGCAGGAGCTCGGACACATCGGGGCCGATCATGTGCGCGCCGATGAGCTCCAGGTGCTCGGCGTCGGCGATCAGCTTGACGAAGCCGACCGGCTCGCCCAGGCCGTGCGCCTTGCCGTTGGCCATGAAGGGGAAGGTCGCGACCTTGATCTCGCGGCCCTCGTCCTTGGCCTGCTGCTCGGTGAGTCCGAAGGAGGCGACCTGTGGGGAGCAGAACGTCGCGCGCGGCATCATGCGGTAGTCGCCCAGGGTCATGGTCTCTGCCCCGGCGATGGTCTCGGCCGCCACGACGGCCTGGGCCTCTGCGACGTGCGCCAACTGCAGCTTGGCGGTGACGTCGCCGATGGCGTAGACGCCCTCGACATTCGTGCGCATGTGGTCGTCGATGTCGATCGCCCCGCGCTCGGTGAGCTTGACGCCGGTGTTCTCCAGGCCATAGCCGGTGACGTTGGGTGCGAAGCCGATCGACATGAGCACCTTGTCCGCCTCGATGGAGCCGGTCTGGCCGTCCTTGGCGGTGTAGGTGACGGTGACGGACGAGCCGTTGTCGACGACGCTCTCGACCTTGGTCGAGGTGAGGATGTCGACCCCGAGCTTCTTGTACTGCTTCGCGATCTCCTTCGACACGTCGGCGTCCTCGTTGGGGAGCGCGCGGTCGAGGAACTCGATGATGGTGACCTTCACCCCGTAGTTCGTCAGGACGTAGGCGAACTCCATGCCGATGGCACCGGCGCCGACGATCACGATCGAGTCGGGGAGCTCTCGGCTGAGGATCTGCTCCTCATACGTCACGACGTTCTCGCTGAGCGTCACGCCCGGCAGCAGGCGCACCGTCGAACCGGTGGCGATGATGACGTTGTCGAAGGTCACGGTCTCGGTCGTGCCGTCCGCCTTCGTGACCTGGATGGTGTGGGCGTCGACGAAGGTGCCGCGGCCGTCGTACTCGGCGACCTTGTTCTTCTTCATCAGGAAGTGGATGCCCTTGACGCGTCCGTCTGCGACCTCGCGGCTGCGATCCCACGCCTTGCCGAAATCGAGCGTGAAGTCGCCGGAGATCCCGAAGAAGTCCTTCTTGTGGGTCAGCGTGTGCGCGATCTCGGCATTCTTGAGGAGCGCCTTGGAGGGGATGCACCCGACGTTCAGGCACACACCGCCCCAGTACTTCTCTTCGATGATCGCGGTCGAGAGGCCCAGCTGGGCGCTGCGGACAGCGGCAACGTAGCCACCGGGGCCCGCGCCGAGGATGACGACGTCGTAATGAGTCATGCTGACAGCCTAGTGCTCTCGCCCGGTCGCGGACGAGGGACGACGCACGCCGGAGAGGTCATTCCCCGCCAGGAATCCGACGGGTCTGAAGGCGTTCGTCATCCGTTAGTCTTAGGGGAGGAGGGTGACCGTGGCAGAGACAGACAACAACGACGCACTGCGCCGCGATGCCGGTGCGGATTCCGGCGTCACGCAGACGTTCGGGCACGATTCCGATCTGTCCTTCATCCCGTTCGGCGTCGAGCTGACGGATGCGGAGCAGGCGGCGATCGCGGCTCTGCCCGCCGGTACCGCCCTCCTTCTGGTGCGTTCCGGTGCTCTGGCCGGCGCGCGCTACCTCCTCGACGCCGATCTGACCACGGTCGGGCGGCACCCGGAGGCCGACATCTTCTTCGACGACGTGACGGTGTCGCGTCGGCACGCCGAGATCTCCCGTGCGGGGTCCGCGTTCGAGATCACCGATCTCCGCTCGCTCAACGGCACCTATGTCAACGGGGAGCGCGTGGACCGCAGCGAGCTGCGCAACGGCTACGAGCTGCGGATCGGGAAGTTCCGCCTCAACGTCTTCGCCTCGCCTGCTGACCTCGCCGCGGAGCGGTGATGGGGGCGGCCTCCGCCCGCGAACGATCCGCCGGCTCCGGGCTGCTCGGCATCGGCCAGGTGCTCGCCCGGCTCACGCCGGAGTTCCCGGAGTGCTCGGCCAGCAAGCTGCGCTTCCTGGAGGACAAGGGGCTCGTGACCCCGATGCGCACCGACTCCGGCTACCGTAAGTTCTCCGCCGCCGATGTCGACCGACTGCGCCTGATCCTCACCCTGCAGCGCGACCACTATCTGCCGCTCAACGTGATCCGCGAGCACCTCGCAGATCTCGACGCGGGCCGCGACCCGTCCACGGGGATCCCGGCCATCCCCGTGTCGATCGCGCCTCCGGCGCGCCGGCTGAAGCGCGAAGAGCTGCTGGCGGCGGCCGGGGCGGCGCCGCAGCTGCTCAACGATGCCATCAGCACCGGGCTCATCGCCCCCGCAGAGGCCTACACCGAGCAGACGCTCGGCCTGTTGCGCGGGCTCGTCGCGCTCGAGCGCCACGGCATCGAGCCGCGTCACGTCCGCGCCCTGCGGCAGAGCGCGGAGCGTGATGTGGCGCTGATCGAGTCTGCTCTGTCGACTCTGCTGCGCCGCACAGACGCCGTCTCGCGGGGAAAGGCCGCCGAAGCCGCGCCAGAGCTGGCATCGCGCCTCGACGAGGTGCGGGTGATCTTCGTCCGCGAAGGGCTTGCGCGGCTGCTGTCATAACGAACCGGTTTCGAAAGATGCGCCGCGCCGGGCGTGTGTCATTGCTGGTGCCCCTTGGCTGCTCTACCGTGGATGAGACAACGACCTGAGGAGGGGCATGAACGCCGACGAGCTTCGCGGTGAACCGCAGTTCACGAGCGACCTTCTCTTCACGGACGGTCTGCCGGCCATGGACGACGAGGTGGGCTATCGCGGTGCGGTCGCCGCCCGCGCTGCCGGCATCACCTACCGTCAGCTCGATTACTGGGCGCGCACCGAGCTGGTCGAGCCGACCGTGCGCGGCGCGAGCGGTTCGGGCTCCCAGCGCCTCTACGGCTTCCGCGACATCCTCGTGCTCAAGCTCGTCAAGGAGCTGCTGAACACCGGTATCTCGCTCCAGCAGATCCGCACGGCCGTCGGGCAGCTGCGGGCGGCCGGCATCCGTGACCTCTCCGGCACGACCCTCATGAGCGATGGTGCGTCGGTGTACCTGTGCACGAGCAATGACGAGGTCATCGACCTCCTGAGCCGCGGCCAGGGCGTGTTCGGCATCGCGGTCGGCAAGGTGCTGCGCGATGTGGAGTCGACGCTGGTCGAGTTCGACGCCACCTCTCCCGACCCGGTCGACGACCTCGCCGCGCACCGGGCGAAGAAGCGCACGGCCTGACCGCCGCGGCCGCGCGAGCGCGGCCTCGCCCGATCCGTTGAGGAGATCCGTTGAGGATCTGCGCGGTCCTGCGCCGCTCTCAGCTGCGGGCTTCTGCGGCGACGGGGATACGGCCGGTGCGGATGATGCGGTCGAGCAGCAGATCGAAGTCGGCAGCGAGCTCCTGCGCGGAGTCGCCGGGCCAGATGTGCAGCGGCTTGGCGGCACCCTGGGCCTGCTGCAGCGAGGTGCGCTCCGGCAGCTGAGGGGACAGCACGAGCGGGCCGAACATGTCGCGCAGCTCCTTGATACGGAACTGGTGCTCGATGGACTGCGGGCGGACGCGGTTGACGACGATGCCCAGCGGCTGCAGTCGGGAGGACAGACCGCGGCGGATCTCCTCGATGGCACGCAGCGCACGGTCGGCTGCCGCCACGGAGAACAGCCCCGGCTCTGTGACGACGAGCACCCGGTCGCTCGCGGCCCACGCGGTGCGCGTCAGAGCGTTGAGCGATGGCGGACAGTCGATGAGGACGAGGTCGTACTCGTTCTCGAGGATGGCCAGGGCCTCTTCGAGCTTCCAGACGTCGCGGATCGTGGGGTGCGGGCCGTCGAAGTTGATCGCAGACGGGCTGCCGATCATCACGTCGATCGTGCCGGGGTGCGCCTTTGCCCACCCGCTGGACGTGATCGCCTGACGGATCGTCTTCTCTTTCGGGTTCTCGAGCACGTCGGCGATGTTCAGCCGGCCGGCGACCTGGATGTCCAGGCCGGTGGAGACGTCGGACTGGGGGTCGAGGTCGACGACGAGCGTCCGGACGCCCCTGGCGAAGGCCGCGGAGGCCAGGCCGAGAGTCACGGTCGTCTTGCCGACGCCTCCCTTGAGGGAGCTGACGCTGAGTACGTGCACAAGCACAAGGTTACCGTCCCCTAGGCTGGGGGCACACTCAGCCTCAGCACAGGCGTGCAATCGCGCGCCTGCCTCCCCGGAAGAGGAGCGCATGTTCACCAAGATCCTGGTTGCCAATCGCGGCGAGATCGCCATTCGCGCTTTCCGTGCCGCCTTCGAGGTCGGAGCCCGCACCGTCGCCGTGTTCCCCTATGAGGATCGCGGTTCGCTGCACCGACTGAAGGCGGACGAAGCATACGAGATCGGCGAGCGCGGACACCCCGTCCGGGCCTATCTCGACGTCGACGAGATCATCCGCATCGCCGTCGAGAGCGGTGCGGACGCCATCTACCCCGGATACGGCTTCCTCTCTGAGAACCCGAACCTGGCGGCGAAGGCCGCAGAGCACGGCATCGTGTTCATCGGGCCGCCGGCATCGGTGCTGGAGATGGCGGGCAACAAGGTCGAGGCCAAGCGTCACGCGATCGAGGCCGGGGTGCCGGTGCTGCGCTCGACCGAGGCATCCGACGACGTCGACGCCCTCGTCGCGCAGGCCGACGAGATCGGCTTCCCGCTGTTCGCGAAGGCGGTCGCCGGCGGCGGCGGCCGTGGCATGCGCCGCGTCGAGACGCGCGAGGAGCTCGCTCCCGCTCTCGCCGAGGCCATGCGGGAGGCGGGAAGCGCCTTCGGCGACCCGCGGATGTTCCTCGAGCAGGCGGTGCTGCGTCCCCGTCACATCGAGGTGCAGATCCTTGCGGACAAGACCGGTGAGACCGTGCACCTGTTCGAGCGTGACTGCTCGGTGCAGCGTCGTCACCAGAAGGTCGTCGAGATCGCGCCGGCGCCGAACCTCGATGACGAGACCCGCGGAGAGCTGCACCGGCACGCGGTCGCCTTCGCACGCTCGATCGGCTACGAGAACGCCGGCACGGTCGAGTTCCTTCTGGAGACGGCGGGGCCGCGCGCCGGCGAAATCGTCTTCATCGAGATGAACCCGCGCATCCAGGTCGAGCACACCGTGACCGAGGAGGTCACCGACGTCGACCTCGTCCGTACCCAGATGCGCATCGCGGCGGGGGAGACGCTGGCCGAGCTCGGGCTGGAACAGGATCAGATCCACCTGCGTGGTGCTGCGCTGCAGTGCCGCATCACCACGGAGGACCCGACGCAGGGCTTCCGTCCGGACACCGGGCGGATCACGACGTACCGCTCTCCGGGCGGCGCCGGCATCCGCCTCGACGGCGGCACGGTGCACCAGGGAGCGCAGATCAGCCCCCACTTCGACTCGATGCTGTCGAAGCTCACGTGCCGCGGCCGTGACTTCGCCGCCGCGGTGTCGCGTGCGCGCCGTGCACTGGCCGAGTTCCGCATCCGCGGCGTCGCCACCAACATCTCCTTCCTGCAGGCGCTCCTTGATGACCCGGCCTTCGTCGCGGGAGACCTCAGCACGTCGTTCATCGACGAGCGCCCGGAGCTCCTCGCCGGGCGGCCGTCGAAGGACCGCGGCACGAAGATCCTGAACTGGCTCGTCGACGCGACCGTCAACAAGCCCAACGGTCCGCGACCGGTGACCATCGAGCCGCGCGCCAAGCTGCCCAGGATCGACCTGCTCGCGACGCCGCCGGCCGGCAGCCGCCAGCTGCTCGTGGAGCAGGGCCCTGAGGCCTTCGCCCGCTCCCTGCGCGAGCGCTCCTCGCTCGCGGTCACCGACACCACCTTCCGCGACGCGCACCAATCGCTCCTGGCGACCCGCGTGCGTACCCGCGACCTGGTGGCCGTCGCCCCGTACATCGCGCGGATGACGCCGCAGCTGCTGTCCGTGGAGGCCTGGGGCGGCGCGACCTACGACGTCGCGCTGCGCTTCCTCGGCGAAGACCCGTGGGAGCGTCTCGACAAGCTGCGCACGGCGCTGCCGAACGTGGCCATTCAGATGCTGCTGCGCGGCCGCAACACGGTCGGCTACACGCCGTACCCCACGGAGGTCACGGAGGCGTTCGTGCGGGAGGCGGCCGAGAGCGGCATCGACATCTTCCGTATCTTCGACGCCCTCAACGACGTCGAGCAGATGCGTCCCGCGATCGATGCGGTGCGCGCGACAGGGACCGCCGTCGCGGAGGTCGCGCTGTGCTACACGGGCGACATGCTGAACCCGGCAGAAGACCTCTACACGCTCGACTACTATCTGCGCCTCGCTGAGCAGATCGTCGACGCGGGCGCGCACGTCCTGGCCATCAAGGACATGGCCGGCCTGCTGCGTCCCGCCGCCGCGGCCAGACTCGTCTCCGCGCTGCGGGAGCGGTTCGATCTCCCCGTGCACCTGCACACGCACGACACCCCGGGGGGACAGCTCGCGACCCTCCTCGCCGCGAGCGCCGCCGGTGTCGACGCCGTCGATGCGGCGTCCGCGCCCATGGCGGGCACCACCAGCCAGCCGCCGCTGTCCGCGCTCGTCGCTGCACTGGCCAACACGGATCGGGACACCGGGATCGACCTGGACGCGGTGCTCGACCTCGAACCCTACTGGGACGCCGTCCGCCGCCAGTACGCGCCTTTCGAGTCCGGTCTTCCCGGCCCCACCGGCCGCGTCTACCGGCACGAGATCCCGGGCGGTCAGTTGTCGAACCTGCGTCAGCAGGCGATGGCGCTCGGCCTGGCTGACGATTTCGAGCTGATCGAGGACATGTACGCCGCGGCGAACGCGATCCTCGGTCGTGTGCCGAAGGTCACACCGTCGTCGAAGGTCGTGGGCGATCTCGCGCTGCACCTCACCGCGGTACGTGCCGATCCGGCCGATTTCGAGGCGAACCCCGAGAAATACGATGTCCCGGACTCGGTGATCGGCTTCATGGCCGGGGAGCTCGGCGACCTGCCGGGCGGATGGCCGGAGCCGTTCCGTTCGAAGGTGCTCGCCGGCCGCGAGGTGCGGCTGGGCGACACGGCGATCTCCGATGCGGATGCCGCGGCCCTCGCGGCGAGCAGCGCGGAGCGCCGCGATGCGCTCAATCGCCTGCTGTTCCCGGCGCCGACCACCGAGTTCCACCGGGTTCGCGAGCAGTACGGCGATCTGTCGGTGCTCGAGACCGGTGACTACCTGTACGGCCTCACCTGGGGCGACGAGCACCTGGTGGAGATCGAGCGCGGTGTGCAGCTCTATGTCGGTCTGGAAGCCATCGGCGACGTGGACGACAAGGGCATGCGCACGGTCATGACCACGCTGAACGGCCAGCTGCGGCCGGTCATGGTGCGCGACCGTTCGGTCGGCGTCGAGACTCACGAGGTGGAGAAGGCCGATACGTCCAAGCCCGGGCAGGTCGCGGCGCCGTTCTCCGGCGTGGTGACGCTCAAGGCAGAGGTGGGCACGGTCGTCGCCGCCGGGGAACCGGTGGCCTCGATCGAGGCGATGAAGATGGAAGCGGCCATCACCGCACCCGTCGACGGCGTTGTGGAGCGCCTCGCCATCGCCGCCACCCAGCAGGTGGAAGCCGGCGATCTGCTCCTGGTGATCAAGCCGGCCGGCTGACCGGGGCGGCGTCCGGTTGGCCGTATCGCCGCGCGCGCATTAGCCTGGTCGGCGGCCCTCTTCTGAGGGAAAGCCGCGGAAGCGACGAGCAGAAAGACGCATGTGACCCCCAAGGACACGCTGGGAATGGCCGACGGCGACGCCGCCGATGAGGCGTTGGCTCCACTGCTGGAGCCGGCGCCTCTCGAGACGACGTCGATCGACCTGCTGGGTCTGGCGACGGCGCAGGTGCAGGTGACGATGCCTGTCGCCGACGACGATCTCGACGAAGACGATGGCGTCGTCGACGACGAGCCGCTCTCCTATGAGCCGCTCGCCGTCGCCGACGTGCCGGACCTCGGCACGACCGAGGATGCGGACGCAGACGAGGAGTTCTCCGCGGAGGACGTCGTCGCTGGGCACCTCATCGAGGTGAGCGCGGACGATGAGGCTCCGGCGCCGGTCTCCGAGGAGATCGTGATCGAGCACTCCGGTGCCATCGATCTCCCGCCTTTCCCCGTAGAGGATCTCCCGCCTTTCCCCGGGGAGAGCGAGGACGCGGAAGCCGCCGAGGAGGCGGTCGTCGCCGAGGCCGAGATCGTCGAGGACGCGGAGGCCCATCATGATGAGGGCGTTGCCGACGGCGCCGCCGCGGAGCACGACGAGATCCTCCAGCCAGAGCCAGAGCCAGAGCCAGAGCCGGAGCCAGAAGATGGGGACGACGATCTCGGCGACGATGAGATCGACGACCACGAGGCTGACGATCGTCTCCGCGACGACGACCCGGGAGACGCGGTCGTCGAGCCGGCCGTCTCGTATCCGGTGAACGACGATCTCGATGACGCCGTCGTCGTGATCGAGATCCCCGAGTCCGCTGCGCCGGTCGCCGCGTCATCCTCCGCTGAGTCCGACGAGTCCGCCGCTCCGATCGCTGAGGCGAGCAGCGAGGAGCCGACAACAGACGAGGCCGACGACGAGGCTGCGTCCATCGCACCGGTCGAGGTCGGCGCCGACGGGCCCGCTGGCCCCGGTGAGGAGACCGCCGAGGGAGCCGCGGCGGATGCCGCAGCATCCGCCGCCGTCGAGCACGCCGACCCCTTCGCCGTCTTCACGCGCCCGGAGGAACCCTTCACGCGCGCGGACGAACCGGACGTGGCCGCGGAGCGTCACGACGCTCCGCTCGACGCCGCAGAGACGGCCGGCACGTCCGACCACGTCGCTGCCCAGCCCAGACACGACCAGACCGACGAGACAGCACCGGTGGAGCGCTCTCAGCCGACGGCAGCGGAGCTCTTCCAAGCGATTCTCGAAGGCACGGCCTTCAACGCGGCGCCCGCAGAGCCGGAGCCGGAACCGGAACCTTTTCCCGAGCCGCAGCCGATTCCCGAGCCCACGCCCGAGCCGCAGCCCGAGCCCGTCGCCCCGGCCACCCGTTCGGCACGGAACACCCAGATCCCGGAGGAGGCCCCTGTGGCTCGTGAGGAGACCCCGGCACCGTTCACCGCGAAGCGCCTCGGAGACCTGAGCGAGCAGGGCGGCCAGGAGAGCGCTGAGCTGCTCACGGCCGATCGCCTCCTCGACCCGCAGCGGATCGGCAAACCGGAGCCAGAGGGCACGTGGCCGCACTTCCTCTACCGCATCTCTGGCGGCATGCTGAACATCGGCGACAGCCGCCGGGTTCGCCGCGAGAAGGAGCTGACCGGCCGCATCCGCACCCCGTTGCAGGGTCACGCCAGCTTCGTGCCGGTGCTCTCGCGCAAGGGCGGCGTGGGCAAGACCACGATCACGACGTTGCTCGGGATGGCTCTGGCCGACGCGCGGGACGATCGCGTGATCGCGATCGACGCCAACCCCGATCGCGGCACCCTGGGCGAGCGCATCGAACGTCAGAGCGAGCGGACGGTGCGCGATGTGGCACGGATGCACGAACAGATCGCGAGCTATCACGATGTGTCTGAGCTCGTCGCCCGTGACGTCACGCGCCTCGATGTGCTGGGGTCGGACGCCGACCCGCACGTGTCGGCGGCCTTCGGCGACGCCGACTATGAGAACGTCGCGCGTGTGGCGGGGCACTATTATTCGCTGGTCCTCACCGACACCGGAACCGGCATCGTCCATGCTGTCATGACGGCGACCCTTGAGCACGCCGACCGGGTCGTGATCGTCGCCGGCCTCAGCCTGGACGAGGCGCGCCTGGCCTCGGAGACGTTGAGCTGGCTGGAGAACAACGGCTACGCCGATCTCGCGCGCGACGCGGTCGTCGTGCTCAATCAGACCACCCGCACGGCGCCACCGGTGCGGGTGGAGGAGATCGAGGCGCACTTCCGCACGCGCGTCACGCACGTGCAACGCATCCCCTTCGACCCCCAGCTGGCCGCCGGCGGTGCCGTTGACTTCGCCAACCTGCAGCCGGAGACCCGTGAGGCCGCTCGCACGCTTGCCGCGCTGGTCGTGGAGTCGCTGCGCGAACGGAGCCGCTGATGACGGTTCGGGAGATCCGGGTCTTCGGAGACCCGGTGCTGCGCACGGTGTGCGCACGGATCGAGCAGATCGACGACGGCGTCCGCGCTCTCGTCGCCGATCTGCTGGACTCCGTGGCGCTGCCGGGACGCGCCGGGGTGGCTGCCCCCCAGATCGGCGTTCCGCTGCGCGCCTTCAGCTACAACATCGACGGCCGTATCGGCTATGTGCTCAACCCCGTGCTCACCGAGGTGCGGGGCGACCCGGTTCCGACGGGGGAGGGATGTCTCTCCGTGCCGGGTCTGTGGCACCCGGCGCTGCGCCACCCGTGGGCGCGCGTCGAGGGCATCGACCTCGACGGTCGTCCGCTGGTGCTTGAGGGCGACGGAATCCTGGCGCAGGCGCTGCAGCACGAGACCGACCACCTCGACGGCAAGCTCTATCTCACGCGCCTCGATCCCGAGACGCGCAAGCAGGCCATGCGTGAGGTGCGGGAGAGCTCCTGGTTCTGAGCCTCGACACTCTCCGCCCTCCGGATACGGATTCGCCCCCGCAGCCATCGGCTGCGGGGGCGAATCCGTATCCGGAGCCGGCGGGCGTCAGCCCACCGGGACGGTGGTGGTTCCGGTCGGCTGGTCGTAGATCGCGGCCACGTCGTCGGCGAAGTCCGTCATGATCACGTGGCGCTTGATCGAGAGCTTCGGCGTCAGGTGCCCGCTGGCCTCGGTCCACTCCGTCGGCAGGATCCGGAAGGTGCGGATCGACTCGGCACGGGACACTCGCGTGTTCGCCGCGTCGATGGCCCGCTGCACCTCGGCCTTGACGGCATCGTTCTGGGCGGCCTCGGCCAGGGACATCTGGGGGTCGAGCCCCTGGTTCGACAGCCAGGTCGGCAGCATCTCGGGGTCGAGCGTGATGAGGGCCGAGATGAACGGCTTCTTGTCACCGACCACCACGACCTGCCCGACGATGGGGTTGGCCCGGATGGGATCCTCGAGAGCGGCGGGCGCGACGTTCTTGCCGCCGGCGGTGACGATGATCTCTTTCTTCCGACCGGTGATGGTCAGGAACCCCTCGGAATCGAAGGACCCGATGTCGCCGGTCTTGAACCAGCCGTCGTTGAACGCTTCCGCGGTCGCCTCCGGGTTGTTCCAGTACTCCTTGAAGACGTTGATGCCGCGGACCTCGACCTCGCCGTCCTCGGCGAGACGCACGCCGACGCCGGGCAGCGCGGGGCCGACCGTGCCGATCTTCGACTTGTCCCCGCGGTTCACCGTCGCCGGTGCCGTGGTCTCGGTCAGGCCATAGCCCTCGAGGATGACGACACCGAGACTGTGGAAGAAGTGTCCGAGGCGCGGGCCCAGCGGCGCGGAACCCGAGACCGCGTAGGCGATGTTTCCGCCCATGGCCGCGCGCAGCTTGCTGAAGACGAGCTTGTCGAACAGAGCGAATCGGAGCTTGAGGCCCAGCGGGACCTTCTTGCCCTCCTCGACCAGCTGCGAGTGCTCGATGGCCGCCGCCGCGGCGGCGCGGAAGATCTTGCCCTTGCCGCCGGCTTCGGCCTTCTGCTCTGCGGAGTTGTAGACCTTCTCGAAGACGCGGGGCACGGCGAGCAAGAAGGTGGGCTTGAAGGACCCGAGCGCGGGGAGCAGCTGGCTCGTGTCCGGCTGGTGTCCGGTGCGAACACCGGAGTGCAGCGTCAGGATCGAGATGAACCGAGCGAAGACGTGCGCGGTGGTGATGAACAGCAGCGTCGAGGCGCCAGGGGTCTCCACGACGTCCTTGAGCGCCACAGCGGAGTTGCGGGCGAGTTCGACGAAGTTGCTGTGCGTGAGCACGCAGCCCTTCATGGTCCCGGAGGAGCCGGACGTGTAGATGATGGTCGCGAGATCCGACCCGACGGCGAGCTTCCGCCGTCGCTCGATCTCCGCGTCGTCGACATCGGCGCCCTGCTGGGCGAGCTGGTCGAGCGCGCCGAGGTGCATCTGCCACACGTCGCGGACCAGGGGGAGGTCGCCTCGGACCTCATCGAGACGGGCGAAGTGATCGGCCGACTCCACGATCACGCACGTCGCCCCGGAGTCCGACAGGATGTGGCGGATCTGTGCCGGCGAGCTGGTCTCATAGATCGGCACCATGACGGCTCCGGCGTAGAACAGCGCGAAGTCGACCAGGGTCCACTCATAGGTGGTCTTGGCGAGGAAGCCGACCTTCTCGCCGGGGGAGATGCCGGCGGCGACGAAGCCCTTGGCGAGTGCGATCACCTGCTTCTCGAACTCGCGCGCACTGATGTCACGCCATCCCTCGCCCTGCGGAACCGAGAACAGAGCCAGGTTCGGGGTGAGGCGGACACGCTCGACCAGGAGATCGGCGATGTTCGCGTCAGGGTCTGAGGGAACGACGGCGGGCACTTCGAACTGGACCACGGCAACTCCTTTGGTACCGGAACGGGCGATACTTCTGGAAAGTCTAGGGCACGCGGGGCCGTGGACCACCGGAAATTACTGAAATCGAGTCGCACAATCTCGGAAACTCGGTTTCACGGTGACCGGCGGGTGGCGACTCGGCGATCCCGCGGTGGTCCCGCGGACGTCGCCGGGCGGCGGTAGGATTTGCCCGGTGTTCTACTGGCTGATGAAGTACATCGTGCTCGGTCCGGTGATCAAGGCGGTCTTCCGCCCCTGGATCGTGGGGCGCCGCAATGTGCCCACGACGGGCGCTGCGATCCTCGCCAGCAATCATCTGTCTTTCGCCGACTCCATCTTCCTTCCGCTGCTGATCGATCGGCCGGTGTCCTTCCTCGCCAAGAGCGACTACTTCACCGGCCGCGGTATCAAAGGGTGGGCGACGCGCGTGTTCATGAAGGCGACCGGTCAGCTGCCGATCGACCGCTCCGGCGGCAAAGCGTCTGAGGCGTCGCTCAACACCGGGCTGCAGGTGCTCGGCCGCGGCGACCTGCTCGGGATCTACCCGGAGGGCACGCGCAGCCCGGACGGCAAGCTCTATCGCGGCCGGACCGGCATCGCCCGGATGGCGCTCGAGTCCAAGGTTCCGGTGATCCCGGTCGTGATGGTCGACACCGACACGATGATGCCGATCGGACAGCGTGTCCCGCGGGTGGTGCGCGTGGGCGTGGTGATCGGCGAGCCCCTCGATTTCTCCCGCTACGAGGGCATGGAGAACGACCGATACATCCTTCGATCCGTCACAGACGAGATCATGGTCGCGTTGCAGCGGCTCGGTGAGCAGCAGTACGACGACATCTACGCCTCGACGGTCAAAGACCGCATCGCGAGCAGCTGACCCCGCGGCTCCGCTGGGTCCCCGGCGCGTGCGTTCCCGCCCTCCGGGGACAACTAGAATGGGGGGATGTCCACCTCCCTCGATGTGCTCGACACCTGGCGCGACCTCCCGATCAAGCAGCAGCCGCAGTGGCCAGACGCTGAAGAGGTCGCGGCCGTCTCGGCGCAGATCGCGTCGCTGCCGCCGCTCGTGTTCGCCGGAGAGGTCGACAACCTCCGCGACCGGCTTGCCCGTGCCGCGTCCGGGCGGGCTTTCCTGCTTCAGGGCGGCGATTGTGCTGAGACGTTCGCCGGCGCCACTGCTGATCAGATCCGCAACCGCATCAAGACGGTGCTGCAGATGGCTGTGGTGCTCACCTATGGCGCGTCGATGCCGGTGGTGAAGATGGGTCGTATGGCGGGGCAGTTCGCCAAGCCGCGATCGAGCGATTCCGAGACCCGTGGCGAGGTCACGCTGCCGGCGTACCGCGGCGACATCGTCAACGGCTACGACTTCACCGAGGGTTCGCGCCGGGCGGACCCGCAGCGCCTGCTGCAGGGGTACCACACCGCGTCCTCGACGCTGAACCTGATCCGCGCGTTCACGCAGGGCGGCTTCGCCGACCTGCGCGAGGTGCACTCGTGGAACAAGGGCTTCGCGCAGAACCCGGCCAACCAGCGCTACGAGCGCATGGCGGCCGAGATCGACCGTGCGATCAAGTTCATGGAGGCTGCCGGGGCCGACTTCGACGAGCTGCAGCGCGTCGAGTTCTACACCGGGCATGAGGGTCTGCTGATGGACTACGAGCGCCCGATGACGCGCATCGACTCGCGCACCGAGACGCCGTACAACACCTCGGCGCACTTCCTCTGGATCGGTGAGCGCACGCGGGAGCTCGACGGGGCGCACATCGAGTACTTCTCGAAGATCCGCAACCCCATCGGCGTCAAGCTGGGGCCCACGACGACGCCGGAGACGGCGATCGAGCTGATCGACAAGCTCGACCCCGAGCGGGAGCCCGGTCGTCTCACCTTCATCACGCGCATGGGTGCCGGCAAGATCCGCGACGCCCTCCCGCCGCTGCTGGAGGCGGTCCGCGACGCGGGCGCGACCCCGCTGTGGGTCACCGACCCGATGCACGGCAACGGCATCACGTCCGCCACCGGCTACAAGACCCGCCGCTTCGACGACGTGGTGGATGAGGTGCGAGGCTTCTTCGAGGCGCATCGCGCGGCCGGGACCTTCCCCGGCGGCATCCACGTCGAGCTCACCGGCGACGACGTGACCGAATGCCTCGGCGGCTCGGAGCGCATCGACGAGGAGGGCCTGGCCACGCGGTACGAGTCGCTGTGCGACCCGCGCCTGAACCACATGCAGAGCCTCGAACTCGCCTTCCTCGTCGCGGAGGAGCTGGAGAAGCGCTGAGCGCGACGAAACGCTGATGCCCGGAGCCGCTGGCTCCGGGCATCAGCGTTTCCGCGTGTGCCGTCGCCCGTACGCGCGCTGCCGGAGGGACGAGCTGAATGCCCGGGGCCGGCGCCCTCGCACGGGTCAGCTCAGCCGGAAGAAGACCTGCTCAACCGAAAGCCGTGATGATCAGGTTCACCCGAGACCCGGGCAGCACGAGGGAGCCGACCTCCGGATCGGTGTGGCTGACGTTGGTCAGGCCATTGGGGAACGGCTCCCACAGCAGCGAGTAGGACACCGAGAAACCGAGCGCCTCCAGCTGGGCGACCGCCTCGTCGCGATGCAGTCCCGTGACGTCGGGGATCGCGATCGGCTCCGGGCCGTCGGACACGATCAGCGTCGTCGAGTCGCCCGGCCGCCAGTTTCCGCCGCCCTCCCGATCGGTCATCCCGATGACCCGCCCCTTGTCGACCTCGTCGCTGTACTGGAGGATCGACTCGGTGGTGACGCTGATCTGCTTGCCCGCGAGCGCCGCCGCAGCGTCGACGGCGGTCATATCGTGCACATCGGGCAGCGAGCCGAGCGAGACCATGAGCGCGACGGTGTCGTTCTCGAACAGCGAGCACCCTTCGGCGCAGTCGTAGGAGTCGGCCCCCTCAGCCTGGGGAATGGCTGTCGCGTTGATCACGATGCCGTCCTCCGCGCCCGAGTAGAGACGCAGCGCATCGCCGATCTTCACGTTGTGCTCGGTGAGATACGCGGTCGCCTCCTCCTCGGTCATGCCGAGGAGGCTGTCGATGTCGTGCTGGGCGGGCCCGGTGGACACCAGGACGGTCACCTCGGTGCCTTTGTCGCGGCGATCGCCGGGCCCGGGGTCTGTGCTGATGACGATGCCGGGTTCGACGTCGATCGAGCTCGCCTCGCCCCGCACGGGTACGAACCCCTCGGCCTCCAGAACGGCGGCGGCGTCGTCGAAGGTGCTTCCCTGCACGTCGGGGACCGCGACCAGCGAACCGGGACCAGAACCGAACCACCAGCCTGCTCCGCCCGCGAGGGCGGCGAGCAGCAGCACGAGCAGGACCAGCACGCCGCCGCGGGTCTTGCGCTGTGCTGCGCGGCGGCGCAGCAGCATCGCGTTGTCCGCGGGCGGTTCGTGAACGGGGGCGGCGGTCGCCGTCATACCCGTGCTCGGGAGCACCTTGGTGAGGTCGGCGGAGTCCGAGCGCTGATAGGAGGCGGTGGCGGTGTGCGGCGTGGCCTGCGGGACCACCCCGAGTTCCTTCTCGATCTCGCGCAGGCGGTCGAGCATCTCCTGGGCATCGCGCGGGCGATCGTCCGGGGTCTTCTCCGTGGCCCACAGCACGAGCTCGTCCAGCTGCTCCGGCACGCCGGGGTTGCGGGCGCTCGGGCGGGGGACGGAGTCCGTGGCGTGCTGGAAGGCGATCTGCATCGGCTGCTCGCCGCGGTAGGGCTGCTCCCCGACGAGCATCTCGTAGAGCATGATGCCGAGCGCGTAGATGTCGCTGCGGGCGTCTGCGGTGCCACGGGTGACCAGCTCCGGCGCGAGATAGGCGATGGTGCCCATCAGCTGGGCTCCGCTGGCGGTGTTCGCCGATGTGGCGCGGGCCAGGCCGAAGTCGCCGATCTTGATGCGGCCGTCCTCGGCGAGGAGCACGTTCTCCGGCTTCACGTCGCGGTGCACGATGCTCGCGCGGTGCGCCGCCGCGAGACCGGAGAGCACTGCATCCATGATCGAGATGGTCTGCGGCACCGTCAGGCGGCGCTGCTCCCGCAGCAGCTCGCGCAGCGTGATGCCGGGCAGGTACTCCATCACGAGGTAGGCCAGCTCGCCGTCCTGCCCCTGATCGAAGACGTTGACCACGTGCGGATCGGACAGTCGGGCCGCCGCCCGCGCCTCCTGGATGAACCGGCTCTGGAACACCGAGTCGTCGCTGAGGTGCCCGTGCATGACCTTCAGGGCGATGCGGCGCTCGAGCCGCAGGTCGGTCGCGACGTAGACCGTGGCCATGCCGCCGCGGGCGATCCGGGCACGCACCCGGTAGCGGCCGTCGACGAGCCGCCCGATGAGCGGGTCGGTCTGCTGGCTGATGGTCACGGGGAAAGTCTAGGGATCGCAGGGTGAAAGCCGGGTGAACGGCTCGCCAGCGGGCGGGACTGATGCGATAGTGGACATGTGACCTCGTCTGTGACCGAAACCTCCTGGCTGACCATTCCCGACCTCGTCGAGGCGCTGGGGGAGCCGCTCGGACGTGTCCGCCGGCTCATCGACGACAAGCACCTCATCGGCTCGCGTCGCAACGGACCGTTCGCCGTTCCGGCGATTTTCCTTGAGGACAGCCGGCCCTTGCCGTCGTTGCGGGGCACCGTGATCGCGCTCCAGGACGCCGGATTCACCGACGACGAGGCGATCGACTGGCTCCTCGCGCCGGAGGAGACGATCGGCCGTTCTCCGATCGAGGCATTGCTCGACGGCCACAAGAGCGAGGTGCGGCGCGTCGCGCGCACGCTCGCCTGAGCACCGCTCCGCGGGCGGCGCTGCGGTGGCGTCCTGGGCGGTTCCTGGGAATACCGGGGAAGAATCGCCACGTCGGTTTCATAGGCTGCTGGTATGAGCACCTTCTGGAAACGATCCATCGCAACCACGACCATTGTCCTCGTCGCCGGCCTGGGCCTGACGGCGTGCACGTCCGCGGACACCGCGACCGACACCACCGGTTCGCAGACGCAGACCGAGAACCCCGCCGCGACCGGCGGCACGATGACCGCCGATGACTTCGCGCAGCGCATCAACGACGCACAGTACGCAGCAGGTACGACGCACTTCGTCCAGACCATGGAGATGTCGGGGCAGAAGGTCGAGACTACCGGTGACATGGTCATCGACAAGGACCCCGCGAAGATGCGCATGTCGATGAGCATGCCCGGCGGGATGGAACTGCGCTTCGTCGACGGTGACATCTACCTCAACATGGGCGAGCTGACCGGCGGCAAGTTCTTCCAGGCACCGGAGGACAGCAACTCGCCGCTCGTCGAGCAGCTGAGCGCGTCGGCTTCGCAGGCGAACATCGGCGAGCAGATGGAGACCCTCAAGGCCGCTCTGAAGGACTTCAAGGCGGAGGAGGGCGCCGAGACGATCGACGGCGTCGAGACCACCAAGTACACGCTCGTGCTGGACACCGCGAAGCTGCTGGAGGGCCAGGAGATCCCGGAGGGCTCTGGCCTCGGCGACACGATCGAGTACGTCCTCTTCGTGGGCCCGGATGACCTCCCGCGTCGCTGGGTCAGCGACATGGGCGCCTCCGCGGTGACCATGGAGTTCAGCAAGTGGGGCGAGGCCGTCTCGATCGAGGCGCCCGCGGCCGACGAGATCACCGACCAGGCACCCGGCATGTGACATCGACCTGAGTCACGACGAGGGCCCCGGAGCGACGCTCCGGGGCCCTCGTCGTGCCCTGGCTCTGCCCGTCCAGCCCGCCGCCCGGCGGACGGGATCCCCAACTCAGGCAGAACAGGCGTGACGGCGCCGTGGGCGCCGGAATCTGGGGCGGAAGGTGGGTTCTGCCTGAGTTCGGGAACGACGATGCCCCGCGCGCCGGAGCGCACGGGGCATCGGGGACGGGGGAGCGGAGCTCAGCCGAAGCGGCCGGAGACGTAGTCCTCCGTGGCCTTCACGCTCGGGTTGGTGAAGATCGTGCCCGTCTCATCGAACTCGATCAGCTTGCCGGGCTTGCCGGTGCCGGCGATGTTGAAGAACGCGGTCTTGTCCGAGACGCGAGAGGCCTGCTGCATGTTGTGCGTCACGATCACGATGGTGTACTCGCTCTTCAGCTCCGCGATGAGCTCCTCGATCGCGTAGGTCGAGATCGGGTCGAGCGCAGAGCAGGGCTCGTCCATCAGGAGCACGTCGGGGGAGACCGCGATAGCCCTGGCGATGCACAGACGCTGCTGCTGGCCGCCGGAGAGGCCGGAGCCCGGCTTGTCGAGGCGGTCCTTGACCTCGTTCCACAGGTTCGCGCCCTGCAGGGAGCGCTCTACCAGCGCATCGGCGTCGGACTTCGAGATGCGCTTGTTGTTCAGGCGCACGCCCGCCAGCACGTTCTCGCGGATCGACATGGTGGGGAAGGGGTTCGGCCGCTGGAAGACCATGCCCACCTGGCGGCGGACGGTCACCGGGTCGACGCCCTGGCCGTACAGGTCCTCGCCGTCGAGCAGGACCTGGCCCTGCACGGTCGCTCCGGGGATGACCTCGTGCATGCGGTTCAGAGTGCGCAGGAAGGTGGACTTGCCGCAGCCGGAGGGGCCGATGAAAGCCGTCACGCTGCGGGGCTCGATGGCCATCGAGACGTCTTCCACGGCGAGGAAGTCGCCGTACTTGACGTTCAGGTTCTTGACGTCGATGCTCTTGGACACGTTGTTCCTCTTTGATTCTTGCGGAGCTCAGCGGGCGGTCTCAGCGGCCCTTGGCCGGAGCGAAGACCTTGGCGATGATGCGGGCGATGAGGTTCAGCACCATCACGATGATGATGAGGGTCAGGGCGGACGCCCACGCGCGGTCGACATACGCCTCGGCGGGGATGCCCTGGTTGGCGAACTGCGTGTAGGTGAACACCGGCAGCGTCTGCATCTGGCCGTTGAACAGGTTGTAGTTCATGCTCGATGTGAAGCCGGCCGTGATCAGCAGCGGAGCGGTCTCACCGATCACGCGGGCGATCGCGAGCATGACGCCCGTGGTGATGCCGGCGATCGAGGTGGGCAGGACCACCTTGACGATCGTGAGCCACTTCGGCACGCCCAGCGCGTACGAGGCCTCGCGCAGCTCGTTCGGTACGAGGCGGAGCATCTCCTCGCTCGAGCGGACCACCACGGGGATCATCAGCACCGCGAGCGCGACCGCACCCATGATGCCCATGCGCACACCGGGGCCGAGGAACAGCGCGAACAGGGCGTAGGCGAACAGACCGGCCACGATCGAGGGGATGCCGGTCATGACGTCCACGAGGAAGGTGATGCCGCGTGCGATGCGCCCGTCGTTGCCGTACTCCACCAGGTAGATGGAGGTGAACAGCCCGATCGGGATCGAGATGACCGCCGCGGCGAGCGTGATCAGCACGGTGCCGGTGATCGCGTGCATCGCCCCGCCGCCCTCGCCGACGACGTTGCGCATCGAGAAGCTGAAGAACTCGGCGTCCATCCGGGAGATGCCGAACCCGATCACGGTGATGGTCACCGAGATCAGCGGGATGAGCGCGATCAGGAACGCGCTGGCCACGATCGCCGTGATGAAGCGGTCCATGGCCTTGCGGCCGCCCTCGACGATGCGCGAGAGGATCACGATGAGCGCGATGTAGACGACCGCGCTGAGCACGATCCATCCGGCGACGTTGAACGCGCCGGACTCGATCGCGAGGAGCCCGAAGACCGCGGCGACCGCGACGATCGAACCGGCCAGGAGCGCCCAGGGCGCCCACTTCGGCAGGCGTCCGCTGGTCAGCCGCGTGGACGCGGCGCGTCCGGGGGCATCGATGGCAGTGGCGGTGGTCATCTCAGTTCGCCCCCGAGAACTCTTTGCGACGGTTCACGATCATGCGGGCGACCGCGTTCACGGCGAAGGTCACCACGAACAGGATCAGACCGGTCGCGATCAGGATGTTGATGTTGATGTCGTACGACTCGGGGAACTTCAGCGCGATGTTCGCCGCGATCGTCGAGGGGTTCGTCGAGGTCAGCAGCTGGAGGCTGATGATGCCGGACGCGGAGAGCACCATGGCGACGGCCATGGTCTCACCCAGCGCGCGGCCCAGACCCAGCATCGAGGCGGACACGATGCCGCTGCGGCCGAAGGGGAGAACCGCCATGCGGATCATCTCCCAGCGGGTGGCACCGAGCGCGAGGGCGGCTTCCTCATGGAGAGCGGGCGTCTGCAGGAAGATTTCGCGGCAGATGGCGGTGATGACGGGAAGGATCATGACGGCGAGGACCATCGCCGCGGTGAGAATGGTGCGGCCGGTGGTGGACACCACGCCGCCGAACAGCGGGAACCAGCCCAGGTTGGCATTGAGCCACACGTAGACCGGTTGCACTGCAGGAGCCAGCACGAGGATGCCCCAGAGGCCGTAGACCACCGAGGGGACCGCGGCGAGCAGGTCGACGACGTATCCGAGTGCGGCGGCCAGACGGCGCGGCGCGAAGTGCGAGATGAACAGCGCCACCCCGAGCGAGAGCGGAACGGCGATGAGGAGCGCGAGAGCCGCGGCCCAGATGGTTCCGAAGAGGAGGGGGCCGACGTACTCCCAGAAGTTCCCGGTGAGCAGCGACGCGGATTCCGCTGTCGCGCCGAAGGCCGGGATGGACTGGACGATGAGGAAGATCGCCACGGCCGCGAGCGTGCCGAGGATCATGAGGCCGGCGAACAGAGCGGTTCCGGAGAACCAGATGTCGCCAGGACGGCGGACGGCCGGCGGCGCAGATGTGGAGGTGGTCATGCTGTCCTGATCGTCGAGGTTGACTCGGAGGCTGGGGCCGCCCGGACCAGGTCCGGACGGCCCCGGAGCATCACTTGATGACGGCGATCGCCGCGTCGATCTGCGTGCGCAGAGCGTCGGAGATCGGGGCGCTGCCTGCGGCCTCGGCGGCGGCCTTCTGGCCGTCGACGCTGGCTGCCTCGGCGAAGAAGGCCTTCACCAGCTCGCCCTGGGCGGCGTCGGTGTACTCCGCGCAGCCGATCAGGTAGCTGACGAGGATGATCGGGTAGGCGCCCGCCTCGGTGGTGGTGCGGTCGATCTTGAACGCGAGGTCGGTCGCGGCGCGGCCGTCCTCGAGCGAGGAGGCGTCGAGCGTCGCGGCAGCGGCCTCGGGCGAGTACGGCACGAACTCTTCGCCGACCTTGATCGCGACGGTGCCGAGCTTGCCGGCGCGCGATGCGTCGGCGTAGCCGATGGTGCCCTGGCCGCCCTCGACGGCAGAGATCACGCCGGAGGTGCCGTTGGCGGCCTCGCCGCCCTGGATCGGCCACTCCTCGACGGAGCCGTCGGTCCACACGTCACCGGCGGCCTGCGAGAGGTAGTCGGTGAAGTTGCCGGTGGTGCCGGACTTGTCCGAGCGGTGGACCGGGGTGATGGCCAGGTCGGGCAGGGTCGCGTCGGGGTTGAGCGCCGCGATGGCGGGGTCGTTCCACTTCGCGACCGTGCCGGTGAAGATGCCCGCGAGCGTGGCGGCATCCAGGTTCAGCGACTCGACGCCGTCGAGGTTGAAGACCACGGCGATCGGCGAGATGTAGGTCGGGATCTCGACGAGGTCGGAGCCCTCCGCGCAGGAGGCGAAGCCGCCCTCGGCGATCTCGTCGAGCTTGAACGCCCGGTCGGAGCCGGCGAACTGCACGCCGCCCTTGAGGAACGACTCGCGGCCGGCGCCGGAGCCCGACGCGGCGTAGTTGACGGTCAGGCCGTCATTGGCGGTCTGGATGCCGGCGGTCCAGGCCTGGACGGCGACCTCCTGCGACGACGCGCCTTCGCCGGCGAGGGTGCCGGTCAGCGCGGGGGTGGAGGCGGCGGGGGACTCGCCGGCCGGGGTCTCGGCCGGAGCCGACTCGTTTGCGGCACACCCGACGAGGGCGACCGACGCGAGAGCGCCGACGGCGCCCAGAGCTGCGATGCGGTTGAGCTTCACTGTGACGTTCCTTCTTCTTGGTGTGTTCAGCCCGGGGCAGGGCCGTGGCTGACGCTAGGGGGCGTGTGTGAATCGACGGCTGTGGCGCGGTGAACGCCAGGTGAACGGGCCGGTCAGGGCTCCGGGATCTCGGTGATCTCGACCACGTCGACGACCTCGACGACGGCGACGGGGGTGTCGGCCTCCGCGGCGATCTCCTCGAAGGTGTCCTCGCCGCTCCAGTCGCCGGTGGCCAGGTAGACGACCTTCTTCGCGACCGAGACGGCGTGGTCCGCGAAGCGCTCGTGGTACCGGCTGGCCAGGGTGGCGTCGACGGAGGCCTGCGCCTCGCCCTTCCAGTTGTCGCTGAGGACCTTCTCGAACACGCTGGCGTGCAGCTCGTCGATGAGGTCGTCGTCGTTGCGGATCTCATCCGCCACGCGCAGATCCTGGGTCTGCAGGAGGGTGGCGAGCTTGCGCGCGACCGACACATCGAGCTCGCCCATGCGGGTGAACGTCGACTTGAGGCCCTTGGGGATCGCGCGCTCCGGGAAGCGGTAGCGGGCGAGCTGGGCGATGTGCTCTGCCATGTCTCCCATGCGCTCGAGCGACGCGCTCACGCGCAGCGCCGTGACGACGATCCGCAGGTCGGAGGCGACCGGCTGCTGGCGTGCGAGCAGCTCGATCGCGAGCTCGTCGAGGGCGAGAGCGCGCTCGTCGATCAGCGTGTCGTCCGCGATCACCTGCTCCGCCACGGTGATGTTGCTGGTGGCGAACGCCTCGGTGGCACGTTCGATCGCGACGGCGACGAGATCGGCGATCTCGACGAGCCTGGTGTTGACTTCTTCGAGGGAGCGGTGGAACTCCTGGCGCATGGCGGCTGCCTTTCCTTGCGGTGCGCGCCGGTCGGCCGCGCGTGAACCACGGGCATTCTCCGGATCGAAGGTTAACGATTGGTGCCCCCGGTGTGAACTCTGCGGCGGCGGCGGCTTCCGTGGCAGGTGAACGGCAGGTGCTGACCCTACGCTGGAGGGCATGACCGCTTCGTCGCTCACCGTCCCGGCTCTCCTGCTGGGCATCGTGATCGGAGGCGTCGTCATCCTCCTGATCGTGTTCGCGATCCGGGTGCGTGCGCGCCATGAAGAGATGGTGCGCGGCGATGTCTCTCCGGAGCTCGAGGCGATCCTGTCCGGGGTCGAGGAGCCGGCCGCGATCGTCGACACCTCACTGTTCGTGCGCAGCGCGTCGAGCCAGGCCGCCGGCGTCGGCGTATCGGGCGGGCGCATGCTCGCCCAGCCGGAACTGCGCGAGCTGGTGCGCGATGCACTCGACGAGGGGGGGTCGGTGAGCAGGCCGCTGCGCATCCGCCGCAACCGGATCTCGGGGGAGACGCTCAGCGTTCAGGCGCGCGCGACCCTGGTCGGCCCTCGGCTGGTGTTCCTGGTGGTGCACGACCTCAGCGAACAGGAACGCGTCGAGCAGATGCGCCGGGACTTCGTGGCGAACACCTCGCACGAGCTCAAGACACCGGTCGGCGCGGTGATGGTGCTGGCTGAGGCGATCGAGGTGGCATCGGACGACCCGGAACAGGTGCGCTCCTTCGCCGATCGCCTTCTCGTCGAAGCGCGCCGGCTCAACGATCTGACCGGCCGCATCATGGATCTGTCGCGCCTGCAGGCCAGCGACGACTTCGCCGGTCTTGAGCCGGTCGCCATCGACGAGGTCATCACGACCGCGGTCGAGGCGCACGTCGTGCAGGCACAGGCCGCGCAGGTGGAGCTGGTGCGCAGCGACCTCAGCGGGGTGATGGTCGACGGTGACCGGAGGATCCTGGTCGACGCCGTCGGAAACCTCATCGCCAACGCGATCGCATATTCGCCCGCCGGCTCGAAGGTCGGTGTCGGGGTCACGCTCGACGACGACGTGGTCGAGATCGCCGTGTCCGATCAGGGCATCGGGCTGAGCCCGGAGGACCAGGAGCGGGTGTTCGAGCGCTTCTACCGCTCGGACGAGGCTCGCTCCCGTCGCACCGGAGGAACCGGGCTGGGGCTGTCGATCGTCAAGCACGCCGCGCACCGCCACGGCGGAGACGTGCGGGTATGGTCGCGGCAGGGCAAGGGGTCCACCTTCGCGATCCTGCTGCCGGTGGCCGCGATCGACGAGGGCATGCCGGTGCGGCGCAGCCGCAAGAAGGCCAAGCAGCTCCTCGCCGATACGGGGGCGTCGAGCCTGGTGAAGAAGAAGCCCTCCGGAAAGAAGGGCACGGACAAGAACAAGAAGAAGCCAGCGGCGGCGACCGCCGGCGCCGCGAAGAAGAACAAGAAGAAGGGCGGTGGCACGGCATGACGCACGTGCTCCTGGTCGAGGACGAGCCGGCTCTGGCCGAGCCCCTGGCATATCTGTTGCGGCGGGAGGGGTTCGAGGTCGACGTCGCCGATGACGGCAACACCGCGCTGGAGGTGTTCCGGCGCGGCGGGATCGATCTGATCCTGCTCGACCTCATGCTCCCCGGCGTGAGCGGCACGGAGGTCTGCCGGCAGATCCGCGCGGAGTCCGCCGTGCCGATCATCATGCTCACCGCCAAGGACAGCGAGGTCGACATCGTCGTGGGGCTCGAGATCGGGGCGGACGACTACGTCACCAAGCCCTATTCGCCGCGCGAGCTGCTCGCCCGCATGCGGGCGCTGCTGCGGCGCAGTGCGGGCAGCGAGGTCGAGGAGCGTGTGCTCGTCGGCGGCCGGGTGCGTGTCGATCTCGACCGGCACAGCGTCGAGGTCGACGGTGCGGAGATCAGCATGCCGCTGCGCGAGTTCGAGCTGCTCGAGCTCCTGATGCGCAACGCCGGCCGCGTGCTCACCCGCGGTCAGCTGATCGATCGGGTCTGGGGGAGCGACTACTTCGGCGACACCAAGACGCTCGACGTGCACATCAAGCGCATCCGCTCGCGCATCGAGGAGAACCCGTCAGCTCCGGCCATGCTGGTGACCGTGCGCGGGCTCGGGTATCGCTTCGAGGGGTGAGCCGGCGCGGTCACCCGATGAGGGCCGACGGCGTGAAGGCGACGGGGAAGGGAACAGCGACCTCGAAGCGTTCGGCTCCGCTGGCGCGAGCGACCTCGCGATAGGCGCCGTCGACGAGCTGCCACGCCACGATGGCCAGCTCGTCCGGATCGGCGACCCAGTAGTGCGCGCATCTGGCGCGCTGGAGACGATCCTTCTTCAACAGCAGATCGATGCCACGCGTGGAGGGTGACAACACCTCGATGGCGAGGAGGGGAACGGCGGGCAGGCTCGCCTCTGCGAAGGCCTCGCGCGGCGCCACGACCACGTCGGGCTGGATGACCGTGTCATCGGCGAGCACCACATCGAGGGGCGCGAAGAACACCTTCAGCCCGCCCGGCGCGGCGGAGTGGAGGATCACGAACAGGTTCGCGACGACCTCCTGATGGCGCACGCGGGGCGACGGGGTCACGATGAGGGTGCCGTCGATCAACTCGTACCGGTGGTCGTCATTGGGCAGAACGGCCAGATCGGCGTAGGTCAGCGACCGCCCAGCGGGCAGGAATCCGCGGGTCTCGGTGGCCATGACAGTCATGCTAGCCAGTGCGTTCGCGCAGCTGGCCCCGGTTGTGCGCGCTGCTCCGGCACGCGGCGGGAGCAGCAGACGCCGCCAGGCGCATCGGGGAGGGCCGGCTCGGCCTGACGGCGTCCGGCGGCACCGCGACGTCAGCGGGTGCGCATGACGGCCGCGCTGGCGAGGGCACGGAGGCCGTCGAGAGCCGAGGCATCCAGCGGCGCATCCGCGAGGGCGTGATCGGCCTGGGCGGCGTAGCCAGCGATCAGGTCCTCGACCCTGTCCAGCGCACCGGTGTCGACGATGGTCCTCTGGATCTGAGTGATCGCGTCCGCCGAGAGCGTCCGGTCGCCCAGCATCCGGTCCAGAGCCGCCCGTGCGGAAGCGTCGAGGCGTTCGCGCGCGAACGCGATGAGGACCGTGCGCTTGCCCTCGCGCAGGTCGTCGCCGGAGGGCTTGCCGGTCTCCGCCTCCGCTCCGAAGACGCCGAGCACGTCGTCGCGCAGCTGGAAGGCCATGCCGACCGGATGTCCGAAGGCGCGGAGGGCTGCGACCTGCGCTTCGTCTGCGCCGGCGACGGCGGCGCCGATCGCCAGGGGCTGCTCGACGCTGTAGCGCGCGGATTTGAGAGAGGCCACGCGCAGCGCGCGCTCGGCGTGAGCCTCGGGGTCTCCGGTGCTCCACGCCGACTCCTCGGCGATGTCGAGGAACTGTCCTGTGGTGACGTCGCGGCGCATGCGGGCGTAGGTGCGGCGAACCTCGCCAGCGTGCGGGAGCGCTGCGATGCCGTCTTCCAGCAGGTCGTCGCTCCACGCCACCAGGAGATCGCCGAGCAGGATGGCAGAAGACCTGCCGAAGGCGTCGGCGTCTCCCCACCAGCCGGCTGCGCGGTGGTCGGCCTCCAGCGCCCGGTGCGCGGCGGGGCGTCCGCGACGGGTGTCCGAGTTGTCGATCAGGTCATCGTGCACGAGGGCAGCGGCCTGGAAGACCTCGAGGGCGGCGCACACGCTCCACAGTGCTTCCGGCGCGGCGGCGTGAGCGGCGCCGGCGTGGGCGGCGGCGCGCCATCCGGCGTGGCAGAACCGCGCGCGCAGGCGTTTGCCGCCGCTCAGCGCCGCGGCCGCCGCTCGGATGAAGCCGGCGGCCTCCTGGCCGTACCCGGCGCTCTCGATCCGCATCCGGTCGACCAGGTCGGCCAGCCGCGCATCGACCGCGGCGACGACGGGTTCGGGATCGGACACGTCAGCCAGCTTAGAGTGTGCTGTCCGTGCTCGCCTTCGTCGCCGTGAGGGGCGTAGAATAAAGGTCCATCCGGCCTACCCGAGGGGGACGAATGCCACTCTCCGAACAGGAGCAGCGCCTGCTCGACGAGATGGAGCGCCATCTCCTCCACAACGATGCCGACGTGGTCAGCACCGTCACCGGTGATCGTGCTCTCAGCTACCGCAATCTGGTCTACGGCGCACTGCTCGTCCTGCTGGGAATCGGCGGGCTCATCGTCGGTGTGATGATCGGTGACGTCATCGGGATCGTGGTGGGCGTGGTCGCCTTCATCGCGATGCTCGGCGGCGCCATGCTCGCGGTCACGCCGGTGCGGCGCCCCGACGCTCTCACCGAGCCGGACGCCGCTTCGTCTCCGTCGGCCGCCCCGGCCAACGGAGCATCTTTCATGGATCGCATGAACGATCGGTGGGACAAGCGCCAGAGCGGACGCTGACCCGCCACCACATTCCTCCACTCAGACCCCCGCACATCGTGCGGGGGTCTTTTTCGTGTGCTCGATGCGGGGCTGACAGGCCCGGGAGCGGAATTTCCCTCCACCATCCTCCACGCCGATGTCTTGGTGAACTACCGCGAGAAATCAAGGCATTCGCTGTCAGTCGCGAGGCATACAGGATGCTCGCAGGCAACTTTCCCTCGGGAAGTGGGGGGAAGTGGAGTAATGTGGAGGCATCCGGGCGATCAGGGGAAGGAAGGGGGCGATGGCCGATGCTGTTGGGCACCCATTCCCCCAAGCTGGACGACAAGGGACGCATCATCCTCCCCGCCAAGTTCCGCGAGGATCTCGCGGGCGGCGTCGTCATCACCCGGGGCCAGGACCGTTGCCTCTACGTGTTCAGCACCACGGAGTTCGAGCGGGTGCACGAGCGCATCCGCGAGGCGCCGCTGAGCAACAAGGAGGCCAGGGCCTTCCTGCGCATGTTCCTGTCCGGAGCGAGCTCGGAGATGCCCGACAGCCAGAACCGGATCACCATTCCGGCACACCTGCGCAGCTACGCCGGGCTCAGCAAGGAGCTCGTCGTGACCGGGGTCGGCGCCCACGCCGAGATCTGGGACGCGGAGGCCTGGAACGACTACGCCGCTGACAACGAAGACACGTTCGCCGCTCTCGAGGAGGAGGTGATCCCGGGCCTGTTCTGATCCGGGCTGCGACTCCCCGCCGCTCCTGCCCCGGCACACTTCCCCGGTGCCGGGTCGAGCGGAGGGGGATCGGAACCCGGATCGGGTCTGAACATCATGAACGACATCCGCCGCATTCACACTCCGGTGCTCCTCGACCGTGCCGTCGAGCTGCTCGCTCCCGCGCTCAGCGGACCCCGGCCTGTGCTCGTCGACGCGACCCTGGGCATGGGCGGTCACACCGAAGCGTTCCTGGAGCGTTTCGAATCGCTGCGGGTGATCGGCCTCGACAGGGACACCGACGCCCTGCGCATCGCCGGGGAACGCCTCGCGCCTTTCGGCGACCGCTTCGACGGTGTGCACACCGTCTATGACGCGATCGGAGAGCACGCGCAGGGGGCTGATGCCATCCTGTTCGACCTCGGCGTCTCCTCGCTGCAGCTCGACGAGGCAGACCGCGGCTTCGCCTACGCCAAAGACGCGCCGCTCGACATGCGGATGGACCAGAGCACGGGCATCACCGCCGCAGAGGTCCTCGCCACCTACAGCGAGGGCGAGCTGCGGCGCATCTTCGAACGTTATGGAGAAGAGAAGCTCGCCGCCCGCTACGCCCGCGCGATCATCCGAGAGCGCGAGACGGCGCCGCTCCGACGCTCCGGCGAGCTCGTCTCGCTCCTCGTCGACGCGACCCCGGCCGCCGTGCAGCGAGCGGGGCACCCTGCCAAGCGGGTGTTCCAGGCGCTGCGCATCGAGGTCAACGCCGAGCTGAGCGTGCTGCGAACGGCGATCGACGCCGCGCTCGACGCCCTCGCGGTCGGCGGACGCATCGTCGTGATGTCGTACCAGTCGCTCGAGGACCGCATCGTCAAGCAGGCCTTCGCCGCGGCATCGTCCTCCACCGCGCCTCCTGGACTGCCGGTCGAGCTCCCCGAGCACGCCCCGCGCTTCCGTCTGCTCACCCGTGGGGCCGAGCAGGCGGGCGACGAGGAGCGGGCGCGCAATCCGCGCGCCATTCCGGTGCGATTGCGCGCCGCCGAGAAGATCCGAACCACCGAACGTCACCAGGGGAGCCCCGCATGAGCCTGGCCACACCGCTGCCGCCGCAGCACGATGAGGCTCCGCAGCGCGCACCGCGCCCACGGATCCGTCCGCTGCCGCAGCCGGCGCCGCGTCGTCGTCCCCGCACCGCCTACGCGGTGACGGCGCTGCTGGGGGCGGTGCTGATCGGCGCCGCGCAGATGGCCCTGTCCGTCGCCACGACCCAGGACTCCTACGTGCTCGCCGACCTGACCCAGCAGCAGCGTGAGCTGAGCTGGCAGGCCCAGGCCGCCGCGGACGAGGTGGCTGGCCTGAGCTCGCCGCAGCAGCTGGCCTCGGAGGCAGCGGGTCTCGGCATGGTCCTGGCCGGCTCGCCGAGCTACCTGCGCCTGAGCGACGGCGGCGTCGTGGGAGCGACTCTCGCCGCCGGAGCCGTCTCGACGGTCAACCCCGACGGGCCGGGAGCCGTCCCCAACGCCGCCCTCCAGGAGGTTCCGGTCGCCGCCCCGGTCGCGACCGCTGCCGCTCCTGCAGCGGAGACGCAGGACCAGGCCCCGGCCGACACGGCACCGGTTGTCCCGGCCGGGCCGCCTCCCGCTGATACCCTTCCCACGCCGCAGACGCGGTGATCCTCGAGCGATGACCACCCCCACCCCACGATGAGCCCGCGCGGCCGATCGGAGCGATGACCCCATGAGCACCCGGACCACGCGCAGCCCCCGGCGGCGGACCGCGGTCGCACTCGGCGTCATCCTCATCGTGATCGCGGCGTTCCTCATCCGCTTGATCGATATCCAGGTGGTCAACGCCGACGCGCACGTCGAGGACTCCCTCACCACCGGCAACCTCGGCGAGACACGGAAGATCGCCGGTGCTCGCGGTCAGATCGTCGACCAGAACGGCACCGTGCTCGCGTCGACCGTGATGATCTACGACTTCGCTTTCGACCCGCTCACCCTGCGCACCGTGGAAGCGGACACCGAGAACCCGCCGAAGATCCGGTGGGCGGAAGCCTCTGAGCGCATCGCGGCTGTGGTCGGGATGAGCGGAGACGAGGTGCGGGCGATCGTGGCCGACGCCCTGGAAGCCGATCCGAACAGCCAGTACGCCGAGCTTGCCCAGGGGCTGTCGACGGCACAGTTCCTCGCGCTCAACGAGCTCGATCTGCCCTATCTGTGGCCCTTCCCGCGCAGCACCCGCGTGTATCCGAACGGCGCCGTCGCCGGCAACATCGTCGGATTCCTCGCCGGTGACGGCGCAGGCATCGAGAAGATGGAGCAGACGTGCCTCGCGGCCACCCCCGGGGAGGAGAGCTTCCTGCGCGGTGCAGACGGGGTCGTCATCCCCGGCAGCCAGCGGGTGCGGCCCGCGGTCGACGGCGGCACCGTCCAGCTCACGATCAACAGCGAGCTGCAGTGGTACATGCAGCAGATGATCGCCGACGAGACGATCTACCAGGGCGCGCAGAGCGGCAGCGTCCTGGTCGTCGAGGTGGGCACCGGCAAGATCCGTGCCGCGGCGGAGTACCCCAGCGTCGACCCCAACGATCTCGACGCGAGCGATCCGAGCAGCTGGTACGGGCAGATGTTCCGTTACACCTTCGAGCCCGGCTCCACCTTCAAGCCGATCACGATCGCCGCCGCACTCGAGAAGGGCGGGCTCACACCGTTGAGCCCGATCGTGGCTCCTGACCGCGAGGAGTTCCCCAACGGTGCGGTCGTGAACGATCCGTTCGGCCACGGGGTGTACGAGTACACCGTCGCCGGTGCCCTGATCGACTCCTCGAACGTCGCCCTCTCCAAGATCGGTGAGACCGTCTCCGCGCAGGTGCGCTATGACTATCTCGCCGCCTTCGGCGTGGGTTCACCGACCGAGGTCGGTTTCCCCGGCGAGGAGGCGGGCCTGCTGCACCCGGTCGCGGACTGGGACGCGCAGTCGCTCTACACCACGACGTTCGGGCAGTACTACACCGTGACGGCCCCGCAGGTCGCGAGCGCCTATCAGACCATCGCCAACGGCGGGCTTCGCATGCCCCTGTCGCTGGTGGAGTCGTGCACGGCGGCCGACGGCACCGTCAGCGACGTGCCGGAGAATGAGCCCACCCGCGTGATCAAGGCCACGACGGCGGCTCAGCTGTCGGAGATGATCGAGAACGTCGCGGTGCAGGGCGGTCTCTCCGAGGAGCTGGTGATCCCCGGCTACCGCGTGGCGGGCAAGACCGGCACCGCGGAGAAGCCGGACGGCCAGGGCGGCTACAAGGCGAACCGCTACTTCACGAGCCTCGTCGGCTATGCGCCGGCCGACGATCCGCAGTACGTCGTGCTCGTGACCCTCGACGAGCCCACTAGGGTAACGTCGTCTGCGGCCACGGCGTCGGCCTTCACCAAGGCCATGACGCAGGTGCTCAAGACCTACCGTGTGATGCCTTCGGACACGCCTCTGGGGACGCTCCTGCCGAAGTTCGCCAGCGAACCGGAGGAGTGACCTCCGCCCGGCCGCCCATCCCGACCACCCGTGAACCGCACAGCTGTGCCAGGAGGACCGACATGATCGCGCTTTCGCTCGCCGAGATCGCACAAATCATCGGAGGCGACCTGCGTCCGTCCGGGAACGATGCGCCGGACACCGTCGTCTCCGGCGCGGTCGAGACAGACTCGCGAGAGATCACCGACGGCGGAATCTTCGTCGCCAAGCCCGGGGAGGTCACCGACGGGCACCGCTTCGTCGGCGTCGCCGCCGAGCGCGGGGCGGCCCTGGCGATCGTGGAGCGACCCGTGGACGACGCGATCTCGCAGATCGTCGTCGCCGACGTCGTCCAGGCGCTGGCAGACCTCGCCCGCGCGGTGGTGGCGCGGGTCCGCGCCGGAGGTCGCCTGCAGATCGTGGGCATCACCGGGTCCAACGGCAAGACGACGACCAAGAACTTCATCGCGCGGATCCTCCAGGACGAAGGGGAGACGGTCGCGCCGATCGCCTCCTTCAACAACGAGGTCGGCGCTCCGCTGACCATGCTCCGCGTGACCGACGAGACGCGCTTCCTCGTGAGCGAGTTCGGCGCCGGCGCGCCGGGCGAGATCGCCTCGCTCGCCGGACTCGTCGAGCCCGATGTCGCGGTGGTGCTCATGGTCGGGCTCGCCCACGCGGGCGGTTTCGGCAGCATCGAGCAGACCGCCCGCACCAAGGCGGAGCTGGTGCGGGCGGCACGCGACGGCGGTGTGGCCGTTCTCAACACCGACGACCCGCGCGTCTGGGCGATGAAAGAGATCGCCGCAGAGCGTCACATGCGGGTGATCGGGTTCGGCCAGGGCGAGGCGGCGCAGGTCCGCGCGTCGGACATCGATGTGCGCGCCGACGGCACGACCAGCCGGATCGCCGACGGCGGGGCCGTCGGCATCCCGTTGCGCCTCCAGGTGCTCGGCGCTCACCACGTCTCCAACGCCCTCGCCGCCATCGCGGCGGTGGGGGCAGTGGGCGTCGCGCCGGAGACCGCGATCGAACGTCTGGAGACGGTCGAGATCGCGGAGCGGTGGCGCATGCAGCCCCTGGGGTCTGAGCGCGTGCGCATCATCAACGATGCCTACAACGCCAGCCCCGACTCGATGGCCGCCGCCCTGCGCACGCTCGCGCAGATCGCGACCCCTGACCAGCGCACGGTCGCTGTGCTCGGTGCGATGGGCGAGCTCGGTGAGAGCTCGGGGGAGGAGCACGACCGCATCGGGCTGCTCGCGGTCCGGTTGAACATCCAGCGCATCGTGATCATCGGCGCCGATGCGCGCCGGCTCTTCCTGTCCGCCGTCGGCGAGGGGTCCTGGGACGGCGAAGCGGTCTTCTGCGCCGACACGGATGCCGCCTACGACTATCTTCGGGACGAGCTGAGGGACGGCGATCTCGTGCTTGTGAAGTCGTCCAAGACGGCGGGTCTGCGGCATTTGGGCGATCGTCTGGGAGAATTGTTCGCGTGAGGTCTCTGCTGACGGCTGCGGCCATTTCCTTCGCCTTCACCCTCTTCCTGACCCCGGTGTTCCTCCGGTTGTTCCGGAAGTGGGGCTGGGGACAGGTCATCCGCACCCCGGACGCCATCGAGAACCCGAGCCACCAGGCCAAGCGGGGAACCCCGACGATGGGCGGGACGATCTTCATCGTCGGCACGCTCGTGGGGTACTTCACCGGGGCGGCGGCGGGCGGCGTCGAGCCGACGATCTCCGGCCTCCTGGTGATCTGGCTCATGGTCGGGTTCGGTGTCGTCGGCTTCATCGACGACTACATGAAGGTGCGCTACGACAACAGCCTCGGCCTGGACGGCTGGCGGAAGATCCTCGGCCAGGTGATCGTGATGATCCCCTTCGGCGTGGTCTCCCTCACCGTGGTCAACCAGTTCGGCCAGACACCGGCAAGTCCCTACGTCTCGCTGTTCCGCGACATCCCCGTGCTGGACTTCTTCATGCTCGGCGTCATCGGCGGCTGGATCGCCTATCTCATCTGGATCTCGCTGATCGGCGTCGCCGCCTCGAACAGTGTCAACCTCACCGACGGTCTCGACGGTCTCGCCGCGGGGGCGGCGATCTTCGTGATCGGCGGGTACAGCCTCATCTCCTTCTGGCAGTTCAAGCAGTCCTGCGTCGCCCCCGGGCTCGACACCGATGTGCGCGGCGCGTGCTACGACGTGGTGAACTCGTTCGATCTGGCCATGATCTCCGCGGCGTTCATCGCTTCGCTGGTCGGCTTCCTGTGGTGGAACGCTCCCAAGGCGAAGGTGTTCATGGGCGACGTCGGGTCGATGTCCATCGGCGGCGTGCTCGCGGCGATGGCGATCCTCACGCGCACCGAGCTGCTGATGGTCCTCCTCGCCGGTGTGTTCGTGATGGCGTCCGGATCGGTGATCCTGCAGCGGGCCTACTTCAAGCTCACCCGCGGTAAACGGCTGTTCCTGATGAGTCCGCTGCACCATCACCTCGAAATGCGCGGCTGGCCGGAGGTCACCATCGTGGTGCGGCTGTGGATCATCGCCGGCATCCTCTCCGTCAGTGCCATGGGGCTGTTCTACGTGGAGTGGCTGGTACGCCAGTGACCGCACGCGATCTCGATGCCCTGACGAGCTGGTACGCAGACTGGCGAGGTCTGCGGGTCGTCGTCCTCGGGCTGGCGGCGACCGGGTTCTCCGTGGCGGATACGCTCACCGAGCTCGGTGCCGAGGTGCTGGTGGTCTCCGAGACCGCGGCAGAAGAGTATGAGCGTCTGCTGCCGGTGATCGGTGCCGGTCTTCATCTGGGCCCCCTCGACGAGGTGCCGGAGGACGTGCGCAGGTTCGCCCCTGAGGTCGTCGTCGCGTCCCCGGGCTTCCCGCCGGGGCACCGGATGATCCGCTGGGCGAAGGACAGCGGCATCGCGCTGTGGGGAGACATCGAGCTGGCGTGGCGGGTGCGCGACAAGGTCGTGCGCGCGGACGGCCGGCCGGCGGACTGGATGCTCATCACCGGCACGAACGGCAAGACCACCACCACACAGCTCGCCGCGGCGATGTGCGTGGCCGGCGGGCTGCGCGCCGCGCCCTGCGGCAACATCGGCGTACCCGTGCTGGACGCCGTCAGAGACCCTGCGGGATTCGACGTGCTCGTCGTCGAACTGTCCAGTCACCAGCTCTGGTACATCGGGCAGAGCAGCGCCGCCGGAGCGATCGTGCCCTACGCCTCCGTGTGCCTGAACCTTGCAGACGACCACCTGGTCTGGCACGGCACGGCCGCGGCGTACCGCGACGCGAAGGCGGTGGTCTACCGCAACACGGTCGTGGCCTGCGTCTACAACCGGGCGGACGAGGCGACGCGGGTCATGGTCGAGCAGGCGGACGTGGTCGAGGGAGCGCGCGCGGTCGGCTTCGGCCTGGACGTGCCGGGGCCCAGTGACGTCGGGGTCGTGGAGGGCATCCTCGTGGACCGCGCGTTCCTCGACGACCGCGCCAACCGGGCCCTCGAGCTGACCACCATCGCCGAACTCGCCGCGCACGGGCTGGCAGCGCCGCACATCGTGCAGAACATCCTGGCCGCCGCGGCCCTGGCCCGGTCGCGGGGGGTTGCCCCGGAGGCCGTCTCCGGGGCGCTCGAGACGTTCCGGCTCGACCCGCACCGGATCGAGGTGGTCGCCCGCTCCGGAGGCATCACCTGGGTGGACGACTCCAAGGCGACGAACCCGCATGCCGCGGCGTCATCGCTGCGCGCCTACCCCGGGGCGGTGTGGATCCTCGGCGGCGACCTCAAGGGCGTCGACCTCGGCGACCTCGTGGCCGGTGCCGGAACGACCGCGCGCGCTGCCGTGGTGATCGGGACGGACCGGGAACCGGTCATCGCCGCATTCCGGCGACACGCGCCGGCGGTGCCGGTGATCGAGGTCGATGACTCGGAGACTGAAGATGTCATGGCCCGCGTGGTGGAGCTGGCCGCAGGGATCGCGCAGGACGGCGACACCGTCCTCCTCGCTCCGGCAGCGGCCTCCTTCGACCAGTTCCTCAGCTACGCGGACCGGGGCGACCGCTTCGCCGAGGCGGTTCGACGGCTGATCGACCGGGGGAGCACGGATGACGCAGGAAGCGGTGCGGCCGGTCTCTGACGGTCGCCCGGGCGACGACCGTCCCGGCCGGGGTCTGGCGGCGCGGGTCTCGCTGGGTCGCGTGTTCACTCCGGTGGCACCCGAGTTCCTGCTGATCGCCTCTGTCGCTCTGCTGCTGACCGGCTTCGGCCTGGTGATGATCCTGTCGGCCACGAGCGCGCAGGAGAATCCCTTCGGGGTCGCCCTGCGGCAGGGCGTCGTCGCGCTCGTCGGGCTGCCGCTGATGTTCATCGCGAGTCGCATGCCGGTGATGTTCTGGAAGCGCACCGCATGGATCGCGCTCGTCGGGGCCGTGATGTTCCAGCTGCTGGTCTTCGTGCCCGGCATCGGCATCGAAAACGACGGCAACCGGAACTGGGTGCACATCGGCGGCCAGAATCTGCAGCCATCGGAGTTCCTCAAGCTGGCTCTCGCGCTGTGGATCGCCGCGGTGCTGTACCGCAAACGGGCGGTGCTCGGGATGTGGAAGCACGTCTTCATCCCCCTCGTGCCGGTCTCTCTGCTGGTGATCGGCACCGTCATCGCCGGACACGATCTCGGGACGGCGATGATCCTGTTCCTGATCTTCCTGGGAGCGCTGTTCTTCTCGGGGGTCAAGCTCAGGATCTTCGCGATCCCCATCATCCTGGCCGTCGCCGCGGTCGGTGCACTCGTGCTGACCAGCAGCCGGCGCATGAGCGAGATCCAGAACGTGCTCGGCACGGACTCGATCGACTGCTACTACGACACGTGCTATCAGCCGCTCCACGGCATCTGGGCGATGGCCAGCGGCGGGCTCTTCGGCCTGGGGCTCGGCAACTCCCGCGCCAAGTACGTTCCGCTCCCTGCGGCGGACAACGACTACATCTTCGCGATCGTGGGCGAAGAGCTCGGACTCATCGGCTGCATCGTGATCCTCGCGCTGTTCGGCCTGTTCGCGGTCGGCGTGTTCCGGATGATCCGCAAGACCGACGACGCGTTCATCCGCATCGCCGCAGGCGGCATCGTCACCTGGATCATCGGACAGGCGCTCATCAACATCGGCGTCGTCCTGCGCATCTTCCCCGTTCTCGGCGTGCCGTTGCCCTTCATGTCCCAGGGCGGCACCTCGCTTCTCTCCGTCCTCGTGGCCACCGGTGTGCTCCTGTCGTTCGCGCGCACGCTCCCGGCGGCAGCGCCGACCACGCGCGCGCAGCGGCGCGCCGCGCGCTGACACCGGAAGCTCCCGGGACGACCGGGTAGGGTCGCCGAGTGACCACGTACCTCCTCGCCGGCGGCGGCACCGCCGGACACGTCAACCCGCTGCTGGCCGTCGCAGACACGCTCCGTGCGCGCGATGCGGACGCCGAGATCCTGGTGCTCGGCACGGCGGAGGGCCTGGAGTCCCGGCTCGTGCCCGCACGAGGATATGAGCTGCTCACGATCGCGCGGCTGCCCTTCCCCCGGCGGCCGAACCGGTACGCACTGACCTTCCCCGGCCGATACCGCCGCGCGATCCGCGACGTCCGCGCGATCATCCGCGACCGCGGCGTCGACGTCGTCGTCGGTTTCGGCGGTTACGCCTCCGCTCCGGCATACCAGGCAGCGCGTTCGGAGGGGGTGCCCTTCGTCGTGCACGAGGCCAATGCCCGCCCCGGTCTGGCCAATGTGCTCGGTGCCCGGCGTGCCGCGGCCGTGGGCGTCGCGTTCCCCGGCACCCCCTTGCGCGATGCCGAGGTGGTGGGCATGCCGCTGCGTCGGGAGATCGTCGATCTCGACCGCGCGGCGTCCCGCGCGGAAGCCGCGGCGTTCTTCGGCCTCGACCCTGAGCGTCCCGTCCTGCTGGTCTTCGGCGGTTCGCTCGGTGCCAGGCGCCTGAACCAGGCCGTTGCCGGGTCCTATGCCGATGTGCTCGCCGCCGGGTGGCAGGTGCTGCACGCGGCGGGGGAGCGCGATGAGATCATGGATCCCGGCGTCGACGGATACGTGGTCCGGCCGTACATCGACCGGATGGACCTCGCCTTCGCCCTCGCCGACCTGGTGGTCTCCCGATCCGGCGCCGCGACGGTGAGCGAACTGAGCGCGCTGGGCATTCCCGCCGTCTACGTGCCCTATGCGGTCGGCAACGGCGAGCAGCGGCTCAACGCCGCCGCAGCGATCGATGCGGGGGCGGCCCTGCTGATCGCGGACGCCGACTTCGACGCCGACAGGGTGCGGGCCGACATCATCCCGCTGCTGCGCGACCCGGAGCGGGTGGCGCGGATGGCCGAGGCCGCGGGGGCGGTGGGAGAGCGCCACGGCTCCGAACAGCTGATCGCCCTCGTCGACCGCTCCCGGGGTCGCGTCGGCCGGTAAGTCGTCGCCACGGGGCTCCGGCGTGGCCGGGAGCGCCCCGCCGGAGCGCGACTTAGGATGAACGGGACATGATCAAGCCCGACCTCTCCCTTCCGATTCCCGCCTCGATCTCCGCCGCCCATTTCATCGGGATCGGCGGCTCCGGCATGAGCGGGCTCGCCGGCATGTTCCTGGACGCGGGCATCCCGGTCTCAGGCTCTGACCGTGCGGACAGCGCCAGTCTGCAGGCCCTGGCGGCGCGGGGCGCCCTGGTGCACGTCGGTCACGACGCCGCGTACCTCGGCGGCGCAGACACCGTGATCCACACCGGCGCCATCTGGCCGGAGAACCCGGAGTTCGTCACAGCGAAGGACCGGGGTCTCCACGTCATCCACCGGTCCCAGGCGCTGCACTGGCTGATCGGCGGGCGGCCCCTCGTGGCCGTCGCCGGCGCTCACGGCAAGACCACCTCGACCGGGATGGTGGTCACCGGGCTGCGCGCCCTCGGCGTCGACCCGAGCTTCGTCAACGGCGGTGTGATCGGGTCCCTCGGCGTGTCGAGCGGTTCCGGGGCAGACGACCTCTTCGTGATCGAGGCGGACGAGTCGGACGGCACGTTCCTGCTGTACGACACGTCGGTGGCGCTCATCACCAACGTGGATCCGGACCACCTGGACCACTACGGGTCCGATGAGGCCTTCCACGACGCCTTCGTGCGATTCGCCGACGGCGCCCGCGACGCGGTGGTCATCTCCTCCGATGACCCCGGTGCGCTCCGGGTGCGCGAGCGGATGACCCATCGCACGGTGATCTCCTTCGGCCTCGCCGAGGACGCCGACGTGCGCGTGAGCGATGTGACCACGGCCGGTCCGGTCGCGGCGACCATCACCCATGCCGGGGAGAGCGCCCTTCTGCAACTGGCTGTTCCCGGTGCGCACAACGCGATCAACGCCGCGGGTGCTGTGGCGGTGCTGCTCGCGCTCGGGCATGGGCTCGCGGAGTCCGTCGAGGCCGTCTCCGGTTTCGCCGGCACGGTGCGCCGCTTCGAGCTGCACGGTGTCGAACGCGATGTGCATGTCTACGACGACTACGCCCATCATCCGACGGAGGTCCGCGCGGCGCTGGAGGGTGCTCGGACGGTCGTCGGGAGCGGGCGGATCATCGCGATCCAGCAGCCGCACACTTACTCGCGCACCCAGCACATGTACCGGGAGTTCGCGCAGGTGCTCGAGGAGTGCGCCGACCACACCGTGATGCTCGATGTCTACGGCGCCCGGGAGGACCCCGTTCCCGGGGTCACCGGCGAGCTGGTCAGCGGGGCATTCTCCGATCCGTCGGCGGTGCACTTCGTCGCCGACTGGCAGGAAGCCGCGGACTACACCGCGTCGATCGCCCGCCCCGGCGACTACGTCATCACCCTCGGCTGCGGCAACGTGTACCTGATCATTCCGCAGGTGCTCGACGCGCTCCGGCGCGCGCCAGGGGTGTAGCCGTGCGTCGGCCATCGCCGATCCCGCGTCCGGCCCTGCCGCCGGAGCCGCCCGCCAGCGATCGTCCGCTGCGGCGCCGGCCGGCGGAGGACTCGGAGGAGTCCGCCGCGGCGGAACGGATCACACCGGGGGAGACGACGGTCTCACCGGATGCCGCAACGATCGACCTCGCCTCGGAGCTCGGTCCGCTGCGCTTCCTGAGACGCGGCCGGTCCGTCGCCGACGAAGACATGCCAGCGGAAGCCGCGCCCGCCGTGAGCGACGCACCCGCCGACCGGCGCAGCGCCCCGCGCGGGCTGCGCCGTATCACCGGCGATCGCGGCCAGGCGGACGAGGTTCCCGCCACGGCGGACGAGGAGCGTCCCGTCCGGGCGATCGAGGTCTGGCGCGCCGCCCGGGCGCGCCGGCGCGCCCTCCGCGCCGAGGTGCGCCGCTTCACCGGGCGCTCACGGCGGCGGCGGGCCATCGGGATCTCTGCGATCGTCTCCCTCGCGCTACTGATCGCCGGGAGCGTCGCGGCGGCGTACAGCCCGCTGTTCGCCGTGGAGAAGATCACCGTGGTCGGCGCATCGGCGCTGGATCGGGCGGCGGTGGAGGACGCCCTCGCCGATCAGATGGGCCGCCCCCTGGCCCTGGTGGACTCGAGCGACGTGAAGGCCGCGCTCGTGGCCTTCCCGCTGATCGAGAGCTACGCCCTGGAGGCGAAGCCGCCGCACGACCTCGTGGTGCGGATCACGGAGCGGGTTGCGGTGGGCGTGGTCGAGGGGGAGTCGGGCTATGCGCTCGTCGACGCCGCCGGGGTCGTGCTGAGCGTCTCCCCGGAGCGCCCGGAGGGATTCGCGATCATCGATCTCGAGGGAGGGACGGGGTCGGACCGCTTCCGCGCCGTCGGTCACGTGCTGATCTCGCTGCCCGCAGACATCCGCTCCCAGGTCGACGCTGTCACGGCCAGCTCTCCGGACGATGTGGTGCTGCGTCTGACCTCCGGGGTCGAGGTGACCTGGGGCGGCGCAGCGCAGTCCGCGCGCAAGGCCGAGGTGCTGGTGAAGGCGATGGCGGCGTGGCCGGAGATGACGACCTTCGACGTCTCCTCTCCCGAGGTCGGCGTCGTCGGCTGACCGCCGATCGGCGGCTGCCGCGCTCCCGCACGAGCGTTCGGAGCGAAACCCCCGGCCCGGGCTGGAGCAACACGCGTGTCGCTGCGCGTGCCGGGGGAACAGCCCCGTAGCGTCAGAACGAGAGAAAGCATTGCCGGGAAATACTTTAACCTTCTCCTTGAGGTTTAGGGTTCCCGATTCGAGGCTCGAATAATCGGAGGCCGGGATGAGCCAGAACCAGAACTACCTCGCCGTGATCAAGGTCGTCGGTGTCGGCGGAGGCGGCGTGAACGCCGTGAACCGCATGATCGAGCTCGGCCTGCGCGGCGTCGAGTTCATCGCGGTCAACACCGACGCGCAAGCGTTGCTGATGAGCGACGCCGATGTGAAGCTCGACGTCGGCCGGGAGCTGACCCGCGGGCTCGGTGCCGGCGCTGACCCGGAGGTCGGCCGCCGCGCCGCCGAGGACCACGCCGAGGAGATCGAGCAGGCGCTCACCGGCGCCGACATGGTCTTCGTCACCGCCGGAGAGGGCGGTGGCACGGGAACCGGCGGTGCGCCCGTCGTCGCACGCATCGCGAAGTCGATCGGCGCGCTGACGATCGGTGTCGTGACCAAGCCGTTCTCCTTCGAGGGGCGTCGTCGGCAGCAGCAGGCCGAGCTCGGTGTCGCCAAGCTGAAGGAAGAGGTCGACACCCTCATCGTCGTCCCGAACGACCGTCTCCTCGAGATCAGCGACCGCGGCATCTCGATGATCGAGGCGTTCGCCACCGCAGACCAGGTGCTCCTGGCCGGTGTGCAGGGCATCACCGACCTCATCACCACGCCGGGGCTGATCAACCTGGACTTCGCCGACGTGAAGAGCGTGATGCAGGGTGCCGGCTCCGCGCTCATGGGCATCGGATCGGCCCGCGGCGCCGACCGCGCGATCAAGGCGGCTGAGCTGGCGGTGGAGTCGCCGCTGCTCGAGGCCTCGATCGAGGGGGCGCACGGTGTGCTGCTGTCGATCCAGGGCGGATCGAACCTCGGCATCTTCGAGATCCATGACGCTGCGGAGCTCGTCAAGGAGGCAGCGCACCCGGAGGCCAACATCATCTTCGGAACCGTCATCGACGACACCCTCGGCGACGAGGTGCGCGTCACGGTGATCGCGGCCGGATTCGACGGCGGCGAGCCGGCGCTCCGGCTCGACCCGATGATCGTGTCCCGGCCGGCGCGTGAGGACGAGCCCGTTGCGGCGCCTCCCGTGCCGGAGCGCACGCCGGAGCCCGCACCGGCGCAGCCGATCGCGCCGGTGGCGGCCCCGACGAGCATCGAGCCGCCGTTCACCGACGACGGCGACATCGACATCCCGGAGTTCCTGCGCTGAGATGAGCGACCTCGCTGCGCGGCTGTCCGCGATCGACGACCGTATCGCTGACGCCGCGCGGCAGGCCGGGCGCGACCCCGGCGAGATCACGCGGATCGTGGTGACCAAGTTCCACCCCGCCGCGCTCGTGCGCGACCTGCACGCTCTCGGCGTGCGCGACGTGGGGGAGAACCGGCAGCAGGAGCTCGCTGAGAAGGTGCCGCAGCTCGCCGAGCTCGACGACCTCCGCTGGCACTTCATCGGGCAGGCCCAGACCAACAAGGCCGCGGCGATCCGACGCGTCGCCCGAGCCGTGCACTCGGTCGACCGGGAGCGGCTGGTGGGCGCACTGGATCGCGCCGCGGTCTCGGACGCCGATCTGCTCGATGTGCTGATCCAGGTCAACCTCACAGACGATCCCGGACGCGGCGGCGTCGACCCCGCCGGTCTCGAGCGACTCGCGGAGGCGGTCGCCGCCGCGGGTACGCTCGTCCTGCGTGGCGTGATGGCCGTCGCCCCGCTCGACGAAGAACCGGCATCGGCCTTCTCCCGGCTACGCGGCTACGCGGACCGGGTGCGCACGGTCGTGCCCGGTGCCGACTGGATCTCCGCCGGCATGACCGGCGACTTCGCCGAGGCCATCGCACAGGGCGCGACACACCTGCGGATCGGCTCGGCAATCACCGGCCCGCGCCCCGCGCAGGGTTAGCCTCGAAAACAGACCACCCGCACCCCGCTACCCTCCGGAGGACACGATGGGGAACCCGCTGAAGAAGACCATGGTGTACCTGGGCCTTGCCGACGAGGAGGCCTACGAAGAGGAGGCTGCGGCCCCCACCCGCGCCGAGCAGCGTGAGGCACGAGAGGAGCGCGTCGTGCGCGATGAGCCCAAGGCCACGGCGCCGGTGACCCCGCTGCGCCGTCCCACGGCTGTGCACCAGCCGGCATCGGGTGCGGTCAACGAGATCCTCACGGTGCACCCCAAGCAGTACCGTGATGCGCAGCTCATCGCCGAGAGCTTCCGCGAGGGCGTGCCGGTGATCATCAACCTCACCCAGATGAGCGACTCCGAGGCGCGCCGCCTGATCGACTTCGCGAGCGGTCTCTCGCTGGGCCTGTACGGCCGCATCGAGCGCGTGACGAGCAAGGTCTTCCTGCTCTCGCCGGAGAACATCGCGGTGTCGGGGCACGGCGGCATCGCCGCCGAGGGCGACGCCGCCCCGCTCACCCAGAACTGACGGGTGTCGGTCGTCTCCGCCATCGCAGCAGTTCTCCATCTGCTGCTGATGCTCTACCTGATCGTGCTGCTCGTGCGCCTCGTGCTCGAGTGGATGCCGATCCTCAACCGCGAATGGCGGCCGCGGGGTGCGGTCCTGGTCGCGGCGGAGGCCGTCTACACGATCACCGATCCGCCGATCCGTTTTTTCCGACGCCTGCTGCCTCCGCTGCGCGTCGGGCCTGTCGCGCTCGATCTGGCCTTCATGTTCACCATGCTGTCGGTGTTCGTGCTGATGTCGATCGTGCGCATCTTCCTGCGCTGATCCCGCTTCGGCGGGAGTTTTCAGCATCCAGCGTTGACGCGAGATATGCTGGACCGGTGAAGTCCCCCCGTTCTTCCGGGAGGTCTTCTGTTCTCGAACGTACTGAAAGAGGAGCCACCCATGGCACTGACGCCGGATGACGTTGTCACCAAGCAGTTCCAGCACGTCCGGTTCAAGGACGGATTCGACCCGGATGAGGTGGACGACTTCCTTGACGAAATCGTCGTCGAGTGGCGCAAGACGATCGAGGAGAACGTCGAGCTGAAAGCCAAGCTCGCCGCCTACGAGTCTGGTGAGACCCCCGCGCCGGTCGCCGCCGTCGCTGAGCCGGTCATCGAGGCCGCCCCGGTCGCCGCAGCAGAAGCTCCCGCAGCGGGGGGCGCGAACGACGCCGGTGCCGCCGGCATCATCGGTCTCGCGCAGCGTCTGCACGACGAGTATGTCGCCGACGGCGTGGCCCAGCGCGACCAGCTCATCTCGGACGCCAAGGCGCAGGCCTCCAAGATCCTCTCGGACGCCGAGGTCAAGCAGCGCGAGGAGATCGCCCGCGGCCAGCGCGAGCGCGATGTTCTCGAGACCAAGATCGCCGAGCTGCGCAACTTCGAGCGCGACTACCGCGCTCAGCTCCGCGGGTACATCGAGGGTCAGCTGCGCGACCTCGACAGCCAGGAGTCCGGCACCAGCTCGACCCCGGTGTCCTCCATCGGGCAGTAAGGCGTCCCCTTGCCAGGACGTCGTCCCCTTTCTCGGTCGGCGGCCGGTACGATCATCGCGGCACTCGCGGTGATCGTGCTGGCCGCCGATCAGCTTGTCAAGCACCTCACCATCGAGCACCTGCCGCTGCACGAGTCCGTCCCCGTGCTGGGGGAGTTCTTCCAGCTCTACTACGTGCGCAACTCCGGCGCGGCCTTCTCGCTCGGCGCCGAGGTGACGTGGGTATTCACGATCGCGCTCACGATCGTCGCCGCCGTGATCGTCTGGAAGGCCGTGACTGTCCGCTCCCGGCTATGGGCCGTCGTCCTCGGCGCGCTCCTGGGCGGGGTGCTCGGGAACCTGACAGACCGGCTGCTGCGTGCGCCGGGCTTCGGCGTCGGCCACGTCGTGGACATGATCTCGATGCCGTGGATGATGCCGGCGGTGTTCAACGTCGCCGATGTCTTCATCGTGACCGGCATGATCTCGGTCGCGCTCCTGGTACTCGTGGGGGTCGGCCTCGACGGAACGCGGGAGGGCACGGAGCGCAAGGCCGCGCCGGAGAACCCCGGGACGCCGGGGGGCGCGCCGCTCGCCGAGAAGGACGCCTGAGCGTGGAGCACCGCAGCCTGCCCGTCCCGGACGGACTGGAGGGCGCGCGCGTCGATGCCGCGCTGGCGAAGATGCTCGGCTTCTCCCGCACGTTCGCCGCCGAGGTGGCCGAGGCCGGGGGAGTCGTTCTCGACGGCACCCCGCTGGGCAAATCCGATCGGCTGCGCGCCGGGGGCTGGCTCGAGGTCGAGTGGCGTCCGAAGGAGGAGCCGCGGGTCGTGCCGATCGCGGTCCCCGATCTCGGCATCGTCCACGACGACGCAGACATCGTCGTGGTCGACAAGCCGGCCGGAGTGGCCGCCCATCCTTCGCTGGGGTGGGAAGGGCCGACGGTGGCCGGCGCCCTGGCCGCCGCCGGGTTCCGCATCGCGACCTCCGGTGCACCCGAACGGCAGGGCATCGTCCACCGCCTCGACGTCGGCACGAGCGGGCTGATGGTGGTGGCGAAGACCGAGCACGCCTATTCCGCGCTCAAGCGTGCCTTCAAGGAGCGCGAGGTCGACAAGATCTATCACACCGTCGTGCAGGGTCACCCCGACCCGCTCGCGGGCACGATCGACGCGCCGATCGGCCGTCACCCGAGCCACTCGTGGAAGTTCGCCGTGACGCCGGAGGGCAAGGACTCTGTCACGCACTACGAGACGCTCGAGGCATTCCCGGGGGCGTCACTTCTCGAGGTCCATCTGGAGACCGGGCGGACGCACCAGATCCGGGTGCACATGGCAGCGCATCGGCATCCCTGCGCCGGAGATCCGCTCTACGGCGGAGATCCGACGCTCTCGGCCCGGCTCGGTCTCACCCGGCAGTGGCTGCACGCGCACCGGCTGGCATTCGCACATCCGGACGGCGGAGAGTGGGTGTCGTTCACCTCCGCGTATCCGGCGGAGCTGCAGAACGCGCTCGACGTGCTCCGCGGGGGGTGACGGCACCGGCCGATGTCGGTGGCCGGGTGCACGATGTGCGCATGAGCATCGAGGTGCGCCCCGCCACCGTCTTCGACGACGTCGCCACGCTCGTCGGCCCGAAGAAGCCGACGTCGAACGTCTGCTTCTGCCTGACCTACCGCGTCGGCAACGCGGAGAACAACGCGCTGCGGGGCGCGCAGCGCGCGGCGCGCGTCCGCGAGCTGTGCGCGCAGGATCCCCCTCCCGGCGTGATCGCGTATCTCGATGGCGATCCCGTCGGCTGGGCGGCCGTGCATCCGCGGCGGGAGACGAGCTTCGCCCGCAGCCGCCTGATCCCGCACGTCGACGACCAAGACGTGTGGTCGTTGTGGTGCCTGCGCGTGCGGCCGGGGTACCGCGGGCGCGGGCTCATGCATGCTCTCGTGGCGGGTGCCGTCCGCCACGCGCGGGAGAGCGGCGCGCCGGCGATCGAAGGATATCCCGTTGACAATCAGGGGCAGCCGGTCAATCAGACGATGATGTACGTCGGCACGCGAACGCTGTTCGAGAGGGCAGGATTCGAGAAGGCGGCGGACACCGGCTCGGTCATCTCGGGCTTTCCGCGTCTGCTGATGAGGCTCGACCTCGCGTGACCAGGCGCCTCAGCCGCGCGGCGGGCGTCCGCCGCGGAAGCTCGCCGGATCGTCTTCGGCGACGGCCAGCGCGATCTTGCGGACATGGGTCTGATCCACCTCGCCCATCGCGCCGAGATCGTAGAAGCCGACCTCGGTCAGCTCCCCGTCCGCGGGGTGCGGCTCGCCAGAGACCCACGAGCAGCGGAAGACCAGACCCAGGTAGTCCACCTGGTCCCCGTTGACGTGGGTCACGCGGGGAAGCTGCTGCACGAGAGCCAGACGTTCCACGCGTACGATCACGCCCGCCTCCTCGCGGCATTCGCGTGCTGCGGCGTCGGCGGGCTCCTCCCCGGGGTCCACGATGCCGGAGACGGGACACCAGGCGCCGTTGTCCGCGCGGCGGCCGAGCAGCACCTTCTCGTCGCGGAACACGATCGCGGTGACACCGACGAGGGGGAGCGGAGCATGCCCGATCCTCTCCCGCAGCGCGAGGACGAAGTCGGGAGTTGCCATGTCCCCAGGGTATCCGGCGGATCTCGGCGTGGTGTGTCGGCGAGGAACGGCGTGAACCGAACACGGACGAACGGGGAATACCGGATGTGAGCACAGACAGCGAGATCATCGCGCGATCCATCGGCGAGCCGGGGCTCTTCTCGGAGATCTTCGATCGGCATGCGCGGCCGGTGGGCGGGTATGTTCGTCGGCGTATCGGAACGGACGCCGTCGACGACGTTCTGAGTGAGACATTCCTCGTCGCCTTCCGGCGGCGCGGAGCGTTCGACACCGACGTGCGCTCCGCCCTGCCGTGGCTCCTCGGCATCGCGACACGACTGATCGCGAAGCATCGGGCGGACGAAGCGCGGCAGTGGCGCGCGTTCCAGGCGTCGAGCGGCACGGCGCCGGCGGAGGCGGACGGGCATGCTGCGGCAGAGGACCGGATGGACGCCGGAGCGGCGGTGCGCGAGCTTGCTCCGCGCATCGCGGCGCTGTCGGCGAAGGACCGCGACACCCTCTTGCTCTACGCCTGGGCGGAGCTCGGTTACGAGCAGATCGCGCAAGCGCTGGGCGTGCCGGTCGGGACCGTGCGGTCGCGGCTGAACCGGGTGCGCCGCAAGCTCGCACCGCCGGGATCGCACGGTGCGAGCCGGCTGACCTGGATGAGCCCGGAGTTGACGAAGGAGGAGAGCGATGCTGCTTGTGGAACAGGTGCGTGAGATCGGTGCGGATCAGGCGCTGATCGACGACGCGACGACGGACAGGGCCCGTGCGGTGCTGACGCGGGAGATGGCCGGGCAGACGCGCGACCGCGAGTCACGGTCGGCGCGGCGATGGTGGGGGATCGGCGGGTTGGCTGGAGCGACCGCCGCCGCGGCCATCGTCGTCTGCTCGGTGCTGGCCCCGACCGGAACACCGCCGGCGTCGGCGGCCGAGGTGCTGAACGAAGCGGCCGAGACGACGCTCACCACTCGTGCGCTCGACCCGGCAACCGGACAGTACATCAGAATCCAGGAGATCGCGACGCAGACGCTGGGCTGGACAGCCGCCGCCGATAGCCCGGACGGCGGCTGGTGGGACAGCCGCGGCTCGGCGACAGAGGCGACGGTGCGGCAGACGAGCTCGCTCTATGTGCCCGCAGACCGATCGCAGGACTGGATCGAGGTCTGGCGGGAGGACGTCGAGATCCTGTCCGTCTCCGGTCCGCACGCCGACGCCGCGCGCGCGGTGCTCGCAGCGGAGAGCACCCCGGCACGCGCTGTCTATCCCGCCGGCGTGGAGGAGGTCACCGGTGTGGGGGCGGAGGGGGTTGACCCCGCGGATGTCGTGCGTTTCCACCGCAACGCGCTGGACTGCTACTACGACGAGATGCCGCGTGATCCGGCAGAGCTGGTGCGCTGGCTCGACGCGTACGAGCACGAGTATCTCTCGGCGTGTGCGCCGCCGCGGCTGGGGGAGCCGATCGAGTTCAACCTGGCACCCGCCGATCTGCGCGCGGCGATGCTGCGGGCGCTCGCGCTGATCGACGGCGCTTCCGTGGTCGGCGTCGACGGTGACATCACGACGATCGCCTTCCCGGAGGGCGGGCAGAGCGACGGAATGCAGACGGTCGACGTCGACACCGCACAGGGACTGATCGTCGGGCGCGGCACGGTCGCCGACCCGGACTGGTCCTCCCGCGTCGTGGTCTCGATCGTCCAGGAGGTCCCGTAGCCCCCGGCGCCGCGTCCACCTTCCGCCCGCCGCGGCCATGCCGCTGGGATGCCCGCGACGGGCGGACGCAGCGGACGGGAGGTGCATGGGGCCATGAGGGATGGGCGGGCGGGAGGGGATGTCGGGGTCGAACGTAGACTCGGGGGCATGGCATCCGACTCCTTCGTCCACCTGCACGTGCACAGCGAATACTCGATGCTGGACGGCGCCGCGAAGATCAATGCGATGACCCAGGCCGCTGCCGAGTACGGGATGCCGGCGATCGCGGTCACCGACCACGGCAACACCTTTGCAGCATTCGAGTTCTACAACGCCGCCAACGCCGCCGGCGTCAAGCCCATCATCGGCCTCGAAGCGTATGTCACACCCGGCACCCATCGCAGCGACAAGTCGCGGGTGGCCTGGGGGTCGCCAGACCAGAAGAGCGACGACGTCTCCGGCGCCGGGGCATACACCCACATGACGATGTGGAGCCAGTCCACGGAGGGCATGCACAACCTCTTCCGCCTCAGCTCACTGTCGAGCATCGAGGGGTACTACTTCAAACCGCGCATGGACCGCGAGCTGCTGCAGACCTACGGAAAGGGCCTGATCGCGACGACCGGTTGCCCGTCGGGCGAGGTGCAGACACGCCTGCGGCTGGGACAGTACGACGAGGCGAAGAAGGCGGCAGCCGAGTTCCAGGACATCTTCGGCAAGGAGAACTACTTCGCCGAGATCATGGACCACGGCCTCAGCATCGAGCGCCGGATCATGAGCGATCTCCTCCGGCTCGCCAAAGAGCTCGCGATCCCGCTCGTGGCGACGAACGATTCCCACTACACCCACCAGCACGAGGCCGACGCCCACGCGGCCCTGCTGTGCGTGCAGTCCGGCTCGACGCTCGACGACCCGAACCGCTTCAAGTTCGACGGCGACGGCTACTACATCAAGACCGCCCAGGAGATGCGCCAGCTCTTCCGCGACCACCCGGAGGCCTGCGACAACACCCTGCTGATCGCGGAGCGGTGCGAGGTCGCGTTCGACACCTCGGCGAACTTCATGCCGCGCTTCCCTGTGCCGGAGGGCGAGACCGAGGACAGCTGGCTCATCAAGGAGGTTGAGAGCGGTCTCCACTACCGCTACCCGAACGGCATCCCCGACCGGGTGCGCAAGCAGGCAGAGTACGAGGTCGGCATCATCCTGCAGATGGGCTTCCCCGGCTACTTCCTCGTCGTCGCCGACTTCATCAACTGGGCCAAGGACAACGGCATCCGGGTGGGTCCGGGGCGTGGTTCCGGTGCGGGCTCCATGGTGGCCTATGCGATGAGGATCACCGACCTCGACCCGCTCGAGCACGGCCTCATCTTCGAGCGGTTCCTCAACCCCGACCGCGTCTCGATGCCCGACTTCGACGTCGACTTCGACGACCGTCGCCGCGGCGAGGTGATCGACTACGTCACCGAGAAGTACGGGGACGCGCGCGTCGCGCAGATCGTGACGTACGGCACGATCAAGTCGAAGCAGGCGCTCAAGGACGCCGGCCGGGTGCTCGGTTTCCCCTTCAGCATGGGGGAGCGGCTGACCAAGGCCATGCCGCCGCCCGTCATGGGGAAGGACATGCCGCTGGAAGGCATGTTCAATCCCGACCATCCGCGCTACAAGGAGGCGAGCGAGTTCCGTTCCCTCATCGAGACAGACCCTGAGGCGAAGACCGTCTTCGACCGCGCGATCGGGCTCGAAGGCCTCAAGCGCCAGTGGGGTGTGCACGCGGCGGGCGTCATCATGTCGTCCGAGCCGCTGCTCGACATCATTCCGATCATGAAGCGCGAGCAGGACGGCCAGATCGTCACGCAGTTCGACTACCCCTCGTGCGAGGCGCTCGGCCTCATCAAGATGGACTTCCTGGGGCTGCGCAACCTCACGATCATCTCCGACGCACTCGACAACATCCGCGCCAACCGCGACGAGGAGCTCGACCTCGAGCACCTGGAGCTCGACGATCGCCCTGCGTACGATCTGCTGTCCCGTGGCGACACGCTGGGGGTGTTCCAGCTCGACGGCGGGCCGATGCGCTCACTCCTTCGCCTGATGAAGCCCGACAACTTCGAGGACATCTCCGCCGTCATCGCGCTGTACCGGCCGGGTCCGATGGGGGCGAACTCGCACACGAACTATGCACTGCGCAAGAACGGCCAGCAGCCGATCACCCCGATCCACCCCGAACTGGAAGAGCCGCTGCGCGACATCCTCGATACGACCTACGGCCTGATCATCTATCAGGAGCAGGTCATGGCGATCGCGCAGAAGGTGGCCGGATTCAGCCTCGGACAGGCCGACATCCTCCGGCGCGCGATGGGCAAGAAGAAGAAGTCAGAGCTCGACAAGCAGTACGAGGGCTTCTCGGGCGGGATGAAGGAACGGGGGTTCGGCGAGGCCGCGATCCAGGCGCTGTGGGACATCCTGCTGCCCTTCTCCGACTACGCGTTCAACAAAGCGCACTCGGCGGCGTATGGTCTGGTCTCCTACTGGACGGCGTATCTCAAGGCCCACTATCCGGCCGAGTACATGGCCGCGCTGCTCACCAGCGTCGGCGACTCGAAGGACAAGATGGCGATCTACCTCAACGAGTGCCGTCGTATGGGCATCCGGGTGCTGCCGCCGGACGTCTCGGAGTCCGGCAATTTCTTCTCCGCCGTCGGCGAGGACATCCGCTTCGGTCTGGGGGCCGTGCGCAACGTCGGCAGCAACGTGGTCGACGGCATCGTGCAGGCCCGCACGGACGGAAAATACACCTCCTTCCACGACTTCCTCGACCGGGTGCCGCTGCACGTCGCGAACAAGCGCACCGTCGAGTCGCTCATCAAGGCGGGGGCGTTCGACTCGACCGGCGACACCCGTCGTGCGCTCGTGGAGATTCATGAGGACGCGGTCGAAGCAGCCGTCGACCGGAAGAGGAACGAGGCGCAGGGGGCGATCGGCTTCGACTTCGACAGCCTGTACGACGGTATGGAGGAAGCCCCGCCGACGAAGGTGCCAGAGCGACCGGAGTGGGTCAAGAAGGACAAGCTCGCCTTCGAGCGCGAGATGCTCGGCCTCTACGTGTCTGATCACCCGCTGGCCGGGCTCGAGGTGCCGCTGGCGAAGAATGCGTCCATCTCCATCCACAACCTGCTGCAGTCCGAGGACATCGCCGACGGGGAGCAGGTGACGATCGCCGGGCTCGTCACGAGCGTGCAGCATCGCGTCGCCAAGGCGAGCGGCAACCCCTACGGCATGATCACCGTGGAGGACTTCGACGGCGAGATCACCGTCATGTTCATGGGGAAGACGTATACCGAGTTCCAGCCGCTGCTGCTGGCGGATGCGATTCTCGTGGTGCGCGGGCGGGTGTCGCGCCGTGACGACGGCATGAACCTGCACGCGCAGTCGGCCTTCTCTCCGGATCTCGGCACGATCGATGAGTCCGGTCCGCTGACCCTGGTGGTGCCGGAGCAGCGGGCGACCGAGCAGGTGATCGGCGACCTCGCCGACGTGCTGCGCCGGCACCGGGGCGACACCGAGGTGACGCTGCGGATGCACCGGGGCGGCACGGCGAAGGTGTTCGAGGTGCCGATGCCGGTGGCGATCACCGGCGACCTCTTCGGCGAGCTGAAGTCGATCCTCGGTCCGCAGTGCCTGGGGTGATGACAGCGGGGGAGACCGACCTGGCCCGATGATCGCTGCCGCATCCGCCCCGGTACGATGGGGGGATGCTTCGCACGATCGACCTGCGTGGTCGCACGCTGTCCGTCGCCGACCTCCTCGCCGCGGTGCCACGCGCGCACGCGGCGCGCAACGAGGCGCTGCAGGCCGCGGAGCGCCTCGTCGATGACGTGCGGGTCGAGGGTGAGGCCGCACTGCGCGAGCAGGCGTCCCGCTTCGACCGCGTCGAGGGGCACGCCGTCCGGGTTCCGCAGGAGCACATCGACGAAGCGCTCGCCGGGCTCGACGACGGCATCCGTCTGGCACTGGAGTCGGCGATCGCCCGGGTTCGTCAGGGGTCTGCCGCGCAGGTGCCCGATGCGCGCACCACCGACATCGGGCCGGGCGCGCGCATCACCCAGCGCTGGCAGCCCGTCGACCGGGTCGGCGTCTACGTGCCGGGCGGCAAGGCCGTCTACCCGTCGAGCGTCGTGATGAACGTCGTGCCGGCCCAGGTCGCCGGCGTGCGCCAGATCGCGCTCGCATCGCCGCCGCAGGCCGATCACGACGGGCGCGTGCACCCCACGATCCTGGCCGCCGCCGGCCTGCTCGGCGTCACGGAGATCTATGCGATGGGCGGTGCCGGAGCGATCGGGGCATTCGCGTGGGGCGTCGACAGCGTGGGGCTCGACCCCGTCGACGTCGTGACTGGACCCGGGAACAACTTCGTCGCAGCGGCGAAGCGCGCGGTCTCCGGGGTCGTCGGGACGGACGCCGAGGCCGGGGCGACCGAGATCCTGGTCGTGGCGGACGATGGCGCCGATCCGCTGCTGGTCGCGGCGGACCTCGTCAGCCAGGCTGAGCACGACGAGCAGGCCTCCGCCGTGCTCGTGACGGACGCGCAGCGCCTGGCAGACGCCGTGGTCGCGGCCGTCGCGGATCGCGCGTCGCGCACGCGCCACACCGACCGCATCCGCGCCGCCCTCGCGGGACCGCAATCGGCTGTTGTTCTCGTCGATGACATCGCCACGGCCGCCGCCTTCAGCAACGCCTACGCACCAGAGCACCTGGAGCTGCACATCGCCGATGCGGCCGCCGAGGCGTCCCGCTTCACCAGCGCAGGAGCGGTCTTCGTGGGGCCCTACACGCCCGTCAGCGTCGGCGACTACCTCGCCGGGTCCAACCACGTCCTTCCCACCGGGGGCCAGGCGCGATACGCAGCCGGACTGGGCGCGTACACGTTCCTGCGTCCGCAGCAGGTGATCGAGTATGACAGGGCGGCGCTGCAGGCGGTCGCCGCCGAGGTGGTCGCCCTCGCGGACGAGGAGGTCCTGCCCGCGCACGGCGAGGCTGTGACGGCGCGCTTCGACGCCGCGCCGGAGTCGAACGGAAGGGCGTAGTCTTACCCCGATGTACTGCCCGTTCTGCCGCCACCCCGATTCCCGTGTGATCGATTCCCGCACGAGTGACGACGGGCTCTCGATCCGCCGCCGTCGGCAGTGCCCCGAATGCGGCGGCCGCTTCTCGACGACCGAGACGGCCAGCCTCAACGTGATCAAGCGCTCGGGCGTCATGGAGCCCTTCAGTCGCGAGAAGGTCATCTCCGGCGTTCGCAAGGCCTGCCAGGGACGCCCGGTGACCGAGGCAGACCTCGCGGTTCTCGCTCAGCGAGTGGAGGAGACGGTGCGCCAGACCGGTGTCTCGCAGATCGACACCAATGAGATCGGTGTGGCGATCCTGGGGCCGCTCCGCGAGCTCGACGAGGTCGCGTATCTGCGTTTCGCGAGCGTCTACCGCGCTTTCGAGTCTCTCGACGACTTCGAGGTCGCGATCGACGAGCTGCGCGCCGACCACGAGCGTGCCGAGAGCAGCCCGTCCGACCGGTAGCCTGGAGCGGATGTATCCGCTCCTCTTCCGCCATGTGCTCGCCCGGATGGATCCGGAGAACGCGCATCACGCCGCGATGGCCGTGATCCGCGTGCTCGGCGTCCGCCCCTTCTCCTGGGTCGCCCGCCGATTCACGCGCCCCGCCCCTGAGCTGCGGACGGAGGCCCTCGGTCTCACGTTCCCCTCGCCGTTCGGCGTGGCTGCGGGTTTCGACAAGAACGTCGTCGGTGTCCGCGGTCTCGCCGCGCTCGGTTTCGGCCATGTGGAGGTGGGTACCCTCACCGCGATCGCGCAGGAGGGCAACCCGCGCCCGCGCCTGTTCCGCCTCATCGCCGATCGCGCGGTGATCAACCGGATGGGCTTCAACAATGCCGGTTCGGACTCGGCCGTGTTGCGGCTGCGCGCTCTTCGCCGCCGCATGCCCGATGCCGTGCTGGGCGTCAACATCGGCAAGAGCCGCGTGGTCGAGGTCGAGGATGCCGCGGCGGACTATGTCCGATCCGCGACACTGCTGGCGCCGTTCGCCGACTATCTGGCCGTCAACGTGTCGTCGCCGAACACACCGGGGTTGCGTGGGCTGCAGGCCGTCGAGACGCTCGCGCCGCTGCTCCGCGACATCGCCGCGGCCGCGGGAACGACGCCGCTGCTGGTGAAGATCGCCCCGGACCTGCCCGACGACGAGGTCACCGCCATCGCGGAGCTCGCGGTGCGCGAAGGCCTGGCGGGGCTCATCGCGACGAACACGACGATCTCCCGCGAGGGACTGGCCACGCCGGCGGCCCAGGTCGAGGCCATGGGTGCCGGTGGCCTCTCCGGTGCGCCGCTGAAGGAACGCTCGCTCGCCGTGCTGCGCCTGGTGCGCGCGGCGGTACCGGACGAATTCTGCGTGATCTCCGTCGGGGGCGTCGAGACCGCCGCCGATGTGCGCGAGCGTCTCGACGCCGGCGCCGATCTGGTCCAGGGATACACCGCGTTCCTCTACCGCGGTCCGCTCTGGGCGCGGCAGATCAATCGCGGCCTCGTCTGAGGCGCAGACGCTCCGTCCCTGCCGTTCGCCCTAAACCGAACTCAGGCACAACGGCGCGCGCGGCCTCCGAACAGCGGTTTGCGGGGCCCGGGCCCGGATTCTGCCTGAGTTGAGGTCGGCGGGCGGCGGGGCCTACGCCGGCCGATCGCCGCGCTTGACCTGCGGCTTCGGCAGGCGCATGAAGCGCATCTGCGACGAACGCATCGCGGCGTACCAGCCCAGGCCCTTCTCCGTGCGCTCCTCGCCGAACTTCGCCCTGGCGGCCTTCTTCACCGAGATGGAGAGGATGACCATGTTGCCGATGACGAACATGATGTAGATCCACAGCCCGACGAACGTCCACGTGGTGATCTGCGCGGGCAGGAACGCCGCGAGGATCACCAGAACCATGAGCGGCATCAGCCACTCGCCCAGGCTCCAGCGGGAGTCGACGTAGTCGCGGACGAAACGCCGCTGCGGACCGCGGTCGCGGACCGGAAGATATTTGTCCTCGCCGTTGGCCATGCCGACACGCGCACGGTCCTGGCGGGCGCGCAGATCGGCTTTGGCCCGTGCTCTGGCCTCCTTGGAGTCCACGACGAGCGGGCGACGGCGGGCGGCCTCGCGCTCGGCGCGCGTCGGGGTCGGGCGTCCCTTGCCGGCGGCGCGGTCCTCGACGCTGTCGTCGGCGGACTCGGTGGCGGGGGATTCGGCCACGGCGGGGCTCCTTCTGATGGCGGCACCGCACGGGTCGCGGTGAGGTGATCGCCTTAAGATTACCCGTATGACCTCTCCCGCTCCCTCCGTGACCGCTTCTGCCGACCGCGAGGCCGCCGTGACCGAGGCCGTGAGCCTCGGGGTTCCGCGTGCTCTCGCGGATCTCGGCGACCTGGTGCGCATTCCGGGCATCGCCTGGCCGGCCTTCGACCAGGACCAGCTCGGACGCAGCGCCGCCGCCGTCGCGGCCCTGGCGGAGGACACCGGCGTGTTCGACGCCGTGAGCGTGCAGCGGGCAGCGATCCCCGGCACCGATGAGCTCGGCCAGCCGGCTGTGCTTGCCACGCGGGCGGCGCGCAACGGCCGCCCGACGATCCTGCTCTACGCGCACCACGATGTGCAGCCGCCCGGCGATGACGCGCTCTGGGGGACGCCTCCCTTCGAGCCGACGGTTCGCGACGGGCGTCTGTACGGGCGTGGGGCTGCGGACGACAAGGCCGGAGTCATGGCGCACATCGGCGCGCTGCGCGCCGTCGCCGAGGCCGTCGGCGACGATCTGGACCTCGGCATCGCTCTCTTCGTCGAGGGGGAGGAGGAGTACGGCTCCCGCTCGTTCGGGCAGTTCCTCCGGGACAATGCCGAAGCCCTGCGGGCCGACGCGATCGTGGTCGCGGACTCCGGCAACTGGGACTCCAGCACCCCGGGCCTGACTGTGTCGCTGCGCGGTTTCGTCAGCGTGACGCTGCGCGTGCGCACCCTCGATCACGCATCGCACTCCGGCATGTTCGGGGGAGCGGTCCCCGATGCGATGATGGCGACCATCCGCCTGCTCGACACCCTGTGGGACGACAACGGCGCCGTGGCCGTCGCCGGGCTCACGCGGCGCACCGCCGACACGCCCGCGTACACCGAGGACACCCTGCGCTCCGAGGCCGGCCTGTTGCCCGGTGTCTCTCCCATCGGCGACGGCACGATCCTGGATCGGATCTGGAATCAGCCCGCGATCACGGTCACCGGCATGGATGCCACGCGCGTCGAGGCGGCCTCCAACACGCTCGCGCCCACGATGGACGTGGTGCTGAGCGTTCGCGTCGCCCCCGGGCAGGCCCCGGCCGACGCGTACACGGCGCTCGAGGAGCACCTGCGCGCGCACACGCCGTTCGGCGCGGAGATCTCCCTGCACGACGTCGACCTCGGCAAGAGCTTCCTCGTCGACGACTCCGGCTGGGCGGTGGGTCTTGCCCGTCGGGCGATGGCAGACGGCTACGGGGTCGCTCCCGTCGACCTGGGCGTCGGGGGCTCGATCCCGTTCATCGCTGAGCTGGTCGAGGAGTTCCCGGAGGCGCAGATCCTCGTGACCGGGGTGGAAGACCCCCACTCCCGGGCGCACAGCCCGAACGAGTCATTGCACCTGGAGACCTTCCGCCATGCGACCCTCACCGAGGCGCTGCTGCTGACGCGGATGAACGAGATCGTTCTGTGACCTCCCGGGCAGGGGCCGGATGTCGCGACATCGATCTCCCGCCCGCCGACACCGGGCGCCAGGGCGACGGTAGAATCGGAGTGGGTCCGACGCATCCACGCGCCCGCATCCGCCCACCCATGGAGGACTGACATGACCAGCACTGCGAACCCGGTCGAGACCACCCCCGCCCACGGCGTCTCCCTCACGGAGGCCGCCGCCGCCAAGGTCAGGAGCCTGCTCGAGCAGGAGGGCCGCGACGACCTGCGGCTGCGCGTCGCCGTGCAGCCCGGCGGATGTTCCGGCCTGATCTACCAGCTCTACTTCGACGAGCGCTTCCTCGAGGGCGACGAGACGGTCGACTTCGACGGCGTCGAGGTCATCGTCGACAACATGAGCGTCCCGTATCTGGACGGGGCGGCGATCGACTTCAAGGACACGATCTCCGAGCAGGGGTTCACGATCGACAACCCCAACGCCCAGGGCTCCTGCGCCTGTGGTGACAGCTTCCACTGACGTTTCGCTGACCCGAACCTATGACCCGCCTGGACGGATGTCATGAATCGGGTGTGAGAGTCCCCTAGACTGGACCCCAGGTTCCGTTCACGATCTGAAAGGTGCATCGTGCCTTCGAAACGCCGCCTTCGCTGGTCCGCCATCCCCCTCGGGATCGGCGCAGCCATGGCTCTAGCCGGGTGCACTCCGACCGAGTTGCACGGCTACCTGCCCGGATTCGTCGAGGACGGCACGCCCGTGACGAACCACACCGAGCGCATCGCCGGAATGTGGGTGAACTCGTGGATCGTGCTCCTGGTGATCGGCCTGATCACCTGGGGCCTGATGGGCTGGGCGGCAGTCGCCTACCGCCGTCGCAAGGGCCAGACCGGCCTGCCGGTGCAGATGCGCTACAACATGCCGATCGAGATCTTCTACACGATCGTGCCGTTCATCTTCATCGTCGGCATGTTCGCCTTCACGGCGCGCGACCAGGCGATCATCGAGACGCAGTACGAGGACCCCGACGTCAACGTCGTCGCGATCGCGAAGCAGTGGGCGTGGGACTTCCAGTACAACGGCGACCAGGAGGACGGCTCGGACGCCGTCTGGACCATGGGCATCCAGGCGCAGCCGGACAAGGACGGCAACATCGACCAGGAGCAGCTGCCGACGCTGGTGCTCCCGGTCGACAAGGAGGTCCGGATCGACCTCCGGTCGCGCGATGTCATCCACTCCTTCTGGATCATCGACTTCCTCTACAAGAAGGACATGTTCATCGGCAAGGACAACTCGATGTCCTTCATCCCGACCCGCGAGGGCGAGTACGCCGGCAAGTGCGCCGAGCTCTGCGGCGAGTACCACTCGATGATGCTCTTCAACGTCAAGGTGGTCAGCGAGGCGGAGTACGAGGACTACCTCGACACGCTGCGCGAGTCGGGCAACACCGGCGACATCACCGACGCATACGACCGACTGCACAACTACCCCGGAACCGGGGCGAGCAACAACGAGGAAGGTGAGTGACATGACGACGACCCTTCCCGGGCAGACGGACGCGCCCAGCGCGCGCTCGACCGTGCTGCCTGCGCGACAGGCGGCGCTGATGAGCTCCTCTCGCGTGGAGCAGAAGGGCAACATCCTGGTCAAGTGGATCACGTCCACGGACCACAAGACGATCGGGTACATGTACCTCATCGCCTCGGTGATGTTCTTCCTGCTCGGCGGCGTGATGGCGCTGATCATCCGGGCGGAGCTGTTCGCGCCGGGCATGCAGCTGATCCCCACCAAGGAGCAGTACAACCAGCTGTTCACCATGCACGGCACGATCATGCTGCTGATGTTCGCGACCCCGCTCTTCGCGGGCTTCGCCAACGCGCTGCTGCCGCTGCAGATCGGTGCCCCGGATGTGGCGTTCCCGCGTCTGAACGCCTTCGCGTTCTGGCTGTTCCTCTTCGGGTCGATCATCGCGATCTCCGGCTTCCTCACCCCGCAGGGCGCCGCGTCGTTCGGCTGGTTCGCATATCAGCCACTCGCGAACGCGACCTTCTCGCCGGGCGCCGGCGGAAACCTGTGGATGCTCGGCCTCGGCATGAGCGGTTTCGGAACCATTCTCGGTGCCGTCAACTTCATCACCACCATCATCACGATGCGCGCACCGGGCATGACCATGTGGCGGATGCCGATCTTCAGCTGGAACACGCTGATCACGAGCCTGCTGATCATCATGGTGTTCCCGGTTCTCGCGGCGGCGATCCTCGCGGCAGCGGCCGACCGCGTGCTCGGTTCCCACATCTACGACCCGGCCAACGGCGGCGTGCTCCTCTGGCAGCACCTGTTCTGGTTCTTCGGTCACCCTGAGGTCTACATCATCGCGCTGCCCTTCTTCGGCATCGTGTCGGAGATCTTCCCGGTGTTCAGCCGGAAGCCGATCTTCGGTTACAAGACCCTCGTCTACGCGACCATCTCGATCGCGGCCCTGTCTGTCGCCGTGTGGGCCCACCACATGTACGTCACCGGCTCGGTGCTGCTGCCGTTCTTCGCGCTGATGACGATGCTCATCGCTGTTCCGACGGGTGTGAAGATCTTCAACTGGATCGGAACCATGTGGCGCGGCTCGATCACCTTCGAGACCCCGATGGTCTTCGCGCTGGGCTTCCTGGTGTCGTTCGTCTTCGGTGGTCTGACCGGTGTCATTCTCGCGTCGCCGCCGCTGGACTTCCACCTCAGCGACTCGTACTTCGTGGTCGCCCACTTCCACTACGTGGTGTTCGGCACGGTCGTGTTCGCGATGTTCGCCGGGTTCTACTTCTGGTGGCCCAAGTGGACGGGCCGGATGCTCAACGAGCGTCTCGGGATGATCCACTTCTGGATCCTGTTCATCGGCTTCCACATGACCTTCCTCGTGCAGCACTGGCTGGGTGTGGACGGCATGCCGCGTCGTTACGCGGACTACTCGGCGGCCGACAACTGGACCTGGGGCAACCAGCTCTCCACCGTCGGTGCGGTCCTGCTGGGTCTGTCGATGCTGCCGTTCTTCCTGAACGTCTGGATCACGGCCCGCAAGGCGCCGAAGGTGACGGTGAACGACCCGTGGGGCTACGGAGGGTCGCTCGAGTGGGCCACCTCGTGCCCGCCCCCGCGTCACAACTTCACCTCGATCCCGCGCATCCGTAGTGAGCGCCCGGCGTTCGACCTGAACCACCCCGAGGCAGCCGAGAGCCACGAGGCTCCCGTGAAGACAGAAGGAGAGGCGAAGTAAGCGATGCGCTCCAATATCGCGATCTGGTGGATCCTCACCGCCTTCTTCCTGCTCATGGCGGTGGTGTACACGGCGTGGAACATCATCGCGCACCCTGACCGTCCGCTGCTGACGGCGATCGAGTGGGTCGGCACGGTCGCGCTCCTCCTGTCCGCGGCCATGGGAGCCTTCATCAGCTTCTATCTCCAGAAGCTCTACAAGTCCCAGCAGGGCGTGGAGCTGCCGGAGGACACCCTCACCGCCGACATCGACGACGGCGACCCGGAGCTGGGCGAGTTCAGCCCCTGGTCATGGTGGCCGCTGGTTCTCGCGTTCTCCGCGAGCCTGTTCATCATCGGCCTGGCCGTCGGCCAGTTCCTGCTTCCGATCGGCATCGCGGTGTTCCTCGTCGCGATCGTCGGCTGGGTCTACGAGTACTACCGCGGGAACTTCGCCCGCTGATCCTCCGCACAGAGGGCCCGCACCCGAAAGGGCGCGGGCCCTCTGTCGTGGGTGGAAGCTGTGGTGCGCGCCGCGGATGTCGGACGCCACCAAGGCCGGTGTCCGGGACATCGCGGGTCTGCAGCGCGCGGCCGGATCCGGCTGACGCTCTCAGCGTGATCTGAGACCGGTTTGTCACGGCGAGCGGGGCCCCCCGGGTTTCGCCGGAGCGGCGTGCCGGTCTATTCGGGACGGCCCGTGTCGACGGTGCCGCCACATGGCGGATGCGGGACCACCCGTCCCCGGAGACGTGGAACGTCGAGCGTCGGCACTCGCTCCGTGTGCCGACCGGGCGCGGTGCTCGTCTGCGAGGTGTCCGCTCGACCGGACGGACGCACGGGGGTGCTCGATGAGACGCGACCTCTTGTGCAGTCGTCGCCCTCGACATCGGCGAGGCGGCGATGAGCGTGCCGCTGGCGAGGGGCGGTGCTGCGATCACACGGAACACGGGGCGTGGGTGATGCCGCCGACGCAGCGGAAAGGGCCTCCGCGGTCTTGACCCGTGGCGACCTCGCGTCGGGCGCCGTCTCACCGTTCCCTCCCCGAACGAGGAGGAAGCATGAGGCGCCGGCGTCTCCCTCTCCTCCGTCATGCAGGAGCGAGGAGTGTCCCCGGCATCATGGCGGGTTCACACGGTGGTCGCGACATCCCACGGCGGGGGAGGGCGGGTCGCCGAGCGGGCCGATCGGGGCGCCCTGGAGGACGCCGTCAGTCCTGCGGCCATCGAGACCGGTTCTCGGCCAGGGAACGCCGCAGAAGCTCTCTGAGGGCTTCCTGATCGACCCGGGCGAGCCGGGTGAGGTACAGACACGCCTTGCTGGCGCGATGCGGGCCCAGCGTCACGAGCAGATCGGGCCACTGTTCGGCGAATCCCTCGGTCAGATAGATCGTGTGGCGGGCCGCGCCGGTGGCGAACGCGAGCTCTGGTGCGCGTCCGCCGCGGCCGCTCTCGTAGCGGTAGCGGTAGGTGCCGAACCCCACAATGCGTCCTGCCCAGATCACCGGTTCGGCGCCGCTGATCGCGCGGTGCATCGCGATCAGCTCGTCCGCCTCCTCGCGCCGGGGACCGCTCACGCGAGCGAGCACCTCGTCGACGGACAGGTCCGACGGGGACATCGCGGGCTCCGTCGCGGCCATGGGCATCCTCTGCTTCCGGGGCGGTGGGGGAGAGCGGGGCTGAGAAGCGGCGCGGATCAGCGCCGACCTGCTGAGATCCTACGGAACCCGCGAACCAACGACCAGGGCCGAATCAACGACCAGGGCCCCGTCCGCCGAAGCGGACGGGGCCCTGGTCGAGAGCCACGGCTCAGTGCTTACACGGCTCAGTGCTTGTCTGAGCCCTCGACTTCGCCGTGCTCCTCGCCGTGGTCGACTCCGTGAGCGCTGTGCGCGTCGGCGGCGTCGATGTCGGTCTGGGTGAGCGGCACGAGGCGGTCCTCGAAGAACCAGCGCGACAGGGCAGAGCGCACGTTCTGCGTCCACGGGATGCGACCGTTGTCGTTCGGACGCACCACGAGGGGCTCGTAGGTCTCGTAGTCGATGAGCTTCCAGCGGTCGTACACGTCGACCGGCTGGTGCACCTCGATGAACTCGCCACCGGGGAGACGCACGATCCGACCGGACTCGTAGCCGTGCAGCACGACCTCGCGGTCCTTCTTCTGCAGACCGAGCGCGATGCGCTTGGTCACGAAGTAAGCGAGCACGGGACCGACGAAGAGCAGCGCCTGGAGCGCGTGGATCACACCCTCCATCGTGAGGTGGAAGTGTGTCGCGATCAGGTCGGACGACGCGGCAGCCCACAGCACGGCGTAGAACGTCATGCCGGCAACGCCGATGGCGGTGCGGGTCGCGGCGTTGCGCGGGCGCTGAGCGATGTGGTGCTCGCGCTTGTCGCCGGTGATCCACGACTCCAGGAACGGGTAGATCGCGATGGCGACGATGAACAGACCGAGCACCATCACCGGGATCAGGATCCCGAGGGACAGCGTGTGGTTGAAGATCACGAAGTCCAGGTTCGGCGGAGCCAGGCGCAGCGCACCGTCGGCGAAGCCGATGTACCAGTCCGGCTGCGTTCCGGCCGACACGGGCGACGGGTCGTACGGACCGTAGTTCCAGATCGGGTTGATCTGGAAGAAGGTCGCGATCAGCACGATCACACCGAAGGTGATGAACAGGAAGCCGCCCATCTTCGACATGTACACCGGCATCATCGGGTAGCCGACGACGTTCTCGTTCGTACGGCCGGGGCCGGCGAACTGGGTGTGCTTGTTGATGATCATCAGCATGAGGTGGATCGCGACGAACGCGACCACCAGGGCGGGCAGCAGCAGGATGTGCAGCGTGTACAGCCGGCCGACGATGTCGACGCCGGGGAACTCCCCGCCGAAGAGCAGGAACGACGTCCAGGTGCCGATCAGCGGGAGGCCCTTGACCATGCCGTCGATGATGCGCAGACCGTTGCCGGAGAGCAGGTCGTCCGGCAGCGAGTAGCCGGTGAAGCCCTCCGCCATCGCCAGTACGAACAGCACGAAGCCGATCACCCAGTTGAGCTCGCGCGGCTTGCGGAAGGCGCCGGTGAAGAACACGCGGAGCATGTGCACGACGATGCCGGCGACGAACACCAGAGCGGACCAGTGATGGATCTGACGCACCAGGAGGCCGCCACGGACGTCGAAGGAGATCCGCAGGGTCGACTCCATCGCGGCCGACATCGGGATCCCGACCATCGGCTCATAGGCGCCGGTGTAGTGGGTCTCGACCATCGAGGCCTGGAAGAAGAAGGTCAGGAAGGTTCCCGAGATCAGGACGACGACGAAGGCCCAGAGGGCGATCTCGCCGAGCATGAACGACCAGTGGTCGGGGAAGATCTTCCGTCCGAGCTCCTTGATCAGCCCAGAGATGCTGGTGCGCTCGTCGATGTAGTTCGCTGTCGCGCCGACGAAGCGCCCGCCGAGGGGCTTGTCGTTCTTCGTCGCCTTTTGGGCGGTTGCGGTACTCAATGGCGCTCCCAGAAGCTCGGGCCGACGGGTTCGGTGAAGTCGCTCTGCGCGACGAGGTAGCCCTCGTCGTCGACGGTGATCGGCAGCTGCGGCAGCGGCCGAGCGGCCGGGCCGAAGATGACGGCGGCGCCATTGGCCACGTCGAACTGCGACTGGTGGCACGGGCACAGCAGGTGGTGGGTCTGCTGCTCGTACAGCGCCACAGGGCAGCCGACGTGCGTGCAGACCTTCGAGTACGCCACGATGCCGTCGTACGTCCAGTCGAGCTTGTTCGTCGCCGGGTCGAGCTGCTCCGGGCGCAGGCGCATGAGCAGGACGATGGCCTTGGCCTTCTCGTTGAGGAAGCCGTCGTCGTGGCCGAGGTCGTGGAGGTTCTCCGGGATGACCTGGAAGGCCGAGCCGATGGTGACGTCAGCGGCGCGGATGGGGGTCCCCTCCGGGTCGCGGGCCAGTCGAGTGCCGGTCTCCCACATGGTCCGCTCGAGCAGCGCCACCGGGTTGCCGGCGATCGGGTTCTCGGGCGAGTTGAAGGGCGCCAGGCCGCGGAACAGCGTCACGCCGGGGACGATCGAGGCGACCAGGGCGGCGAAGAGCGAGTTGCGGATCATCTTGCGACGACCGAAACCGGACTCCTCGTTCGCGTCTGCGAACACCTTGATGGCGCCCTCACGCGTCGGCTCGGCACCACGGGTGGGGTGGCGCAGCTCGACGTGCTCCTTGTCCGACATCAGCGTCTTCGACCAGTGGATCGCGCCGAGGCCCAGCGAGAGCAGGGCGAGGCCGATGCCGAGGCCGATGAACATGTTGTTGTAGCGGATGTCGATGAGACGACCGCTCTCGATGGGGAAGAGCATGTAGGCGGCGACCGCCCAGATGCTTCCGGCCAGCGAGAGGTAGAACAGCGTGTAGACAGTGCGGGCCGCGGCCTTCTCCGCGCGGGGATCCTTGTCCGTCATCCGCTCGCGGTGCGGCGGCAGGCCCGGGTTCTGCACGGGATCGCTGACTGCGACGGCCAGCCCGGAATCAGGCTGATAGGCCCTGTCGAGAGCCTGCGAGTCGTCGTCGTGTGCCATGGTGCTCCTCGTACGTTCCTCTTCGATAAAAAGCGTCAGTTGGACTTCGCGGTGATCCACACCGTGATGGCGACGAGAGCGCCGATGCCGAAGATCCACACGAACAGACCCTCGGAGACCGGTCCGAGCGAGCCGAGCGTCATGCCGCCGACCTGGGTGGCCTCCTGCTGGTAGAGCAGAGCGGAGATGATGTCGCGCTTGTCCTCGGGGGAGAGGTTCATGTCGCCGAAGACCGGCATGTTCTGGGGGCCGGTGGCCATGGCGGCGTAGATGTGCAGCGCGCTGGTCTCCATCAGGCCGGGGGCCCACTTGCCCTCCGTGAGGGCGCCACCCGCTCCGGCGACGTTGTGGCACATCGCGCAGTTGATGCGGAACAGCTCAGCACCGCGGGCGACATCGCCGCCTCCGTCGATGTAGTGCTCTGCCGGGTACATCGGTCCGGGCGCGACGGACTGCACCCAGGCCGCGATCGACAGGATCTGCTCCTGCGTGAACTGCGCGGGCTTCTGGGGAGCCTGGGGCCCCTGGGCCTGCAGCGGCATCCGGCCGGTGGTCATCTGGAACTCCACCGCGAGCTCGCCGACGCCGAAGAGGCTCGGTCCGTTCGGCGTGCCCTGCATGTCGAGGCCGTGGCAGGTGGCGCAGTTCGCCTGGAACAGCTTCTCGCCCTCTTCCGCGGAGACCTGCGCGGTCACAGCGGACTGGTCGGTCGCTCCGAAGGCGGCCGCCGCACCGGCGTACACGCCACCGGTGATCAGCAGACCGACGCCGATGAGCGCGGCGGCGGCCAGGGGGCTGCGGCGTCCGTTCGAACGGCGCTTCTTCTCTCGTGCCATGTCGGGATCAGCTCCGGTCTTATTTCAGGAAGTAGATGACGGCGAACAGCACGATCCAGACGACGTCGACGAAGTGCCAGTAGTAGGACACCACGATCGAGGAGGTCGCCTCCTTGTGCGTGAAGTTCTTGACCGCGTACGCCCGCCCGATGACCAGGAGGAAGGCGATGAGGCCGCCGGTGACGTGGAGGGCGTGGAAGCCCGTGGTCACATAGAAGGCCGACGCGTAGGAGTCCGCGGTGATGGGCATGCCCTCGGCGACGAGCTGGGCGTATTCCCAGACCTGCCCGGAGACGAAGATCGCGCCGAGCGCGAAGCTCAGCCAGAACCACTCGACCATGCCCCAGCCGAGCATGCCGCGCTGCTTCTTCGAGTACGGCTGCATCCGCTCAGCGGCGAAGACGCCCATCTGGCAGGTCACGGAGGACAGCACCAGGATGATCGTGTTGATCGTCGCGAACGGCACGTTCAGCAGCTCGGTGCGCTCCGCCCACAGTTCGGGGGAGGTGCTTCGGAGGGTGAAGTAGATCGCGAAGAGACCCGCGAAGAACATCACCTCGCTGCCGAGCCAGACGATGGTTCCGACGGAGACCGGGTTGGGCCTCTTGATGGTTCTCGCCGCGGGGGCATACGTCGCTGAGGTCATCACTCCTCCATTATGGCTGATTTCGGGACCGGATCACGCCCACGACGAACCCCATGTGCCAGGGCGAGCACTTAGTAGAACCTAAGAGCTGGCCGTGAATCCCCTGGGGAAACCCAAAGGAACAGCGATGCCCGAGCCGTGTGCGCGTGGTTTCGGTGTCCGTCGTCCGGCGTGTCGCGTCGGTAGGATCTGAGCCATGTCGCATGCGCTGACCTGGCCGGATGTCCTCACCACCCTCCTCAACGGCGGAGACCTCAGTGTCTCAGACGCCACCTGGGCGATGCGTGAGGTGATGGCCGGGAGAGCGACCCCCGCCCAGCTCGCCGCCTTTCTCGTGGCGCTCCGGGTGAAGGGGGAGACGATCGACGAGGTGGTCGGGTTCCGCGATGCGATTCTGGACGCTGCGACGCCGTTGCCGGTCTCCAGCGATGTGGTGGACATCGTCGGGACGGGCGGGGACCGGATCGGGACGGTGAACGTGTCGACGACGGCGGCCGTGGTGATCGCCGCCGCGGGCGTTCCGGTGGTCAAGCACGGCAACAGGGCCGCAAGCTCCGCCTCGGGATCCTCTGACGTGCTGGGCGCCCTCGGGCTGCAGCTGGCGCTTCCTCCGGAGGGCGTGGCCGAGATGCTCGCCCGCGTCGGCATCACCTTCGTGTGGGCCGGCTCCTTCCACCCGGGCTTCCGCCACGCCGGCGCTGTGCGCGCAGAGCTGGGCGTGCCGACGGTGTTCAACATGCTGGGTCCGCTGTGCAACCCCGCCCGCGCGGAGGCGAACGCCGTCGGCGTCGCGCAGCTCGACCGGGTGCCGCTGATCACCGGCGTCTTCCGCACGCGCGGCGCGACGGCGCTGGTGTTCCGCGGCGACGACGGCCTCGATGAGCTGACGACGACCGGCCACAGCCGCATCTGGGAGGTCACCCGCGGCGACATCCACGAGCATGACCTGGACCCGCGCGACCTCGGCATCCCGCGAGCGGAGCTCGCCGACCTGCTCGGCGGCGATCCGCAGCGCAACGCCCGGATCCTCCGCGACACGCTGGCGGGAGAGCGCGGCGCGGTGCGCGACATCGTGCTCCTCAACGCCGCAGCCGGGCTGGTCGCCTATGAGCTCTCGCACGACGCGTCGCAGGCGCAGCGACCGATCGTCCAGCGTCTCGCTGAGGCGATGGAGCGCGCGGAGGCCGTGATCGACGACGGCAGCGCAGCGACGAAGCTCGACGAGTGGATCCGCGTCTCGCAGGAGCTGTCCGCCGCCGAATGACGACCCTGCGCGCGTGCGCTTCCCTTGGCCCGAAACGGGGGAGCAGCCCGAGCCGGGGGCACATGTGCGAGCGAAGCGTGGGTGCCGCCTAGGCGGTGTGCGCGACGGCGTCGAGTGCGCGCTGCATCGAGGCGCCCAGGCCCCAGCGCTCGGCGAGAGCCAGCGCAGCATCCGCGTCCGGGCGGGCGGGCTGCCCGTCCGGCGGGTCCAGCGGGAGATCCGTGACCACCCGCACGACAGCGGGGGCCACATCGAGGTAGTCGGCGGCGCCCAGCACCTTCGCCGCGACGCCCGCCGTCATCCCCTCCCCGCGCTCGGCCGCCGCGCGGATGCCGTCGAGGTCTCCGTGGGCGGAGAGGAGCGAGGCGGCGGTCTTCTCCCCGATGCCGGGGACTCCGGGGAGGCCGTCGGACGCGTCGCCGCGCAGAACGGCGAAGTCGGCGTACTGATATGCGTGCACGCCGTAGCGCTCGACGAGGGTCGTGTCGGTCATCGTCTCGAGACGGGACATGCCCTTCGTGGTGGAGATCACACGCACGGCGCGTTCGTCGTCGATCAGCTGGAAGAGGTCCCGGTCGCCGGTCACGATGTCGACCGGCGCGTCGGCGCGGGCGGACAGGGTGCCGATCACGTCGTCCGCCTCGTGCTCTGCGGCACCGACGATCGGAACGCCGAGCGCGCGGAGGGCGTCCCGGATCACGGGTATCTGAGCGACCAGGGGGTCGGGTGTCTGCTCGACGTCCGGGCCGCCGGAGATCTCCTCGATCACGCGGTGCGCCTTGTACGAGGGGATCAGGTCGACGCGCCACTGCGGGCGCCAGTCGTCGTCCCAGCAGGCGATGGTGCTGGTCGCCTCGCTGAGCGGCACGAGGCGCGCGATCATGTCCAGCAGTCCGCGCACCGCGTTGACGGGCATGCCGTCCGGCGAGCGGACCGTGTCCGGCACGCCGTAGAACGCGCGGAAGTACAGGGACGCGGTGTCGAGGAGCAGAAGCTTGTCCGTGCGGTCTGGCATGCCGCGATTCTCCCAGACGGACGTTCGGAGAGAAGTGGTCATTGCGGCCCCTCGCCTGCTAATCTGAAGTGTCTGTCGTGACGCGGTTTCACGCGCCTGTCGACGGATGACATCCCAAATCCACTCGCTCCGCCCTCCGCAGGCTGCCTCGTGGCAGGGTCGGCGGGGCCCGACTCACCCTGAACAAGGACAACCCACTACATGACTAACGCAACGACCGCCCCGGCCGCCAAGCAGGTCGCCATCAACGACATCGGATCTGCTGAGGACTTCCTGGCCGCGGTCGAGAAGACTCTGAAGTTCTTCAACGACGGCGACATCATCGAAGGCACGATCGTCAAGATCGACCGCGATGAGGTCCTCCTCGATGTCGGGTACAAGACCGAGGGCGTCATCCCCTCCCGCGAGCTCTCCATCAAGCACGACGTCGACCCCAACGAGGTCGTCTCCGTCGGCGATCAGGTCGAGGCCCTCGTTCTCCAGAAGGAGGACAAGGAAGGCCGTCTGATCCTCTCCAAGAAGCGCGCGCAGTACGAGCGCGCCTGGGGCGATGTGGAGAAGGTCAAGGAGAACGACGGTGTCGTCACCGGTCAGGTGATCGAGGTCGTCAAGGGTGGCCTCATCGTCGACATCGGCCTCCGTGGCTTCCTCCCCGCCTCGCTCATCGAGCTGCGTCGCGTCCGCGACCTCACCCCCTACCTGGGGCAGGAGCTCGAGGCGAAGATCCTGGAGCTCGACAAGAACCGCAACAACGTCGTTCTCAGCCGTCGCGCTCTGCTCGAGCAGACGCAGTCCGAGTCGCGCACCACGTTCCTCAACAACCTGCACAAGGGTCAGGTCCGCAAGGGCGTCGTGTCGTCGATCGTCAACTTCGGTGCGTTCGTGGACCTCGGCGGCGTTGACGGCCTCGTGCACGTCTCTGAGCTGTCGTGGAAGCACATCGAGCACGCCAGCGAGGTCGTGGAGGTTGGCCAGGAGGTCACCGTCGAGATCCTCGAGGTCGACCTCGACCGCGAGCGCGTCTCCCTGTCGCTCAAGGCGACGCAGGAGGACCCGTGGCAGGTCTTCGCCCGCACCCACGCGATCGGTCAGATCACGCCGGGCAAGGTCACCAAGCTGGTTCCGTTCGGTGCGTTCGTCCGCGTCGCCGATGGCATCGAGGGCCTCGTGCACATCTCGGAGCTGTCCGCGAAGCACGTCGAGCTGGCCGAGCAGGTCGTCTCGGTGGGCGAGGAGGTGTTCGTCAAGGTCATCGACATCGACCTCGACCGTCGCCGCATCTCGCTCTCGCTGAAGCAGGCCAACGACTCCGTCGACCCGTACGGCACCGAGTTCGACCCGGCGCTGTACGGCATGCTCGCCGAGTACGACGAGAACGGCGAGTACAAGTACCCCGAGGGCTTCGACGCGGAGACCAACCAGTGGCTCGAGGGCTTCGACGAGGCCCGCGAGAAGTGGGAGCAGGAGTACGCCGCTGCTCAGGCCCGCTGGGAGGCGCACAAGGCCCAGGTCGTCAAGGCCGCAGAGGCCGAGGCCGAGGCCGGCGAGACCTTCAGCCCCGCGCAGACGTTCTCGAGCGACTCCGCTGGTGCCGGCACCCTCGCCGACGACGAGGCGCTCGCGGCTCTCCGCGAGAAGCTGTCTGGCGGCAACGCCTGAGCTGAGAAGCTCACAGCCCAGCGAACGGGCCGTCACCTCCGGGTGGCGGCCCGTTCCGCGTTTCCGCGTCGGTCGTTCATGACAGGATCGATGACATGCCTCTCATCGCACTCACCGGTGGCATCGCCTCGGGCAAGTCGACCATCGCGCGCCGCCTCGCCACGCACGGCGCCGTCGTCATCGACGCCGACCAGATCGTACGCGATGTGCAGGCGCCCGGAAGCGTGGTTCTGCGCGACATCGCGGAGGCATTCGGCGACGACGTCATCGCCGCAGACGGCTCCCTGGACCGTGCTGCGCTGGGTGCCCGTGTCTTCGGTGACGACGAGCGCGTCGCGACGCTCAACGGCATCGTGCACCCGGCGGTCCGCGCCGAGGCCGCCCGCCGGCTCGACGCCGTGTTCGCCGCTGACGCCGATGCCATCGTGGTCTACGACATCCCCCTCCTCGTCGAGACGCGCTCCGACGACCACTGGGACCTCATCGTCGTCGCAGACGCGCCGGCCGAGCAGCGCGTCCGTCGTCTGGTCGACCTGCGCGGTCTGGACGAGCAACAGGCGAGAGCGCGCGTGGCGGCGCAGGCGACCGACGCGGAGCGGCGGGCCGTGGCCGACGTGATCATCGACACCTCCGGGACGCTCGAGAGCACCCTCGCGCAGGCCGACGCGCTGTGGGCACGGCTTTCGGTATAGCCGGCTGCGCCCGGCCGACGGGGCGGCGCGCCGATGCCCGGGAGGCGGCGCGATGGTGACGGGTGCCCCGCCGGGCGACGGCTTCACCGGGCACGAGCGGGGGAGCAGGGCGTACCGCCGCCTCATCCTCGGCCTCTTCTGCGCGGGTATCGCGACGTTCGCGCAGCTGTACTCGCCGCAGGCTGTGCTTCCGCTTCTCGGACCCGACCTGGGGGTGTCTCCGGCAACGGCGGCCCTGGCGGTGTCCATGGCGACCCTCGGGGTCGCGATCGGTGTCATTCCGTGGTCGGTGGTGGCAGACCGCGTCGGTCGCGTGCCGGCGATGGCGGTCGGAATCGCGGTGGCGACCGTGCTCGGGCTCGTCGCTCCCTGGAGCGGCACCATCGCTGTTCTTCTCGGGATGCGATTCGTGGAGGGGATCGCCCTCGCCGCCGTGCCGGCGATCGCGCTCGCCTATCTCAGTGAGGAGGTCGCGGCCGGGCACGCCGCGGCCGCAGCAGGCAGCTACATCTCCGGCACGTCGATCGGCGGTCTCGCCGGTCGTCTCATCGCCGGTCCCCTCGGCGATGCGATCGGCTGGCGTGCCGGGATGGGCGCGGTGTCCCTGGTGTGCGCGGTGGCCGCTGTGCTGTTCCTGATCCTCGTGCCGCGGTCACGCGGTTTCGTGCCAGCTCGGATGCGCGAGAAGGGCGGCAGCGTCGTCGCACGGCTGACGGGCGCGATCCGCGCGCCCGTCCCGCTGGGGCTGTACATCATCGGCTTCGTGCTGATGGGGGCGTTCGCCGCGATGTACAACTACCTCGGTTTCCACCTGGAAGCGCCGCCGTTCCTGCTGCCGACCGCGGCCGCGACACTGCTCTTCCTGGCCTACCTCGCCGGGACGATCACCTCATCCTGGGCGGGCGCCCTCGCCGTGCGGCAGGGGCGCCGCCGCGTGCTGCTCGCGGCGATCGGCGTCACCGCGGCGGGCGCGACCGTGCTGCTGGTGCCATCGATCCCGGTGATCCTGGTCGGGCTGGTGGTGTTCACCGGGGGGTTCTTCGGCGCGCACAGCATCGCCTCGGGGTGGGCGCCCGCTGCCGCGGCCCCGGCGAGCGGCCTCGCTGGCTCTGCCACGGCCACCGTCCCGGCGTGGGGACCGCCCGATCCGCGGTGTTTGTCCCGCTCCGCGGGCGGATGCCGGGAAGCCGCCCGCAGATCGGGGCAACCTCCGTAGATCGGGCACTTCCGGCCGGCGTCCAGGTCCGGTGTCCGAGGCGCCTCGTAGGCTGATCACATGCAACCAACGCGCAGCGTTCGTCCCTTCGAGGTCGTCAGCGAGTACGAGCCCAGCGGCGACCAGCCGAAGGCCATCGCGGAGCTCGCCGCGCGCATCAACGCTGGAGAGACGGACGTCGTGCTGCTCGGCGCGACCGGAACCGGCAAGTCTGCCACCACGGCGTGGCTCATCGAGCAGGTGCAGCGCCCCACGCTGGTCCTGGCGCACAACAAGACCCTGGCGGCGCAGCTCGCGAACGAGTTCCGCGAGCTGATGCCGAACAATGCGGTCGAGTATTTCGTCTCCTACTACGACTACTACCAGCCAGAGGCTTATGTGCCGCAGACAGACACCTTCATCGAGAAGGACTCCTCGATCAACGCGGAGGTGGAGCGGCTGCGGCATTCCACGACGAACTCCCTGCTGAGCAGACGGGATGTCGTGGTGGTCTCGACGGTGTCCTGCATCTACGGCCTCGGTGCTCCGGAGGAGTACCTCCGGGCGATGGTCGCGCTGCAGGTGGGTGAGCGCTACGACCGGGATGCGCTCATCCGGCAGTTCATCGCGATGCAGTACAACCGCAACGACGTCGATTTCTCCCGAGGCAACTTCCGGGTACGGGGCGACACCATCGAGATCATTCCGGTCTACGAGGAGCACGCGATCCGCATCGAGCTCTTCGGCGACGAGATCGAGGCGCTGTACTCGCTGCACCCGCTCACCGGCGAGGTGATCGCTCGGCTCGATGCGGTGCCCATCTTCCCCGCTTCGCACTATGTCGCGGGAACCGATGTCGTCCAGCGTGCCATCGGCACGATCGAGACCGAGCTCGAGCAGCGCCTGGCGGAGTTCGAGCGGCAGGGCAAGCTGCTCGAGGCCCAGCGACTGCGCATGAGGACGACGTTCGACCTGGAGATGCTGCAGCAGCTCGGCTTCTGCTCCGGCATCGAGAACTACTCGCGGCACCTCGACGCCCGGCAGCCTGGTGAGCCGCCGCACACACTGCTCGACTTCTTCCCCGATGACTTCCTGCTGGTGATCGACGAATCGCATGTGACGGTGCCCCAGATCGGGGCGATGTACGAGGGCGACGCCTCGCGCAAGCGCACGTTGGTCGAGCACGGGTTCCGGCTGCCCAGTGCGATGGACAACCGCCCGCTGCGCTGGGACGAGTTCAAGGAGCGCATCGGGCAGACGGTTTATCTCTCGGCGACCCCGGGCAAATACGAGATGGGGATCGCGGACGGAGTCGTCGAGCAGATCATCCGTCCGACCGGACTGGTCGACCCGCAGATCGTCGTCAAGCCGTCCAAGGGCCAGATCGACGACCTCCTCGAGCAGATCCGTCTCCGCGTCGATCGCGATGAGCGTGTGCTCGTCACGACCCTGACGAAGAAGATGGCGGAGGAGCTGACAGACTTCCTCGGCGAGCACGGCGTCCGCGTGCGCTATCTCCACTCGGACGTCGACACTCTTCGCCGGGTCGAGCTCCTGAGCGAGTTGCGTGCCGGGGTCTATGACGTGCTCGTCGGCATCAACCTGCTGCGGGAGGGGCTCGACCTGCCGGAGGTTTCTCTCGTCGCGATCCTCGACGCCGACAAGGAGGGGTTCCTGCGCTCCGGCACCTCGCTCATCCAGACGATCGGCCGCGCCGCACGCAACGTCTCCGGCGAGGTGCACATGTACGCAGACACGATGACCGACTCGATGCGCAACGCCATCGAGGAGACGGATCGGCGCCGGGAGAAGCAGCTCGCATACAACGCCGAGCATGGCATCGATCCGCAGCCTCTGCGCAAGCGGATCGCCGATATCACCGAGGTCCTTGCCCGCGAGGGCGCAGACACGGCGGCCTTCATGGAGCAGCGTGGCAAGGGCGGCGGGAAGAAGAAGAGCCCCACCCCGCGTCTGCGCCAGGGCGGGATCGCTGCGGAGGGCGCTCAGCAGCTCGAGGGAATGATCGCCGATCTGAGTGAGCAGATGCTGGCGGCTGCGGGTGAGCTGAAGTTCGAGCTGGCCGCGCGGCTGCGCGATGAGGTGCAGGACCTGAAGAAGGAGCTGCGGGCGATGGAGCGCGCCGGTCACGCCTGACCGGCGTTGCGGCGACGGGTGCGGCGGAGCCGGTCAGATCGGGGGAGGGTGACGGCATGGACGAGGAGAGAGCGGCCCTGGCCGATCGTATCCGCGCGCTGCTTCCCGGGCGTGGGCCGGGCGGCTACGAGGAGAAGCGGATGTTCGGCAGCCTGGCGTTCCTCGTGGACGGCCGCATCCTGGTGGCGGCCTGGGGAGCGGGCGACGTGCTCGTGCGGGTCGATCCCGAGCGCAGCGCGGAGCTTCAGCTGCTCCCCGGTGCGCGCATCGCCGAGATGGGGCCGTCGCGACGGTCGATGGGGGCGGGCTGGCTCGCGGTGTCTGCCGACGCGGTGGCCGATGACGAGCGGTTGCTGTTCTGGATCGACGTGGCGCGCGAGTTCCACGACGCGAATGAACCGGAGGTCGGTCTCAGGGGCAGTGCATGAGCGGCTTCGGGCCGCTGCGATCAAAGGTGTGCGCCGACATCGGGTGCTGGCACAGCGGACAGGGGCGTTCGGTGCGTACCGGTTCCGGCTCCGTCTCGTAGGGCCCGACCGAGGGCGGTCCGGCGAACTTGACCAGGCGCGTGTTCAGGTAGGTGTAAAGGCCGCCGGCCTCGCGGATGCGTTCGCGGAGGGGTGGGCGTTCGCTGTCGCTCATAGTGTTTAGTGTACTAATGATTCGTGCATGATGGTATTTCCAGTAGAATCACGGGGTGGACGAGCCGACCCCGGACGAGCTGCTGCTGCTCGACAACCAGCTGTGCTTCGCCGTCGTGACGGCGGCGCGGAACATCGTGTCGATCTACCGCCCGATCCTCGAGCCCCTCGGGCTCACGCATCCGCAGTACCTCGTCATGCTCGCTCTCTGGGAGGAGTCGCCCCGGTCGCTCGGAGAGCTCGCCGCCGCCCTGGCGTTGGACCCGGCGACCGCATCGCCCCTCGTGAAGCGACTCGAGGCCGACGGCCTGATCGTGCGGGCCCGGAGCGCGGCCGACGAACGGCGCCTGGACATCGCCCTCACACCGCAGGGGCGCGCGCTGCGCGAGCGCGCCCTCGACGTTCCGCGTCAGGTGATGGCACGCGTCGGGATGAGCGTTGCGGAGGTCGCCGCGGTGCGCGACGGCCTGGGCCCCTTTGCGGGGCCGCAGCCGCAGTGAGTCACACCCGGTGCCGCCGATCGGGTTCGGCCGATGCCGTTCCGCGCACCGCGAACAGCCCGGCCGGCCGGCGCGAGGCCGATGTCGGTGGCCCCTCCTAGACTTGTCTGGTGCCGATCGTTCCTGTTGCAAACGCTGGAAAACTGAGTGTCCGCGGGGCCCGCGTCCACAACCTGAAGAACGTTGATCTGGAGATCCCGCGGGATGCTCTCGTGGTCTTCACCGGGCTGTCGGGCTCTGGCAAGTCGTCGCTCGCGTTCGACACGATCTTCGCCGAGGGCCAGCGTCGTTACGTCGAGTCGCTGAGCGCTTACGCGCGGCAGTTCCTCGGCCAGGTCGACCGGCCGGACGTCGACTTCATCGAGGGTCTGAGTCCTGCCGTCTCGATCGACCAGAAGTCGACGAACCGCAACCCGCGGTCGACGGTGGGAACCATCACCGAGATCTATGACTACATGCGCCTCCTCTGGGCGCGCATCGGCGTGCCGCACTGTCCCGAGTGCGGCGAGCGCATCCAACGGCAGACGGTTCAGCAGATCGCCGACCAGCTCATGGACCTGCCAGAGCGCACGCGCTATCAGATCGTCGCCCCGGTGGTGTCGCAGAAGAAGGGCGAGTTCGTCGATCTCTTCCGTGAGCTCGGAGCCAAGGGCTACTCGCGTGCCATCGTCGACGGCGAACTCGTCCAGCTCGCGGAGCCGCCGACCCTGAAGAAGAGCTACAAGCACGACATCGCGGTGGTCGTCGACCGCCTGGTCGCCAGCGGAGACAACCTGGGGCGCATCACCGACTCCGTCGAGACGGCGCTCGGCCTGACCGGCGGCATCGTCCAGGTCAACTTCGTCGACGAGGAGGGCGAGGCCGCATGGCAGTCGTTCTCCGAGAAGCTCGCCTGCCCCAACGGGCACCCGATCGCCCTCACCGAGATCGAGCCGCGCACGTTCTCGTTCAACGCGCCCTTCGGCGCCTGCCCGGCGTGCTCCGGGCTCGGTACGCGGATGTCCGTCGACGTCGAGCTCATGCTCGGCGACGAGGACCTGTCGATCCGCGAGGGCGTCATCATCCCGTGGACCACGCAGGGCAAGGGGCTGTTCCAGTACTACGAGCGACTCCTCGAAGGCCTGGCGCGTGATCTGAGCTTCGACCTCGACACTCCGTGGCGGGATCTGCGCGTCGACGTGCAGGAAGCTGTTCTCCACGGCGACAACTACAACGTGACGGTCAAGTGGAAGAACCGCTATGGCCGGGAGATGCGCTACACCTCCGGCTTCGAGGGCGTGGTGCCCTACATCGAGCGCCAGTACATGCAGGCCGAGAGCGACAATCAGCGCGCCCGCTGGGCCGAGTATCTGCGTGAGGTGCCGTGCCCGGTGTGCGAAGGCAACCGCCTCAAGCCCGAGGTGCTCGCCGTCCTGGTGCAGGGGCGCTCGATCGCCGAGGTCTCCCACCTCAGCCTCGTCGATGCGGAGAGCTTCATGCGGGAGCTGACGCTCACCGATCGCGAAGCGAAGATCGCCGCGCAGGTGCTGCGCGAGATCCAGCTGCGGCTGCAGTTCCTGCTCCAGGTGGGCCTGTCCTACCTGAACCTCAGCCGCTCGGCGGGATCCCTGTCGGGCGGCGAGGCGCAGCGCATCCGGCTCGCGACCCAGATCGGCTCTGGTCTCACCGGCGTCCTCTACGTTCTCGACGAGCCATCGATCGGCCTGCATCAGCGGGACAACCGGCGGCTGATCGAGACCCTGCTGACCCTGCGCGGTCTGGGAAACACGCTGATCGTGGTCGAGCACGACGAGGAGACCATCGAGGCGGCCGACTGGATCGTCGACATCGGGCCCGGCGCGGGCGAGGGCGGCGGCGAGGTGGTCCACTCCGGCCCCTATGCAGAGCTGCTCGCCGAGACCGCCTCGATGACCGGCGACTACCTGGCGGGGCGTCGGGGCATCGCCCTGCCGGCAAAACGGCGCAAGATCGACCGCAAGCGGATGCTGACCGTTGTCGGGGCGCGGGCGAACAACCTGAAGAACGTGACAGCCGAGTTCCCCCTCGGCGTGCTGACGGCGGTGACCGGCGTCAGCGGGTCGGGGAAGTCCTCCCTGGTCAATGACATCCTCTACCAGGTTCTCGCCTCGCGCCTCAACGGCGCCAGGACGGTCCCCGGGAAGCACACCAGGGTCACCGGAATCGAGGAGCTCGACAAGGTGGTGCATGTCGACCAGGCGCCGATCGGTCGCACCCCGCGCTCCAACCCGGCGACATACACCGGCGTCTTCGATCGCATCCGCACGCTGTTCAGCGAGACGCCGGAGGCCAAGGTGCGCGGATATCTGCCCGGTCGCTTCAGCTTCAACGTGAAGGGTGGCCGCTGCGAGGCCTGTTCCGGCGATGGCACGATCAAGATCGAGATGAACTTCCTCCCCGACGTCTATGTGGACTGCGAGGTGTGTCATGGCAAGCGCTACAACCGCGACACCCTGGCCGTGCACTACAAGGGCAAGAACATCGCCGAGGTGCTGGAGATGCCCATCGTCGAGGCCGCGGAGTTCTTCGAGCCCATCCAGGCGATCCACCGCTACCTCAAGACCCTCGTCGACGTCGGCCTGGGCTACGTGCGGCTCGGACAGTCGGCGACAACGCTGTCTGGTGGCGAGGCGCAGCGCGTGAAGCTGGCCACCGAGCTTCAGCGTCGCAGCAACGGACGCAGCATCTATGTCCTCGACGAGCCGACCACCGGCCTCCACTTCGAAGACGTCCGCAAGCTCCTCGAAGTGCTCAACGGCCTGGTGGACAAGGGAAACACCGTCGTGGTGATCGAGCACAACCTCGACGTGATCAAGTCCGCGGACTGGGTCATCGATCTGGGCCCCGAGGGAGGGTCGGGGGGAGGCGAGGTGATCGCGGTCGGCACCCCGGAGAAGATCGCTGCGAGCGAGCGGAGCCACACCGGACGCTTCCTCGCCGAGATCCTGGCGAAGGAGGGCGGCACGCGCTGATGGCCCAGGAGCTGGCGTACAAGCCGCGGCCGGGTGAGATCCCCACCGACCCCGGCGTCTACCGCTTCCGCGATGCCGACGGACGCGTGCTCTACGTCGGGAAGGCGAAGAACCTGCGGCAGCGGCTGTCGAACTACTTCGCCCCGTTGCGCACGCTGCATGAGCGCACCCGTCGGATGGTGATGACCGCGCGCAGCGTGGAGTGGACCGTCGTCGCCACCGACGTCGACTCGCTCCAGCTGGAGTACATGTGGATCAAGGAGTTCGATCCGCCCTTCAACGTGCGGTACCGGGACGACAAGTCCTATCCGTTCATGGCGGTGAGCCTGGGCGATGAGGCTCCCCGGGTTTTCGTCACCCGCAATCGACGTATCCCGCGCGCGCGGTATTTCGGCCCGTATCCGAAGGTGTGGGCCGTGCACGACACGATCGACCTGATGATCAAGGCATTCCCCATCCGCACCTGCACGGACGCCAACTACAAGCGCGCCATGCAGACCGGGCGGCCGTGCTTCGCCGGCCAGATCGGCAAGTGCGGCGGACCCTGCTCGATGAAGGTCACGATCGAGGAGCACCGCGCCATCGTCGACGACTTCGTGTCATTCATGGCCGGTGGGGACGAGCGCTTCTCGCGCGAGCTCACGCGGCGCATGCAGGAGGCGTCTGCGGCGATGGACTACGAGGCAGCCGCGCGGTACCGTGACCAGCTCTCCGCGATCGAGGCCGTGCTCGGCAAGAGCGCGCTCGTGCTCCCCGCCGACGAGGACGCCGACCTGTTCGGGATCGCCGAGGACGAGCTCGCCGCCGCCGTTCAGCACTTCACCATCCGGGGCGGGCGGGTGCGAGGCGTGCGGGCCTCCACGATCGAGAAGGAGATCGACATCGGCGGCGCCGATCTCGTCGACCAGATCCTCCAGCGGGCGTACGGTGACGCCTCGGGCGGGGACATCCCGCGTCGGATCCTGGTTCCGGTCCTGCCGGACGATGCGGCAGAGCTCGAGGAATGGTTGCGCGAGCGCCGCGGCAAGCGCGTGGAGATCCTGGTCGCGCAGCGAGGCCAGCGCGCTGAGCTGATGCGCACCGCGACGATCAACGCCCAGCAGGCTCTCGTGCGTCACAAGACCCGGCGCACGAGCGACTACGCGGCCCGCACGGAGGCGATGAACGACCTGCAAGAGGCGCTCGGGTTGGCGGAGGCGCCGTTGCGGATCGAGTGCTACGACATCTCGCATCTCGGCGGCACGAACGTGGTCGCGTCGATGGTGGTGTTCGAGGACGGCCTGCCCCGGAAAGACCAGTACCGGACGTTCGGCATCGCTGAGACGACCGACGACACCGACTCGATGTACCAGGTGCTGCGTCGCCGCCTCGCCCACCTCGACGCCCCCGCTGACGACGGTGAGTCCGCCGAGGAGGGGAGCGATGCCGCTGCACCGCGCAAGCGGCGTTTCGCCTATCCGCCCCAGCTGCTGCTGGTCGACGGCGGCAGGCCGCAGGTCGAGGCAGCTGCGCGGGCGCTCCGCGATGCCGGCCACACGGAGATCGCGCTGTGCGGCATCGCCAAGCGGCTCGAGGAGGTCTGGCTGCCGGGGGAGGAGTATCCGGTCATCCTCCCGCGCACGAGCGAGGCGCTCTACCTGCTGCAGCGCTTGCGCGACGAGGCCCACCGGTTCGCCATCACGCACCAGCGCAAGCGTCGACGTCGGGACATCTCGACCGTGCTGGCAGAGGTTCCGGGCCTCGGTCCCGCACGCATCAAGACCCTGCTGCGCCACTTCGGGTCCGTGAGTGCGCTGCGCGCCGCGGGCGAGGAGGAGATCCGTGAGGTGCCGGGGGTCGGGCCGGCTCTCGCGACCGCGATCCGCGCACACCTGACGGGGTCGCCTCCTGGCGAGGCGCCGAGCGTCCGCACCCCCTAGGCTGGGGGGCGAGGAGGGACCATGAGCAGCGCGGGTGAGGGCGAGTTCCTGATCGTGACCGGGATGTCGGGGGCGGGACGATCGACGGTCGCCAACGCGCTCGAGGATCTCGGCTGGTATGTGGTCGACAACCTGCCGCCCGCGATGCTGCGGCCGCTGCTCGATCTCACCGACACCGCCGAGGCTGCGCATCCGAAGGTCGCCGCCGTCGTGGACGTGCGCGGACAGAACCTCTTCGACGACTTCCCCGAGGTCGCGCGTGCCCTGCGGTCCGATCGTGCGGTGCGCATCGTCTTCCTCGACGCCTCCGACGACGTCCTGGTGCGCCGGTTCGAATCGGTGCGCCGTCCGCACCCCCTTCAGGGAGAGGGGCGTCTGCTCGACGGGATACACCTCGAGCGTGAGCGCCTGGCACCGGTCCGCGAGGCGGCGGACATCATCATCGACACCTCGAACTTCAACATCCACAAGCTCGCGACCCACGTCTCCGAGCTGTTCCGGGAGGCCTGGCAGGCCCGCCACCGGGTGAACATCATGAGCTTCGGGTTCAAGTACGGACTGCCGACGGACGCGGATCTGATCGCTGACATGCGCTTTCTTCCGAATCCGTTCTGGATCGAGGAGCTGCGCGGCCAGACCGGGCAGGATGAGGACGTCCGAGACTACGTGCTCTCCCGCCCCGGCGCGACGGACTTCCTCGACGCCTATGCGGCCGCGCTCGTTCCGGTTCTCGAGGGATATCAGCGGGAGAACAAGAGCCACTCCACCGTGGCGATCGGGTGCACCGGCGGCAAGCACCGCTCGGTGGCGATGTCGGAGGAGCTGGGGCGCCGGCTCGCCGACGTCCCGGGCGTCGCGGTACGCGTGCTGCACCGCGACCTCGGACGCGAGTGACTCGCATACGCGTCTGACGGCGAGCACCGGCCAAGCCGGGTAGGCTGATCCACTGTCATTTCGCCGCTCTCGCGGCGGCCGTCTGCGCAAGAGGAGTCCCGTGTCACTGACCACCGACGTCAAGGCCGAGCTGGTCGCCGTCCGCAACGCACCGCCCATGGTCCGCGCCGCGGAGGTCACCACGATCCTCCGCTTCGCCGGTGGGCTGCACTCGATCGCCGGCCGCGTCGCGGTCGAGGCAGAGGTGGACGCCGAGACCCTCGCCCGCCGGGTGGCGCGCGACCTCGCCGGACTCTTCGGCGTGCGCCCTGAGATCGCCCAGGTCCAGGGCAGCTCCAGCCCGACCGGCGCACGCTGGGCCGTGCGGGTGATCGATGCGGGGGAGACCCTCGCCCGCCAGACCGGGCTGCTCGATCAGCGCCGACGTCCCGTCCGCGGTCTCCCCAACCGCCTGGCGACCGGCTCCCGGGAGGAGCTGGCCGGAATCTGGCGGGGGGCTTTTCTGGCCTCCGGCAATCTCAGCGAGCCGGGGCGGTCCGCCGTGCTGGAGATCGCCTGCCCCACGAGCGAGGCGGCGATGGCCCTCGTCGGAGCGGCGCACCGCCTGGGCGTCGCTGCGAAGGCGCGCGAGGTCCGCGGGCTTCCGCGTGTGGTGATCCGCGAGGGGGAGGGGATCCGTGCGATCCTCAGCGCGATCGGCGCTCAGCGTGCCGCGGCGGCATGGGAGGAGCTCCGCCAGCGGCGCGAGGTCCGCGCGGGCGTGAACCGTCTGGTCAACTTCGACGATGCCAACCTCCGCCGCTCCGCACAGGCCGCCGTCGCCGCGTGCGCCCGCGTCGAGCGCGCCCTGGAGATCCTGGGCGATGACATCCCGGAGCACCTCCGTTCCGCCGGCGAGCTCCGGCTCAGCCACCGTGACGCGAGCCTGGATGAGCTGGGCCATCATGCCGACCCGCCGCTGACGAAGGACGCTGTCGCCGGCAGGATCCGCCGCCTGCTCGCGATGGCCGACAAGCGCGCGCAGCACGAGGGCGTCCCCGGAACGGAAGCAGCCGTTCCGATCGCCCTCGACGACTGAACGGGGCGGCGAAAAGCTCCGGAACAGGGCGTCACGAACCCGCCGGATCCGGGCCAGCCGTCGGTCGCCGTCGATAGGATGGAGCCGTCTGCTCCCTCCGCACAACCGCGGGGACCGGAGATCATCAGCAAGCGCATTGCGCGGATTGGATGAAAGCGAAATGGCGAAGTACACGCTCCCCGAGCTCGGCTATGACTACGCGGCTCTTGAGCCCCACATCAGTGCCGCCATCATGGAACTCCACCACGACAAGCACCACCGGGCCTATGTGAACGGCGCGAACACCGCGCTCGAGCAGCTCGCCGAAGCCCGTGAGAAGGGCGACTTCGCGAACGTGAACAAGCTCGAGAAGGACCTGGCGTTCAACCTCGGCGGTCACACCAACCACTCGATCTTCTGGACGAACCTCTCGCCCGAGGGTGGCGACAAGCCGACCGGTGAGCTGGCGGCGGCGATCGACGAGAACTTCGGCTCCTTCGAGAAGTTCCAGGCGCACTTCACCGCAGCGGCGCTCGGCGTCCAGGGCTCCGGCTGGGCCGGCCTGTTCTGGGACTCCATCGGCGAGAACCTGATCATCCAGCAGTTCTTCGACCAGCAGGCGCAGTTCGCCGCCGGCACCGTCCCGCTCCTGCTGCTGGACGTGTGGGAGCACGCGTACTACCTCGACTACAAGAACGTCCGCGCGGACTACGTGAAGGCATTCTGGAACATCGTCGACTGGGCAAACGTGCAGGAGCGTTTCCTCGCGGCCCGGGAGAAGACTTCTGGCCTCCTGGTACTTTCCTAACCAACGGGCGTCCCGGCGGCTCGCCCGCCGGGACTCCCTCGGTCCCGGTTCACTCTCGACACGCGTCTCCGCCGCGCGGGAAGCATGAGGAAACCAGTGACCACCAGGATCGCAATCAACGGCTTTGGTCGCATCGGACGTGATGTGTTCCGCGCGGTGCGAGCCCAGGGCGCCGACCTCGAGGTCGTCGCAGTCAACGACCTCACCGACAACAAGACCCTGGCCCACCTCCTGAAGTACGACTCGATCTGGGGTCGTCTCGACGCAGAGGTCGACGACAGCGACGATGCGATCATCGTCGATGGCGTGGAGATCAAGGCATTCTCTGAGCGGGACCCGGCCAACCTCCCCTGGGGTGAGCTCGACGTCGACATCGTCATCGAGTCGACCGGCCACTTCACCGATGCCGCCAAGGCCCGTGCTCACATCGAGGCGGGGGCCAAGAAGGTCATCATCTCGGCTCCGGCCACCGACACCCCCACCTTCGTGATGGGCGTCAACGAGGAGTCGTACGACCCCGAGAAGGACGACGTCATCTCGAACGCGTCCTGCACCACCAACTGCCTCGCGCCGCTGGCGAAGGTGTTCAACGACGCGTTCGGCATCGAGCGGGGTCTGATGACCACCATCCACGCCTACACCGCCGACCAGAACCTCATGGACGGACCGCACCGCGATCTGCGTCGTGCGCGTGCCGCTGCCCTGAACATCATCCCCACCTCGACGGGTGCCGCCAAGGCCCTCGGACTGGTCCTTCCGGAGCTCGCCGGCAAGCTCGACGGCTTCGCGCTGCGCGTCCCGGTCCCCACCGGTTCGATCACCGACCTGACGGTGACCGCCTCGCGCCCGGTGACGGTCGACGAGGTCAAGGCGGCCTACAAGGCGGCGGCGGATGGCCCGCTCAAGGGCATCCTGAAGTACACCGATGACGAGATCGTCTCCAGCGACGTCGTCGGCGACTCGCACTCGTCGATCTTCGACGCCGGCCTGGTCCGCGTGATCGACGACCAGGTGAAGCTGTCCAGCTGGTATGACAATGAGTGGGGCTATTCCTGCCGCCTCGTCGACCTCACGGAATACGTCGGCGAACGACTCTAAGGAGAGAGATGACGCTGCGCACCCTTGATTCGCTCGGGCCGCTCCAGGGGAGGAGGGTGATCGTCCGATGTGACCTCAACGTCCCCCTGCGGGACGGGGAGATCACGGACGACGGGCGCATCCGCGCCTCCCTGCCCACCCTGAACGCACTGATCAATCAGGGTGCGCGCGTCATCGTCTGCTCGCACCTGGGCCGACCAGACGGCGAGCCGAACCCCGCCTACAGTCTCGAGCCGGTCGCCCAGCGGCTGTCCGAGCTGCTGGGGCAGCCGGTCGCGTTCGCACGCGACACCGTGGGGGAGTCGGCCCAGGAGGCGGTCGCCGCCCTGGAGGACGGCGGCGTCGTCGTGCTCGAGAACCTGCGCTTCCACCCGGGGGAGACCTCGAAGGACGCCGCGGAGCGCGCCGCCTTCGCCAACGGGCTGGCCGCGCTGGGCGATGCGCTCGTGTCTGACGGCTTCGGCGTCGTCCACCGCAAGCAGGCGAGCGTGTATGAGCTCGCCGAGATCCTGCCCTCCGCAGCCGGTCTCCTGATCGCCGCGGAGCTCGAGGTGCTCGACCGCCTCACCGAGCGCCCGGAGCGCCCCTACACCGTGGTTCTGGGCGGGTCGAAGGTGAGCGACAAGCTCGGCGTGATCTCCCACCTGCTCCCGCGGGTCGACCGGATCCTCGTCGGTGGCGGGATGCTGTTCACGTTCCTCGCGGCAGAGGGCAAGGCCGTCGGGGCGAGCCTCCTCGAGGAGGAGCAGCTCGACACCGTGCGCGGCTACATCGCCGAGGCCAGAGAGCGCGGCGTGGAGCTAGTGCTCCCGACCGATGTCGTCGTGGCCGACCGGTTCGCGGCAGACGCGGCGCACGAGGTGACGACGGTCGACGGAATCGAGAACACCGCGGCGGGTGCAGCGGGCATCGGCCTGGACATCGGGCCCGAGACGGCGAAGCACTTCGCCGAGCTCATCGCGAGCTCGAAGACGGTGTTCTGGAACGGGCCGATGGGCGTGTTCGAGTTCCCCGCCTTCGCCGGTGGCACGCGCGCGGTCGCGCGCGCGCTGACCGAGGTCGACGGCCTCGGGGTGGTCGGGGGCGGAGACTCCGCCGCCGCGGTACGGCAGCTCGGCTTCGCCGACGACGACTTCGGTCACATTTCGACCGGCGGCGGCGCGAGCCTGGAATTCCTCGAGGGCAAGAAGCTGCCCGGTCTCGAGGCACTGGGATGGGATGCATGATGACTTCGGAGGTCAGCGTGAGCAAGCGCACACCGTTCATCGCGGGGAACTGGAAGATGAACCTCGATCACCTGCAGGCGGTCGCCTTCGTGCAGAAGCTGCACTGGGCACTCAAGGACGCCAAGCACGACACGGACTCCGTCGAGGTCGGGGTGTTCCCTCCCTTCACCGACCTGCGCAGCGTGCAGACGCTGATCGATGCCGACCGGATCCCGTTCGCGCTCGGTGCGCAGGATTTGTCGCGCCATGACAAGGGCGCGTACACCGGCGAGATCTCCGGTGTCTTCCTCGCGAAGCTGGACGTGCGCTACGTCATCATCGGCCATTCGGAGCGGCGCGAGTACCACGATGAGGGCGATGACGTGGTGGCCGACAAGGTCGCCGCCGCGCTGCGGAACGGCCTCGTCCCGGTGATCTGCGTCGGCGAGACCGCCGAGGACCTCGAGAAGCACGGCGCCAGCGCCGTGCCGGTCGCGCAGCTGCGCGCTGCCCTGTCCGGCGTCGCCGCATCGGCGGACATCGTCGTCGCCTATGAGCCGGTGTGGGCGATCGGCTCCGGCCAGGCCGCGACTCCGGCGCAGGCGCAGGACGTCTGCGCTGCGCTGCGCGCCGTGGTCGCCGAGGAACTCGACGAGGATGCCGCCGCGCGCACCCGCATCCTGTACGGAGGATCGGTGAAGGCCGCCAATATCGCGAGCTTCATGCGGGAACCCGATGTCGACGGGGCTCTCGTCGGCGGCGCGAGCCTGGTGGTCGACGAGTTCGCGTCGATCATCCGCTACCGCAGCCACGTCGGCGTCTGACGCTTCGGACGGCGTCGCCTCCGGCAGGGGGCGGCGCCGTATCCGTATAATGGATCACTACGCGGGTCGTCCGGCCCGAGCGAAAGGCCAATCTCCGTGCAGATTCTTGAGTTCGTGCTGCAGGTGCTGCTGGGCATCACCAGCGTCCTGCTGACCCTCCTCATCCTCCTCCACAAGGGACGGGGCGGGGGACTGTCCGACATGTTCGGTGGCGGCATGTCGTCCGCCGTCGGCTCGTCCGGGCTCGCCGAGCGGAACCTCAACCGCTTCACGGTGGTGCTGGCGCTGGTGTGGTTCGTCGCGATCGTGTCTCTGGGTCTGATTACGAAGTTCGAGGTGCTCTGATGGCAACAGGCGGCAGCGCAATTCGCGGTACCCGGGTCGGTTCCGGGCCGATGGGCGAACAGGACCACGGCTACCACGCCGACCGCATCGCGGTGTCCTACTGGGACGGTCTGGGCAATGAGACGGTCCGTTACTTCGCGGCCGGCCTGCCGGACGAGGAGATTCCGGAGGTCATCGACCACCCGCACTCCGGTCTGCCGGCCGGCCGGGACAAGAGCAATCCTCCGGCGATCGCCAAGGCGGAGCCCTACAAGACGCACCTGGCGTATGTGAAGGAGCGCCGCACCGACGAGGAGGCAGACCAGCTCCTCGACGACGCGCTCACGGAGCTGCGCGCGCGCCGCGGTCAGTCCTGACCTCGATCCTCAGAAAGAACCCCTGCCGTCCGGCGGGGGTTCTTTCGCATGGCGCCCGTGCGCTGCGCCGATACACGTGCGTCGTCCCGTGCTTCGTGTCGCGGGCAGCCGTTGACGTGCGGGGCATCGGCGTGCGGGCCGGGAGACACCGTGGCGCACGTCGGCGCCCGGTCCTGGCGCGTCATGACGCCCGGACGCGCCAGGACGGCGGTCGCGAGCGGGAAGGGTGGAGGGGCAGACGGGAATCGAACCCGCGTAATCAGTTTGGAAGACTGAGGCTCTACCATTGAGCTACTGCCCCGCGGCTGCCTCCGCGGAAGCGGGGCAACCGGATAAGCATAGCGGACGTCGACGATGTTCATGTCCGCCGGGGATGCTCACGTCCGTTAGACTCGTGGGGGCCTTCCCGCGTGCGGGCTGATCCGGGGCGTAGCTCAGTTTGGTAGAGCACCCGCTTTGGGAGCGGGAAGTCGCAGGTTCAAATCCTGTCGCCCCGACCACGGCCCTACGTCTTGCGGTCCGGAAGTTTCCGGCCGGACAACCACAAGGAGAACACAGCAGTATGGCGAACAGCACCGTCGAGCAGCTGAACCCGACGCGGGTCAAGCTCACGATCACGGTCACCCCTGAGGACCTCAAGCCCAGCATCGAGCACGCCTACGAGCACATCGCTCAGGACGTGCAGATCCCCGGCTTCCGCAAGGGCAAGGTTCCGCCGCCCATCATCGACCAGCGCATCGGTCGTGGCGCGGTCATCGAGCACGCCGCGAACGAGGGCCTCGACGAGTTCTTCCGCGAGGCGGTCGCCGAGCACAAGCTGCGCGTGATCGGCCGCCCGACCGCCGACATCACCCAGTGGCCCGACGAGAAGGACTTCTCGGGCGACCTGCTCGTGGACATCGAGGTGGATGTCCGCCCCGAGATCCCGATGCCGGAGCTCGACGGCATCACCGTCACGGTCGACGCTGCCGAGGCGGACGAGGCGGCGCTGGACGCCGAGCTCGACCGGCTGCGTGCCCGCTTCGGCACCCTGATCCCGGTGGACCGCCCGGCCAAGACCGGCGACTTCGTCGAGCTCGACCTCGTCGCGACCATCGACGGCAACGAGATCGATCGCGCCGAGGGCGTGTCCTACGAGATCGGGTCCGGCGAGCTGCTCGCCGGCATCGACGAGGCGGTCGACTCCCTCACCGCGGGCGAGGACACCACCTTCACCTCCACGCTGGTCGGCGGTGACCACGCAGGCGAGGACGCCGAGGTCTCGGTGAAGGTCACCGGCGTCAAGGAGCGAGAGCTGCCCGAGGCCGACGACGACTTCGCCCAGATGGCCAGCGAGTTCGACACGATCGCTGAGCTGCGCGACAGCCTCCGCGAGCGCGTCGAGCAGCAGGCCCTCATCGGGCAGGCCAACGCCGCGCGCGACAGCCTCATGGAGACGCTTCTGGAGAAGGTCGACATCCCCGTGCCGCCGCAGCTGGTCGAGGACGAGGTGCACAGCCACCTCGAGGGCGAGGGGCGTCTGGAGGACGACGAGCACCGCGCCGAGGTGACCCTCGCCACCGAGCGTCAGTTCCGCGTGCAGGTCCTGCTGGACACGATCGCCGAGAACACCGACGTGCAGGTCTCGCAGGAGGAGTTCACCCAGTTCCTCATCCAGACCGCCGCGCAGTACGGACTCTCCCCGCAGGACTTCCTGCAGGCGGTGCAGTCGAGCAACCAGCTGCCCTCGCTCGCCGGTGAGGTCGCCCGCAACAAGGCGGTCGCGATCGCACTGAGCAAGGTGGCCGTCGTCGACAGCAACGGCAAGGCCGTCGATCTCACCGAGGTCCTGGGCCTCGCCGAGGACGCCGCTGAGGAAGACGCCGCGGAGCAGGCTCCGGCCGAGGAGCCCGCCGTCGAGGAGGCCTCGGCGGACGAGGCGCCCACCGAGGAGAAGCCCAAGCGCACGCGCAAGCCCAAGAAGGCAGCGGACGCCGACGCGGTCGAGTGAGCCAATCGAGAAGGGGCGGATGCCGAACGGCATCCGCCCCTTCTCGTGTCTGCGCGCGACGCCCTCGCCGCGCGCTATGCCGAGGGCGAACACGGGGAGTCGCCGGCCGGCGCGCCGGTAGATTCGAATCACCGAACATCGGAACAGGAGCTCACATGGCTGCAGAACCCCTCGTCGCGACGAGTGTCTTCGACCGGCTGCTCAAGGACCGCATCATCTGGCTCGGCTCAGAGGTGCGGGACGAGAACGCCAATGAGATCTGCGCGAAGATCCTTCTTCTCGCCGCGGAGGACCCGGAGAAGGACATCTATCTCTACATCAACTCTCCGGGCGGATCGATCACCGCAGGAATGGCGATCTACGACACGATGCAGTTCGTGCCGAACGACATCGTCACCGTCGGGATCGGCATGGCGGCCTCGATGGGTCAGCTGCTGCTCACCAGCGGCACCAAGGGCAAGCGCTACATCACCCCGAACGCACGCGTGCTGCTCCACCAGCCGCACGGCGGCTTCGGCGGGACCTCGAGCGACATCCAGACCCAGGCCCAGCTGATCGTGTCGATGAAGAACCGCCTCGCGGAGATCACCGCCGCTCAGACCGGCAAGTCCGTCGAGCAGATCAACGAGGACGGTGACCGCGACCGGTGGTTCACCGCAGAGCAGGCGCTCGAGTACGGCTTCGTCGATCACATCCGTGAGCACGCGAGCGACGTCTCCGGCGGCGGCGGAACCGCGGCGAAGTAAGGCAGGAGAGAAGAGCACATGTACACACCCACCTTCCGTGCGGCAGGTTCCCTGCCCTCCAGCCGGTACATCCTTCCGCAGTTCGAGGAGCGCACCGCCTACGGCTTCAAGCGCCAGGACCCCTACAACAAGCTCTTCGAGGATCGCGTGATCTTCCTGGGTGTTCAGGTGGACGACGCCTCGGCCGACGATGTGATGGCGCAGCTGCTCGTGCTGGAGAGCCAGGACGCCGAGCGCGACATCACGATGTACATCAACTCGCCCGGTGGCTCGTTCACGGCGATGACCGCGATCTACGACACCATGCAGTACGTCGCGCCGCAGATCCAGACCGTCGTGCTCGGTCAGGCGGCCTCCGCGGCTTCCGTGCTGCTTGCTGCGGGCAGCCCCGGCAAGCGTCTGGCGCTCCCCAATGCCCGGGTGCTGATGCATCAGCCGGCGATGGGCGAGGCCGGTCACGGCCAGGCGTCCGACATCGAGATCCAGGCGGCTGAGATCCTGCGCATGCGCACCTGGCTCGAAGAGACCATGGCGCGCCACACCGGCAAGCCGGTCGAGCAGGTCAATCGCGACATCGATCGCGACAAGATCCTCTCCGCGCAGGAGGCGCTGGAGTACGGGATCGTCGACCAGGTGCTCACCACACGCAAGCGCCAGGGCTGACAGCCTGACGACGGCGGGAGCGGCGGTTTCCGCTCCCGCCGTCATCGCCCCCGTCCCGCCGTCCCCGTGCGAAACCTTCCTCCAGGAGGACTCATGACCGCCGATCTCGCCCGCATGATCGACCACACGTTGCTCAAGCCCGAGGCCACGCGCGCCGATGTCGATGCCCTCGTCGCCGAGGCCGCCGAACTCGGCGTCTACAGTGTGTGCGTCTCGCCCTCGATGCTCCCGCTGACTCTTCCCGATGGTCTGAAGCTCGCCGTGGTCGCCGGATTCCCGAGTGGCAAGCATCACTCGGCGGTCAAGGCGCTCGAGGCGCGCACGGCCGTGGCGGAAGGGGCGGACGAGGTCGACATGGTGATCGACGTCGGCGCGGCCATCGCAGGGGACTACCGCGCCGTGGAGGACGACATCCGAGCCGTGCGTGACGCCGTGCCGGCGCCGACCGTGCTCAAGGTCATCATCGAGTCCGCGGCGCTGCCCGACGATGCGATCGTCGCGGTCTGTCGTGCCGCCGAGGCCGCGGGAGCCGATTTCGTCAAGACGTCGACGGGTTTCCACCCCGCCGGCGGAGCGACCGTTCATGCGGTCGAGCTCATGAAGCAGACCGTCGGCGACCGCCTCGAGGTGAAGGCGTCCGGCGGGATCCGCACCCGGGAGGCCGCCGAGGCGATGGTCGCCGCGGGTGCCACCCGCCTGGGCGTCTCGGGGAGCCGGGCGCTTCTCGCGGGCGGACCGGCCGCCGGCGGATACTGACGGTGACGCTGTGCGCCGCACGGCGAAAGTCGGACGTGGCGATCCGCGTCGCTGTCAGAGGGTGCGGTTAGGCTCGGTTCCAGGAGACGTCTGCAAGGAGGACGACCATGGCCCGAATCGGTGAGAGCGCCGATCTGTTCAAGTGCTCCTTCTGCGGCAAGAGCCAGAAGCAGGTGCAGCAACTCATCGCCGGTCCCGGCGTCTACATCTGCGACGAATGCGTCGAGCTCTGCAACGAGATCATCGCCGAGCGCATGGCGGAGTCCACGGCGACGGAGGGCGAGGAGTTCGAGCTTCCCACCCCGCGGGAGATCTTCTCGTTCCTGGAGGAGTACGTGGTCGGCCAGGAGCCCGCCAAGCGTTCCCTCGCGGTCGCGGTGTACAACCATTACAAGCGCGTCCGCGCCCGTAGCGCCCTTCAGCCGGCCGAGCAGAAGGCCGAGGAGGTCGAGATCGCCAAGAGCAACATCCTGCTCCTCGGCCCGACCGGCTGCGGCAAGACCTACCTGGCGCAGACTCTGGCGAAGCGCCTCAACGTGCCGTTCGCGGTGGCCGATGCCACCGCGCTCACCGAGGCCGGCTATGTGGGCGAGGATGTCGAGAACATCCTGCTCAAACTCATCCAGGCTGCCGACTACGACGTGAAGCGCGCCGAGACCGGCATCATCTACATCGACGAGGTCGACAAGATCGCGCGGAAGGCCGAGAACCCCTCGATCACCCGGGATGTCTCCGGCGAGGGCGTGCAGCAGGCGCTGCTGAAGATCCTCGAGGGCACGGTCGCCTCCGTACCGCCCCAGGGGGGACGGAAGCATCCGCACCAGGAGTTCCTGCAGATCGACACGACGAATGTGCTGTTCATCGTCGCGGGAGCCTTCGCCGGACTGGAAGAGATCATCTCGGCCCGCGTCGGCAAGCACGGCGTCGGCTTCGGAGCACCGCTTCACGACAAGAACAAGGACCTCGATCTCTTCGCTGAGGTCTTGCCGGAGGACCTGCACAAGTTCGGCCTCATCCCGGAGTTCATCGGGCGGCTGCCGGTCGTGGCCTCGGTGTCGCCGCTCGACCAGGACGCCCTCGTCGACATCCTCACCGGGCCCCGGAACGCGCTCGTGAAGCAGTATCAGCGGATGTTCGAGATCGACGGCGTCGAACTCGATTTCGAGGAGGACGCGCTGCGCGCGATCGCCGATCTCGCGGTGGCGCGCAAGACCGGTGCCCGCGGGCTGCGGGCGATCCTCGAAGACGTGCTCGGTCCGATCATGTTCGAGATCCCGTCGACGCCGGATGTCACCGGCGTGGTCGTCACGCGCGCGGCCGTCGAGGAGGGCGCCCCGCCCACGGTCGTGCTCGCTCGGAAACGACGCAGCGCCTAGGGGAACCCCGCTCGGCGTCCCGCGCCGGTCGACTCGTTCACCGCGGGCGCCGAACGGTGCCGCCGTTCGCATGCGCGAGGATGTCGGAGGCTCGGCGTAGCCTGCGACACATGACGCGTTTCCTGTTCGACACCGCCTCATCCCTCGACGGCCGGATCGCCGATGAGCACCATTCGCTGGACTGGCTGTTCGCCGTGGAGGGCGGTGCCGAGCCCGACCCGTCGCTTCTGCCGCAGAACGCGGGAGTGATGGTCGAAGGATCGACCACCTATGAGTGGATGCTGCGGGAGACCGGTGCGCTGGCGCATCCAGATCGCTGGGCCGAGATCTCCGCTGATCGCCCCACCTTCGTCTTCACGACGCGCGACCTGCCGGTTCCGGCCGGAGCGGATGTGCGATTCGTCCGTGGAGCGGTGGCGGATGCACTTCCGGACATCCGCGCGGCCGCGGCGGGCCGTGACGTCTGGATCGTCGGGGGCGGCGAGCTCGTCGGGCAGTTTGCCGATGCCGGAGCTCTCGACGAGGTCGCCATTTCGCTCGCCCCGGTTGTGCTGGCCGCGGGGGTGCCGCTTCTTCCGCGACGGATCGGCGCCGATCGGCTGCGGCTCGTGTCAGCCCGTGCTGTCGGCCAGTTCGCACGAGTGGTCTACGCGGTATCGACAAAGAGCGGACCTGCGCCGGGCGCGGCCGCTGATGTCGCCGCGTAGCTCCGTCGCGGCCGTGCGCGCGGGCCGCGTCCGGCGGCCAGGGTGATCCGCGTTCGGGGGAATCAGGTGTCGAGGCCTCTGCGCGCGAGCAACGGGGCGATCTCCGCGTCGCGTCCCCGGAAGTCACGGTAAGCCTCGAGCGGGTCCTGGGATCCGCCGACGCCGAGGAGACGGCGGCGGAAGCGTTCCCCGTTCGCACGGGTGAGGCCGCCGTTCTCGCGGAACCATTCCACGGTGTCGGCGTCGAGCACTTCGCTCCAGATATAGGCGTAGTATGCCGCACCGTACCCGCTGGAGAAGATGTGCGCGAAGTAGGCCGTCGAATAGCGCGTCGGCACGGCCGGGTTGTCGAGCCCGACCTCGGCCAGCGCCGCCTCCTCGAAGGCGTCGACGTCGATCTCCTCCGCTGCCTCCGTGGCCGAGAGCGAGTGCCAGGCCTGGTCCAGCCAGGACGCGGCGAGATACTCGCTCGTCGCGAAGCCCTGGTCGAACGTCTCCGACGCCCGCAGCCGATCGACGACATCCGCCGGAAGCGGGGCATCGGTGTCGACGTGGCGTGCGTAGGCGGTCAGGATCTCCGGCCAGAGGATCCACATCTCGTTGACCTGGCTGGGGAACTCGACGAAGTCGCGGAACACCGCGGTTCCTGCGAAATGCGGATACGTCACTTCCGCGAAGAGCCCGTGCAGCGCGTGCCCGAACTCGTGGAAGAGCGTGGTCACCTCATCGAGCGTCAGAAGCGTCGGGGTCCCGGGAGCCGGCCGAGACACGTTCAGGTTGTTGACGACGACCGGTTGCGTGCGCCTCAGCCGCGACTGCGAGACGATCGCGTTCATCCATGCTCCGCCGCGCTTGCTGTCCCGCGTGTAGAGGTCCAGAAGATAGAGGCCGAGAGGATCACCGTTCTCCTCGAACACCTCGAAGACCCGGACATCGGGGTGGTAGCCGGGCAGCTCAGGGCGTTCGACGAAGGTGATGCCGTACAGTTCCGTGGCAGCACGGAACACGCCGTCCTGCAACACCCGCTCGGCCTCGAACCACGGACGCAGTGCTGCGCGGTCGATGGCGTACTCGGCGGCGCGTACGCGTTCGGTATAGAACGCCCAGTCGTGCGCCTCAAGGGGGAAGGGCTCTGCCTCGGCGTCGATCACCGCCTGCAGAGCGGCCTGCTCTCGTCGGGCATTGGCTGCCGCCGGTGCAGCAAGGCGGCGCAGCAGGTCGTGCACGGCAGCCGGGGAACCGGCTGTCTCGTCGCTGGTGATGTATGCCGCGTGCGTGGGGTGTCCGAGGAGTTCGGCACGCTCAGCGCGCAGCCGGACGATCTCCCGCAGCACCGCGCGGGTATCGTGCTCACCGCCGCGCGAGCCCCGTGCGCGGGAGGCCGCCAGCAACCGCCGCCGGCTCTCACGCCGCGTGAGCGCGGACAGATACGGGTGGCCCGTGAACAGCGTGAGCGTGACAAGGTAGCGTCCGTCCAACCCCCGCTCGGCGGCGCTTCGCGCGGCGGCGGAGAGCTCACCAGCGGTGAGGCCGTCCAGCTCAGCGGGGTCGTCGAAGACCACGGCGAGCTCATTGGTGTCCGCCAGGAGCTTCTGCTCGAAGAGCGTGATCAATCGGGAGAGGCGCTGGTTGAGCCGGGTGAGGCGCTGCTTCGCGGCATCGTCGAGGCCGGCCCCCGCGTGCGTCGCCTCGCGATGCCGACGTTCGAGCAGATACCGGCTCTCCGCGTCGAGATCGAGCTCGTCGATCCGGGCGTGCAGGGCGTCGAGCCGGCCGTACAGTGCCGGATCGAAGAGGACGGCGTCCCGGTGGGCGGACAACTGCGGCGCGAGGGCCTCCTCGACCTCCTGGATCGGCGGGGTCGCGTCGGCGTAGGACACCGTCGCGAAGGTGTTCGACACACGCTCGAGCAGCTCACCCGCCCTCTCCAGGGCAAGGACGGTGTTCTCGAACGTCGGGTCCTCGGGGTTGTTCGCGATCGCCGCGACCTCCGCGCGGTGTGCGGCGAAGGCTTCCTCGAACGCGGGCAGGTAGTGCTCCGGCCGGATGAGGCGGTAATCGGGAAGACCGTACGGGAGCGTGCTGGGGGAGAGCAGGGGGGTGACCGCGGGATCCGTCATGCGACCCAGCCTAGGCGGCCCGCGAGAGCCGGCGCGTGGTCCACCGCGATCCGCAGCGCAGCGGGTCCCGATGGGGTCAGAGCGGGGTATCGCGGTTCGCGGCGCGGCGGACCTCGGTCTCGCGCACGACCTTCAGAGCCGGATAGATCGACAGGAAGATCGCCATCGGGGCCCGAACGGCGACCCCGGTGATGTCGTGGGCGCGGTAGGTGCGCTCGAAGCGCATCACATAGTCGAAGTACTCGCGCGGGGAGTCGTCCAGGCGCCGGGCAGACATACCGGCGACCATCTGGGACGAATAGGAGATCAGGCGGCCGGCGCGGTGCAGGTGGATCGAGATGTCGATGTCCTCGTGCATCTCATCCGCGTCGTCGCGGCACACGCACGTGCGCAGGTCGCGCCAGGCCGAGGTGCGCAGGGCCATGTTGCTGCCGAAGAGCAGGCGGAACTCGTGGGTGATGCGGATCACCGCGCGGCGCAGCGCGTCATCCGCTTTCTGCCCGAACCTCCGCCACGGCATGTCGTGGTAGAGCACCGGCCCTGTGGCGGCGTCGACCGCCGGGTCGGTGAAGACCTCCTGGACAGCGGCGACCCAGCCGGGCTCGAGGAGAGTGTCTGCATCGATCCTGCCCACGACCTCTCCGGTCGCGCTGTCGAGCCCGAGGTTGCGGGTGGGGATCAGTCCCTGCTCGGCGTCCTGCCGCAGCAAAATGATCGGGGCGCCAGGGTGCGCCACCTGAACCGAGCGCACCTCGTCGCGGGTCGCATCGGTCGACCGGTTGTCGACGACGATGATCTCGTGCGCCGGGACCGTCTGGGCGAGTGCCGCGCGCAGACAGCGAGCGATCATCGTCTCCTCGTTGTAGGCCGGGATGACGATCGAAACGCTGGGCGCCTCTGTCATGCGTCGTCTTCGAAGGGCCGGGCGAAGACGCTTCCGTCAGCGTCGACGCCGACCTCCCAGCCGACGTCGAGCTCGGCGATCGGCCGCCCCTCCAGCCAGGTAAGGGTCCAGGCGGAGCCGGCGGCGTCGAGCGCCGCCTCCCGCTCCGCGATCGCAGGACGCAGCACCGCCGGGACAGACCGGGGCGGTTCAGCCCCGGCGGCCCAGCGGGTGCCCAGTTGCATCAGGCGTCCTCGGCCGGAGCCAGGACGATCTCGGTGACGGTGAGCTCGTCGCCCTCGGTGAGCACGAGCTCGGCGATCCGGCCGACCGCGCGCAGGTCGTCTGCGGCAGCCTCGAGAGCCGCGCGCTGCGCGGCGGGGGCCGCGATCACAGCGCGGGCGACCGGGGTCTTCTGCGAGGCCTTCGCCTCGGTCTTCGCGCGGCGGATGCCGATCAGAGCGGCGCTGGCGGTCGCGAGCACCTCAGGGTCGCCCGCGGAGCCACGCGGCACCGGCCAGGCAGCGGTGTGCACAGAACCATCCTCGAACCAGGACCAGGCCTCTTCTGCGGCGAAGGCGAGAACCGGCGCCAGCAGTCGCAGCAGCGCGGACAGCGCGGTGCGCAGCGCCAGCGCCGCCGAGGCCTGCCCTGCATCGCTTCGGTCGTAGGCGCGCTCCTTGACGAGCTCGAGGTAGTCGTCGCAGAAGGTCCAGAAGAAGGCCTCGGTGATCTCCAGGGCCTTGGCGTGCTCGTACGTTTCGAAGGCCGCGGTCGCGGCCGTCACGACCCCGTCCAGGGTCGCCAGCATGCTCGCGTCAAGCGCATGCGTGATCTCGGCGTCTTCGGGAACGGGGAAGGACAGCACGAACTTCGCGGCGTTGAGCACCTTGATCGCCAGGCGCCGGCCGATCTTCACCTGCGTGGGATTCTGCGGGTCGAATGCGGCATCGGCGCCGAGCCGGCTCGATGCGGCCCAGTAACGCACCGCGTCGGTTCCGTGCTTGTCGAGGATGTCCGCCGGGGTGACGACGTTGCCCTTCGACTTCGACATCTTCTTGCGGTCAGGGTCGACGATGAACCCGGAGATCGCGGCATCCCGCCACGGGGAGCGGTCGTCTTCGAGAACCGAGCGCAGCATCGTGGAGAACAGCCACGTCCGGATGATGTCCTGACCCTGCGGGCGCAGGTCGAATGGTGCCACCAGCGCCCACAGCTCCTCATCGCGCTGCCAGCCACCGGCCAGCTGCGGCGTGAGCGAGGAGGTCGCCCAGGTGTCGAGGATGTCGCTCTCCGCCTCGAAGCCGCCCGGGATCCCGCGCTGTTCAGCGATGTAACCGGCGGGCACGTCGCTGGTCGGGTCGACCGGCAGCTGCGCGGCCTCCGGCACGATCACGCGGTCGTAGTCGCGCTCGCCGTTCTCGTCGAGCGCGTACCAGACCGGGATCGGAACACCGAAGAATCGCTGGCGCGACACGAGCCAGTCGCCGGTGAGTCCGCCGACCCAGTTCTCGTAGCGCACCCGCATGAACTCGGGGTGCCAGTTGAGCTCCGCGCCCTTCGCGATCAGCGCGGCACGCAGGTCGGTGTCGCGCGCGCCGTTGCGGATGTACCACTGGCGGGTCGAGACGATCTCGAGCGGCCGGTCGCCCTTCTCGAAGAACTTCACCGCGTGCTGGAAGGGCGGGGACACCGACACCAGCGCGCCGGACTCCTCCAGCAGCTCGACGACGCGCTTGCGGGCGCTGAACACGGTCTTCCCGGCGATCTCGTCATAAGCGGCCCGGCCGCCGTCGGAGACGATCGCATCGGGAGCATCGGCGATCACGCGACCGTCCTGGCCGAGGATCGTGCGGTTGGGGAGATCGAGCTCACGCCACCACACGATGTCGGTCACGTCGCCGAAGGTGCAGATCATCGCGATGCCGGAGCCCTTGTCCGGCTGGGCGAGATGATGGGCGAGCACGGGCACCTCGACGTCGAACAGCGGGGTGCGCACCGTGGTGCCGAAGGACGCCTGATAGCGCTCGTCGTCGGGGTGGGCGACGAGCGCGACGCACGCCGCGAGCAGCTCGGGCCGGGTGGTCTCGATCTGAATGTCGCCGGTGCCGTCAGTGCGGGGGAACGCGAGACGGTGGAACGACGCCTGCTGGTCACGATCCTCGAGCTCCGCCTGCGCGATCGCCGAGCGGAAGTCGACGTCCCACAGCGTCGGCGCGAGCGACTGGTAGGCCTCACCGCGCTCGAGGTTGCGCAGGAAGGCGATCTGGCTCTGCCGGATCGTCTCGTCCGAGATCGTGCGGTAGGTCTGGGTCCAGTCGACGCTGAGCCCGAGCTGTCGGAAGACCTCCTCGAACTTCTTCTCGTCCTCGACGGTGAGGCGCTCGCACAGCTCGATGAAGTTCCGTCGGCTGATCGGCTGCTGGTCTGCGGCGCGGCTCGACTTGTTGTCGCCGCCCTCGAAGGGGGGCGTGAAGTCCGGATCGTACGGCAGCGAGGGATCGCAGCGCACGCCGTAGTAGTTCTGAACCCGGCGCTCTGTGGGAAGGCCGTTGTCGTCCCAGCCCATCGGGTAGAACACGGTGTTGCCGCGCATGCGCTCGAAGCGCGCCTTCAGGTCGGTGTGCGTGAAAGAGAACACATGACCGATGTGCAGCGAACCGGAAGCCGTCGGCGGCGGGGTGTCGATCGAGAAGATCCCCGCGCGGCCGACCTGGGCGGCGCGGGCCCGGTCGAACAGGTAGGTGCCCTGCTCGGCCCAGGCGGCATCCCACTTCGCTTCGAGACCTTCGAGTGCGGGCTTGTCAGGGATCGTCATGGAGGTCTCCTCGCGATGTATGCGGCACCGTGTGAGCGTGCCTGAGTGTGGAATCTCGGCCAGTCTACCCGTGGGTGTCGTTCCCCAACTCAGGAGAAAGGGGCGGCTACGCCCCCGAAACCCCCTTCTCCGGGCATCTGCGTCGATTCGTCCTGAGTTGGCTCTCCTTCGAGCGTGACGTCCGCGCGTTCCCGCGCGCTGCGCGCGTGCCGAGTCACCAGGGTTTTCAGGTCCGGGCCTCCGGCCCGGACCTGAAAACCCTGGTGACTCGGCGGAGTGAGCACAGTGAGGCCCGGGGCGCGAAGGATTCTGGACGCTGTCCAACACCATAGGATGGGGTGTTCCCATCCCCAGTGAGAGGTATCTCCATGGCCGCATCACGCCGGTTCGCCGTCGCCGCCGTCCTCGCCGCCGCGCTTGCGCTGAGCGCCTGTTCCACCCCGGCTGAGGAGAAACCCGTGCAAGACGCCGCTCCGGCGGGCGGCGAGATCGTCTGGGCGATCGAGGGAGCCAACCTCTCGTCCAGCCACATGGATCCCCAGACCAGCCAGCTCGATGTGTCGGCGATGGTCCAGCGCAACGTGCTCGACTCGCTCGTGTTCCAGGAGGCGGACGGCTCGTTCTCGCCCTGGCTCGCGCGCGCCTGGACAGTGTCCGACGACAGCACCGTCTACACGTTCGAGCTGCGGGAGGACGTGACCTTCCACGATGGCGAGCCCTTCGACGCAGCGGCCGTGAAAGCGAACTTCGACCGCATCGTCGACCCCGAGACCGCGTCGGCCCAGGCCGCGAGCATGCTCGGCGGCGAGTTCTACAGCGGCACCGAGGTGATCGACGCGCACACCGTTCAGGTGCGTTTCTCGCAGCCCTATGCGCCGTTCCTCCAGGCCGCCAGCACGGCCCAGCTGGGCTTCTACTCGCCCGCGGTGCTGGCCAGCAGCGCCGATCTGCTTGCGGCCGGCGGCCCCGACATCAACGTCGGCACCGGTCCGTTCGTCCTCACCGAGTACACCCCAGACCGCGAGATCGTCTACAGCCGCAATGACGACTACACCTGGGGTCCGAACGGACAGGGCGCCCCGGCGATCGACACGCTGCGCGTCGAGCTGCTTCCGGAGGCGTCGGTGCGCGCCAGCGTGATCGCCTCGGGAGAGGCCGATGTCGCGTCCCAGCTGCCCCCGAACGTGATCGCCGACCTCCCCGAAAACCTCACCATCGCGTCGGTCGAGTACCCCGGGCTGCCCTACGCGCTGTACCTGAACGAGAAGCACGGTGTCTTCGCCGATCAGAAGGTGCGGGAGGCGTTCTCCCGGGCGATCGACATCGATACCGCCGTGGAGACCATCTTCTACGGGCAGTTCCCGCGGGCGTGGAGCATCCTCGGCTCGACCACCCCCGGCTACGACGCCGCCCTCGAAGGCACCTGGCCGTTCGACCAGGATGCCGCCAACGCGCTCCTCGACGAAGCGGGGTGGACGCAGCGCGACGCCGACGGCATCCGGACCAAGAACGGCGAGCGCCTCACGGCGCGCTGGATCGCGTGGACCCCGGTCCCCGACGACCGTGCGGCCCTGGGCAACGCCATCCAGTCGGACCTGGCCGAGGTGGGGTTCGAGATCCAGCGGGAGATCCTCGAGCCCGGCGCGTACAACGAGCAGTACGGGCCGAAGACCTTCGATCTCACCGACTGGGGCTTCTCCGGCGTCGACCCCGACCTGCTGCGGTCCCACCTGCACACCGACGGCTTCCAGAACGCCTCCCAGGTGAGCGACCCCGACCTCGACACTCTGCTGGAGAAGGCCGTCGCGCTGAGCGACGTCGGCGATCGTCTCGACGCCTACCGCGAGGTGCAGCAGTGGAATGCCGCGCACAACGCGATCGTGCCGCTCTACAGTCCCTCGCTGATCACCGCGGTCTCCGAGCGCGTCCACGGTCTCACCTACGACCTCTACGGCCGACCGCTCTTCGCCGGCGCATCGGTCGACTGACCGCTGCGCGGAGCAGACCAGGTGCCGGCGCCGTTGATGCGCGCGATCCCCGTGATCGCGCGCATCGCGCTGTCGGTCGTCGTGGTGCTGTGGGGAGCAGCGACCTTGGCGTTCTTCGCGTTGCGGATCATCCCCGGCGACCCGGTGAGCGTGATGCTCGGCCCGCATGCCCGCGTGAGCGAAGCGGTCAAGGACGGGATCCGAGCGGACCTGGGGCTCGACCAGCCGCTGGGAGTGCAGTATCTGACGTACCTCGGCCAGCTGCTGCAGGGGGATCTGGGCACGTCCTACCAGCTGCGGATGCCGGTGGCCGACGTGGTCGGAAGACAGCTGGGCGCCACGCTGCAGCTGTCCGCTCTCGCACTGCTGCTGGCGGTCGTGCTGGCTCTGGCCGCCGCGCTGCTGGCGCGGGGACGGGTGTCGCGCGGCGTCGTCGCCGCGGTCGAGCTCGTGATCCTCTCATCGCCGGTGTTCTGGGTCGGTCTGGTGCTGCTGAGCGTCTTCGCCTTCGGCCTCGGATGGTTCCCGGTGGCCGGTTCGCGCAACCCCGCCACGATCGTCCTGCCCGCCGTCACCCTCGCCCTCCCGGTGGCGGCCCTCCTCGGCCAGGTGCTGCGCGACGGCATCGAGGCGGCGGAGCGAATGCCCTTCGCCCTCACCGTCCGGGCGCGGGGGGCGGGGCCCCGGCGTCTTCTCCTGCACCACACGCTGCGCCACGGCGCGGGGCCCGCGATGACGTTGGCGGCATACCTGGTGGGCTCCCTTCTCGGCGGGGCGGTCCTGGTGGAGACCGTGTTCGCGCGCCCCGGGATCGGCCGCGTGACGCTCTCGGCGATCACCGATCGTGATCTCCCCGTGGTGTCCGGCGTGATCCTGCTCAGTGCGCTGGTCTTCGTCGTCGTCAACACGCTCGTCGAGCTCGTTCTGCCGCTGCTCGATCCGCGGCTGGCCGACCGGGCGGCGCCCCGCGCCGCGCGCGAGGTCGCAGAATGAGCGCGCTCCGTCGCGTCCTGCTGGGGGCGGCCCTGGTCATCCTCGCCGTCGTGGCGGTAGCGGCGCTTGCTCCGGGACTGCTCGCCGCCGGGGACCCGTTGCGCACCGACCTCACCCAGACCCTGGCTCCGCCGAGTGCGACGCACCCCTTCGGGACGGACCAGAGCGGCCGGGACGTCTATACCCGCGTCGTGCACGGGGCCGGCCGTTCGATCGGCATCGGGGTGCTCGCCACTCTGCTCGCTGTCTCCGCCGGGCTCGTGATCGGATCCCTCGCGGGAGCAGCGCCCCGGGCCATCGATGCGGCCGCGCTGCGGTTGACCGACATCCTGCTGGCGTTCCCGGAGTTCCTCGTCGCGCTCGTCGTGGTCGCGATCCTCGGACCCGGACCGACGAACATCGCGATCGGCGTGACCCTCGCCGCAGTGCCGGTGTACATCCGCCTTGCGAGAACCCAGACGCGCGGTCTGCGACGCGCGGAGCACGTCGAGGCCGCGCGCATCCTGGGCGTGTCCGCACCCCGCGCGTTCCTCCGGCACGTGGTGCCCGGGGTGCTCGGCTCGCTGAGCGTGCTCGCCACGATCGGCATCGGTTCGGCGATCCTCGCCGCATCGGGGCTCGGCTTCCTCGGGCTCGGGGTGAGCGAGCCGACGCCGGAATGGGGCGTCATGCTCGCCGGGGGGCGCAACGTCCTCGCCAACGCCTGGTGGATCTCGGTCTTCCCTGGCGCGGCCATCACGCTCACGGTCATCTCCGCGACGATCGCCGGGCGCCAGCTGCGGGCACACCTGGAGGGACGCACCTCATGAGCGCGATCGACGTCGCCGGGCTCCGGGTGCTGATCGACGGCACGCCGGTCGTCGACGGCGTGAGCCTGCGTGTCGAACCGGGCGAGTGCCTGGCGATCGTGGGGGAGTCCGGGGCAGGGAAGTCGCTGACCGCCCGTGCCCTGCTCGGGCTCGCTCCCGAGGGGGCGCGCGTCGTCGCTGAGACGCTGATCATCGATGGCGCCGATGCCCGGGGCCTCTCCGAACGGGGCTGGCGCGCCCTGCGCGGTGACCGCATCGCCCTCGTCTCGCAGGACGCCCTGGTCTCCCTCGATCCGCTGCGCCGGATCGGGGCGGAGGTGGCGGAGCCCCTCATCATCCACGATCGGCTGCCACGCGCCCAGCGACGCGCGCGGGTGGCGGAGCTGCTGACACGGGTGGCGATGCCGGAGCCGGAGCGGCGAGCCCGCCAGCGTCCGCACGAGCTCTCGGGCGGGCTGCGTCAGCGCGCGCTCATCGCCGCTGCCCTGGCGGGCGGCCCGGCGGTCTTGGTGGCAGACGAGCCGACCACGGCGCTCGACGCGACCGTGCAGGCGCACATCCTCCGCCTGCTGCGCGAGATCGTGGACGCCGGGACCGCGGTCGTCTTGATCAGCCACGACCTCGGGGCAGTCCGGCGCGTCGCGGACCGGGTGCTGGTGATGCGCGACGGCCGCGTGGTCGAGCAGGGGCCGACCGAGCAGATCCTCGCCTCGCCCGTGGATGCCGGCACCGCGGCGCTGGTGGGGGCGGCTCGGCCGCGGCGTCGTGTCGCGCCGCTCGCGTCCGTCCCGTTGGCATCGCCGGTGGCGGAGGCAGCGTCTGCCCCGGGGGAGCAGCCCGCCGCCGATGTGCTGATCCGCGCTGAGCGCGTGTCGAAGGGCTTCGACCGCCCGGCTGTGCAGGACGCCTCGTTCCTGGTGCGTCGGGGCCGCACCCTCGGCATCGTCGGCGAATCGGGCTCGGGGAAGACCACGCTGGCGCGCCTGATCGTCGGTGTGGAGCGTCCGGACTCCGGCCGTCTGGAGATCGACGTGCCGCCGCAGCGGGTCCAGCTGGTGCACCAGAACCCGCTCGGCGCGCTGGATCCGCGGTGGACCATCGACCGGTCGCTGCGGGAGGCGCTGGAGGCCGGCGGGGTGCCGCGCGCGGCACGGGCGGGTCGCGTCGCCGCACTGCTCCGTGAGGTCGAGCTCGATCCTGCGCTCGCCGCCCGACGACCCGCGCAGCTCTCCGGCGGGCAGCGTCAGCGCGTGGCGATCGCGCGCGCCCTCGCCGCCGATCCGGCGGTGCTCGTGCTCGACGAGCCGGTCTCCGCTCTCGACCCCACCGTGCGCGAGCGCATCCTCGACCTCCTGGCGCGCGTGCGCGGTGAGCGAGCGCTCACCCTTCTCCTGATCTCGCATGACCTCGGGGTGATCGCAGCGGTCGCCGACGATGTGATCGTCATGAAGGATGCGCGGATCGTCGAGCACGGGTCGGTGGCGGCGGTGTTCGACGATCCACAGGATCCGTTCACCCGGGAACTGCTGGCGGCCTCGGCGCTGTGACCTCCGGCCGGGCGCTCCGTCAGCGCCTGAGGCGTCCGACCTCCGCCGGCCGCGGTCGACGCCGCGGGCGTACGCCCGGCCGGCCGAAACCCAACTCAGGCAGATCCGCAGCCGGAGCCGCCGGAACGGACGTTTCCGGGGTCCGGGGCGGATTCTGCCTGAGTTGGGTTTCGGCGGTCGGGCGGGCGACTCAGGGGGGAACGGTCAGAACGCGGCCTCGATCGCCGGGTTCCCCGCGATGAGGTCGCGCACGCCGTCGCTGGTGAAGGCGGCGATGAGAGCCTTCGTCGAATCCGCGTCCGCCTCGGCCCCCGGCACGACCAGCTGCAGAGCGAACCGGTCGTCCAACTCAGTGATCAGTCCGTCGTCTGCGGGGGTCAGGCCGAGAGCGGCGATGTGCGACGGCCACTGGAAGACAAGATCGGCCTCGTCGTAGGCCGTGTTGAGCTGCATGATCGACACCTGCTGGAACGTCAGCGACTTCGGGTTGTCGACGATGTCGTCGACGGTCGCCGCATAGGGGTCGACCGCCGGGTCGAGGCCGATGATCCCCTCCGCATCGAGCAGCTTGAGCGCCCGGCCGGTGTTCGACGCGTCGTCGGGGATCGCCACGGTCGCCCCGGTGGGGAGGTCGGCGATGTCGTCGAGGGACCGGGAGTAGAACGCGATGACGAAGTTGTAGATCGGCTGCACCGCGGTGAGGTCAGCACCGTTCTTGGCGTTGAACTCCGTCATGAACGGCTCATGCTGGGCGAAGTTGGCGTCGACGTCGCCATCGGCCAGCATGCGGTTCACGGTGACGTAGTCGGCGACCTCGACCAGCTCGATCGCATAGGCCGGGTCGATCGCCGCGCCGGCGGCCTCGACGATATCGGTCATCGGGGAGGTGACGGCGGCGACGCGCAGCGTCGTGACCTCCGCCGGAGACGCAGCGGGGCTCTCCGCGCCGGGTGTCTCGGCCGGGGTGTTCGCCGCGCAGCCGGTCATCACCAGGGCGGCGGCAAGCAGCGCCCCTGCTGCACCGAGGAAGCGGGAAGAGGGTCGACGTGCGGTCATGGGAATGCTCCTTGCATGGGTGTCGGCCCGTGTCTGGGGGCCTGGTGGACGGGGCAGGTCTGGGTCAGCGGTGATCGAGTCGTTCGGATGCGCGCCGACCGATGGTCTGGATCAGCAGGACGAATCCGAGGATCACCGCGATGGTGATGTACATCAGGCGGTCGTTGTACTCCTGGTAGCCGTAGCGCATCGCGAAGTCGCCGATGCCGCCGCCGCCCACCACGCCGAGCACCGTGGAGTAGGAGATCAGGCTGATGCTCGCCGAGGTCAGGGCGTAGACCAGCCCCGGCGCAGCCTCGGGCAGGAGGAATCGCGTCATCACCTGGGGCAGGGTCGCACCCATCGTCTGCGCGGCGCGCGGAATGCCGGGGTCGATCTCTCGGAGGATCTGCTCGACCAGACGCGCGTAGATCGCGACGGCGACGAAGCACAGCGAGAAGGTCGCCGCGGGCGTGCCGAAGCTCGTGCCGTACACAGCGCGGGTGAGCGGGATCAGGAAGACGACGAAGAGCAGGAACGGGAACGAGCGGATCACATTGATGTACATCTCGCCGATGAACCACACCGCGCGATTCTGTGCGAGCCCGCCCGGACGGGTGAGGGAGACGAGCATGCCCAGAGGGAGACCGATCAGGATCGCGGCGCCGAGGGACACGCCCAGCATGTAGCCCGTCTCGGCCAGGGCCTCGAGAAGGTCGTCCCCGCGGCCGGCGAGCGCCTCATCGAGCCAGCTCACGAGGTGAGCCGCCGCTTCGCCCGCTCGAGGTAGGTGCCCTCTTCCGCAGGCGGGCGGTTGGTGACCGCCAGCACCTCCCGCAGGCGCCCGTGCTCGAAGAGCGCGACACGATCGCAGACCGCGCGTACGACGTCGAGGTCGTGGGTCACGATCACCACGGTCGTGCCGAATCGATCGCGCGCATCGCGCAGCAGATGCAGCACCTCGTCTGTCGTCACGGCGTCGAGCGCGGATGTCGGCTCGTCGCACAGGAGCAGCCGCGGCCGAGTGACGAGCGCACGGGCCAGGCCGACCCGCTGCCGCTGTCCGCCGCTCAGCTGTGCGGGAAAGCGCCCGGCATGTCCGGCGAGCCCCACGAAGCGGAGCATCTCGTCAACGGCAGAGCTGTCGCGGATGCCGGCCAGGCGAAGCGGCACGGCGACGTTGTGCGCCACGGTCCGGTTGCTCAGCAGATGGACCCCCTGGAACACCACCCCGATCTGGCGGCGCACGGCCCGGAGCTCCGTCGGCGTGCATCGCTCGATCGCATGACCGAGCACGTGCACCGCGCCGGCGGTGGGGGTATGCGCTCCGATCACGAGGTCGAGGAGGGTGGATTTGCCCGCTCCGCTCTCGCCGATGATGCCGAAGATCTCTCCCGCGTCGATGCGCAGATCGACGCCATCGAGCGCGGGCGCTGTCCCGGCGGGTCCGTAGCGCTGCGTGGCGCCGATGAGCTCGACGACCGTATCGGAGGCGAGGGACATGCGTACCGGATTCTGCGTGGGATGAGACAGGGATGACGACCAAGGATTCTTGGACCAGATTCAAATATAGTGGCGGGATGTCCGTCCGGTACCGAACCAGCGCTGTCAGCCTCACCGAGACCCGCAGCATGGTGCCCGGCGGCCTCGACGTGCGCGTGTCCAATCCGCTCCGTGACGCGGAGGCGCCGGACACCACCAATCCTGAGCAGCTCCTCGCCTTCGCCTGGGCCACGTGTCTCAACGCGACCGCCGGTGTCCTCACGGCGGCGGAGACGCGCGTGCGGGTGGAGGTCGAGCTGGCTGACGCCGAGCGCCGCGCCGGCTATGAGTTCCACGTCACGGCGGTCCTTTCGGCCCGTGGCCTGCTGGAGGAGGAGGTCGTCGCGCTGGCCACATCCGCGCACGCCCGCTGCCCGGTGTCCCGGCTGCTGCACGGCGCGTCCACCGTGGCGGTGCGCACCGAGTCCTGGCAGGACTGACCGGGCGCTGACGCGCGCATGATGAGGTGTTGCACGACCGGCCAGTCGTCGGCCATCTGCGAATGCGCCCCGACGCGGTGGCCGCCGTCGATCTGGAGAACCAGCCGGTCGCCGATCAGCGCCTCAACGCGGTGTCCGAGGAGCCAGATCGGGATCCGTAGCGGCACGCGCAGCCAGCGCAGGCGCGGCCGGAGGTCGGTCTCGAGACCGGCATCTGCGAACGGGCTCGGGGACGAGAGCGGGGGGAGGGCGTAGAATTGTGCGCACACGCATCGATCCGGCTATCACCGGGGAGCATTCGGAATAACGCGGGAGACCGTCAGTAGAGCCGAACGGGGCAGGCCCGTCACAGCCGCAGTGAGAGTGGTCTGATCCTCGCACGGGGAGCAGGCAGGCGGGGTGGTACCGCGGTCCGAAGCCGGAGATCCGGCGGGGATCGTCCTCGCGGCGCAGCATCCGACCACCCACGAATCACTGCGAGAGACGATGACCTACCCGCGACCTTCCACCTCCGCCGGCGCGCAGACCTCGTTCGGCCCGGCTGCCGACGCCGTCACTCCCAGCCCGCGCTTCCCCGAGATCGAGCGACAGGTGCTCGATTTCTGGAACGCCGACGACACGTTCCGCGCTTCGATCGCCCAGCGCGAGGGCGCGCAGGAGTGGGTGTTCTACGACGGCCCGCCCTTCGCCAACGGTCTGCCGCACTACGGTCACCTCCTGACCGGGTACGCCAAGGATGTCTTCCCGCGCTTCCAGACCATGCTCGGCAAGAAGGTCGACCGGGTCTTCGGCTGGGACACGCACGGTCTGCCCGCGGAGCTCGAGGCGATGAAGCAGCTCGGGATCACCGAGAAGAGCGAGATCGAGGACATGGGCATCGATGTCTTCAACGCGAAAGCGCGTGATTCGGTGCTCGCGTACACCCGCGAGTGGGAGGACTACGTCACGCGGCAGGCGCGCTGGGTCGATTTCGAGCGCGGCTACAAGACCCTCGACCTCGGCTACATGGAGAGCGTCCTGTGGGCCTTCAAGACCCTGTTCGACAAGGGTCTCGCCTATGAGGGCCACCGGGTGCTGCCGTACTGCTGGCGCGACGAGACCCCCCTCTCCGCACATGAGCTGCGGATGGACGACGACGTCTACCAGATGCGCCAGGACCCGTCCGTCACGGTTGCTTTCCCGCTCACCGGCGACAGGGCCGCGTCGCTCGGCATCGCCGGCGTGCACGCCCTCGCCTGGACGACGACGCCGTGGACGCTCCCGACGAACCTCGCGCTCGCCGTCGGGCCGGAGATCGGCTACGTGGTCGTTCCGGTCGGCCCCGCCGGGGCGAAGGAGGGTGCGCAGGGCGCCGAGTTCCTGCTGGCGGCCGATCTTCTGGCCGGGTACGCGAAGGATCTCGGCTACGAGTCCGCCGAGGACGCGGCGGCCGCCGTGCGCGTCACCGTCACGGGCGCTGAGCTGGCCGGCGTGACCTACGAGCCCCTGTTCGGCTACTACACCGATGCCGACACCTGGGAGACGCAGAACGCCTGGCAGATCCTCGTCGACGACTACGTCTCGACCGCGGACGGCACCGGCATCGTCCACCAGGCACCCGCCTACGGCGAGGACGACCAGCGCGTCGCGACCGCGGCCGGCATCCCCACCATCCTCTCCCTCGATGAGGGCGGACGGTTCCTGCCCAGCGTGAGCGACGTCGCGGGGGAGCTGTGGATGGATGCCAACACCCCCCTCGTCCGGTTGGTCAGGCAGGGCGGGCGGCTGCTGCGCCTGCAGAGCTACGAGCACTCCTATCCGCACTGCTGGCGCTGCCGCAACCCCCTCATCTACAAGGCCGTGTCGAGCTGGTTCATCCGGGTCGCAGACCTGAAGGACCGCCTGCTCGCCAATAACGAGCAGATCACCTGGGTGCCCGAGAACGTCAAGCACGGTCAGTTCGGCAAGTGGCTCGAGGGGGCGCGCGACTGGTCGATCAGCCGCAATCGGTACTGGGGATCTCCGATCCCGGTGTGGAAGAGCGACGACCCGGAACACCCGCGGATCGACGTCTACGGCTCGCTCGCGGAGCTCGAGCGCGACTTCGGCGCGCTTCCGCTGGGGCCGGACGGGAACGTCGACCTCCACCGGCCCTCCATCGATCAGCTGACCCGTCCGAATCCCGACGACCCCACCGGGCGGAGCACCATGCGCCGGATCGAGGACGTGTTCGACGTGTGGTTCGACTCCGGCTCGATGCCCTACGCGCAAGTGCACTACCCCTTCGAGAACCAGGAGTGGTTCGACACGCACGCGCCGGCGGACTTCATCGTGGAGTACATCGGTCAGACGCGCGGCTGGTTCTACGTGATGCACGTGCTGTCGACGGCGCTCTTCGACCGTCCCGCGTTCACGGGGGTCAGCTGTCACGGCATCGTGCTCGGCAACGACGGCTACAAGATGTCGAAGTCGCTGCGCAACTACCCGGACGTGGCCGAGGTGTTCGACCGCGACGGCTCCGACGCGATGCGCTGGTTCCTCATGTCGAGCTCCGTGCTGCGCGGCGGCAACCTCTCGGTCACCGAGGAGGGGATCCGGGCCGGCGTGCGGGAGTTCATCCTGCCGCTGTGGAACTCGTGGTACTTCTTCGCCACGTACGCGAATGTCGCCGGCCGTCCCGCGACAGGGGGAGCGGAGCAGCACACCGCCTATGAGGCCGCCTGGCGGACCGACTCGAGCGATGTGCTCGACCGATACATTCTCGCGCGCACCGGCGAGCTGATCCGCGAGGTGCGCGCCGATCTCGAGGGCCTCGACTCGACGACCGCGAGTGCGCGGCTGCGCGAGTTCGCCGAGGTGCTCACCAACTGGTACATCCGACGTTCGCGTGACCGGTTCTGGGCGGGGGTGACCGACGACCCCCGCAGCCGCGAGGCCTTCGACACGCTCTACACGGTGCTCGAGACGCTCTCCCGCGTGGCGGCGCCGCTGGTGCCCCTCGTCTCCGAGCGGGTGTGGCAGGGGCTCACCGGCGGGCGCAGCGTCCACCTGACCGACTGGCCGGACGCGGATGCCTTCCCGGCGGCCGACGACATCCGTGACGCGATGGACGCGGTCCGCGAGCTGTCGAGTGTCGGCAACGCGCTGCGCAAGAAGGAGCGGCTGCGGGTGCGCCTGCCGCTCGCGCGGTTCACCGTGGTGACTCCGGACGCGGCGTCGCTGGCGCCGTTCGAGGAGATCCTGCGCGACGAGCTCAACGTCAAGGTGGTCGAGCTCGTCGGCCAGACCGACGACACCGTGGCAGCCTACGGCATCAGTCACCGGCTGAGCGTCAACGCCCGCGCGGCCGGACCCCGGCTGGGCAAGGACGTGCAGAAGGCGATCCAGGCCGCGAAGGCCGGTGACTGGTCAGAACAGGACGGCGTGGTCGTCGCGGGCGGGCTCGCGCTCGAGCCGCACGAGTACGAGCTCGTGCTCGAGACGGCCGGTCGCCCGGAGGGAGAGGCTCTGGCGGTCGTGCCGACGGGCGGATTCGTCCTGCTCGACACCGTGCTCACGCCCGAGCTGGAGGCGGAGGGCCTGGCACGCGACGCGATCCGCGTCGTGCAGGAGGCGCGTAAGAATGCCGGCCTGGACGTCAGCGACCGCATCGTGCTCGCGCTCAATGTGGCTCCCACGGACGCCGCGGCTCTCCAGGCGCACGCCGAGCTGATCGCCGCGGAGACCCTCGCGGTGGGCTTCGCCGTGCAGGCGACGGATGACGTCGACCGGCTGGTCGACGAGGCGACGAGCCCGGGCGACGGCGTGTTCGTCAGCGGCAGCCGGGCGCTCGGCGCGGACAAGGCGGCCATCGTCGTCACGATCGACGCGACCGGCGTCGGAACGGAGGAGCGCGCATGAACGATGAGGAATACCGGACCGACGCCGCAGACGTGGCGCGCGCCGACGCCGTCTACACGGCGCTTCTGGCCCGCGCCGGCGAACGCTGGGTCCAGCCGCGCAAGGAGCGCGTCGGACGCTTGCTGACGTACCTCGACGACCCGCAGCGCACCTACCGGGTGGTGCACGTGACGGGAACGAACGGCAAGACCTCGACGTCGCGCATCATCGAGAGCCTGCTGCGTGCGCACGACCTGCGCACCGGTCTGTTCACGAGTCCCCACCTGCAGCGCTTCACCGAGCGGATCATGGTCGACGGGGCGCCGATCTCCGACGCCGCCGTCGCCGACGCCTGGGACGAGATCGAGCCCTTCGTCGCGATCGTCGACGCGGAGCTGTCGGCCGCGGGGCAGGAGCCGCTGACGTTCTTCGAGCTGCTGACCGCGCTCGCCTTCGTGGCCTTCGCCGACGCCCCCATCGACGTCCTCGTGCTCGAGGTCGGCATGGGGGGCGCGTGGGACTCCACCAACACCGCGGACGGCGACGTGGCGGTCTTCACCCCGATCGCGCTGGACCACGCCGATCGTCTGGGCGAGACGATCGCGGAGATCGCCGAGGTCAAAGCGGGCATCATCAAGGACGGCGCCGCGGTCGTCTCCGCCCAGCAGGCTCCGGAGGTGGCAGCGGTGCTGCGCCGGGTGGCCGCCGAGAAGGGCGCCACGATCGCATTCGAGGGCGAGGACTTCGCGCTGCAGACCGCTCGTCTCGCCGTCGGAGGGCAGCAGATCACCGTCCGCGGTCTCGCCGGCGGATACGACGACGAGTACCTGCCGTTGTATGGCGGTCACCAGGGCTTCAACGCCGCCCTCGCGATCGCGGCGGTCGAGTCGCTGATCGGCGGGGGCGCCCGTCCCCTCGTCTCGGATGTTCTCGCGGAGGGTCTGCAGGGGGCGACCTCGCCGGGGCGGATGCAGCTGCTGGGTGTCGCCCCGACCGTTCTGGTCGACGCCGCGCACAACCCGCACGGGGCGGCAGCTCTCGCGGCGGGCCTCCGCGAGAGCTTCGACTTCGATGAGTGGGGCCTGGTGGTGGGCGTGCTCGGCGACAAGGACGCCGACGGCATCCTGGCGGCGCTCCTGCCGGAGGTGACCGAGGTGTTCGCCACCCGTCCGGACTCGGACCGTGCGCGCGACGCCGACCTGATCGCCGACATCGTGGAGGCCGACGGACGCCGCGCCAGCGTGCATGACACCCTGCGCGACGCCGCAGACGCCGCCCGTGCCTGGGCCAGCGAGAACACCCGCCGTGCCGTGGTGATCGCCGGATCCGTGGTGCTCGCGGGCGAGGCCATCGCCCTGGCGGCGGAGGAGGACTGGAAAGCGGGTTGGCGCGCATGAGCGGCTCGGAAGCACGCCGCGCCGCGCCGCGCCCGCGACGCCAGCGCAGCCTCGTGGAGAAGCTCGGATCTGTGGTGCTGGGGTTCGAGGCCATCATCGTGGCGCTCGGCGGCCTCACGATCTGGGGCCTCGACGCGCTCCCGGACGCGGTGCCGCGGTGGTGGGCCCTCGTCGGCGGCGGCGTCCTGTTCGTCGCGATGCTCGTGGTGTCCGGCATGCTCGGGCGTCCGGGCGGGGTTGCAGCGGGCTGGGTGCTGCAGGTGATCGTGGCGCTGTCGGGTATCTTCGTCACGGCGATGCTCGCGGTCGCGCTGATCTTCGGCGGCATGTGGGCCTATGCGACCATCTACGGGGAGCGCGTCGACCGGATGCCGCGCCCTGACCCCGACAGCGTCTGACCCAGGCGCACACACGGTCACAACCGAAGGAGACACATGTCCACCGAAGAGACACTCGTCCTGGTCAAGCCGGACGGCGTGGCCCGCGGGCTCACCGGCACGATCCTCGCGCGCATCGAGGCGAAGGGCTATCAGCTCGTCGACATCCGCCTGGTCGAGCCGGACCGTGAGCGCCTGGCCCAGCACTACGCCGAGCACGAGGGCAAGCCGTTCTACGAGCCCCTCCTGGAGTTCATGCTCTCGGGGCCGTCTGTTGCGATCCGCGTCGCCGGCGACCGCGTGATCGAGGGTTTCCGGTCGCTCGCGGGCAGCACGGAGCCGACGACCGCGGCGCCGGGCACGATCCGCGGCGACCTCGGCCGCGACTGGGGCCTGAAGGTGCAGCAGAACCTCGTGCACGGCTCGGACAGCCCGGAGTCGGCCGAGCGCGAGCTGGGCATCTGGTTCGGCTGACCCGCTGACCAGCGTTCCGGACGGGACGGCTCCCCGCGGAGTCGTCCCGTTCTGCTGTTCCCTGGGGGATGGGCCGTGCCGCCCAACGGGTGCGACACGCCCGGGGTGCACGCTGCGCACGACGATTTCCGCAGCGTGCTGCGCCGGTCGTCGCTGCGATCAGAAGATGCTGCCGAGCACGTCCAGTCGCAGCTGCGCGATGACCGCGATGATCGCGTAGGCGACCACCGTCATCAGCGGTACCCACCCCATGAGGCGGTTGGCGCGGTCGCGGCCTTCCTTGGCCAGCGGCACGGTGCCGTTGCGGAACACATGGATCCAGGTGGCGAAGAAGGTCGGGATCGTCGCCGCCCAGGTCACCATGCACCACGGGCAGAGCGTATGCAGATCGAAGATGCTCTGGCTGATGAGCCACACGACGAAGGCCATCGCTCCGGTCATTCCCAGGGCGAACAGAACCCAGAACCAGCGGGCGAACCGCGCTCCGGCGAGCAACGCCACCCCCACCACGATCGGAGCGATCCAGCCGGCAAGACCGATGATCGGGTTCGGGAAACCGAACGCGGACCCCTGCCAGGAGTTCAGGTTCGCTCCGCACTGCACAAGAGGGCTGATGTCGCACCCGAGGACGGCGTCCGGGTTCTCCAGCAGGTGGAACTTCTCGATGGTGAGGGAGAATGCCGCCCACCATCCGATGACCCCGGCGATGACCAGCCAGAGGGCGTACAGAGTGGGACGAGGAGTGCGATCCGCCATGCGCTGATTATCCCAACCGACCTTCGGTGTGACCTGAATGCTGCTCCTGCGCGTCGAGATGAGATAATGGGGAGTCGATGCACGCCGCGGAGGACCTCCGTCGCTCGCATCACAGCCAGACTTCGGGGCAAAGAGAGCCCCTGCGACCAGAGCGTGAGCCGGTCGCACGCCGAGTGAGATTCGCGGACCCGGAGGGGACCGCATGAGATGCCGCGAGTGCCACGCGCCGCGCAGGGAGTACGCCAGAGATGGCCGATGACAACAATGAGACCCTTTCCCTCTTCGACGCTGCGGACGCCGCAGCCGAGGTGACAGCCCCGCCGGAGGAATCCGCGGAGGTCGCCACGGAGGATGCCGCCGCGGACACGGACAGCGCCGCGGAGGCATCCGTCGAGGCGCCGCAGAGCGCGGCCCGTGCGGCATCGGACCCCCCAGGATCCGATGCCGAGCCCGCGTCTCCGGACGCCGGTGCCGCGGGTGCGTCGGGGGGGCCCTCCGCGGAGGCCGTGGTGGAGTCCGCCGCGACGCAGGTCGCGGATCCCGCTCCCGCGGAGAGCGCCCCAGAGCCCGAGACAGAGCCGGAGCCCGCCACGGCGGTCTCGCTCGGGCTGCTCCCCGAGGTCTTCGTTTCGCAGGTGTCGACGCAGCTTCTCTTCTACGCACCCGAGGTGTTGCCGGCGCTGCCCGCTCGCATCGCCGACCCGGTGTCGACAGCCCCCGCACGCCGTGGCCGCCGCCGTGGCGGCGAGGAGCGCGAGGAGCGCGAGGAGCGCACGGCGCCGGTCGAGCTCATCACCGAGCCGCAGCAGATCAAGGGGTCCACCCGTCTCGCGGCGAAGAAGCAGCGTCGCCGCGATGGCCGCGACGCCGGCCGGCGTCGTCCGGTCGTCACCGAGACCGAGTTCCTCGCCCGCCGCGAGGCCGTCGACCGCGAGATGATCGTCCGCTCCAAGAACGGCCGCACCCAGATCGCCGTGATCGAGGACAAGGTGCTCGTGGAGCACTACGTGGCCCGCAGCCAGGACGCCTCCCTGATCGGGAACGTGTACCTCGGCCGCGTGCAGAACGTGCTGCCCAGCATGGAGGCAGCGTTCGTCGACATCGGGCGCGGACGCAACGCGGTGCTGTACTCCGGTGAGGTCGACTGGGACGCCGTCGAGCACGGCAATCAGCCGCGCCGCATCGAGAACGCCCTCAAGCCCGGTGACACCGTGCTCGTCCAGGTCACCAAGGACCCGGTCGGCCACAAGGGCGCCCGCCTGACCAGCCAGATCTCGCTCCCCGGCCGCTACCTGGTCTACGTGCCCGGCGGGTCGATGAACGGCATCTCGCGCAAACTCCCCGACACCGAGCGCGCCCGTCTCAAGCGGATCCTCAAGGAGGTGCTGCCGGAGTCGTCCGGCGTGATCGTCCGCACGGCGGCCGAGGGCGCCACGGAGGAGCAGCTCACGCGCGACGTGCAGCGGCTGACGGCGCAGTGGGAACACATCCGCAAGCAGGTCGAGACCATGCAGGCCCCGGCGATGCTGCACGCCGAGCCGGATCTGCTCGTCAAGATCGTCCGAGACGTCTTCAACGAGGACTTCACCCGCATGCGGATCCAGGGCGACGACGCCGGCCGCACGATTCGGGGCTACCTCGAGAGCGTCGCGCCCGATCTGCTCGAGCGGGTGGAGACCTACGACGGCGACGCAGACCCCTTCGACGCGTACCGCATCACCGAGCAGATCGAGAAGGCCCTCGACCGCAAGGTCTGGTTGCCCTCCGGCGGCTCGCTCGTGATCGATCGCACCGAGGCGATGACGGTCGTCGACGTGAACACCGGGAAGTTCGTCGGCTCCGGGGGGAACCTCGAGGAGACCGTCACGCGCAACAACCTGGAGGCGGCGGAGGAGATCGTCCGTCAGCTGCGGCTGCGCGACATCGGCGGCATCATCGTCGTGGACTTCATCGACATGGTGCTCGAGTCGAACCGCGACCTCGTGCTGCGCCGCCTGGTGGAGTGCCTGAGCCGTGACCGCACAAAGCACCAGGTCGCCGAGGTCACCTCGCTCGGCCTCGTGCAGATGACGCGCAAGAAGCTCGGCCTTGGCCTGCTGGAGACCTTCAGCGAAGCCTGTGATGTGTGCGCCGGTCGCGGCATCATCGTGCACCACGACCCGGTGGTCAAGCACCGCGCGTCTTCGTCCAATGCCCCGCGCCGGCAGCGCGGGGGCAACGGCAACGGGAACAACAACGGCTCCGCGCAGAACGCCCCCGCGCCGAGCACGGTCACGCACAGCATCCCGGAGGGCGCCAAGAACGCCCTCGCGCAGATCGCCGCCTCCACGCTCGCGCCCTCTGCCGATGCGCCGGCCACGGCCGAGACCCCGGCCGACCCCGTCCAGGCACCGCAGCAGCCGGAGCGTCCGCGCAAGTCGCGCAAGAAGCGCAGCCCGGACAAGCGCGCACCCAAGACCGAGACGGAGCAGCTGCTCGACTCGGTCCTCGACGCTCTCCCGGAGCCGAAGGCGCCGGGTCAGGGCCGCAGCAGACGGCGTGTCACGACGGCGGCGATCACGGCCAACGGATCGACGACCCCGCCGATCCTCGGCGGGACCTCAACGCCGGTCGCGGGCGCTGACGCGGAGTCCTGAGCGGATCAGAGCCCGCGTGAGTTCCTTGCCGCCCACCGGGCGGGCGCCCGCGGCGACGAGGGCGCCGACCCGGTGGGCTGGCACGTCGTAGTGGTCGAGGTCGAAGGACCGCGACGGAACGTCGTTCGCGGCCGCGAAGGCGTGCAGTTCCTCGAGGCTCGCATCGCTGACGAGGTGCGCCCAGAGGGTGCCGTGCGCCGGCCAGATCGGGGAGTCGACCAGGATCGTCATCCGGTGATCCTATGCCTGTGCGGCCCGTCTCCGCCGTATTTGCGCCGCTCGCACATGTGTGCTTGGCTCGCAGTGTCTGGGCCCATCGCTCCGGGGGGAGCGCACATGTGCGAGCACGATGCACATGTTCGTCCGCGACACGGCGGCGGGGCTGCTTTGCAACACGGGCATGCGTCGCGTAGACTTGACCCTTGGTGTGATTCCCGCGCCGTCCGCAAGTGACGATATCGGTGGGAGACACTCCACAGTCTTCCCGTGAGATAGCGGAGCAGTTCAGCTCCCCAACGAAAACAGGTGTGAAGTGGTTTACGCAGTAGTGCGCGCCGGCGGCCGGCAGGAGAAGGTCGAGGTTGGAACGATCGTCCAGCTCGACCGTGTCCAGGCTGCCAAGGGCGAGAACATCGAGCTCCCGGCCGTCCTGCTCGTCGACGGCGACGCCGTCACCACCGACGCCGACAAGCTCGCGAAGGTCAAGGTCACCGCGGAGGTTCTCGGCAACCTGCGCGGACCGAAGATCGTCATCCAGAAGTTCAAGAACAAGACCGGTTACAAGAAGCGCCAGGGTCACCGTCAGGACCTCACGCGCGTCAAGGTCACCGGGATCAAGTAACACACGGAAGAGGCCCAGAGATGGCACATAAGAAGGGCGCGAGCTCCACTCGCAACGGTCGCGACTCCAACGCTCAGCGACTCGGCGTCAAGCGCTTCGGCGGCCAGGTCGTCAACGCCGGCGAGATCATCGTCCGCCAGCGTGGCACCCACTTCCACCCCGGCGCCAACGTCGGTCGTGGCGGTGACGACACCCTGTTCGCCCTCGCCGCCGGTGCGGTCGAGTTCGGCAGCAAGGGCGGCCGCAAGGTCGTCAACATCGTCGCTGCTGCGGAGTGATCGCAGCAGCATAGGCAGTTCGGTTGGGGGCGGGCTTCGGCTCGCCCCTTCCGCATATCCAGAGGAGCGGATCACCATGGTCACCTTCGTCGACGCCGTGACCCTCCACCTGCGAGCGGGCAAGGGCGGCAATGGCTGCGTCTCCGTGCGCCGCGAGAAGTTCAAGCCCCTGGCGGGGCCGGACGGCGGCAATGGCGGAGACGGGGGCGACGTCGTCCTCGTCGCAGACCCGCAGGTGACGACGCTGCTGTCGTACCACCACTCGCCCCACCGCACCGCCGGCAACGGCGGATTCGGGATGGGCGACCTGCGCGCCGGCGCGACGGGAGAGACCGTCGAGCTTCCGGTGCCGGTGGGCACCGTGGTGAAGGACGCCGAGGGCGCCGTGCTGCGCGACATGATCGAGCCGGGGGAGAAGTACGTGGTCGCCCCGGGCGGTCGCGGCGGGCTCGGGAACGCGGCGCTCGCCTCGCCCAAGCGCAAGGCTCCCGGCTTCGCGCTGCTGGGCACTCCGGGATACGAGGGCGATGTCATCCTCGAGCTCAAGACGGTCGCCGACGTGGCCCTCGTCGGCTATCCCTCCGCGGGGAAGTCCAGCCTGATCGCGGCGATCTCGGCCGCGCGGCCGAAGATCGCCGACTATCCGTTCACGACGCTGCACCCGAACCTCGGGGTGGTCCAGGCGGGCGACATCCGCTTCACCGTCGCCGATGTGCCCGGTCTCATCGAGGGTGCGAGCGACGGGAAGGGCCTCGGGCTCGACTTCCTCCGGCACGTCGAGCGCTGCTCGGCTCTGCTGCACGTGCTCGACTGCGCGACGCTCGAGCCGGGACGGGACCCGATCTCCGACCTCGACGTGATCCTCGCCGAGCTCCGCGCCTATCCGGTGCCTGAGGGCCAGGTGCCGCTCGACCAGCGCCCGCAGCTGATCGCCCTGAACAAGATCGACGTGCCGGAGGCGAAGGATCTCGCTGATCTGGTGCGCCCCGAGCTGGAGGCGCGCGGCTACCGGGTGTTCGACATCTCGACGGTCTCGCACGAGGGGCTGCGCCCGCTGACCTTCGCGCTCGCGGACCTCGTGGCGGAGCATCGCAAGGCCGCGGCCGTCGCGGTGCCGCAGGAGCGTATCGTCATCCGTCCGCTGGGGGCGGGGCCCGCCTTCCGCATCCGCGTCGACGGCGGCACCTACGGCAACGTGTACCGCATCCTGGGGGAGAAGCCCGAGCGCTGGGTTCAGCAGACCGACTTCCAGAACGAGGAGGCGGTGGGATACCTCGCTGATCGCCTGGACAAGCTGGGCGTCGAGGACGCACTCGTGCGTGCGGGCGCGACCCCGGGCGCCACCGTCGTGATCGGCGACGGGGATGGCGTCGTCTTCGACTGGGATCCGTCGATCGCATCGGCGGCAGAGCTCATCACCACGCCGCGCGGTCTCGACGCGCGCTTCGATCCGAACACGCGCCGGACGACCTCGGAGCGCCGTGAGCGCTACCACGAGCGGATGGACGCGAAGGCGGAGGCGCGTGCCGAACTCGAAGCGGAGCGTCTCGCCCAGCGCGAGGACGATCGATGACGGCGCGCACCCGCGCAGAGCTGGGTGCGGCACGACGCATCGTCGTCAAGGTCGGTTCCTCCTCGATCAGCGGTGATGCGGCGTGGCGGATCCCGGTGATCGTGGCGGCTCTCGCCGATGCGCATGCGCGCGGTGCGGAGATCGTGCTGGTCTCATCCGGCGCGATCGCCACCGGGATTCCGTTCCTGCAGCTGGATGCGCGCCCCAACGATCTCGCGACGCAGCAGGCTGCGGCAGCCGTGGGACAGAACGTGCTGGTGTATCGCTATCAGGAGGCGCTGCGCCCGTTCGGCATCATCGCCGGGCAGGTGCTGCTCACCACCGGAGACCTGGAGAATCCGACCTCGCGCAGCAACGCGCGGCGCGCGATGGACCGACTGCTGGGTCTGCGCACGCTGCCCATCGTGAACGAGAACGACACGGTCGCAACGCAGGAGATCCGGTTCGGCGACAACGATCGGCTTGCCGCGCTCGTGGCGCAGCTGATCGGCGCCGATGCGCTGGTGCTCCTCAGCGACGTCGAGACGTTGTACACCCGGCCGCCCAGTGACCCCGCTGCCGAGCCGCTGCACCTGATCCGGGCCGGTGCAGACCTGTCGGGTCTGGAGTTCGGCGCGACGGTCGTCAACAGCGTCGGCACCGGGGGTGCTGCGACGAAGGTCTCCGCGGCTCGGCTTGCGGCCGGGTCCGGCATCGGCGTGCTCGTGACGAGCGCTGACCTCGTCGCGGAGGCGCTCACAGGTGCCGATATCGGCACCTGGTTCGAGCCGGTGGTCTGACGGTCTCGCGCCGGTGCGCGCGCGGCTTCCTCGCCGTGCGCGGGTCGGTGTCCCGTCGGCGCGTCGCCCCTAGACTGGTCCGATGACCGAGACCGCGATCTACCGCCTCCAGCGTGCCAAGGAAGCCTCCCGCGACGTCGCCCGCCTGACGAGCGACGACAAGGCGCGGGCTCTCGAGTCCATCGCTGCCGCGATCGAAAGCGAGACCGCGCGCATCATCGCCGCCAACGAACGCGATCTCGACCGCGGGCGGACCGAGGGGATCGGCGAGGCGCTGCTGGATCGACTCCGCCTCGACGAGAAGCGGGTCGCTGCTCTCGCCACCGCCGTTCGCGAGGTCGCCGCGCTTCCCGACCCGGTCGGCCGGGTGGTCGGTGGTCATCGGATGCCCAACGGCATCGCCCTGGAGCAGGTGCGCGTGCCGTTCGGTGTGGTCGGCGCGATCTACGAGGCGCGCCCGAACGTCACGGTCGACATCGCGGCGCTCGCGCTCCGCTCCGGCAACGCCGTGGTGCTGCGCGGCGGCAGTGCTGCGCGTGAGTCGAACACGGTGCTCGTCGCCGTCATGCGGGAGGCCATCGCGGGTGTCGGGATCACCGCAGAGGCCATCCAGTCCGTCGACGACTTCGGCCGCGACGGAGCGCGCGCTCTCATGCACGGACGCGGGCTCATCGACGTGCTCGTGCCGCGGGGGAGCGCCGCTCTGATCGAGACCGTCGTGACGGAGTCGACCGTCCCGGTCATCGAAACCGGCGCAGGAAACGTGCACATCTACCTCGACGCCACCGCTTCGGAGGCCTGGGCGGTGCCGATCGTCGTCAACGCCAAGGTGCAGCGACCGAGCGTGTGCAACGCCGTGGAGACGGTGCTGGTGCACCGCGACGCGGCGGAACGGCTCGTCCCCGCCGTCGTCGATGCGCTCACGGCGGAGGGCGTCACGGTGCACGGCTGCCCGGCGGTCGTCGCTCTCGCTCCGCTGTCGGTGCCGGCGGTCGAGGAGGACTGGTCGACGGAGTATCTCAGCCTCGACATCGCCATCCGCGTGGTCGACACCCTCGACGAGGCTCTCGACCACATCCGCGCCTACAGCACGGGCCACACCGAGTCGATCATCTCGGAGCATGCTCCGAGCATCGAACGCTTCCTGGGCGAGGTCGACGCCGCCGTGGTGGTGGCCAACGCCTCCACACGCTTCACCGACGGCGGGGAGTTCGGCTTCGGCGCGGAGGTGGGCATCTCCACGCAGAAGCTGCATGCGCGCGGCCCGATGGGTCTCGCTGAGCTGACCAGTACGAAATGGCTGGCGCGGGGAGCCGGGCAGACCCGGGCCTGACGGTTAGACTGAATAGACCACCCGATTCGGCATAAGGGGAGAACAGATGGAGATCGCCGCTCAGATCATCGCGGCCGCCGCGGAAGCGGAGCACCACGGTAACGTCGCGCTGGAGACGCTGATCTTCGGCGTCATCGCGGCCATCGGTTTCACCGCCCTCGGGCTGGTGACGTTCTCGTACAAGAACGTCGCGAACCGCCACTCGCACAAGGCGGAGGCCTGGGCTCGTGCGCACGAGGGCGATGCCCACGGAGCCGGCCACTAGGTCGCGCAGATGACGGCTGCCGAGGGGCGTGCACCCCGCATCGGGGTGATGGGTGGGACGTTCGATCCCATTCACAACGGCCACCTCGTCGCTGCCAGCGAGGTCGCGCATTCTTTCGATCTCGACGAGGTCGTCTTCGTGCCGACGGGTCGTCCGTGGCAGAAGGACGATGTCACGCCGAGCGAGCATCGTTACCTCATGACCGTCATCGCCACCGCATCCAACCCCCGCTTCACGGTGAGCCGCGTCGACATCGACCGCCCTGGCCCCACCTACACCATCGACACCCTGCGCGACCTCAAACGCGAGCGCCCTGATGCTGAGCTGTTCTTCATCAGTGGCGCGGACGCCGTCGCCCAGATCCTGAGCTGGCGCGACTACGAAGAGCTCTGGGGTCTGGCGCATTTCGTCGCCGTCTCGCGACCTGGACACGTCCTGAGCGTCGACGGCCTGCCGAGCAAGGACATCAGTCAGCTCGAGGTTCCGGCCCTGGCGATCTCGTCGACCGACTGCCGTGCGCGCGTCGCGAAGGAAGAGCCGGTGTGGTACCTCGTCCCGGATGGCGTGGTGCAGTACATCGCGAAGCATCATCTGTATCGGAGCATCTCATGAGCACATCGGACAACCACGGGGGCGCTCCGCTCACGCGGCGCCAGTTGCGGGAGCTGGGGCGCACGAACGAGATCCCCACCGCGATCGACACAGCGGAGCCGGTGGAGCCGCCGGCACCCCGTCTGCCGCGTCCTGCGGAGACGGCGCCCGTCCCGGCTGCTCCCACGATCCCGGTCTCTCCTGCCTCCGGCTCGATTCCGCTGACCCGTCGCCAGGCGCGCGAGATCGAGCGCGTGCGCACCGCGTCTGTGCCCATCATCGCCGCACCGGCGGAGAAGCGCCCGGCCGAGGAAGTCCCCGCCGAGGAGCCGCAGGCCCTGCCCGCGGCGATCGATGAGCCGTCGCCCGCTGCGGATGCCGTCGACACGCCGCCGGAAGCGGAGGACGACGCCGCCGGGCTGTCCGCCGCCGCACCGGTCGCCGCGTCGGCGGCCCCGCTGTTCGATGTGGCACCGATCATCGCCGATGCGACGGCCGATCGGCAGGACACCCGGACGGATGCCGAGCCGGTATCGGTCGAGGAGGCGCACCCCGTCGCGGATGAGCGTCCGGACTTCGTCGACGCCCTGCCCGTGCTCGGCGTGCCAGAGCACCGCGGCGCCGTGGCACCGGAGCACGACGAAGAGCCGTCCGGATCTGCGGTCCTCGACGCGATCGACGACGAGGTGCAGACGGCGGTCCCGCACGACGACGCCGCGGCTCCTGCCGGTGACTTCGCGAGCCTGTTCGGCCCGCCGACCGAGCAGCAGCCGATCATCCGCCCCGCGGGGCGTCCGCTGGGTTCGGTCGACGATGTCTTCGGGCGCACGGAGGGGGAGGCGTCGTCAGACGCGGAGGCCCCGGTCCTTCCCACGTGGGATGCCCCGGAGGACGAGCGCGAAACCGCGACCGCGCGCGACGAGGTGCGCGAGGAGTTCGGCGCGACCGTCGTCGAGGGCGACCCCGCGGACGCGGTCGGCTCCTTCGAGGAGCTGATCAGTGCGCCGGACGACACCACCAGCGGGATCAGCGTCGCGCCCAGCGCGCTGATCTTCACCGCCGGGCCGACGGAGGCCCCCCTCTCCGGGCCGGTGCCCGCAACGGGCGAGGTGCTCATCACCGGCAGCTACGATCTTCCGCAGGGCCTCGGCTCCCAGGGTCATGCGGTCGGTGTCGCCGACGGCAAGGAGGTCGACGCTGTTCTCATCGACGGTGAGATCCCCGCGGCATCCTCCCCGACGCCGATCGCTGCGAGCGCCGCGATCAGCACGATCAAGTCGGCCGGCGAGGTCATTCGCCCGCCTGCGCCCGAGAAGGGCCACCGCACCACCATGGTGCTGACCATCATCGCCGGCGCGCTCGGCATCGCTGTCGCCGGCGTGCTGATCTTCGCCTTCGTCTCTGGAGTCTTCACATCGTGATGCAGTCTGTCGACACCGCCCTCGGTATGCTCCGCGTCGCCGCGGCCGCCGCCCTCGACAAGGGCGGAGAGGACCTCGTCGCCCTGGATGTCTCCGAGCCGCTTCCGCTGGTCGACATCTTCCTGCTCGTGAGCGGTACGAGCGAGCGCAACGTCGCCGCGATCGCGGATGAGATCGAGGACCGGCTGCTGGAGGCCGGGCACAAGCGGGTGCGCCGTGAGGGGCGTGCCGAGGCGCGCTGGGTGCTCCTGGACTTCGGCGATCTTGTCGTGCACGTCTTCCACCCGGAGGAGCGCACGTTCTACGGGCTCGAGCGGCTCTGGAAGGACTGCCCCGTGGTCCCGGTCGAGGTCTCTGCGGCCTAGCCGCGCCGTGCGCCCGCCGGCGCCGGATTTCGGCCGTCGGGATCGTTCCCTGAACTCAGGCAGAAACCGGGCGCAGCGCGCGGAAACCGGTGTTCCGGGGGCCACGGGCGCTTTCTGCCTGAGAACGGCATGCTCCACGCCCGTGCAGCGGCGGCAGCGTCCGGCGGGGCGTCAGGGCAGCAGCCCCGCACGGCGCGCCTGCGCGACGGCCGCGTGACGCGTGGAGGCGTCGAGCTTGGCCATGGCAGACTGCAGATAGGACTTCACGGTGCCCTCCTTCAGCGTGAGCGTCGTCGCGATCTCGGCGTTCGTCGAACCGAGCGCGGCGCACGCGAGCACGTCGATCTCGCGGGGCGAGAGATGCACGTCGATGTCGTCGACCTCGGCGTCGGCGTCGCGGGCGAGCTGAGCGAGGCGCTGCTCGATACCCGCCAGACGGTCGCGCACCGACTCATCGTCGACCAGTGCGGCGACGCTCCGCAGCTCGCTGAACGTCGCGCGCAGCTCTTCCCGTGCCGCACTGTCCAGCCCCGTCGGCGCCGGTGTCTTCGCCAGCTCGCGACGCACCTCGTCGCGCACGCGCAGCTCGGTCGACAGCTCGGACGCGACGGCAAGCGCGGTGCGGGTGACGTCGTCGCGGAACGGTGACATGCTCCACGAACCGCAGTACAGCACGCCACGGGTACGCCCGGAGACCACGAGCGGGACGGCGAAGAGCGTGGAGATGCCCTCGCCCAGGATCGCCCGGTCGTAGTCGTGCGTGATGTGGCGCGCAGAGCGGTAGTCGAGCGCCAGACGCGGCCGTTTCTCGATGTGCGCCTTGCCGCCGAGGCCGCGCGCCGCCCGGACCTCCAGACCGTTCAGGTAGGGCGTGCGTGTGCCGACCAGCTGGCTGATGACGATGGTCTCCTGCCGTTCGAAACCGCCGAACGCCAGGGGAAGACCGGTGCGTGTCGTGAGCTCCCGCACCGCTCTGCGGAGCAGATCCTCGTCGGGGGCAAGAGTGTCGATCATATTCCGGCTACCTACTTTCGGGGGTGACAGCGCCGTCGCCCACCTCCGTAGAGTACCCAGGTCAGCAGGCGGGTGGGCAGACCCGCCGACCGCGTTTCATCCGCGGTGACACTTTTCTCTCGCAGGAGAGCTGGTCAAAGGAGACTGAGCATGGCCGCGTACCACGACATCTGGCGACAGAGCATCGAGCGTCCGAGCGAGTTCTGGGCGGATCAGGCCGCCGGCGTGGCCTGGAGCACGGAGCCGGGCGACATCCTCCGCTCGGACGAGAGCGGATGGAGCTGGTTCGCCGACGGCGAGCTGAACATCACCGTCAGCGCTCTCGATCGCCACGTCGACGAGGGACGTGGCGAGCACATCGCGCTGCGCTACGACTCGGCGATGACCGGCACCGCCTCGGCCTTCACCTACCGGGAGCTGCGCGACCGCGTCGCGGCGTTCGCCGGGGCGCTGCGCGATCTCGGCGTCGGCGTCGGCGATGTGGTGCTGCTCTACCTGCCGATGACCCCCGAGGCCGTGATCGCGATGCTGGGCTGCGCGCGCATCGGTGCGACGCACACGGTCGTGTTCGGCGGCTTCGCAGCCAGCGAGCTCGCGGTGCGCGTGAAGGACGCCGGCCCCAAGGTGCTCGTCACCGCGTCCGGCGGTCTCGAGCCGGGCCGGCCCGTCGCGTACCTGCCGATGGTGCAGAAGGCGCTCGAGATCGCCCCCGGCATCGTCGAGCACGTGGTCGTGCGGCAGCGGGCAGCCGTCCCGGGCGATGCCGACGCCCTCGCCGCAGGACTGACATCGACCGAGGTGCATGACTGGGACGTGCTGGTCGAGGCCGCGACGCCGGCGGCGCCGGTGGCCGTTCCCGCGACGCACCCGCTCTACGTGCTCTACACCTCCGGCACGACGGGCAACCCCAAGGGCGTCGTGCGCGACACCGGCGGCTACGCCGTCGCGCTGACCTGGGCGATGCGCAACATCTACGACATCGGCGTCGGTGACACGATGTTCACGGCGTCCGACGTCGGCTGGGTGGTCGGCCACTCGTTCATCGTGTACGGCCCGCTCCTCGCCGGTGCCACCACCGTCCTCTATGAGGGCAAACCCGTCGGAACCCCGGATGCCGGCGCGTTCTGGCGCATCGTCGCCGACTACGGCGTGAAGGTGCTCTTCACCGCCCCCACCGCCCTGCGCGCGATTCGCCGGGTGGACCCCGACCTGGCGCATCTGCCAGAGCACGACACCTCGTCGCTCGTCGCACTGTTCCTGGCGGGCGAGCGTCTCGACCCGGAGACCTGGCACTGGGCCAACGACGGTCTTGCCGTGCCGATCGTGGACCACTGGTGGCAGACGGAGACCGGCTGGCCGGTGTGCGCGAACCCGCGCGGGCTGGAGCGGCTGGTGTCCAAGCCCGGCTCGACCGCGGTGCCGATGCCGGGATACGACGTGCGCATCCTCAACAGCAAGGGGCAGGAACGCACCGAGCCCCACGCCGAGGGGAACATCGCGATCCGTCTGCCGCTTCCCCCCGGCACCCTGACGGGTGTGTGGGGCGACCCCGACCGCTTCCGCGACTCGTATCTCTCCGCCTTCCCGGGGTATTACGCCACCGGCGATGCCGGGCACATCGATGAGGACGGCTACGTGTTCGTGATGGGGCGCACAGACGACGTCATCAATGTCGCCGGCCACCGGCTCTCGACCGGGTCGCTGGAAGAGGTGCTCACGCTCCATCACGCCGTCGCCGAATGCGCCGTCATCGGCGTGCACGATGCGCTCAAGGGCCAGCGGGCTGCGGGGTTCGTCACGCTCAAGGCACACGAGCAGATCGATCCTGATGTGCTCACGCGGGAGCTCGTCGCGCTGGTGCGTGAACACATCGGTCCTGTCGCCGCATTCCGCGATGTCGTGATCGTCGAGCGGCTGCCCAAGACCCGTTCCGGGAAGATCCTGCGCAAGACGATGCGTCAGATCGTCGACGCAGAACCCTACAAGGTGCCCGCCACCATCGAAGACCCGACGGTGCTCGATGCGCTCGCCCACGCGGCGCGCGCGCTCAGCACCGCCGCACAGACGGCTGTCTGAGGCACACCCCGCCGCAGACAGCCCCACCCATGAGACGAGGAGGTCCCATGAATGAACCACGCACCGCCGCCTCCGGCGGTATCGACTACGTCGCCGAGGAGAACTCGCCGGCGTTCCGCGAGCTGAAACGGCGCCATCGCGGTTTCGTCTGGCCCTTGAGCATCGTGTTCCTGGTGTGGTACTTCGCCTACGTGCTGCTGTCGTCGTTCGCTCCCGCGTTCATGGCGACGCCGGTGAGCGGACACATCACGATCGGCCTGGTCCTCGGGCTGTTCCAGTTCATCACGACGTTCGCGATCACCATGTGGTACGTCAGCTTCGCGAACCGGAAGCTCGACCCGCTCTCGGCGGAGATCCGCGCCGACCTGGAGACGAAGGAGGCTGCAGCGTGAATGACTTCATCGCGTCGGTCGTCGCCGCCGTCGAGGCCGCGGACGACACCATCACCAACAACCCGGTGCTGAACATCTCGATCTTCGGCGCGTTCGTCGCCGTCACCCTGTTCATCGTCATCCGCGCGAGCCGCAACAACAAGACCGCGGCCGACTACTATGCGGCGGGGCGATCCTTCACCGGCCCGCAGAACGGTTTCGCGATCGCCGGCGACTACCTGTCGGCGGCGTCGTTCCTGGGCATCGTCGGTGCGATCGCGATCAACGGGTACGACGGGTTCCTGTACTCGATCGGGTTCCTGGTCGCCTGGCTGGTCGCGCTCCTGCTCGTCGCGGAGCTGATGCGCAACACCGGCAAGTTCACCATGGCCGACGTCCTCTCGTTCCGCCTGCGTCAGGCGCCGGTCCGGATGGCCGCCGCGATCACCACCCTCGCGGTGTGCCTGTTCTACCTGCTCGCGCAGATGGCCGGTGCGGGCGGCCTCGTGTCGCTGCTGCTCGGGATCAACGAGCCCATCGGGCAGTCGATCGTCGTCGCGGTCGTCGGCGTGCTGATGATCATCTATGTGCTCATCGGCGGAATGAAGGGCACCACATGGGTGCAGATCGTCAAGGCGTTCCTGCTCATCGGTGGTGCCGTGGTCATGACCATCTGGGTGCTCGCGATCAACGGCTTCAGCCTCGACACCCTGCTGGGGGCCGCGGTGGAGGCGTCCACGAGCGACCCGAAGGACGCCATCCTCGGACCCGGGCTGCAGTACGGCCACAACCCGTGGGACTTCATCTCGCTGGCGATCGCGCTCGTGCTCGGCACCGCGGGCCTGCCGCACGTGCTGATGCGCTTCTACACCGTGCCGACCGCCAAGGAGGCCCGTCGCTCGGTGGTGTGGGCGATCTGGCTGATCGGCCTGTTCTACCTGCTCACCCTCGTGCTGGGCTACGGTGCCGGCTCGATGGTCGGCCCGGAAGCGATCCGCAACGCCCCCGGAGGCGTGAACTCGGCGGCGCCGATGCTCGCCTACGTGCTGGGCGGACCGCTGCTGCTGGGGTTCATCTCGGCGGTCGCGTTCGCGACCATCCTTGCCGTTGTCGCTGGCCTGACCATCACCGCTGCCGCATCCTTCGCCCACGACATCTACGCGAATGTGGTGAAGAAGGGCAACGTACCGCCGGACGGCGAGGTCAAGGTCGCCCGGCGCACCGTGATCGTGATCGGGATCCTGGCCATCGTCGGCGGCATCGGCGTGCAGGGGCAGAACATCGCCTTCCTGGTGGCCCTGGCTTTCGCTGTGGCGGCCTCGGCGAACCTGCCGACGATCATCTATTCGCTGTTCTGGCGCGGTTTCACCACGCGCGGAGCGGTATGGAGCATGTACGGCGGCCTGATCGCGGCGGTGGGCCTCATCCTGCTCTCGCCGGTGTTCTGGGGCACGGAGACCAGCGTCTTCCGCAACGTCGGCGTGGCGATCTGGCCGCTGAACAACCCCGGCATCGTCTCGATCCCGCTCGGCTTCTTCCTCGGCTGGCTGGGCTCTGTGCTCAGCAAGGAGCAGGAGGACCCGAAGAAGGCGGCGGAGATGGATGTGCGCTCTCTCACCGGCCACGGAGCCGAGAAGGCGGTCGAGCACTGACCCGCGGCTGAACGACGACATCGGCCCCGCCGTCCCCGGGATGGCGGGGCCGATGTCGTGTGCGCGGAGGGCGGTCAGTCGCGGAACGCGGTGAGCGCGCTGGACAGCGCGGAGATCTCGTCGAGCTGCGATGCCAGCACGGTGCGCTGCTGCTCGGTCGGCTCGAAGACGCCGGCGGGGGAGAGCTGCTGCTGCGGGAAGTTGATCTCGATGTTGCCCCGGGTCAGCACCATCCCGAGCGCCGCGACGACGCCCTTGAGCGCCGCCTGGGCGCGCGTTCCGCCCGAGTTCCCGCCCCAGTTGACGAAGCCGACAGGCTTGCGCGCCCACTCGCTGTTCAGGTAGTCGAGGGCGTTCTTGATCGGAGCGGCATAGCTGTGGTTGTACTCCGGGAAGAGGAACAGGAAACCATCCGCCGCGGCGACCCGCTCGCTCCATGCGATCGTGTGGGGGCGGGTGTACTGCTGGAGGCGCGGGTGGTGCGGCTCGTCCATCATCGGCAGCGCGATCTCAGCCAGGTCGGCGTAGTCGACGTCGAAGCGCCCATCCGCCTCTGCCGCGGCCCGCACCCATTCTCCGATCGGCGCGCCGATGCGGCCCTCGCGCGTGCTGCCGTTGACGATGAGCAGAGTGGTCATGAGACCTCCAGGTTCAGAGCGAGCGGATGCCGCGAACGCGGCCCCGCAGCATCAACCCGCGCGGCCGGCCGGATATTCCGCCGGAGGACGAGAATCGGCTGACCACTGCACCACCCATTCCGGCAGGACGAGGCCTTCCGGCGGGTCGCCGGTGATGGCGAGCAGCTCGTCATGGCTGACGGACCCGCCCTGCTTGCGCAGAAAGCGCGCGCGCACGATCGCGTGCGCGTACACCGTCGACCCCACGGCGAAGGTCTGCTCGACATAGACCCAGCGGTCGTCGAGGCCCAGAAAGCGCGTGTGCACGTCGAAGCGCTGTCCCAGGGTGAGTGAGCGCCGGTAGCTGATCGTCTGACCGGCGACGACGGGGTACCATCCGCGAGCGGTGATCTTCTGCCAGAATCCGGAGCGGCTGAGCAGATCGAGCCGGCCCAGGTCGAGGATCGTCAGATACCGGCCGTTGTTCATGTGCATCAGCAGATCGAGGTCGCCGAGAGTGACGCGGAAGCGCGTGGTCGCGGTGCTCCAGACGCTCAGGCGCGGTTGACGCCGCGCGCGCAGGCGCAGCAGAAGCAGACGGAAGTACAGGTTCACGGGATCCTCGGTGGTGGGGGGGGCGGGGCGTTCTCAGTCGTCGTCGTCGTCGCGTTCGAGCTCGGCGAACTTGGCGGCCATTGTGGGGTTGCCGCGGGTGAGGGCTTTGATCGTGAGCCGATCGGCCTTGTCGCCCGCGAGCCGCAGCTGGTTGTCGGACTTCAGCAGCGATTCCTTGGTCTTCTCCAGATCTTTGATGGCCTCGTCGATCCGGTGAATCGCCTCGGTGAAGTGGCTGGACGCGATCTCATAGTTGCGGGAGAAGCCCTTCTTGAACTGCAACAGTTTCTCCTCGAACCGCGTGATGTCGATGTTCTGCTCCTGGACCCTGGCCAGTTCCGCGCGCACCTGGACGGTGGACAGCGCGGCATTGCGCAGGACCGTGATGATGGGGATGAAGAACTGCGGGCGCACCACGTACATCTTCTGGTACCGGTGGGAGACGTCCACGATGCCGCTGTTGTACAGGTCGCTGTCGGCCTCGAGCAGGGAAACCAGCACGGCGTACTCGCAGCCCTTCTCGGTGCGGTCGCGGTCGAGCTCCTTGAAGAAGTCCTCGTTCTTCTTCTTGGTGGCGGTGGTGTCGTTCTCGTTCTTCATCTCGAACATGATCGAGATGAACTCGGTCCCGGCGGCGTCGTGGTCGCGGTAGATGTAGTCGCCCTTGCTGCCGCCGCTGGCGTCGTTGTCCTTACCGAAGACCGCGCTCTGGAAGGCGGTGGCGCGCAGGCGCTCGAACTCGTTCTCGCAGTGCTGCTCGAGCGATTCCCCGAGCATCTTGGTGGAGAGCCGGGCCTTCATGTCGCGGAGTCTCTCGATCGCCTCGTCGCGCTCGCGCAGCTGCATCTCATAGGTGTCTGTGAGGGACTTCTCTGCCAGCTGCTTCTCGAGCTCGGCGCGTTCGAGTCCGCTCTTCAGCTCATCGCGTTCCTTCTGCACCACGCCGACGGCCCGCGCGATCGCGAGTTGCTGGGCGACGTCGACGCCGTCCAGCCGTGCGCTGAGCTGCTGGATCTTGGCGTCCTTCTCTGCGGTGGTCTTCTGCAGCTCTGCCGTGAGACGCGCCTCGACGAGCTCTGCCGCGGTCTGCTTCTCGTGCTGCGCGCGTTCCAGCTCGTGCCGGAGGGCGTCGCGTTCTTTCTCCACGGCCGAGAGCGCGTTGGCCACGGCGAGCTGGCGAGCCGTCTCCTCGGCGTCGAGCCGGGCCGTGAGCTCCGTGATCGCGGCGTCCTTCGCTGCGGTGGTCTTCTGCAGCTCTGTGGTGAGCCGGGCCTCGGTGAGGGCCACCGCGCTCTGCTGCGCTGCGGCGGCGGCCTTCTCGGCGAGATCGAGGCGCTCATGCAGCACCCGGTCGAACTCGCTGTCGCGGATCTGGGTGGCGATGTCGCTGTAGGCGGCCTCATCGATCGTGAAGGACTCGCCGCAGTGGGGGCACCGGATCTCGTGCATGGTTCCAGCGTAACGACGCCGTCGGACGTCGAGACCGCAGCGCCGTGAGCCCGGGTGCCTGGCGCCGTCCGCGCACGGTGCCGGGCGGCGGTTGCGGGCGCGGAGCACCCGGCATGAGAATGGTTCTCATGGTGTCGGTTCGTGCTCGCTCTGTGCCGTCATGACCCGTGTTCCGGTGATCGCACTGACCGGCCACCTCGGTGCCGGAAAGACCACCCTGCTCAACCATCTGCTGCGGGCGCCCGGGGCGCGACTGGGTGTCGTGGTGAACGACTTCGGCGAGATCAACGTCGATGCCGCGCTCGTGGCGGGTCAGATCGATGAGGCGGCGTCGATCTCCGGCGGTTGCCTGTGCTGTCTGCCCGACGCCGGCGGGCTCGACGAAGCCCTGGAGCGGCTCGCGCATCCGCGGCTCCGGCTGGACGCGATCATCGTCGAGGCGAGCGGCGCGGCAGAACCAGCCGCGCTCGCGCGGGTGATCCGTTTCTCCGGCGTCGAGCGCGTGCGTCCGGGTGGTGTGGTGGAGGTGGTGGACGCGCTCGAGCACTTCCGTACCGTGGATGTGCATCCGGAGCCGCCTGCTCGGTATCGCGCCGCCTCCCTCATCGTGATCGGGAAGACGGATCGGCTGCCCGCCCATGCCCGCATGGCGATGATTGCGCGGATTCAGGACCGAGTCCGCGCGTGCAATCCGCTGGTGCCGTTCGTCGTCGCGTCCCGGGGAGGGGTCGACCCCGACCTGGTGTTCGACGTGGCCGCGGCGGAGGACCCGCCCGACCAGCTCCCGATCGGGAGCCTCCTGCGTGACGGGGGCGGGCGCGAGCATCGCCATGAGCACGCCGCCGCGGTGTCGCAGTCGCTGGGGGCGGCGGTGTCGCCGGGCGCGCTGATCGACCTCCTGGAGGGCCCTCCGTCGGGTGTCTACCGCATCAAGGGCCGCGTGCGCGTGCGCGGACCTCGCGCAGAACGTGGCTACCTGGTGAACCTGGTGGGCCGTTCGATCCATATCGCTCCGCTCGCGGTCCCTCCGCCGGCCGGTGAGCTGGTGGCGATCGGGATGCATGTGGACGAGTCAGAGGTGCGTCGACGTCTGAGGGAGGTCGCGGAGGCGACGGCCGAAGGCGCGGATCCCGTCGGCCTGCGGCGCTGGGAGCGCTATCGCAGACTCAGCGCGTGAGGGCGGTCGCCGGACATCCGCCGCTTCCTTCGCTGTTCGGTACGCCGCCGGATCCGGCAGCACGTCCCGCACGCTATATTGAGAACCGTTATCAATAAGCGTGCGGTGATGTCCGCCGCCGGAGACGGGAGCATTCATGGATCGAACGGATGTGGTCGCTGTGGTCGGGACGTGTGTCCCGGAGCGCCGCCGTTATGCGCACCGTTTCGCCGCGGCGACCGACCGCATGCTGGTCTCCGCGCAGCGCCTCGCCTCTTCGCCGCATCCGGAGCGCGAGGCCGCGGCGCTCGCGCCGTGGAGCGACCGAGCACGGGGCGCCGTCGTCGAACTCCCCTCGACCGCTGATGTGCCGGAACTGATCGCCGCGCTCACGGATCCCGACACGGGTACGCGTCTGCTGGGGCTGGTGTGCGTCGTGGATGCGCTGCATATCCTCGACGACCTGAGCGCACCGGACTTCCTCGTTCGCGAGCGCGACGAGGCGGGGCGCCCGACCGAGAGCATCGCGCGTGCCCTCCTCGCTGCCATGCAGATCGAGTACGCGTCGACGATCGTGCTCACCGCCTGGGCGGCGCTCGACGACGCCGATCTGTCGATGGTGCTCGCGCTGGTCAGCTGCCTCGCCCCGCGTGCGCGACTCCGCCTCGATCGTCCGGACGGGGTGGCGGAGATCCGGGAGTGCGACGACGGACCGGAACAGGACGGCCCCGGATGGGTGGGGATCCTCAACGGCGACGCGGACCCGCTGGTCACCGATCCTCGGGTGAGCGGTCTCCGCTACGAGCACCTGCGCCCGGCTCATCCGGCGCGACTCGCGGCCGTTCTGGAACGGATCGAGGAGCGCGAGTTCGGCCGGCTGGTGCGGTCGGCGGGCTTCTGCCGGCTGGCGACGCGCGCGACCCAGCCGGCGTGCTGGGAGCATGTCGGCTGCACGATCGCGCTGCGACCGCTGGGGTGGGACGACGGCGTTCCGGTGATCGGCCAGGAGATCGCCCTGATCGGTGTCGATCTCGATCAGGGCGGCCTCCGGGACGCCCTGGACGCGACCGCGCTCACGGATGCGGAGTTTCTGGCGGGTCCGCGTTCGTGGGCGCAGTTCCCTGACCCCTTCCCGGCCTGGCCGACGGTCGACGAGAAGCGGGACTGAGCGTTCTGGCGTGCCGGCGCATCCGTGGGGGAGGCGCCGGCACGCCAGAACGCGGTCATCCCGTCAGCGTGCGCCCGCCTTCTTCGCGCGACGCAGCTCGTGCAGCAGCGGCTCGGTGTAGCCGTTGGGCTGTGCCGCGCCCTCCACGATCAGGCGACGCGCTGCCTCGAATGCGGTGCCGCCCGGGCGCAGCTCCTCATAGCCCGGATCCGCGGCGTTCTGCCGGTCGACCACGGCGGAGAGGCGGCGCAGGCTCTCGTCGACCTGGTCTTCTGAGATGATCCCGTGCGCGAGCCAGTTGGTCAGCAGCTGGCTGGAGATGCGCAGGGTCGCGCGGTCCTCCATGAGCGCGACGTCGTGGATGTCCGGGACCTTGGAGCAGCCCACCCCCTGGTCGATCCAGCGGACGACGTATCCCAGGATCGACTGGACGTTGTTGTCCAGCTCGGTCGAGATGGTCTCGGCGTCGAGGTCGCCCTCCGCGGCCAGCGGGATCTGCAACAGCACATCGAGGCTGTCCTCGCGCAGCGGCGGCAGTGCACGTCGCGCCTCGAACGCGTCGAGCTCGTGATAGTGCAGCGCGTGCAGGGTGGCGGCCGTGGGGGACGGGACCCACGCCGTCGATGCGCCGGCGCGCACATGACCGATCTTCTGCTCGAGCATGTCGTGCATCAGATCGGGCATCGCCCACATGCCCTTGCCGATCTGGGCATGACCGTCGAGGCCGCATGCAACGCCTACGGCGACGTTGCGGTCCTCATAGATGCCCAGCCACGGGCGAGTCCGGATGGCTGCCTTGGGCAGCATCGGGCCGGCCCAGAGTGACGTGTGGATCTCGTCACCGGTGCGGTCGAGGAAGCCCGTGTTGATGAACACGACCCGATCGCTCGCCGCCGCGATGCACGCGGCGAGGTTCGCCGAGGTGCGGCGCTCCTCATCCATGATGCCGATCTTGACGGTGCCGGCAGGAAGGTCGTACAGGCGTTCCACGCTTTCGAAGAGGCGCACGGCGAAGGCGACCTCCTCCGGGCCGTGCATCTTGGGCTTGACGATGTAGACCGAGCCGGTGCGTGAGTTTCCGCCGGCGCGTTCCCCGCGCACGTCGGCGAGAGAGCCGAGCACCGTCATGATCGCATCGAGGATGCCCTCCGGCACTTCGGCGCCGTCGCGATCCAGCACCGCGTTCGTGGTCATCAGGTGACCGACGTTGCGCACGAAGAGCATCGAGCGGCCCGGCAGCGTGAACGGTTCACCGGAGGCGGAGGTGTACCCACGGTCGGGGTTCATCGTGCGGGTGAAGGTGTGACCGTCCTTCGCGACTTCCTCAGTCAGGGAGCCGTCCATCAGGCCACGCCAGTTGCGGTAGCCGAGTGCTTTGTCCTCGCCGTCGACGGCGGCGACCGAGTCCTCGAGGTCCATGATCGTGCTGAGCGCCGACTCGACGACGATGTCCTGCACGCCGGCGGCGTCGGTGGACCCGATGCTGCCGGTGCGGTCGACGACGATCTCCAGGTGCAGCCCGTTGTGCACGACGAGCACGCCGGACGGGGCCTCCGGCGCACCCGCGTATCCGGCGAACGCGGTCGGGTCTGCCAGGCCCACGGTGGTGCCGTCCGCGAGGGTCACGGCGAGGCTGCCGTCGACGATCGCGTACGCGGTGGCGTCCGCGTGGCTGCCTGCGGCGAGGGGAGCGGCGCGATCGAGCAGAGCCCGGCCTGCGGCGATGACGGCTGCGCCGCGGGCCACGTTGTACGTGCGGCCCGGGGCCAGATCGCCGGTGCGTTCGATGGCATCGGTGCCGTACAGTGCGTCGTACAGCGAGCCCCAGCGCGCGTTGGCCGCGTTGATCGCGAAGCGAGCGTTGAGCAGCGGCACAACCAGCTGCGGTCCGGCGAGCGTCGCCAGCTCCGGATCGACGTTCTCCGTGGTGACCGTGACCTCGGCCGGGTCGGGGACGAGGTAGCCGATGTCGGTGAGGAATGCCCGGTACGCGGTCGCGTCCGGGACGCCGGGATGCTCGCGGTGCCAGGCGTCGATCTGTTCTTGCAGGGCGTCGCGCTCCGCGAGGAGGCGGCGATTGTCGGGGGTGAGGGTGTGGATGATGTCGCTGACGCCAGACCAGAATGCGTCGACGTCGAGATCGTGCGCGGCAGCGGCGCTTTCGGCGAACTCGGCGATGGGCGGGGAGACCGAGAGGTCTGCGCGGGGGAGGTAGGAAGGCATGCTCTCACAATATCCACCCGTATCTATGATGCGGAGAGTCCATTCCGTATCATGGAACGCATGATCGAGGATGAATCACCGGAAGAGGTCGGCGAGCGTCGCGTGCCGGGCGGGGTGCAGTCCGTCACCCGGGCGTTCCGGGTGCTTGAGGCGCTCGCGGAGGCTGGCACGGAGGCGTCCCTCGCCGAGATCTCAGCGGCCACCGGGCTCGCGCAGACCACGACGCATCGTCTCCTGCGCACGATGATGGGGATGGGGTACGTGCGGCAGGCGGATTCGCGCGACTACGCTCTCGGGCCCGGGCTGATCCGGCTGGGCGGGCGGGCCGCCCCGCCGCTGGTGACGCGCGCGCGGCCGCTGATGCTCGAACTCGAGGAGATCGCGCACGAGACGGTGAACCTCGCCGTGCTCGACGGCGATCGCGTGGCCTATGTCGGTCAGGTCCCCTCCCGCCATCAGATGCGCATGTTCACCGAGGTGGGGCGCCGCGTTCCTCCGCACGCGGCGGGTGTGGGGAAGGCGATCCTCTCGGCGCTGCCCGACACGCGCGTGCGGGAGATCGTCGGGGCGACCGGTCTGGAGCGTTTCACGCCGACGACGATCACGTCGGTCGACGCACTGCTGGCGGACCTGCGTGAGATCCGCCGGCGTGGCTTCGCGATCGACGACGGCGAGCGCGAAGTCGGGGTGCGGTGCATCGCGGTCTCGGTGCCCGGCAGCGCACCCCCGGCGGCTCTGTCGATCTCCGGACCGAGCACCCGTATCGACGACGAGCTGGCGCGGGTGATCACCGCGGCGCTTCTGGACGCGGTTGCCCGGCTTGCCGCGGCGTCGGCGTAAGCCGAGCCGGAAACACGAGGACCAGAGGCGCCGGGAGATTCTTCCGCTGGCGCGATCGGGCGAGCAGTCCGGGCTCTCTCCGTGGCGACCAGTGAGCTCCGCATGCTGTTCGATGCCGCCCGCCGGCTGTGCGCCGGCGCCGGCGCCGCCGGGAGTATCAGCAGCGCCGCAGGGCGAAGACGTCGTCGTTCAGTGCGCCATCGCCGCCCACGAGCGTGAGGCCGGAACCGCCGCGATCCTTGAGGAAGTCCGTCATGCCGCCGTCGGCGCACATGCGTGGTGTGAGGAAGAGCGGCGAGCCCTGCCGCGCCGAGAGCACGGAAGCCGTGAGCGCATCCGGGAAGTCGAGCGACGTCGCTGCCACCGGTCGCCCGGCCGCCGAGAACGTGGCAGCGTTGACCGCCCGGTTCGTCTCGTATCGATCGGCTCCGCCGTATCGGGTGACGTCGATCCCCATCCCGGAGAGCTGCTCTGCGATGCCGGGGGAGACCACGCCGTCCCCACCGACGATCGTTGCCGTGTCGGTCTTCAGGGACACCAGCAGGGCGGTGGTCGCCGCGTCGAGCGAGTTCTGTGCCCCGTCGACGAGGAGGACCGGCGCGCCCGCCGTGCCGGCGGCTCCGGCAGCGCTCAGGGCGTCCGGGAAATCCCGTCCCGTGGCGATGTAGACCGCGGGCGCTGCGCCGGCCTCGGTCGCGAGAAGACGCGACGTGTCGTAGCGATCGACACCGGCGACACGGCGCACCTCGACGTCGGCGCGGACCTCGGCGAGCGTCGCGTGGATCCGATCCGGCATGGCCTCGTCGATGATCGCGGGGCCTCCGAGCAGGACGACCTGGCTCGGCGCCAGGCGCTGGAGCTCGTCGGCGACCGCGGCAGGGAGCTCGTCGGCCGGGACCAGGAGGAGCGAGCCGCCGGCGGCTGCCGGTGCGGCCGAGAGCGCGTCTGCATAGGTCGCACCGGTGGCGAGATAGACGGTGTCGACGGTGCCGGGGTTCGCGGCGCGGGAGACGGCCACGGCCGTCTCATATCGATCGGCGCCCGCGACGCGCGACACGTCGAAGCTCGTCGCGGTGAACGCCGCCGAGGTGGTGCTCGCACTCGCGTAGGCATTGCGTGTCGCGGTGACTTTCACCGTGATCGCCGCGCCGGCATCCGCCGTGGTGACCGCATACGTGGTGCCCGTGGCATCCGCGACGGGTGCGCCGTCGCGATACCACTGGTAACCGATGGCCGCAGGCTCCGGCGTCCATGTTCCCGCAGACACCGTCAGACGCTGGCCGGCGACGGCGGCACCGCTGACGGCCGGCACCGGGGCCGCGGAGAACGTGTTGTACTGCGTCGAGCCGAACCAGTCGGTGAAGTAGTTCCAGAAGTTGCGGTTCCCGTAGCTCGAGCATGCATCACCGCTGCCATAGCCGGCCCGGAGTGACGCCGCGTTGGGCTGATAGGGCGTGTAGTAGTAGAGGTTCGCGGTCGCCTGGTTCTGGACGAAGACGCTCGACGAGCCGCAGCTTCCGCTGGGGTGGTACTTGATGGTCGCGGTCTTGCCGGGGGCGTACCAGGTGAAGTACGAGGACGTGCCGGGGGGATTCTCGTAGCGCTTGAACTGCCACGCGCCCCAGTACACTTGCTTGAAGAAACCCGCGTACTGGTCAGAGCATGCGGCGGTGTCCGGACACGCCTGGCCCATCGCAGCCCGATACGCCCAGCTGTCCGGCTGGGTGCTCGTGACGAGCCCCTGCTCCTTCTGCAGTGTCACCAGAAGGACACGCGGGTTGATGCCGCACGCTTCCGCGACCTTGTGGATGATGCGCGCGGCCGACTCGACGCCGCCGCCGGCGTAGGCGTCGCACATCTCATCGGCACCCATCGAGGTGGTCTTGTCGCTGTAGGACTTCAGACACGTCGCCCCGGATGCGCACACCGGCACCATCTCGTCCAGGAAGGCCTGGATCTGGGCCTCGCTCATCGTCCCGGAGGCGAAGAACACCTCGTCGCTGATGATGTTGCCGGGGTCGAATCCGCCGAGGTCCGCTGCGGGCACGACGCGTGTCGTCGCCGATGCGGGCGTGGCCGAAGCCGCTCCCGCGGGCAGCAGCACCCCGGCGATGAGCGCGACCACAACGGTCAGGATCGCGATCGGACGGGGTGACTTCGGGGGGAGGGCGGCCGTGCGGCGCTGCGAAGGCATGGGAACCAGTCTGCATGACAGCCCCGCCGATGGCCACCGTCGCGTTCTGCCGCGGGAGGCTCTGGGGGTACGAGTCACGGCCGCGCGCTCAGCCGTCGAGGTCTGCTGTCCCGCGGTGCTCCGCAGCGCGGTCTGCGGCTGAGCGAGCGGCGTCGTCGACGGGATCGGCGTACGCGAACGCCAGGTTTCCCCGCGGGTCGATGAACGTCTCGCACTCGACGCGGTAGACGTCGCGGATCAGATCGGGCGTGAGCACCGCGCGCGGCGTTCCCTGGGCGACGACCTTCCCGTGATTGATCACGTAGACACGATCGCAGTAGCGAGCGGCCAGGTGCAGATCGTGCAGAGCTGCCAGCACACCCACGTCGAGGCCGCGCACGATGTTGAGCACCTGGAGCTGGTGTCGCACGTCCAGATGGTTGGTCGGCTCGTCCAGGATCAGGAAGCGGGGCTCCTGAGCGAGCGATCGCGCGAGCGCCACGCGCTGGCGTTCGCCGCCGGAGAGGGTCTGGATGTTCCGTTCCGCGTCGTCGGCCATACCGACGGCTTGCAGCGCGTCCCAGACGATCCGGCGGTCGCGTTCGCTGCTCGGTTCCAGGAGGCGCTGATGCGGGGTGCGTCCGAGCGCGACCATCTCGCGGACGGTCAGGTTGAAGTTGACCTCCTGGAACTGAGAGATCACCGCCAGATGGCGGGCGACCACCGCGGGGCGCGCACGACGCACGTCGAGATCGCCGAGGCGGATCGTGCCGGCGGAGGGCGCGACGACCTTGTAGAGCGCCTTGAGGAGGGTCGTCTTCCCGCTGCCGTTCGGGCCGACGACGCCGACGAACTCCCGGCCGGCCACGGTCGCGGCGATATCGTGGATGATCGTGGTTCCGTCGATCCGGACGGTGACGCCCGTGGCTTTCAGAGTCGGCGAGACGACGTCGGCGTCAGCCAAAACGGTACTCCTTCCGGGTCAGCATGTGCAGGAACACCGGCGCCCCGAGCACGGCGGTGACGATGCCGATGGGGAGCTCGGAGTTGGAGACCACCACGCGTGCGATGACGTCGGCGATCAGGAGGAACAGGCCCCCGCCGATGACGGCGATCGGCAGCAGGCGGCGGTGCGAGGATCCGACGACGCTGCGCACGACATGCGGCACGAGAAGCCCGACGAACCCGATCACGCCCACCTGGGCGACGAGGGTGCCGGTCACCAGCGCGCACAGGACCAGATACAGGCGTCGCCGGGCCGCGGAGTCGATGCCGAGCGTGACGGCGGAGTCGTCTCCGGTGAGCATCACGTCCAGGCTCCGGATCTGGGTGCTCATCAGGACGACCGCCGTCAGGACGACGACGGCGGCCAATGGCAGATCGGCCCATGTCGCTGAGGCCAGGCTGCCCAGCATCCAGAACGTGACCGACCGGATGCCCTCCGCGGAGGCCGCGAAATAGACGAAGGAGCTCGAGATGGCCGAGCACAGCGCGTTCACGGCGGCCCCGGCCAGCACCAGCTTGACGGCAGACGTGCGGGATCCGAGCGCGCCCACCACCAGGACGACCGCGGTCGCGACGAGGCTCCCGAGGAAGGCCCAGACGGGCAGCGTCGCACCCATCAGCACCCCGCTCGCGCCGAAGCCGGTCAGAATCGCCACCGTGGCTCCGAGCGATCCGCCGGCCGACACGCCCAAGAGATACGGGTCGGCCAGGGGGTTCTGCAGCGCAGCCTGCATCACGACACCGCACAGCGCCAGCCCGGCGCCGACCAGGACGCTCAGCAGGACGCGGGGCAGCCGGATATCCCAGATGACGCTCTCGAACGGCGTCCCGCCACCGGCCGCCCCGCCATCGAGACCGAACAGTTTTCGCCCGATCGTGGCCAGGACGTCTGAGAAGGGGATGCTCATCTGGCCGACCGAGATCGCCAGCAGGATCGATGCGGCCAGCGCCGTCAGAACGACCAGGATCGCGACGGCGCCCCCGGGAGAGCGGTCCCGGGGGCGGGCTCCCGCGCTCCCCGGGACCGGCGTGGGGGCCGTGCCTGTCACGGGAGGTCGAGCTCCGGGTGCAGGAACGCGGCCAGTCCACGCGTCAGCTCGCCGAGGTGCGGGGTGCCCCGCACCGACGTCGCGTAGTCGAGCAGCATGACGCGGCCGTCGGCGATCGCGGTCACGCCGGCGAGGCGGCTGTCGGAGATCAGGGTGTTCATCTCCTCGTCGGCGCTGGCCTTCTGGAACTGGGTCATCACGATGACGTCGGGATCGGCTTTGATGATGCTCTCGGCCGACATCTCGGCGTACTGCTCCTCCGACACCTCGAGATAGGTGCCTCCGGCGATCTGCACCATCTCGTCCACCAGGCTCAACGCCGGCGAGTAGTAGTTGTACGTGAGCTTGTTCGCCCCACCGCTCGCGACCAGCAGCACCGTGGGACGGTCGGCTGCGCTCGCGGTGATCGCTGCGATGTCGTCGAGCGTCTGCTGCTCCGCGGCGATGTAGGTGTCCGTCTTCGCGGAGACGTCGAACGCGGCACCGAGGTTGCGGATGTCGGCGAAGTAGGCGTCGAGGTCGCGCCCGATGGTGTAGTTGTCCGCGGTGATGACCGGGATGCCGCGATCGTTCCACGTCGCCACGGTGCCCAGGTTCTCCTCGGTGATCGCGAACGACATCGACAGGATGAGATCCGGGTTCAGGCCGAGAACGGCTTCGGCGGACGGAACCTGGTCCGAGAGATGCGGCAGCTCGTCGAGTGCGTCCTTGTAGAAGGAATCCGCGCCATCCAGGTATCCGACTCCGACGATGCGATCCTCGAGGTCGAAGGCGATCATCAGCTCAGCGAGGTTCTGCCCGATCACCACCACGCGTTCGGGTGCTGCTGCAAGGGTCTGCGTGACCTCCTTGCCGGCGTTGTCGAACATCGTGATCTCGCGCGGCCACGCGGAGATCTCCTGCGTGGCCGACGACGGTGCCTCCGCCGGAGCGGCGGCGGGCGCTGAGCAACCTCCGATGACGACGATGGCAAGGACGGCGGCGACGGCCGCTGCCGGACGGAACCCGCGCAAAGACTGCGGTGAACGAGGTGACATGACGTCAGGCCCTTCTTCGAGACGATCGTTGGAGGCCGCGACAAAGCAGCCCCTCTCGATCGTCGCCGCCGACCGTCGCACCGCGTATGGAGCGCGATGCCGTGCTGTATGGACAGCGCGACCGCCGATGCGTGCCGGACCGCCGCCGATGGCAGGGTGAGAGGGCTATCCGTGAATCCGGCGATACTCTGCCGGCGTGCAGCCCAGTCGTTTCCGGAACGCGTACACGAAGTTGCTCGCCGCGGAATAGCCGACCTCGATGCCGATGCGTTCCACGGTCCAATCGGTGCTCACCAGCAGGTCCGCCGCGCGCTCGAGGCACCGGCGGCGGTGATACTCCATCGGCGGAACGCCGAAGATCGTCTTGAACCCGCTGGCGAGTCTCTTCTGGCTCATCGACAGACGCCGGGAGACCTCCGGTAGCGTCGGCAGGTCGTGCCGCTCGCGCCAGAGGATCAGCGGGACCGTCCGCAGGGCGCTGACCTCATGGTCCGCCAGCCCCGACGGCGACTCCGGCGACGACGCATCGGTGAGAGCGGCAAGGGCTGCCATCACCACCGATTCCATCAGGAGCGTCTTGCCCGGAGTCTCGGCACGGAGGTCGAACAGATCGGCGAGCAGCGCGGGAACGGCCGGGAGCCGTCGCCCTCGGCCCAGGTAGAGCTCGGCGCCACCGGCGGCATCGAGCCGCGCGAGGGACGAGGCGAATGCTGGTGCGCCCACGCTGCCGAGGTAGGGGGTGAGCGCCGCGCGATTCCCGGTGAGCGACACGCCGCGATACGGCTGTCCTGCGGGATGGATGAGCATTCCCGTCGTCGGCCTGGGGGGAGTGAGAGAGGAGGAGAACCGTCCCAGATCGCCCCGGCCGGCGGTGTCTTCATCGATGCGCACCCCGCCGTCGAGGCAGACCTCCAGCTCGAAACGCTCGTCGGAGAAGCGGTACTGCACGCGATGCTCTGCGGCGAACCGCACGTCGTATCGCACGACGCGCAGCCCGGCCTGGAGACGCGTGACCTCGATCGAACCCTGGCCGATCTCCGGGCGTAGCCGGAATGTGCTCACGTGGGGGCCGACGAGGGTGTCGTCCTCCTCGGCGATGGTGGCGTAGTACCGGGCGTACTGCTGTTCCTGTTCGGACGATCCGGGCGCACCGGACAGGATATGAACCCGCGACATGAGGGAAGCATAGCCTTACCTATCCCGCGGGCTGGTCCGTGAAGCGGCCGTGCCGGCTCCGCCGACCCTCACCCGCTCCGGAACCGCCGGACCCGGCATCGCTCGACGAAGCCCAGGCGGGCGTAGATCCCGATCCCGTCGGGCGAAGCCGTGAGAACAGCGGTGCGTGCACCGCGTTCCCGTGCGACGGTGAGTGCGCTCATCGTGAGGGCGGTCCCGATGCCAGCGCGGCGGTGCGCGGGTGCGGTGACCACGTGTTCGATCGCGGCGGCCTTGCCGGCCCAGGCGACCGCCGCGCACCCCACCGCCTGGCCGTCCACCTCTGCCAGCAGGTGCCGCACGGCGGGGGCTTCTCTCAGAGCGACCGGAGCGAGTGCCGCGGTGATCGCGTCGTCGTCGGTACCGGTCCATACCGCGACCCACCGCCCGAGGTCAGGCAGGTCGGACACGGCGCGAATGCGCGCATCGCTCGCGACCGGTACCGGTTCTCGCAGGTCCCTGGTCATCACGGGCTCCTCCTCGACGAACGCCAAGCCGCGCTCGCGGAGCGGTCGTTCGATGTCGAAGGCGTCGGTGCCCGGCCAGGAATGCCAGAGGGCCGGAACGCCCTCCATCGCGGTGAACGCTGCGTCGATGTGCGCGGCGCTCGCGCGCAACACCCCGTTGAGCTCCTCATGCGGAGCCCCGGTGCGGAACCACGCCGGATCGTCGTCGGCGCCGATGCTCCTCCCGCGCGCCAGATGGGTTGCGACGACAAGAGAACGGGGGTCGATCACGGCGGCAGCATCCTTCCGGTCCGCTTCGAACCTATCTCGACCGGGATGTCAGGAACGGCCGACATGCGCGGGGGTAGAGTCGAAGCCATGTCGAGTCCCGAGTCAGACACCCGGGGGGCTTTCGGTCACACCGTCAGCCCCCGAATCCGCTCGTAGTCGCTCGCCTGTCCTTCGCTTCGGCGCGGGCAGGCAGGAACCCGGGCCGCTGGCCGTGGTGACGAGAAGCCCTCCTCTTTCTCTCTCTCACCTCGGAGTCTCGATGCCTCTCGCTCTGTACATGCTTGCCCTGGCGGTCTTCGTCATGGGCACCTCGGAATTCATGCTCGCCGGCCTGCTTCCCGGCATCGCTGCCGATCTCGGTGTCGATGTGGGGGTCGCTGGGCTGCTGACCTCAGCCTTCGCGATCGGAATGGTCGTCGGAGCGCCCCTGATGGCGGCCTTCGCCCGCAACTGGCCTCCTCGGCGCACGCTCACGGCCTGCGTCCTGGTCTTCGCGCTGTGCCACATCGTCGGCGCGCTCACACCGCACTTCTCCGTGCTCTTCGTCACCCGGGTCGTCGGAGCCCTGTCGAACGCGGGCTTTCTCGCCGTCGCGTTGAGCGTCGCAGGCCAGCTCGTGCCGGAGGACCGCAAGGGTCGTGCCCTCGCGATCCTCCTGTCCGGCACGACCGTGGCCACCATCGCCGGAGTCCCGGCGGGCGCTCTCATCGGCAATGCGTTCGGGTGGCGGGCGACGTTCTGGATCATCGCGGCGCTCTGCCTGCCGGCGGTCATCGGAATCCGGCACGGTGTGCGGGCCGTCGTCGACGCCGGGGATCGGACCGACGCGGATCACGTGACCCTCCTCTCCGAGGTGCGCCAGCTTCGTTCCGCCCGGGTGCTCGTGGCGATGCTGCTCGGCGCGCTGGTCAACGGTGGCACCTTCGCCGCGTTCACGTTCCTGGCTCCGGTCGTGACCGAGGTCGCGGGGTTGGAGGAGGTGTGGATCTCCGTCGTGCTGGTGGTCTTCGGGATCGGATCCTTCCTGGGTGTGAACATCGCGGGGCGTCTCTCGGATCGACATCCGGGGCGGGTGCTGGCCGTCGGTGGTCCGCTGCTCCTCCTCGGCTGGGTGGCGTTTGCCCTGCTGTCGCCGCAGCCGGTGGCGCTTGTCGCCCTCGCATTCGCCCAGGGCCTGCTGGCGTTCGCGGTCGGCAGCACGCTGATCGCCGGTGTGCTCTACGCGGCGTCCGACGCGCCGACGATGGGCGGTGCCTATGCCACGGCCGCGCTGAACGTCGGCGCCGCCGCAGGACCCGCGTTCGGCGCTGCGGCGCTCGCCGGAGGGGCAGGCGCGGTCGGCCCGATCTGGGTGGCCGTATCGATGACGGCCGGAGCACTCGTGGTCGCCCTGCTCCGCCGCCGCGCGGCGAGCATCGGCTGAGCAGATCAGGACGGATCCGGGATCCCGGTGCTGCGGTCGCTCGGATCGGGGAGCATCGCTGTGCCGAGGAGCGGCGGGCACGTCGGCGACGCCCCGTCATCGTCCGACGCGGTGTCCGGTGGGCCGTAGAAGTTATGAAGCATAACAATCAGTTACTATCTATAACATGACTGGCAATGCCGCCCTCGACACCGCCTATGTGATCCGGTTCCTGCTGGAACTCGCACTGCTCGCCGGCGCCGCCGCGCTCGCCGCGAGCCTCGCGGTGGGCGGGTGGCGCTGGCCCGCGGCCCTGGCGGCGGTGGCGGTGGTCGTGATCGTCTGGGGCGCGTTCATCTCGCCGCAAGCGGTCATCGTTCTCCCGGGGGTCGCTGTGCTCGCCATCGAGGCGGCTCTGTTCCTGGGGGTGGGGGCAGGGCTGTTCGCTGTCGGGATCGGCATCCCCGCCGTGATCGGCTGTGCGGTCTGGATCCTCGACCGCGCAGCGATCGCGCTGCTCCAGGGCTGAGCGCTGCGGCCCATCCCGCCGGATGGTCCACTGCGGAGCACGCTGTGCCGAGGTGGTGCCGCACCAGGGTCACCGCGGATTCGCGGGCCGCGTCTCGGAGACGCGTGGGCGCGGACCCAGGGCGAGGGCGATCGTTCCGGCCGCCGCCGCAACAACGGCGGCGGAGACCAGGACCTCCGCGCCCAGGCGGAGGAGGACACCGCCGAGGGCTGCCCCCGCGGCGACGCCGAGATTCAGGACGGTGACGACGATACTCCCGGCGAGCGGGCGGAACGCGGCGCTGGACACGCGCAGCACACGGGTCTGGAGGATCGCCGGAAACGCGCCGATCGCGAAACCCCATACAGCGGTGCCAGCAAGAAACGCCGAAGGGCCTCGCGTGCCGAGCAGCAGGAGCGCGAGACCGGTGGTGACGAGGGCGGCAGCGACGACCAGAGCCATGCCGGGGAAGCGATCGGCGGCCAGGCCGGAGAGGGCCACCCCGACCCCGCCGGTCGCTCCGAGGATGAGCAGCACGGCGGGGATGGTGGGAGAGGGCAGTCCGCCGAGCCCGGTGGTGAGGGACGCGACATAGGTGAACATGGCGAAGTGCGCGACCAGGACGAGTCCGCCGCCGGATGCGACAGCGACAACGTTCATCCCGCTGCGATCCCACGCGGCCGCGACGTCGGCCTTCGCTCCCGCAGGGACGCCCCGGGGGAGAACGAGCCACAGCGCGATGGCCGTGATCGCAAGGATCAGGGACAGCGTGGCGGCGACGGCGCGCCAGCCGGTCTGCCCTGCGATGAACGCGGCCAGCGGCAGCCCGGCGATCCCGGCAAGGGTCGGCCCTGCCAGCACGAGCGCCAGTGCACGACCGAGGCGCCGCGCATCGACGATGCCGGCGACATAGGACACGAGCAGCGCCCAGAACACGCCGTGGGCCATCGCGGCGAGAATCCGTCCGACCATCGCGGTCGCGTAGTCCGGCGCGATGGCGGTGAGGAGGTTCGCCGGCGCTGTCGCGGCGAGGCTGATCGTGAGCAGCAGGGTGCGCGGGACGCGCATCGTCAAGCGGACCGCGGGCACACCGACGATCGCGATGGTGATGGCCCAGGCGCTGACCAATGCGCCGATCGCGCCCTCTGAGACGGCGAAGTCCGCGCTCATGGCAGGCAGGAGCCCCGACGGCAGCATCTCGGCCGTCACCGTCCAGAAGGTGGCTATCGTGAGCGCGGTCAGAACAGGCCAGACCCGCGCACGGTGCGGGGTGGCGTCGGGGGAGGAGGCTGTCGATTCGGTCACGGCGCTACGCTAAACATTCACATCAATGTCAAGGTCAAGGTCACGTCGATGAATCGGTGTCCGGACGCCGGCGGAGGAAGCCATGAGGATCGGTGAGGTGAGCCGGCGCACCGGCGTCCCCGCCCGGATGCTGCGGTACTACGAGGAGCAGGATCTGCTTCGTCCGGACCGCCGGGGCAACGGGTACCGCGCGTACAGCGAACGGGAGGTGGCGCTGGTAGCCACGATCCGCGACCTCAGCAGCGCGGGCGTGCCGACGCGGTTCATCAAGATCGTGCTGGATCGGCAGGCCGGGGTCACCGATTGGACCGATGCGTGTGACGACATCCTCGCCGGGATGGTCCGCGACCAGCTCGCCGAGCTCGAGGCCAAGATCACCTGCCTGACGAACAGCCGGGAAGCCCTGAACGCGTTCCTCCGTGATGCGCGTGCGACGCCTGCCCCGTCGACCGGGGCCCGGGGTGGGAGCGCTCTGTCGCCCGGCTGACGGGGCCCCGGCCCGACGCACGAGCTGTCCCGCCGCGTGCTCCACAGGAATCGGGGCGGGGCGGGCGAACTGTTCTTCGGGTACTGACGAGGAAGAGCGCGCTGCGGCGCCGACATCGACGTTGTCCCGCACGACGACGCGTGCACGTCAACTTCGCGGTGATCCGCGTACCGGGCGGAGCGTTTGGGAATGACGTATCCCAAACTCTCGACGGGGTCGCCCCGTCACCCATCGCGAAGAGGAACACAACGATGATCCACCCGGCTGACGACGCGTCGACCATCTCGGCGATGTGTCGCGGGGATCGAGGCCGCCGCCAGCGCGGTCGTGGACAGGAGGACGGGGAACACAACCAGAGGCCGTTCCTACCGCGTTCGGAGGTGACTACCTCACAGTCGCCTCTCGCAGGACTCCGAAAGCCGCCAGTCCGGTTGCCCAGACCGCGACGCCCGCGGTTGCCGCCCAGGCGGCGCTGGCACCGGAGATCGCGGTAGAGGCGAGCAATCCTAACGACATGTCGGCGGCGGCTCCTGCCCAGCTTTGACCGGCGAAGCCGGCCAACACCAGTGCGACGGGCAGGAGCAGGTACAGTGCCAGCACGACGACGGTCGTCGCAGCAGACGATCGACAGATCGCTCCGGTTCCAGCGCCTGCGAACGCGAGCAGCACTGTGGTCAGAAGGAGGCGGGTGAGACCGTCAAAGAACCCGCCGATCTCCCACGCGCTCGGCGCAACCGTGAGGATGACCGCCGTGCCGGCGAACGCGACGACGAGGACGACAGTGACAGCGAGCGCCGCGTGCGCCGCTCCCAGGGCCAAAAGCTGTGTGCCTCGAGCCGGAGCCAGCACCCGCACGAGCTCGATCGCACCGGACTGGTGATCGCGAGCGACAGCGAGCGCGGCGCTGAACATGACGAAGAACCCGACGGCGTCGGCGCTCAGAACGATCAGGCTGCTCGACAACGGCTCCCCGGAGCCCCCGGAGAGGAAGGCGCGGATGGCGAAGAGTGTCAGGGCGAGGGCGGCTGCGACGGCGAGCAACACGATCGTCGATGGAGTACGCACTGCACGTCCCAGCTCCGCGCGGATCAGTGTGAGGGTCGACAGGTTGGTCGTCGGCCCGTGCTCCGATGCGAGGTTCGCCCTCGTCTCCGTGTCCTTGTTCATCTGCGCGCCTCGATGTTCGTTTCGCCGATCGCGTCTCGATAGATGTCGTCGAGGGATCGTTCTCGTGTTGTCAGTTCTTCGAGCGCAAGCCCCTGCCGCACCGCAATGTCGAACACCTCTCGTGCTGTCAGTCCGTGGATGACAACGCGGCCGTGTGCATCTTGTGCGGACGTCGCGCCGCGTGCGTGCGCACCGGCCCTGAGGGCGTCGGCCCGATCCGTGCGTGCGAGAACGTGCGGTTGATTCTGGATGGCCAGTGCTTCGAGTGCGCCGCTGAGAACGATGTGGCCGTTGTTGATGATCACGATGTCGTCTGCGATCAGAGCGAGCTCGCTCACGATGTGCGAGGAGAGCAGGATCCCAACGCCCTCGTCGCGGAGCTGGCGGAGAAGATCACGAAGCCAGGCGATACCGTCGGGGTCGAGTCCGTTCAGCGGTTCATCCAAGATGAGATGGCGAGGCGAGCCAAGCAGCGCGACGGCGATGCCTAAACGCTGGCGCATGCCGAGAGAGAGTTGCCCGATCCGGCGATCGCTCGCATCGGTGAGTCCGACGAGATCCAGTAGCATTGCGCTGCGGCGCGAAGCGCCTTGCGTACGCGCACAGTAGTCGAGAAGGTCGCGCGCGCGGAGGTCCGCCATCAGCCATCGGGCATCCAGCAGGCTTCCGACCTCTCGGAGTGGCGGTCGAAGATCGCGGTAGCTTCTCCCATTGAAAAGCGCCTGTCCTCGCTGCGCTGTCGTCAACCCGAGAGCGACTCTCATCGACGTGGACTTTCCTGCACCATTCGGGCCCACAAACCCGGTGATGCGGCCATCTGGCACGACGAAGGAGACGTCTTCAATGATCGGACGGTTCCTGATCGCCTTGGACACGTTCTCGAAAGTGATCATGCCGTCAACTCCGCCGCGGGGTGGTTAGGGGCGCAAACGCGGTCACGAATTCGTTCCGTCCATCTCAATGAGCGTCCTTTGGCGTCGGGCAGCCGGTTCGTCGGCGCCGGCGAGCGCGTCACTCAGCCGACGTAAGCTGTCCGCTGAACAGCGCGTTCCGACGAAGCTGCGCGAACCGCCCGCATACAGGTGCAACGAGAAAAAGAACGGCTGCTCCGAGCCCCGCAGACAGACGCTCCCCATGGAATGGCACGAGCGCGCTCGCACATAGGTGTCTGATTGAGTGACGAGGTGGCGTTCGATCTTCAGGACGTCTCCCGAGTCCATCTTCATCCCCAGGACGAGCACGCGCCCGATCGAGGTGACGATTCCGAGAACGACCAGCGCTGCAAAAACGGCGACCGCGACGCCGGTTCCCGCGTCGAGGAGGAGAACGGCGAGGACGATTGGAGCGGCGTAAACCAGCATGGCGTGGAAGATCTGACGGACTATCGGAGCCGGTCCGTCGACGAGCAGCGCTGCACCGTGGACGAACTTGTGGAAGTGTTCCCGCGTGATCTTTCTCACGATCGTGTCGGGCAGCGAAGGAAGCACGACGCTCGCTCCGACATCGTCCGAGCCCTTGAACGTCAGAACCGCCAGACGTGAGCGGCGCAGCAGCTGTTCAATGACGGATCGTCGTAATGAAATGCCCTCGATGGACTTCAGGTCGATGTGTCTCTCTCGCTTTTCGACAAGACCGTAGCTGAGCACAAGTGTGCGGTCGGAGGTCAAACTCGCCGAGAAACCCTGGTACCGCGAGATCGTGGCGAGTGCCCCCAGAACGATGAACCCGAGGATCGATGCGACCGTGAGGACCGTTCGGGGTACTCTCTCGAACAGCTCGAACGCCCAGGTACTTACGCCGAGGTCCTCAAGGAAAGCCCATGAGGTAAACAGGACAGGCGGCGCAAGCAACGCGAATCGCCCGTTGACGATACTCATGAGCGCAAGTTCACGCCACGATGCCCGGTAGACCTCCCCGGTGTGGGGCACGGTGGCAGATGCGACGGTGGTGCCGTCCGGGCCGCGTACGAGACGTCGCACGTCTGCGGCAGCACGAGGCTCGAGCGCCCGGAAGACAACCGCGCCTCCTGCGGAGTCTGATTGGGTCAGCTGGAGACGGCGAACGCCGAGGATGCGAAAGATGAGACCGGCCTGCTCGTCGACGGTGACCACAGAAGCCCACCCGAGGTGACGTTCCTGCCGCCGGAAGACGCCAGAGCGAACGACCAGCATCTCCGGATCAAGCCGGTAGGTTTCCACGCTCCATCTCGCGACCATCCATGCGACTCGCAGGGGGGCGTATACGAATGTGGCGATCGGTAACAGAGCCGAAGCGATCGCACTTCCTCGACCCGCCCAGAAGAGGAGCGCCACGACCAGGAAGGCGAACGACGCGACGAACGTTCCCGCCTCGGCGATGATGAGACGCCCGGATGCGCGTTTCCAGGTCGGGGTCATCGCGGGGCGCCCTCCGCGGCCTGCATGACCTGCACCCGGATCGCATCTGCCGTCGCGGGCATGACCGGTCCCAGCTTGATCGTGCCGCCAATCGTCCGGAAAACCACCGATGCGAGCCCACAGCTTCGCAGCAATGGCCCCCGCACGATGTCTACGCTCAGAATCTGAACAGTGGAGATCGTCGTCGTGGACTTCAGCAAGACGCCGTGTCGAATCTCGACTGTCGAACGATCCTGACGGTAGTGGTAGGCGCGATACTGAAGTCGATTCATGACCGAAATGTCGCACATGGCGGTCAGTACACAAAGCGGAAGCAAAACCCACAACGCCGCAAACACGATGCCGTCGATTTTCACGAATACGGCCGCCGCGATGAGCAGTGCGGCAACCGGGGCGGCCGCTACGATCGCCTGGAGGTTCTTATACCTCAATGCGGCGCGCGGAAGCGTCTGACTCTCGGTCATCGTCGCCGATCGATCACATTGCTTTTCCATCACCGTCATCGAGGGATCGCGGGACGTGCTGAAGACGGTCCATGTCCTGTGCTCTTTGCTGTGGGGCAGTCGTGTTCCGGACCATCCGGGACCGCCCGATCACAGCCTCATCAGCAGCCGACAGGTCGGCCAGATACGGACGTATCGACCTCCCTGCTGTTCGTATTGAAGGCATTGAATCCTCCGTCGGTTCTCAGCGGAACGCTTCGAGGTCGAGCGAATCGACGTCGATCACATTCTTCGTGATCGCGTAGATAAGGACCTGGACGCGATCTCGGACACCCCATTTAGACATGACGCGCCCGAGATTCGCTTTAACGGTCGGCTCTGCGAGATGAAGGTCGCGGGCAATCTCAGCGTTGGACCGGCCCTGAGCGATTGCCATGACGATGGAGAGCTCGCGAGGCGTCAATGGCACTTCGCTGGGCGCTGCGGTGCCCGTCGTCTCGGGGGTGGAACGCAAGGACCGGATCAGATCGCGGGTCACACGCGGAGAGATGACGGAGCGGCCAGCGTGAACTTCGCGGATGGCCTCGAGGATGTCGTCGGGGTCGGTGTCCTTGACGAGGTATCCGGATGCCCCGGCGCGCAACGCCGGCACCACATGGCGTTCCGTGGAGAACGTCGTCACGGCGAGAACACGGATGTCGGAGTAAGCTGCCGCGATCATGCGAGTGGCCTCGATGCCGGAGAGTCGCGGCATCTGCAAGTCCATCAGCACGACGTCCGGTCTCAAGCGTTCCGCGGTGGCCGTCGCCTCTTCGCCGTCAACTGCTTCGCCGACGACGGTCATGTCGCCGGCCGAGTTCACGAAGATGCGCAGTGCGTGGCGAACCAGCGCCTCGTCGTCGGCGATGAGCACTCGTATCTGATCCACTCCGGGCATTCTACGGGGATGTCTAGGCTCGGCACTCGATACGAAAGTCGCTGATTCTGAGTACCTTTGCATGCCGCGTGACACCCCTTCTCTCGCGAGTCTTCTCTTTCAGAAGTTGTTGCAAGGGGGAGCCATGTTCGGGTTTATTGCGCTGTTCAGTTCGCGGTTGGTGCCCGCGGGCCCGATCATGTTGGAGCTCTGTCGCATGCTGGGGATCTGTCGGTAAGCACAGCAGCGGACCCGCCATCATGGAACCGTGAACAACAGTCCGGACCTTCCGTCGGGTGCGCGTTCGCCGCTGCGCGGCGGAGCGGAAACTCCTGGTTTCACGGGGCTGCCGCTCCGAGGTCGTGTCGCGTTGCTCGTCCTGCTCGGTGTGATCTTTCTGATCGATCTCGGGCTGTATCTGAGCGCACCGTCGACGACGTGGCGGAGCGCGCTGTTCGGCCTCGCGGCGACCGTCGCGACGGCGCTGTTCGCCTGGTGGCCCGCCGCTGCCGCCACGAGTCTGCTTCTCGTTGCGCTGGTGCAGGTCACGGCAGGTCAGGATGGCAGCCAGTTTCTTTACCTGGCGGCCGCCGCCGGCCTCGTCGTATATACGGGTCCGATCTGGTTCCTCACGGTCTACATCGTCCTAGCGGCCGGTCTGACGACACTGGCAACCACTGCCTTCGCTGTCTTCGCCGGAACTGCGTTGCCTGCTCTCGTCCTCGTCGTCACGATCTCTGCAGCGATCGGATGGGCATTGCGGACAGCACATGGCCGGGAGCGTCGCCTCGCCCTCGATATCGCGGCGCTGGAGGAGGCCCGCTCGGCTGCGATCGATGCGGAGCGGGAGCGTATCGCGGATGAGCTGCACGACATCATCGCGCATGATGTGACCCTCGTCTCGATGCACGCCCGTGTCTTAGAACGTGTGGACGATCCAGCCTTGTCTGAACAGTCCATCCGAGCTATCCGCAGCAGCGCCGACCAGGCGCTGGCAGACATCCGAAGGGTGTTGCGCATCGTCCGAGACGGTCAGACGTCGTCGACGGAATCTCTTGATGAACGTCAGGCAAGCGTTTCCAGTGCGTTGGAAGAGGCACGTGAATCGCTCACCCGGCTCGGCGCGCACGTCACCATTCGCTCCAGCTCCAGCGTCTCCGTGTCCGCCGCGATTGAGCAGACCCTGGTCCACGTCGTCAGAGAGGGGGCGACGAACATTGCGAAGCACGCGCCAGAGCGGCCAGCTGTCATCATCGTGCTCGAAGCCGTCGAGAATGGCGTCCGCTTGGAACTGACGAACTCGATGGCTAAGGCACCCCGCACGTCTCTCATTCCCTCATCCGGGTATGGACTCGATCGGCTCCGCGAGCGCGTTGCGCTCCTGGGCGGAGAGTTAGGTACCCAGAAGCGGGGCGCAACCTGGACCTTGACCGCGCGCCTTCCCGCTCGCTGATTGTGCGGAGGAGTCCGGCTGATTGTGTGGAGGGTTCGTTGGTCCGGTCTGTCACTTGCCTGGCAACTGGTTCAGCCTCGTGCACGAACGCACGCCGCCACGGCTGCTCTCGCCCTGCTAGGCTCGCCAGATCCATCGGTGCTGCGACGACGAGGACAGACTATGACGCCGAGACCGTCGATCATTCTCGCGAGAGTCCTGTCTGAGATCGAGCGGGTCAGACCCGGGGGCGATTCTCGGCGGCGGACGGCCGGCAGCGATGGGGGAGGAGCGCAGGGAAAGTCAGCGTGGCGCGGTGGAGGCATGCGCCATCGAATGGCGCCCCGGGGCTTTCGAAGCATGAGTGAGCGATCGCTCGATGTGACCTGCTGAGCGCCATGCCGAGCTTCAGACACCGCTTCTTCGCGGCGTACATCCACAACTTCGTCAGATCGCGGCCTGCGGGCGACGACAAGACGTACGCGGAGCGCATCATCCAGGGCCGAGCCCGCGAGAAGCACCAGCCGCCCAGCAGTCTCCGATCACGCGTCACCGTCACGCGAAGCGCGGGGTTCGAGGTCTTCACGCTCGCGCCGCCCGGCACCCCATCCGGCCAGAGCGTCGTGTATTTGCACGGCGGCGCGTACGTATCCGATCTCACCTCCCACCACTGGAGACTCATCGACATCATCAGCCAGTCGGGCGCGACGGTGGTGGTTCCGCGGTATCCCCTTGCTCCCGAGGCGACGTGGCGGACGTCGAGGGACGCGCTCGTGAACGTGGTTCGCGATCTGGACGTCCCTGCGTTGGTCGGGGACTCGGCCGGAGGAGGCCTGGCACTCGCCATCGCTCAACGGCTCGTCCGAGACGGCATCGGTCTGTCGGGCCTCGTCCTCCTTGCGCCGTGGACGGACCTGACAATGGGCACGTATCCCGGATCGGTAGAGGACGACCCGTGGCTCGATGCTGAAGTCCTCGCATCGGCTGGGAGGCTCTGGAGCGGCGACGATGACCCCGCTGATCCTGCCGTGAGCCCGATGCACGGAGTGATGACGGGGCTCCCTCCCACGCTCATCCTCACGGGAACGCGTGACATCCTGCGGCCGAGTGTTCAGGAGCTGGTCCGGCGCATGAACGCCGCGGGAGTAGATGTCACCGACGTCGTCGAGAACGGCCTCATCCACGTGTACCCGCTGCTCCCTATTCCTGAGGCTCAGCCGGCTCGACGCACCATCATCGAGTTCCTCTCGCGTCTCTAGCGCGCGGAGCATGATCAGCTTGCGCCGCAGGATCCAAGGTCCACACGGCTGCGCTCGAGCGTCGGATCCGAGTTCACCGTCGGCGGCTCCGGGACGACCCATTCGGGCCGTCTCCGCGATCACACGCTGAACACGATCCGGGTCGCACCGTCCGCACGCTCCGCGCGGCGCTGCTGCAACCGCGTCCGGCGTGCGGGATCACAGGCCAGGTCCAGCGCCGTCCATGCGAGGAGGATCGCCCCGTCGATGGCGGCGTCGTCCCCGGCGGGGCCTGCGGCGCTGGCTGCGAAGCCGGGGTTGTGCGGCGGCGTGGTTTCCCCCAGGAACGCGATGCCCGGATGCAGCGAGGGCACCACCTGCGAGACGTTGCCCATGTCGGTGGATCCCCGTGCTCCGGCTTCCGGCGGCGGCACGATCGTGCGCCCGATCTGTGCGACATTGCGATCCCAGACATCGGCGAGCAGCGGATCGTTCCTGAGTGGGGCGTAGGGATGCTCCGTCTGCCGCCAGCCCCATCGGCATCCGGTGGCGAGGGCGGCGCCCTCGAAGCATGCGAGGACGCGTTTCTTCACGTCGCGCCAGACATCGAGCTCATAGGCGCGCATCTCCACCTGGATGACGGTGCGGTCGGGGATGATGTTTGTCGCCTCCCCGCCGAGCGAGACGAAGGCGTTGAGCTCGGCCTGCTTCGGCAGCTGCTGGCGGAGCAGGGCGAGGGCGGTCAGCGCCAGCGTCGAGGCCGCCGCGGCGTTGACGCCCTGTTCGGGTGCGACGGCCGCGTGGGAGGTCTTCCCGAGGAACTCCACCTCGTACCGGTCCACCGCGGTCGTCGTCACCAGGCCCGCCGAGACGTCCGCGCCCGGGAAGCCGTGCACCATCATCGAGAAGTCGACGTCCTCCCAGGCGCCGGCCGCGAGCATGTCGACCTTGCCGCCGCCGCGCTCCTCCGCGGGCGTGCCGAGCAGCTTCACCCGCAGCCCCGCGGCGGCGGTCAACGGCGCGAGGGCGAGGGCTGCGCCGATCGCGGCGGTGGCGATGACGTTGTGGCCGCAGGCGTGCCCGATGCCGGGGAGGGCGTCGTACTCGGCGCAGATCGCGAGGGTGAGGTCTCCGCTGCCGGTGATGGCCTCGACGGCCGTCGCGATGCCGTAGGCGCCCACTTCGGTGTCGAACCCGGCGCTCTCCATGGTTCGTCCGACGAGCGCGGCGGCGGCGTGCTCCTCCCACGACAGCTCGGGATTGCCATGGATCTCGTGGCTGATCGCCAGGAGTTCCTCACGGCGTGCGCGGATGTCGGCGGCGGCACGCGCCTTGAGCTCGGTGAGCTGGTCCTCGGTCACAGCGCCTTCCTTTCCTTCTTCTGGCCGTTCGTCTGCCCGGTGACGGAGACGGCGGTGGAGATCCCTCGTGTCGACCGGGGTGCTCATAGCGTGAACCCCGGCGATCCCGGGACGGCATCGAGCAGCCGGCGGGTGTACTCCTGCGCCGGCGCGTCAAAGATCTGCGCGACCGGACCCTGCTCCACGATCTCGCCGTGCAGGAGCACGACGACGTCGTCGGAGACGCGCTGCACCACGGCGAGGTTGTGCGAGATGAACAGCATCGACAGCCCCAGCTGCACGCGCAGCCGGTCCACCAGCTCGAGGATGTCGGCCTGCACGGAGACGTCGAGGGCGGAGGTGATCTCGTCGGCGATCACGAAACGCGGCTCGATGATCAGCGCCCGCGCGATCGCGATGCGCTGGCGCTGCCCGCCGGAGAACTCGTGCGGATAGCGGTCGATCGCGTCGGCGGGAAGCCGGACGTTCTCCAGCCACTCCACGATCCGCTCGCGATGGGCGCTCACCCGTGCGCGACGCGGGTCGATCGCCTCGGCCAGGGTCTGCCCGATCGTGCGGCGCGGATCGAGCGAGGAATAGGGGTCCTGCGGGATCATCTGCACGGCCCGGCGAAGACTCCTCCGGTCCGCGGTGCGCATCTTCGCGACATCGTTCCCGTCGATGCGGATCCTTCCGGAGTCGGCCCGCACGATGCCGACGATCGCCTTGGCGAGGGTGGACTTCCCCGACCCCGACTCACCGACCAGCCCCACCGTGCGTCCGGTGCCGACCGCCGTGGTAACGCCCTTCAAGATCGTCGTGCGCCCGGCGCCGTGCCCGAAGGAGACGACGAGCTCGTCGACCTGGAGGGCATCGTGCTGCGCGTCGGACGCGCCCGCGGTCTTCGTCGCCGTCATCCCGCGGCTCCTTCCTGGCCGGCGCGCGTGATCGTGGGCGTCGCCGCGAGCAGTCGCTGCGTGTAGGGATGCGAGACCGATCGCGTGGCCAGCTGCTCCGCGGTGATCTCTTCGACGACGAGGCCGTCCTTCATCACCAGGACGCGATCGCAGAGCGACTCGACGACGCCGAGGTCGTGCGAGATGAACAGCATCGACAGCCCCCGCTCGCGGTTGATCCGCCGGAACTCGCGCAGGATCTCCGCCTGCACGGTCACGTCCAGTGCGGTGGTGGGCTCGTCGGCGATGATCAGGCGCGGCTCGCTCGCCAGCGCGGTCGCGATCATGGCGCGCTGACGCATCCCTCCGGAGAGCTGATAAGGGTGCTGTCCGAGTCGCTCGCGGGGGCCGGCGATACGCACGGCGTCCAGTGCCTTGACGATGGTGTCCTCGGCCTTCCTCCGGGAGAGCCCGCGGTGCGTGCGCAGCACCTCGGTCAGCTGACGCCCCAGCCGCAGGGCGGGGTTGAAGGTCGTGCCCGGATCCTGGTAGATGAGGGCGATGTCGGTGGCGAGCCTGCGGGCGGGCACGAAGCCCCGCACGTCGACGTCGCCGACCCGGAGCTCGCCGGCCGAGACCCGCAGGGCATCCGGGAGGAGCTGGGCGAGCGACATCGCCGTCAGCGACTTGCCTGAGCCCGACTCTCCCACGACTCCGAGGATCTCCCCTTCCCGGATGGTGAACGAGACGCCGCGCACGAGTTCGACGCCGTCACTGCGCGAGACGCGCAGGTCCGAGACTTCGACCAGCGGGGCCCCGGATGCGGGCGCGACTGTGATCGCGGCGGGGAGGCGCGCGGGACGAAGACCGCGCCTGCCGGATCGGGGATTGGCCGCGGCCGCCAGCCCATCGCCGATGAGCATCGCGCCCAGCGCCGTGAGGGTGATCATGAGTGCCGGGCCGACGACCTCGATCGGGCGCGAGTAGATCGCCGGCAGCGCGTCGGCGAGCATCTTTCCGAGGTCGTACTCGGGTGCCTGCACGCCCAGGCCCACGAACGACAGGCCGGAGATCTCCATCATGCCGACGGCGAAGCTGGTGGCGATGAGGATGAGAAGCGGCTCCGACATGTTGGGCAGCACGTGCCGGGTGACCACGAGCGGCGCCGGGACGCCGAGCAGACGCGCCGTCGAGACGAACTCGCGCCGGGAGACGCTGGCGGCGAGGTTCGCGGTCAGACGAGCGAAAGAAGGGATGTTGGAGAGCCCGATCGCCAGGACGACCGCGACCGTGCCCGCGCCGAGGATCGCGGAGATCACGAGCGCCACCAGGAGCCCCGGATAGCTGACCGCCACCTCCAGCACGCGCAGGGCGGGTTCCCGGATGCGGCGCGGCGAGAGCCAGATCGTCGTGCCGATGACGAGACCGGCGCCGACGGAGATCGCCGTGGCGATGGCCGTCATGATCAGCGTCAGCCGCGCGGCCGAGATCGTCCGGGCGAGGGTGTCGCGGCCGAAGGAGTCGGTGCCCAGAGGGTGCTCCCACGAGGAGGGGAAATTCGTCTGGGGACTCAGTGAGTCGGCGGGGCCGCCGAGGAACGGCGTCGCGACGAAGGCGACCATGCACACCAGACCGAACAGGACGAGGCCGGAGACGAGGCCGGGCGTGAGGCGCAGCCGCCGGGGCCGGGCGGGGGCCGCGGGGACGTCAGTCGTCATGCTTGCCTCCGAGGGTGCGGGGGTCGACGATGCCGAGGATGATGTCGACGAGGAGCGTGAGCAGGGCGGCGAGCACCCCGAGCAGGAGGATGATGCCCTGGATGAGCGGATAGTCCTTGGTGGTGATGGCCTGCACGATCCCGAGCCCGAGTCCCGGCCAGGCGAAGACGGTCTCGATGATCACCGCACCGCCCAGCATGGAGGTGAGGATGAGCCCCGAGAGGGTGAGGGTCGAGGTCAGCAGGTTCGGCAGGGCGTAGACGGCGTATCGCTTCAGCGCGCCCAGACGCCAGCCCGCCGCCGTCCGCATGTAGTCCTGTTCGAGGACGACCGCGGTCTCGCGGCGCACGACGCGGGCGATGACGCTGATCGGCGCGATCGACAGCGCCACGACCGGCAACACGAAGGACAGCTCGGGATGGGCTCGCGAGTACGCCGGCGGCAGGACGGCCAGCCACACGGCGAAGATCAGGACGAGGAGGGTCGCCATGACATAGCCGGGGATGGCGGCGACGAGCCCGGTGAGGAAGGTGAACACCTGGTCGAGAAGGCGACGACGTCCCCCGCGGGTGAGGATCCCGACGCTCATACCCAGAGGAACGGCGATGGCCAGGGTCACCACGATCGCGAGCACCGCGAGGCTCGCGGTGTAGGGGAGGCGGGCGAGCACGATCTCGGAGACCGTCCTGTTCAGCGTGAAGGAGTGGCCCATCGTCCCGTCGAGTATCGATCCGACGTAGGCGAGAAACCTCTCGGCGAAGGGCAGGTTGAGCCCGAGCGCCTCCCGCACGGCCTCGACCTGGGCGGGCGTCGCATCGGCTCCGGCGACCTGGACGGCGGGGTCACCCGGGATGAGGGGGACGATGAGGAAGGTCACCACCACCAGCACCACCAGGGTGAGCACCAGCCCGAAGGCGCGCTTGATGGCGAACTCGATCCACAAGCCGGCCCCGCCGGTGCGCGAGGGCTTCGCGGCACCGGCGGGGGCCGCGGCGGTCTCGTTCCCTCCTGTGGGGGGAACGCTGACGATCGCCATGATCTGCTCCGGACGACAGACGTCAGTCGACGCGGACGGTCGACGGGTCGACGTAGTCTCCGAAGCCGCGGACGGTGACGTCCGCGGCACTGATGGTGTACGTCATGACACCGGCGAGGGGAACGACGTCGACCCGCTCGAGCATCGCCTGCTGCGCCCGCTCGAAGGCAGCGCACTGCTCGTCGGGGTCAGCGGTCTGCAGACCTTCGGTCAGTGCCTCGGCCCCCTCGACGTTGTCGGCGCCGCCGATGGAGCGTCCGCCTTCGGCGATCGAGGGCCCCATCACCCGCGAGAGCGAGGCGCTGATGACCTGCACGGCGTTGATGTCGCCCATGATGGTCATGTCCCAGGATCCCCCGGGCGTGTTGATCGTCGTCGCCCAGGCCACGTTGTCGACGGTGCTCAGCTGCACCTCGGCGCCCGCCTCGGTGAGCGCCCGCTGGATGTATTCGCCGCCGGCACCGGCATCGCCGAAGCCGTTGGACTGGATGAAGCGGATGCCGGCGCCCGCGAGCACGTCGGCGGCCGCGGCCGGGTCGTGGGACGGCAAGAGGTCCTCATCGGTGTTCACACAGGCGTAGCTGGGCGAGACCACCGAGGCGAACAGCGGGCTGCGCCCACGCGAGAGCACGTTGTTGTAGGCCTCCCGGCTGAACGCCTGAGCGACCGCCTGACGCAGTTCCCGGTCGCCCGCGAAGACGCTGCCCTCCTGCTCATTGAAGATGATGTACGCGCCCGCCGTGATGGCGGGGACGGCGTGGAACGAGTCGTTGTCCTCGAAACGGTCGTAGGCGTCTCCGGTGAGGGTCGCGACATCCAGGTCGCCGGAGAAGAGCTGATTGGCCGCTGTCGAGAAGTCGGTGACGAGACCGTAGTGCAGCGATGCCGGGACGAGGCCGGTGAGCGGCTCGGAGAACTCCGGCCAGGCGTCGTAGTCGGCGCGGGCGGTGAACTCGTATCCGATGCCCGGTGTCGCCGTCGTGAGCGTGTAGGGACCGGAGAAGGCGCCCTCCACGGTTCCGGCGGCGAGCCCGGCGGTATCGGCGAGACCGGCGGGGCAGATCACGCCCGCCTGGGCGAGAGTCAGCCCGCGTTCGAGGTTGGAATACGGTTCGGACAGCTCGACCATGACCGTGGCGGTGGCGTCGTCGGCGGTGATCGTCGCCGTGCCCGGACCGAAGACCAGCGGGGCGAAGTTCGACGCCGTCTCGGGAGCGGCGAAGTAGTTCAGCGAGTCGGCCACGACACTCGCGGTGATGGGCGTGCCGTCGGCGCAGCTCGCGTCGTCACGGATCGTGAACTCGTACGCGGAAGCCGTGTGAGCGGTCCACTCCGCGGCGAGGCCGCCGACGAGCCCGGTGTCGCCGTCGCGACGCAGCACCGTGTCGTAGAGCAGACGGTCGACGGTGTAGTCGTCGCCGGCGGTGGCCTTGGCAGGGTCGAAGGTCGACGGGTCCGTCATCAGCAGAGTGCTCACCGGGCGGCCCGGCGCGGAAGTATCCGCGGAGTCTGAACCCGGAGTGTCCTCCGGGCTCCCCGTGCATGCGACGAGGGTGACGGAGGTCATGAGGAGACCGGCGGACGCGGCGAACAGGCGAGAGTGGGACATGAGGAATCCTCCAGGGCGACGACATTGACGACGAGGGGCCGGCGTGCGTTCCGCCGTGGCCTGCTCCGTGGCATTCATCGTGGGGTATCTACGCGGAACCATCACATCAGAGGGAGATTCGGCACGGTCGAGGCAAAAACAGCCTTGTTATCGCACGATATGGAGAAAAACACCCGTGCTGTTGCATGATTCTCTTATGCTCGACGACGTAGATCTCCTGCTGGTGAACGCGCTCCAAGTGCATCCGCGTGCATCGTGGGCGCAGCTCGAGCCGATCCTCCGCATCGATGCGACGAACCTCTCCCGCCGCTGGAAGCGGCTTCGCGACAACGGTCTGGTGTGGAGCTCCTGTGTCTTGCTGCAGGTCGACGAGCACCATCTGCCGGAGCATGCGCTCACCTGGGTGGAGGTCGATTGTGTCGCCGGAGAGCGGGAGAACGTCCTGGCGGAGATCGTGCAGACCCCGAACGCCCTCACGGTCGACTGCACCTCGGGTTCGCGGGAGATCTTTCTCATGGTGGGTCAGTCCCGGACCGATGAGGTCGATGCCTATGTCGCACGGGACCTGGCCGCCATCCCTGGCGTGCGAATGACGCGCACGCACTTCACCCAGCGCATGTTCAAGGACGCGACCAACTGGCGGCTGAACCGCCTGCGCGCCGCACAGGTGCGTGAGTTGCAGGCATTGCGCTCGGGGGCTGAAGAGGTTCCGGCGGAGCCCACACCGCTGCACCGACTGGTCGTGAAAGCACTCACCCGTGATATCCGCCGCACCGCCTCATCGGTCGCCGCAGAACTGGGGCGCAGCGTTCCCGGGGTCAATCGCGCCATCTCACAGGTACTGCAGGCGCCGTGGGCCCTGTGTCGGACCGACCTTGCCCACAACTTCGCCGGGTATGCCACGATGGGCGTGCTCTGGCTGCAGGTTCCTCACCCGGATCTGGAACGCGTGGGCACAGGGCTCGCCGCGATCCCCGAGGTGCGCCTGTGCGCCTCGATGGTGGGGCCCGCCAACCTGATGGTCTCCCTCTGGCTCAAGCGCCTCAGCGACCTGGACGATCTGGAAACACGGCTGCACAGCATCCTGCCCAACGTTCAGGTCCGGGACAGATGGCTGATGCCTCGGGCGGTCAAGCGGCTCGGACATGTCCTCACGCCGGAGGGGCGTCACAGCCACTTCGTCGACGGAGGTCTTCTGGCCATCTGACATCCCTCAGCCCTGGCGCTCGGCGCCGCGCGTCTGTTCGCCCTGCCCCCACCAGGAACCCCGGTTGGTGTTCGCCGCGCGTCGCCGGGGGAGCGCCCGACGCTTCGGTGATCCTCCCGTGAACGCTGTGGCGCCCTCCCGGTGCGTGGGATGCCGTGCGTCGGCGACGGTTCCGCTCGGGAAACGGCAGGCTCAACAGCCGGCTACGACGACAGAGACCGTCGATCGAGGGGGAGAGCTGGGCGGTGAGGCCGCGGGCAGCGCTGAGTGTCGTGCAGGGCTTAGCGGGCCGCCGGGTGCTGGCAGGAGCGAACCGCGGAGGTCAGCCCCTCGACCGCGGCGAGCGCGCTTTCCTGGATGTCGAGGTGGTAGATCCGCTGAGTGCCCGCTTGGGTCGCGGACACGATCCCCGCGTCGAGGAGCACCCGCAGGTGCCGGGAGACGGTGGATTGCGGCAGCTCGACAGCGCGCTGTAAGTCGCCGACCGCGGCCGATCCCTGGCGTTCGATCAGCGCCGCCACGATGCGCGCGCGGCTCGGTTCCCCGAGCGCCCGGAACACCGGCACGGCGTCGTTCAATGCGGTGGTGACCATTCCGGATCCTGACTGAGGGCGTGCGAGATCTTGTTGAGAGCGATTGTATCGAGGCCATGCCGTCGTGCAGCGGTGATCCAGTCGCGCAGCAGCTGGTTCGTCTGGGACGCATGACCTCCGAAGTGGACCTGCACGTAGTGCGGGAAGTCCATCGGCGCAATCCGGGGCAGTACCCGCAGCGCGGCGCTCACCGCCATGGGCAGGACGCGCCGCGGCGCGGGCAGTGCGTTCGCCGCCGCGATCCCCGCCCTGGCCTCGTTCACCGCCTGCGCGAGGTGTTTCGCCTGCCTCGCTGCAGCTGCCAGGTCAAAGCCACCGGCGTGGAGCCCGGCGATCACCGGCATCATGGTCGCCGCGTTCATCAGCGCCTGCGGGGTGGGCGATATCGCGGTCCGGGAGACAAAGGCGCCCTGCACGAGCGGGGCCGCGGAACCGGTCAGGGTGAAGAGCGACGTGAGCTGCCACCAGTACACGGGGTCGGTGCCCCAAGCGAGAAAGCCGGGGACAATGAGCCCCCACGGACGGTTCCCTGCGAGCTGCTGGAGCGCTTCCACCTCGGAGGGGACTTGCGTGACGGCCATGATCGGTGCCGTGGTGCGGCGGGCGAGGAACAGCGCGACTCCCGGCGCCGTCGGAGGGGCGGTGCTCACCACGAGATCCCAGTCGCCGGACGCAGCATCGAGCGCGACCAGCAGAACTGCGCGCGTCCGCGCCTTCCGATGCCGGCGCTTCGGCAGAGGCACAGCCCGCACGTTGCGTTGCCCTGCCTGGGGGGTTCGGGTGGCGAGCGTGACGCGGTGCTCTGGTCGCAGGGACGTAGCGAGCATCACGGCCACGGGGCCGGAGCCGATGATGAGGATCTTCACGGTGGACAGAATATCCGCATATGCGGATGAGTAAATATAAGGCCCGTCGGGGTGCGGCCTCGGAACGATCTGGTGTCCGGCGGCGAGGATCGTCTTTTCCTTCTCCTGGCGGCAGTCAACCTGATGCGCCTATGGCTTCGTGTCGCCGGCGGAGGTTCCGGGGTGCTCGACATGCGCACCGACTTCGGTGAGGCTTTCATGCGGTCATCGCTGGAGTCCTCCCAGGAGACCGGTGTGGTGGACATGTATCGATCCGGGTGCATCCCGGTGGACTTCTTGTTCATCGCGAGCTACGTGACGGATGGCACCATGCTCGTGCGTCGCCTCCGCCCGGAATCGCGGGTGCTCGTGCGCGTGCCCCTGACGGTCGGGATCTTCGATGTGCACGAGAACGTCGCGATGCTGTGGTTGCTTCACGCGGGCTCGAAATCGAGGGAATCGAGCACGCCATATCCGATGCGCGCTGGTCGGCGGCCTCAGCGCTGGGCGCCTCGACGTTCGTTATCCGGCGCGGCCGCGTCTGTCGGGAGGCGGGGGTCCGTACGTGCGGGCTTTCGTGACCCGGCCTGCTGCGGTGATCGGGGCGACCCGGTGGTTCGTGAGCGGGTCGCGGACGGGTTCTGGTCTCCATCCGCCGCGGGTCTGTCGTGTTGGAGGGCGACGTACGGGGAGACATCGGGATCGCTCTTGCCGTCCTGGCCCGGCTGGATGCGGGATGGCGACACCGCCCGGCGCAGACGTCCGCGACGTCGTGAAGTGCCGCATCGGAGGGCATGTCGCTCCTATCGCCGACGGCATCGCCACCCTCACGCTTATCGGGGCCAACGCCGCATCTGCGCAGCACTATCCGCGCCGCCGCAACCCGTTCTCTTCCGGATAGGGATCTTACGGATAGGGATATGTCGTGTGCGGCGGGGTCTCCGGTGGCCCGCCGCTGCAAGTCTGGAGCGGCAGACGAGCTCTTGGGGGAACCCCGTGCCGGCTCTCTTGTGCCGGTCGGGCGGGCCTCCACCCTCCGAGTGTGTGTCCGTGCCTTGCAGCCGACCGGGCGGTGAGTGAGCGGGTGTCGCTGAGCCGGCCCATGATGCCAAAGCTGGGGCGGACAAGCGCTCTCGCGGGGAGGTGCAGACGGATCCGGGCGCGCCGGCCGATCTGGCGCCGTCCCGCCTCGCCGCTGATCAGGATCTGCGGCCGTCCCGACCGCTATGCCGGGCTGATCGTGTGAGCGCCCTGCTGCTTTCCGGAGCGGGGGAGCGCCAGCCAAAAGATGCCCGCCAGCGGGAGCAGGAAATAGGTCAGCTTGAGCGCGAGCGGAAACTCCTGGGTGGAGTTGTAGATGGCGACAACAAGGCCAAGAAGCACAATGACTGCACCGACCCACCAGCCTGCTCTCGAGTCCGAAAGTGGCCGGACGAAGAGGTAGAGCATCGCGACCAGAAGCGCGGCACCGCCGATCGCGAAGAGGTAGGTGAGCGTCATCGATGAGGCCTCGTCAAGCCCGACGCCTTGCGCGTTCGGGTAGGTGTATGCGTTTGCGAGCGCCGATCGGACGCCGCGAGAGCTCGCCACCGTGACGAGGATGGCGATAGCGCTAACGGCGACACCGGTCAGCGCTGCGGTGCGGGAATGGGGCATGGAGACTCTCCTCATCAGCATGTCGTGAGACACAGAGTCTCATCAGTTCCTGCAGCGTATGAGATGCTGTATCTCAATGTCAAGGAGGTCCTATGCCACGAACGCACCGGACAGAGGAGCAGACCCGGTCGCTCGTCGCCGACGCTGTCATCGAGCATGTCGCTGAGTGCGGCATCGGTGCGGTTCCCGAGTTGCCAATGGAGCAGATACTCAAGCGCGCGGGAGTCTCCCGGGCCTCTGCCTATCGCATCTGGCCGGGTCGGTCGGCTTTCAGCGCGTTCGCTCTGGAACAGTGCGCCGCCGGGCACGCAATGGGGACCCTCGACCCGGCACGGGCGCGCCACCTGGCCGATGAGGCGCTGACCGCCGAGGACGACCGTTTGCGCGGCGCTGCCCGCTTTGTCACGGCGGCGGCGGACGAAGAATTGACCGTGATGCTGCGGTCGGACAGATGGCGGGCCTTCGTGGCTTTCCAAGCGATCGCCGTCCAGGCCCCGTCTCAGGAGATCGGGCGGACCCTGGCCCGTATCGACGAGCAGGACATCCGCCGGCTCACTGCGTTCTACGCCGGCGTCGCCGAAGCGTGGATGCTGGATGTCGTCGGTGAAACAACGATCGAAGACGTCGCAGCAGCGGCGCTGCTCATCGCGCGCAGCACCGTCGCCCGCGTCGTCGCGAGCGACGACCTTGCACACGCCAAGAAGACGTACTTGGCCGCGCTCGGCGCGCTCATCCGTGGTTCATTCCGAGTCCGCCTCGGAGCCGACGCGGATCCGAGCAGGCTGTTCGGCTCCAGCGGTCCTCTCACGCATTCGTCATCCACGTCGAGGGAGATTCTCGACGACGTCGGCACAGATAGGCACGAATCCCAGGTCCGCGGCCCCGGGGTGTGACGCTGAGCTCGCGACTCCTGTCTGACCAGATCCGGGCTCTGCGCCGACGTGGGGTCGGGGGAGCGGCCTTGATCGATGTCGAGCGCCTCGCGCCTTCGGTTACGGCTGTGTGCCGCGCCCTGACCTTCCGCACAGTACGATCCGCGTCGCCGCGGCCCCGTCCTCCGAGTTCACGGTCGTCGAGCGAGGGGACATCCTCATCGACCGGAAAAGCTACCGGGATCGGGTGCTGACTCACGCTGCAGAAAATGACTCCAATGCCGTGGCAGCGCCTCGATGTCGGCAGTCATGGGCTGTTTTCACGGCGGGTCGCCATGAAACGTTCCGTCGGTTGCTCCTTGCACGTCTTTGTCATCGTTGTGGCGGCTGGCGCAGCGCTGATCAGGCTGCGGCCGTCCTCGATCGGCCCGGACTCTCCGGTGCAGATCGCGATTCGCTCTGTGCGGGGAGCTCTGCTCGCCGGGAGCTCTGTTCGCAGCGAGCGCGTTTGTCGCATGGAAGGCGCGTCCGAACGGGAGGGCGCGAAAGCCGAACGGGAGCACGCCACATCTTCGGATGTGCGTGTTCCCATAAGAAACTCTGGTGGACCTGAGGGGACTCGAACCCCTGACCCCCTGCATGCCATGCAGGTGCGCTACCAGCTGCGCCACAGGCCCAGATGCTCCCCCGGAGAAGCTCGGGGCAACCAGATAAGCGTACAACGGAAACCCCCCTTTCTGCCAAATCGACCGGGGAGCTGGTCACCTCGGGCGTGTCGATGCGGCGGTATCCGTGCCCAGCCAGGCTTTGAGCAAAGCCGCGCGCAGGGCGTTGCCGCGCGCAGCGAAACGGCGCTGTCGCGCCGCGTATGCCGCTTTCCCCTCGGGGGTTTCGATGCGTACTGGTTCGACTCCGACAGCGGACAGGTCGTACGGGGAGGCCTGCATATCGAGCAGGCGGATGTCGCGGGCAAGCTCGAAGGCGTCGAGAAGCAGTTCGCCGGGCACCAGGGGGCCGAGCTTCATCGCCCACTTGTAGACGTCCATCCCGGCGTGCAGGCAGCCTGGCTGGTCGAGCTCGGTCTGGGTCTCCCGGGTCGGGGAGAAGCGGTTGCGTCCCACCGCCTCCGGCGTGAAGAAGCGGAATGCGTCGATGTGCGTGCAGCGCAGTTCGTGCCCGTCCACGACAGCGTCGGTTCCGGCAGCGCCGAGCCGCAGCGGAACCGGGTGCCGGTGCTCATCGGCGCGGTAGACCATAGCCCACTCGTGCAGCCCGAAGCAGCTGAACTGCGCCGGACGCGCAGCGGTGCGGCGCAGCATGATCTCGATCAACCGGGCGAGCTCCGGCTTGTCGACGCGAAACGCCTCGGCGTCGGGCACCGCGATGTCTGCTCCGACACCGGGGGAGTACCACCGCCAGGAGAGGCGATCCGCCGCGTCTGCCAGCCCGACGCCGGCGCCGGGATGCCAGCGCCGGAGCTGCGCCGGCCGATAGGCGTAGTACGTGAACAGGAAGTCCCACACGGGATGCTTCTCGCCCTGCCGCGCTCGGGTCCGGTGATCGGCGGTCAGGGCGTCGGCGCGATCGCGATGCGCCTCGGCGCGAGAACGCCACTGTGTCGGCTCCAGCGTGGACAGCGGGGAGATCGCCTGGCCTGAGGCCGGCATCAGCTCATCAGTCCTGCCTGCGCGAGCTTCTCGCGCAGGCCTGCTCCGTCTCCGGCGCTGACCCAGGGCACACTGGCGGTGGAATGGTCGTCGCCAGGGCCGCGCCCGCCGGCGAGCACGGCTTCCGCGCCGCGCAGGCGGCGAATAGCGATGCCCGCGACCGACTCCGGGTGCTCCTCCAGGAACTGCGCATAGATCGCCTCGTCGTGCTGGCCGTCGTCGCCGATCAGCAGCCATCGGACGTGCGGGAACTGCTGCGCGAGGCGTCGCAGGTTGGTCAGCTTGTGCTCACGACCGCTGCGAAACCAGCGATCGTGCGTCGGCCCCCAGTCGGTCAGCAAGGCAGCGCCGGGCGGGAAAAGGTGGCGGGTGAGGAACCGCGACAGCGTCGGCGCGATGTTCCATGCGCCCGTGGAGAGATAGACCATCGGGGAGCCCGGGTGCTGACGGACGAGCTGTTCGAGCAGCACTGCCATGCCGGGGACCGGGATCCGGGCGTGCTCGTTCACGACGAATGAGTTCCACGCGGCGACCAGCGGGCGCGGCAGCGCGGTGACCATCACGGTGTCGTCGACGTCGGAGATCACGCCGAAGCTCACCTCGTCGTCGACGATGAAGGCCCGGGCCTCGACGGCCGCGCCGTTCTCGACCGACATCTGGAAGGTCTGCCACCCGGGAGCGAGGTCTGCTTCGATGACCGCGTCGATCACGCCCCCGCGATCGGCGACCACGGTATGGCTGCGACCGTCCACGGTGACGGTGACCTGGGCGAACGACACCGGAATGCCGGCGAAACTGCGCCAGCCGCGCACGGTCGCGTCGGGGCTGGATGACCGTCGCCGCGGGGGCAGGATCAGCACCCGCGCCAGAACGCGCACCCAGCCCTGTTCGTCAGAGGGGGATCCGGGGCTGTTGCGCGCACCATACGCGGGAAAGGGCACCACCGACGGCGCGAGGCCGCGGCGCCGCGCACGGCGCTCGCGCCAGGCATGGAGGTAATGCTCCACCCGGGCGAACCAGTGGATGCGGGTCTCGACGGGGGCGGACACCAGGTCAGTCTTCCACGTTCGCGGCGGTGCCTTCGGTCTCCGCGCTCTCATCGAGACGCAGGTGGCGCCGTTCGTTCCACGAGATGAGGCGCTTGACGAGGTAGATCCCGATCAAGAAGACGACGATCACGCCGACGAACAGATATCCGGCTCCGTGCAGTGTCTCGGAGAGCTCACGATAGCCCTCCGCTGCCGCTGCGGCGACGGAGATGTACGCGATCGCCCAGATCACGCAGGCCGGCAGCGTCCACGCGATGAACCGGCGATAGCGGTAACCGCTCATGCCGACGGTGAGGGGCACCACTGAGTGCAGCACGGGGAGGAAGCGGGAGAGGAAGATCGCCATGCCGCCACGACGCTGGAGATACAGCTCGGCACGGCGCCAGTTGTCTTCGCCGAGCATCCGGCCGAGCCGGGAATGCCGGATCCGCGGACCGAACACCTTGCCGAGCCAGAACCCGATGCTCTCACCGATCAGGGCGCCGATCACGACCACCACGATGAGGATCGCCGCTTCCGCGAGAGAGCCGACCGCGGTGCCCGCGACGATCACGATCGAATCACCCGGCACGATCAGCCCGATCAGCACGCTCGTCTCGAGCATGATCGCGATTCCGGCGATGACGGTGCGCAGCGCGGGATCGACCGATTGCACGGCATCGAGCAGCCACTGCAGGATGTCGTTCACCCGATGAGGATACTCCGGGCGACGCTGGCTCTACGCTGAGAAGGTGCCGACCGTCCCCGCCTCGCTCGCCATGCGGGTGGTCCGCCATCCCCGCGGGATCGCAGCGCTCGCCCCGGAAGCGCTGTTTCTCGCGCTGCAGGCGACAGAAAAGGATGTCTTCTGGCTGGATGCAGGACCGGCCTCGAAGACCGGATGGAGCTTCGTCGGAACGGGCTCGGTCGTCGCGGACCCGCAGAGCATGCGTGCGGTGCCGATCGACCGGCCGGCCCCCGCCGACCCGACGCGGCCCCCGTTCCGTGGCGGCTGGGTGGGGTGGCTCTCCTACGAGGACGGAGCGTCGCGCGCCGGCGCTCCCGTCGCCGATGCGGAGGGCGGAAGCGCCTGGATGCGCGTGGACCGCGCGATGGCGGTCGACCATGCGCGCGGTGTCGTCTGGGCGCTGGCCGACGATGATGCGCTCGACGCGTGGATCGACGAGCTCGGATCGTTGCCAGACACCTTCCCCGGGTTGGCGGAGCCGTCGGCGCCGAGAACGGCCCGTGCCACCGCGCGGCACACCGCGGCGCGCTACGCCGAGCTGGTCGAGGAGTGCCGCACGGCGATCCGCGCCGGCGACGCCTATCAGCTGTGCCTGACGACGCGCTTCACCGTGCCGGGTGCGATCGACGCGGTGTCGGCGTACCGACGGCTGCGGCGGGCGACGCCCGCGCACCACGGAGGCTTCGTCCGCATCGGAGAACGGGCGCTGCTGAGCGCCAGCCCGGAGCAGTTCCTCGACGTGCGCGGCGGGCTCGTGCGCACGCGACCCATCAAGGGAACGCGGCCGCGCGGAACGGACCAGGAGGCAGACGAGGCTCTGGCGCGGGAGCTGCAGGACAGCACCAAAGAGCGGGCCGAGAACACGATGATCGTCGACCTCATGCGCAACGATCTCTCGCGACTGTGCGATCCCGGCACCGTGCGGGCGCTGCGGCTGCTCGACGTCGAGTCGTACCCGGCGGTGCACCAGCTCGTGAGCACAATCGGCGGCCAGGTGTCTGCCGGGCGCACGGCGGGCGACCTCTTCGATGCGGCGTTTCCTGCGGGCAGCATGACCGGGGCGCCGAAACTCTCAGCCATGACGATCCTGCACCGCCTCGAACAGGGGCCGCGCGGAGTCTACGCGGGGTGCTTCGGGTACGTGGGGTCCGACGGCGCGATCGACCTGGGAATGGTGATCCGGAGCATCGTGGTCGGCGCCGAAGGCGCCGTCATCGGAGCGGGCGGCGGCATCACGTGGCTCTCGGTGGCTGCGGAGGAGGTCGCCGAGGTCGCGACGAAGGCGCTGGCCTCGCTCGACGCGGTCGGTGCTGAGCTTCCCGTCGACTGGCCTCTCGGGCGCCGCGACGCCTGATGCTCCCCGCGGGCGGCCGGGCTCAGCCTCTTCCGATACCCTGGAATATCGCCTTCCATGCGCTCTCTGCGCGTGCCTGCGCCCACCCGTCCGCACAGTGAGATTGGTCCGCCGTGTCTGAACCCACCCCCGTATCCGCCCTGGTCGCCGACGAGCAGCAGGTCTCGCCGCAGCAGCTCCAGGCGAAGTGGCAGAGCTACTGGGCTGAGCACGATACCTTCCGCGCGGACGACGACGACCCGCGGGATCGCCGTTTCGTGCTGGCGATGTTCCCGTACCCGTCCGGTGACCTGCACATGGGGCACGCGGAGAACTATCTCTATTCCGACATCGTCGCGCGCTACTGGCGCCACCGCGGACGCAACGTCCTGAACCCCATCGGATGGGACTCGTTCGGCCTGCCCGCGGAGAATGCCGCGATCCGGCGCGGAGCAGACCCGCGCGAGTGGACCTATCAGAACATCGCGCAGCAGCGGGCGAGCCTCAAGGCATACGGCGTCTCCTTCGACTGGGACCGCGTGCTGCACACCTCCGACCCCGAGTACTACCGCTGGAACCAGTGGCTGTTCCTGAAGCTGTACGAGCGGGGCCTGGCCTACCGGAAGGACAGCCCGGTCAACTGGTGCCCCGAGGACCAGACGGTGCTGGCCAACGAGCAGGTCGTCGACGGTCGCTGCGAGCGCTGTGGCGCCGAGGTGGTCAAGCGCAAGCTGACGCAGTGGTACTTCCGCATCACCGACTACGCCGACCGTCTGCTCGACGACCTCGACCAGCTGGAGGGGCGCTGGCCGTCGAAGGTGCTGCAGATGCAGCGCAACTGGATCGGTCGCTCCCACGGCGCCGACGTCGATTTCCGCATCGAGGGGCGTGATGAGCCGGTCACCGTCTTCAGCACGCGCCCCGACACGCTCTACGGGGCGACCTTCTTCGTGGTGGCGCCGGACTCCGACCTGGCGGCAGAGCTCGCCGCCGACGCGTCCGCCGAGGTGCGCCAGCGCTTCCAGGACTACCTGAGCCAGACGCAGCGGATGAGCGAGATCGACCGGCAGTCCGCCGACCGGCCCAAGACCGGCGTCTTCCTGGAGCGCTACGCCACCAACCCGCTCAACGGAGAGGCCTTGCCCATCTGGGTCGCCGACTACGTCTTGGCCGACTACGGTCATGGTGCCGTGATGGGAGTCCCCGCGCACGACCAGCGCGACCTCGACTTCGCTCGCGCTTTCGATCTGCCGGTACGGATCGTCGTCGACACCACCGCGCCGGAGGACGCCATCGAAGACCTCGACCCGGCGTCCACCGGCATCGCGCTCGTCGGCGACGGTCGCCTGGTCAACTCCGGCCCGCTCGACGGGCTCGCCAAAGCAGAAGCGATCGACCGTGCGATCGAGATCCTTGCGGCCTCCGGCGAGGGCCGGGTGGCCAAGAACTTCCGCCTGCGCGATTGGCTGATCTCGCGTCAGCGGTTCTGGGGAACGCCGATTCCGATGCTGCACACGCGCGGTGGCGGTATCGTTCCGGTCCCGGAGGAACAGCTGCCGGTGCGCCTGCCGGACGTCGACGGTCTCGACCTCACGCCCAAGGGCACCTCGCCGCTCGGCGGCGCAGAGTCGTGGGTGCAGACGGTCGACCCGGTCAGCGGCGATCCTGCGCTGCGTGATTCCGACACGATGGACACTTTCGTCGACAGCTCGTGGTACTTCCTCCGGTTCCTGTCCTCGGCAGATGACACGCAGGCGTTCGACCCGGAGAAGGCGCGTCTGTGGGCGCCCGTGGACTCGTACATCGGCGGAGTCGAGCACGCCATCCTGCACCTGCTGTACGCCCGGTTCATCACCAAGGTGCTGCACGACATGGGTCTGGTGGATTTCACCGAGCCGTTCTCGAGCCTCATCAACCAGGGCATGGTGATCCTCGACGGGTCGAAGATGTCCAAGAGCAAGGGCAACCTGGTGCTCTTCGAGGAGGAGCTCGCCGCCCACGGCGCCGACGCCCTGCGCGTCGGCCTGGCCTTCGCCGGCCCGGTGGAGGACGACAAGGACTGGGCGGATGTGTCGACCACGGGGGCGCAGAAGTTCCTCTCCCGTGTGCTGCGGATCGCGGGGGAGGTCTCCAGCGAGCCCGGAACCGATGCCGCTTCCGGCGACGTCAAGCTGCGCCGGGAGACGCACCGTCTGCTGGCGGACGCCCCCGGTCTGGTCGAGCAGACCAAGTTCAACGTCGTCGTCGCGCGGCTGATGGAGCTCGTCAATGCCACCCGCAAGGTGATCGACGGCGCGGCAGGCCCGGCTGATCCCGCGGTGCGCGAGGCCGCTGAGACCATCGCGATGGTCCTGGACATGATCGCCCCGCACACCGCCGAAGAGATGTGGGAGCGGTTGGGGCACGCGCCGTCGGTGGGCCTGGTCACCTGGCCCGAGGCGCTTCCGGAGCTGCTCGTGGCCGATGCCGCGACCGTGGCCGTGCAGGTCAACGGCAAGGTGCGCACGACCCTGGAGGTCCCGGCCGATATCTCCGACGCCGATCTGGAGGCACGGGCGCGCGCCGACGAGAAGGTGCAGCGCGCACTGGACGGCAAGGAGATCGTGCGGGTGATCGTGCGCGCTCCGAAGATCGTCAACTTCGCGGTTCGAGGCTGAGTTTCCCCCCGTTCCGAGCAGCAGGGCGGGCAGCGAGCGGGAGAAGAGGCGGGGCATAGCCGCCGAACGCGCCGTCGGCATCCGACGGCGCGTTCGGCGTGCCCGGACCCGGCGGAGACGATTCCCGACGCGCATCGGTGAGCTCGTGCGCGATGAGAGCGGTCGGTGCTGGCGCCGAGTGCGCTTTTGGATCTCACCGGCGGTGGTCGCGGAGCCGCAGCGCACCCCGGAGCGCGTGTGCGCGGTGTTCGGCGAGGCGGCGATGAGGTGTGCTTCGCGTGCAGATTCGCTCAACGGGAACAGCAGATGCGCGCATTCGCCGCCTCGTCGGATCTCGAAACCATCGATTCTGTCATCGTCGACTCGGTGGAGAGTGCCGTTCTACCGAACGAACCTCCGCGACGCACCGTACGGATACCTAGCTATGTGGGGAAGAAACCAACGTGAACAACACAGCTGACGCCTCAGGACCCTTTGACGGCGGACCATCTCGGCGGACAATCGTCAAGGGCGCGGCGTGGAGCCTGCCCGTGATCGCGGCTTCGGTCGCAGCGCCCCTCGCAGCCGCCACCGGAGTGGTGACCGAGACGCAGTGCATCGCCGCGGGCGATGTGACCTCCACGTACACCACCGACCCGATCACGACGCCCTACGCGGTCGTTCCGAGCCCGTATGACGCGAACTACAGCGTCAACCGTTACAAGGTGGACGACACCTTCGAGGTGACCTCGACGGTCACCTTCACCTACGGGGGTGAGAAGCCCGCGCTCATCAGCGATCTGCGGCTGGACCTGCTCGGCACCAACTCGTCGATCTGGAACCTCGCGGGAACGCCGATCGTCTCCTCGTCGCGGGGGAACATGCTGCTGGGGTCTTTCACCGAGACCGCGGTCGCCGACCCGGCGGCACGGCGCGGTGCGACGCGGGTGTTCCCCGCGGCTTCCGGCTCCGACCCGTACGTTCACCCGAACGACGTGATCACGATCACGTGGAACTACACCGGCCACGGTCCGACCACCGCGGTGAACAACACCGGAAGCGGATACGCCTACACCACGGCTCGCCTGGTCAGCTGCGGCATCACCCTGCCGTACTACCCCCAGCAGTCTGACAGGGACCACGCGCTGTACCAGTACGTGCTCTAAGCGCCCCCGCGCGGCACGTCACGGACACGAGAGGCCTCCGAGGCCGAGGGAAGCTGCTGGCTTCCCTCGGATCCTCGGAGGCCTCTCGTCTGTTGTGTCAGCACGTTCTGCCGCTGCGTCATCTGCCCCGGGAGACGTCCGTGCGGCGGCGCGGCCCGGGCGGGTCAGCTCCGATCCGCTGCCAGCCGGAGGGCCCGGCGGAGTGAGTCGACGGACCCGAAACCGGTGAGACCTGCGATCTCCGCGTGGGTCAGTCGTTTCTCCGCTGCCAGCAGCTGCCGGGCGTGTGCCACGCGGTGTCGCCGGATCTCTGCGGCCGGGCTGACGCCGGTGGGGAGAAAGTGGCGCCGCAGTGTGCTCGTGCTGATCCCCAGCTGCTTGGCGACGGTGTCCGGGGAGAGCCCCGGCCGCATGTACTGGTCAGCGATGATCACGAGTGCGTCGTGCAGGACGGAGTCCGACGACGTGGCCTCGATCTGCAACAGCATGCCTTTCACGATCCCCGCGATGAAGCTCCTGATCGGGGGTGCGGCTTCGACCTGCCGGGGGTGGGTGCGGGGATCGACGAGAGCCTCGAGAGCAGAGAAGGCGGCTGCAAGAAAAGCGGGATCGGGTGCCGCCTCCCGGAGCTTCTCCGGATCGAGGGCATGCGGATACACCTGGTTCATCTCGAAGGACACGCTGATCGCCTCGAGCGAGGTGTCGGTCGAGAACGCAATCGGGCCCCTGCCCGGGAACGCCATGACCAACCCCTCACCCACATGGGCGTAACGGTGGGGGGAGGCCTCGATCTCCAGCTGCCCGCGTGCGACGAGCAGCAGAAGATGCCGCGCTTCCCCTGCCCCGGGGCGCGGTGTCCAACGAGCACTTGATCTGCTCCCGGCGGACGCCATCCGATATCGGGTGATGGTGAAGCCGGGGACACGGAGCACGCGAAACGACATGTGAGCGGGTTGAACGTTGAGCGCTTCCAGGCCTGCGCTCGCGAGCATCTGTTCCAGACCGCTTCCCGGAGACGAACCGGGCACGAAATAATCGCGTTTCACGACTCCGTCCTGTGAGAGCGGATGCCGGGATATGGCGGGGACTCCTTTCTTCCCCCGGCGGGTGTGTGAACTCACGCTCCTATAGCCTTTCGATCTCTGACGTCCCGTGAGCCCGAACGAGAAAACGTGCGCCCGAATATGGGAAGAGGATGAGGCGATCCGGACCCGGCGGGCGCGGTCCAGCGCGGGCTCGACAGTGTGCTCGCGCTGGACGCCCTCGGGCGTTGAGGTCGTCTCACGGGGTGTGGGGGCGGCCCTGGCGTCGTGGCGGCGTCCACGTGGCGCTCGGGGTGACGCTGTCCTCGGGGGCGGCGGAGCGTCGGAACTACGAAAGAATGTGTGGCCAGGTATCGGGGGGCCGTCGCACGGTCGTGCAACAGTTCGACGTCGCGGCTTCCCTGTCGCGGCCTATACGCTCTCGCTGAGCGGCGCGACATGCCGCGGCTTCAGAAATTGGCCATCCTGTCCCGGACCTTCCCAAAGCCATCTCCGCGATAGATTTGTCCTCGGTGATAGACGGAGAAGCTGAGATCTTCAGAGAAAAATTCGCCGCAGTCCTGCTCCACACATACCAGGCTGCCAAACTTCACGATCTGAGACGTCCCGGGCGCCTGGATTGGCTGTTTTTGCCCGACATGGTGAGCGAATCTGCACAGGCGCCGTCACCACCAGCGAAGTTCCGGTGAAGACGTGTCCGGCAGGCGTCGCTCGCTCCCTGTACGGCCCGCTATCACCGGACCGTCAGGCGGCGTGACCGCGACCGGCCGGCCTCGCGTCGCTGTCGGCCGCGCGAAGCTCGGCCGCTCGCGCGCGAGCCTGGGGATTCTGCTTTCCTCGCCTTTCTCGGCATGCGGGCGCCGGGGGAAAATGTGCGTGCGGAATGGAACTGCCATCGGTGCCGGAGAACCGCGTCCGTGCTCAGGGGGAGCGTGGGCCGAAAAGGCGCGGCATCGCCGCACGCCGCGAATCTGTCGCAGGGAGAGATATCTCCGTGTGTATTCGGAAAGGTGCGGATCGCGGCCAAGAATGCCACTGATGCGCTTGTCGTCATCGCCGCGGAAGGCATGAGGAAGACAACGGTCTCGGGGGAGTTGCGGTCGGTGGCGATGCGCGGGGGTGGGCAGCCGACCACGGGAGCGTGGATAGAAGCCTCGTCGGTGGTTCCGGAGGCTCGGGGCTACGGGAGCCCGCCCGTGATCGCCGTCGGGTTCTGGACCAGGGGGGATTAAAAGGCTATCAGATAGTTGTTTAGTAGGGCAAGAGTGCGCGCTCGATGGTCACATCCCACCCGGACGCGAGCTTGTCCACGGGCTGTGGCGGGTGCCCTGATCGAACGTGACGCGCGGCCTAGCGTTTTGGCGTGGCCTCGATCCCGGACTCCGTCGACACCGACACGCTCTCCTCGCCGCTGCGCGAACGGATGCGTGTCGGCGTGGGTGCTGCGGTGGTCGCAGGCATCGTCGCACTGGCGGCGACCGTGGGGGTCGGGATCCTGCGCGGTCAGAGCGCGACGGTGCCGGAGCCGATCCCGGTGGCGACCGCGGACGGCGTCGCCGAACCGGCTGTCTATGTCCACGTTCTCGGAGAGGTCGAGCAGCCGGGGTTGTACGCGGTGGCTGCGGAGGCGCGCGTGGTCGATGCGCTGGCGGCGGCCGGCGGAACCCTGGCCGACGCCGATCTCGCTGCCATCAACCTGGCCAGGCCCCTGACGGATGGTGAGCAGATCGTCGTGCCAGCAATCGGCACGATGGGCGAGCCGGTGGCAGGAGTGACGGACCCCCGCATCGACGTCAACACCGCCGATGTCACCGCGCTCCAGTCGCTCCCTCGGATCGGACCGGCTCTCGCGCAGCGCATCATCGACTGGCGGACCGAGAACGGGCGGTTCGGATCGGTCGATGAACTCGTGCTCGTGCCCGGCATCGGAGACAAGCTGCTGGCGGGCCTGCGCGATCTGGTGCGCGTGTGAGCGCCGTCCTCGCCTCGTTCCGGATGGTCCCGCCGGCGGTGTCGGCGTGGGGTGGCGCCCTTCTCGCGCTGTCGATGCCTGGTACACCGATCGGACCGCCGTTGTTCGTCACGGCCGGCGTACTGCTCCTGTTCGCTCTGCGGCGTCATGGCGGGTGCTGGGCGCTCGCGGCGCTCTCGGCGACCATCGCCGCGTGCGCAGGGAGCGTGGTGACGCTCGCGGAGCCGCAGCGGGCGGCGGCCGGGATGTTCTCCGAGCGCGTTGTGACGGCTGTGGTGGAAGTGACATCGTCGCCGACGCGTGGCGCGGATGGACGGCTGTGGGCAGACGCAGCGCTGAATGCGATAGACGCCGGAGACGGCGGCATCGCACTCGGGGCCTCGGCCCGGGTGGGATTCGACGCCGGCACGTCCGTCGAGGCCGGCGCCGTGCTGCGCCTGCGGGCGGAGACCATGGCGGCGGAACCAGGGGAACGGGCGGTGCTCGTGCTGTTCGTTCGCGACGAGGTCGTTCCCCTGGGCTCGATATCGCCGCTGCACGGCATCGCCGGTGAGCTGCGAGCGGCCTTTGTCGAGCGCGCCGGGCGTCTTCCCGGCGCTGGCGGAGCGCTCCTCCCCGGTCTCGCGGTCGGCGATACCCGCGCGGTGCCGGACGATGTCGGTGCGGCGATGATCTCGAGCGGCCTGGCCCATCTGGTGGCGGTGAGCGGCAGCAACTGCTCGCTTGTCACAGCGGCGGCCTTCGCGCTGACCGCGGTGTGCGGCGGCGGGCGATGGCTGCGGGTGGTGCTGGCACTCGTCTGCCTCGGAGGATTCGTCGTTCTCGTGACGCCGGAGCCGAGCGTCGTGCGTGCGGCGACGATGTCGGCGGTCACGATGCTGAGTCTGCTGCTGGGGAGGCCGCGGGCCGGCGCGGCGATGCTCGCGCTCGCTGTGACGGTGCTGGTGGTGACGGACCCCTGGCTGGCGGCGTCTGCGGGGTTCGCCCTGTCGGTCGCCGCGACGATGGCGCTCCTCGTGCTTGCCATGCCGCTCGCACGCGGACTGTCGCGCGGCCTGCCGTTCGCGCTCGCGATCGTGATCGCCGTTCCGCTCTCGGCGCAGCTCGCGTGCGGCCCGATTCTTGCCCTCTTCGCCACCGAACAGTCTCTGATCGGCGTGGCGGCGAACCTGCTCGCGGCGCCCGCTGCGCCCGTGGCCACCGCACTCGGTCTGCTGGCGTGCCTGGCTGCTCCGATGCCGCCCGTGGCAGATCTGCTGGCGGCGACGGCCTGGCTCCCCTCAGCCTGGATCGCGACGACGGCGACCGTGGGAGCCGGCCTTCCCGGTGCTTTTCTGGAGATCACACCGGGTGCGCCGGCGGCTGTGGTCGTCGCGACGCTGAGCGGTGCGCTCACGGTGCTTCTCGTGCGCGGCCGGAGCGGGGCACGCCCACCGCTGTGGTCCCGGCGCGCGAGCACGGCAGCGCTTGTCCTCCTCCTCGGCATCGGCGGGGGAGCCGTGCTGCTCCGTGGCCCGCTTGCGCCCATCATGCGTCCGGCCGACTGGGCGGTCGCACTCTGCGACATCGGGCAGGGGGATGCGGTCCTGGTGCGTTCCGCCGCGAACGTCGCGCTGATCGATACCGGCCCGGAACCGGAACGGCTCTCGGCCTGCCTGGACGCACTGGGCATCGATCGGATCGACCTGCTGGTGCTGACCCACTTCGATCACGACCATGTCGGGGGCAGCGAAGCCGTGCTCGGCCGGGTCGGGGTGGTGTTGCACGGACCGCCCGCAGACCCGGCGGACGAACGTCGGCTGGCTGAGCTGGCCGCAGCCGGTGCCGACCTGGTGCTCGGCTCAGCGGGCGTTCATGGCGTGCTCGGGGACGCCGCATGGCGCGTTCTCTGGCCGGCGCCCGGGGCGCTGGCGCGCGGCAACGACGCGAGCGTCGTCGTCGAGGTGGCCGGCGGTGGTGTTCCGCGGGGAGTGCTGCTGGGCGACCTCTCGGCTCAGGCCCAGCGGCTCCTGCGGGCCACCGGGCGCCTCGCGGGGCCGTATGCGTGGGTCAAGGTGTCGCACCACGGCAGTGCCGATCAGGACGCCGGGACGAACACCGAGATCGACGCGGCCGTCGCGCTCATCTCGGTCGGGGTCGACAACGACTACCGGCATCCGCGGGAGGAGGCCCTGGCGATGCTGGCGGCCACGCATTCGCGCGTGTTCCGCACAGATCAGCACGGCATGGTGCTCATCGCGGTCGTCGGCGACGCCCTGCGGGTGTGGACGGAGCGACCGGTCGGCTGACGACCCCGGCCGCGTCGCCCCGCGGACGCCGATGTCGTCGGTGCCGATTAGGCTTTCCCCATGGCCGCTCCTCGTTCATCCGCGCGTTCCGCGGTCAAGAAGAGTGCGATCCCACAGGTCCCGTGGCGCACGCCGCGGCCTGCGCCGATCGTGCTCGTCTCCGGGCCCGAGGAGATCTGCGCCGAGCGCGCGATCGCGGGCATCCGCGACTTCCTGCGGGCCGAGGATCCCGCCCTCGAGGTCAGCGATGTCCGCGCAGACGACTACGAGGCCGGGGCCCTGCTGGCCATGGCGTCGCCCTCGTTGTTCGGGGAGCCGCGGCTCGTCCGTGTCGCGGGCGTCGAACGCTGCTCCGACGCGTTCCTCCGGGAGGCTGTGGCCTACCTCGACCATCCGCAGGAGGGTGCCACGATCGTGCTGCGCCACACCGGCGCGAGCGTGCGCGGAAAGAAGCTGCTCGACGCCGTCCGGGCCGGCACGGGCGGCGGCATCGAGATCCCGTGCACAGCGGTCAAACGTGACGGCGATCGCGTCGACTTCGCCGCGGGGGAGTTCGCCGCGGCGGCCAAGCGCGTGCAGCCGCAGGCGTTGCGCACCCTGGTCTCGGCCTTCACCGACGACCTCACCGAGCTCGCCGCCGCGTGCCAGCAGCTCATCGCAGACGTCGAGGGCGACGTGACGGCCGATGTCGTACACCGCTACTACGGCGGGCGCGTCGAGGTCTCGGCGTTCGCGGTGGCCGACACGGCGATCGCCGGACGCTACGGTGAGGCCCTCGTCGCCCTGCGGCACGCGCTGTCATCCGGCGCCGATCCGGTACCGATGGTCGCCGCCTTCGCGATGAAGCTGCGCACCATGGCGCGCGTCGCCGGCTCGCGCGAGTCGAACGCCGCGCTCGCGTCGCGGCTCGGTATGAAGGATTGGCAGGTGGATCGCGCTCGTCGCGACCTCACGGGGTGGAACGAACGCAGCCTGGGTCTCGCCATCCAATCGGCAGCGCGCGCGGACGCCGAAGTGAAAGGCGCGTCACGCGATCCGCTCTTCGCCCTCGAGCGTATGGTCACCGTGATCGCGACCCGCGCGCCGTACGGGGGCTGAACGCAGAGCCGGTCCCGCTCGACCGATGTTCGTGCGGTGCGGCGGGCATCTGGCACGCTCGCGCAAAGATCCCGCGGCAAGACGCCGTCGCGCGAGAGAAAGCAGAAGGCCCGCCTCCGAGGAGGCGGGCCTTTCCGAGAAGCGGCTCAGAGAGCGGCAACCTGCTTGGCAATCGACGACTTGCGGTTCGCCGCCTGGTTCTTGTGCACGACGCCCTTGCTCACGGCCTTGTCGAGCTTGCGGTTGGCCTTCTTCAGCGCAGCCTCGGCAGCAGCCTTGTCGCCCGAGGCGATGGCCTTGCGGGTCTGGCGCACCGCGGTGCGGAGCTCGCTCTTGACGGCCTTGTTGCGCTCGCGGGCCTTCTCGTTGGTCTTGTTGCGCTTGATCTGCGACTTGATGTTTGCCACGTGTGGACGCTTTCGTTCAGGGATGCAATGGTCTGTGCCATGGGCGAGAGAGGGGCGCCGTCCGGCGGTCGTGAGGGTTCAACCCACACGCAAGCCAATCACCGATTCTAACAGGTCATGTCGCGTGTGCTGCGCGCGGACGGCGCCGGGGTGTCGAGTCCCCCTGTTCGAGGGTCGCGACGGCGAGGTCGAGAACGGCGTTGAACACCCGAGGCCGCATCGCCGTCACCAGATGCGTGGAACGGGGCACCACGATCAGCTCGGCATGGCGGGCGAGCCGCTGGAACACCCGCTCCTGCATGCGGAGCTGATCGTACTGGCCGTTGACGAGCCACAGCGGTACCTCGATGCGCGCCACGGCGGCGGCGAGATCGAGCTGGGCGAGGCTGCGCAGGGCGACGTCCTGTGCGGTCAGGGCGAACCCGCCCGCACCGAAGTCGTCGCGGGTCTCCGGCGGCAGGGTGGCCGCGAGCACGCGATCGCTCAGCCAGCGGCCACTCCCGGGGAGCCGGTTGAACGTCCCCGCCAGCAGACGGTAGGTGCGCAGCGCTGCCCCCCGGGGGAATGCCGTGCAGGAGGCTGCGACCACGCCCGCGATCGGTGGCGGGTCCTGGCTGCGCCCGGCGGTCGCGAGGGTCAGCAGGCCCCCCATCGAATGCCCGACCAGAAGCACGTCACCGTGCTCTGCCATTCGCCGGATGGCATCGTCGATCGTCGCGAACGCCGCGTCCAGCGTGAACGGCTCGCCCATGCGCGTGCCATGGCCGGGGAGATCGACGGCGGTCACCGCGATGCCGCGGTCATGCAGGTGCTCCACCTGCGCCCGCCACATCGTGGCGGATGTCCGGATTCCGTGCACGAGGACCACGCTCACCGTCATGCACTCAGCGTACGAGCGTCTGCTGGAGACGGGCCGGGAAACGACCATGCTCCGGGCCGGGAACGGTCCCGGCCCGGAGCATGGTCGTCGCGTCGTCTCAGACCTGCGATGCCCGGCCCCGACGACGCCGGATGAGCAGCCAGATCACCACGCCGGCGACGGCGATCACGGGCAGCCACGGCACAAGGAACCCGAGAGCGACGACGAGACCGTTGAAGGCGGCCATCAGCCCGTTCCAACCGCTCGCCAGCCCGTCGCCGAAGCCGGCGGGGTCGGCGGAGGCGGGCGCGGCGACTGTGCGCAGCTCGATGGAGATGCTCGACATCGCCACGGCGCCCTCGAGGTCATCCAGCTGTCCGGTCAGCGATTCCAGCTCGCCCTGGCGCTGGGTCAGCGCCATCTCGGCCTCGATCAGCTCGCTCACGCTCCCGGCCTGAGACATCAGGTCGGTCAGACGATCGACCGACGCCTGCGTCGCCTCGATGCGGGCACGGAGATCGATCGCGACCGCGGTGACATCGTTGGCTGAGGAGGAGCTGCTCACCACACGCCCCAGATCAGCGAGCCCCGCGATGGTGCGGTCGAGGTCGTCCGCCGGCACCCGGATGCTGATCCAGCCGTAGGCGGGGGTCTCCCGCTCGGTGCTCTGGCCGTCGGCCGGATAGGGCATGCCGGGGTCTGTGCCGACGCTGGTGCTTTCGACACGCCCGCCGGCATCCTCGGCGATCTTGCGGATCGCGTCGATCGCGGCGTCGACGTCGTCGACCTCGACGGAGGCTGAGCCGTTCTTGATGACCTCGCGGCCGGCGGCGTCGGCGCCCGTCCCGGCACGCCCTGCGGGCGAGCCGGCAGCGCTCTGGACCTCCAGAGCGTCGTTGGTATGGAACGTCACGCCGTCGGCGGACTCCACCGTCGCTCCGTCGAAGGCCACTCCAGGCAGGGCACCGCCGTCGGCGGATGAAGCGCCCTGACCGTTCTCGATGGTGCTCAGGATCCCCGGCCCCACGACGATCCCGACGGCGAACGCCGCGGCCACGCCCAGGAACGCGGGCCAGACGCGGCGCCGGCGGGATGCCGCCTCGCGCGCCGTCGCCGTCGCCTTCGCGGGCGAGGCCCCGATGCGCTCGAAGACAGCGGTCTCGATGCGGTTGATGCTCTCCTCGGAGAGTTCGGGCAGTTCGCCCGGCAGGGTGCGAGCGTGCTGCTCGGCCCCGTTGACCTGATCGGCTTCCCTGGTCATGCCTCGTCCCTTTCGCTCAGCTCTTCACGCAGATGTGCTCGTACACGGGAGAGACGGTTGCGGACCGTACCGTGACTGACCCCGAGCTCGACAGCGGCGGCCTGGTATCCATATCCCTGTGCTGCGCACAGCAGGAAGACCTCGCGATCGAGATCGGTGAGGGAGTCGAGGCGGTCGGCGATGCGTCCCGCCAGCTCGGCCGTGATCACCTGCTGCTCGACATCGATGACCGCCGGAAGGGTCTCCTCGGCGGCCTCCGCGGTGTTCTCCCGTTCGCGGATCTGCCGGCGCAGGCGGTTCGCCGCCTGGAAACGGCAGATCGTCGCCAGCCACGGCAGGAGCGATTCGCTCGCCAGTTCGAGGCCAGGCAGCTTGCGCCACGCGGCGACGAAGGTCTCCTGGGTCACGTCCTCGGCATCCGCCGGGTTGTGCAGGATTCCGTGGGCGATCCAGTAGACCGCCCGCACGTACTGGTGGTAGATCTGGCGGAAGGCGGTCTCGCTTCCCTCGCCCGCGCGGGCGGCGAGTTCGGCATCCGTGGACGTCTGGGGCATTTCGGCTCCGTTCAGTGTCTCTCGGTAGACAGGTGTCGCCGGTGGCCGAATCGTCTCAGAACTCTCCGAGCCCGCTCAACCTGTGCGGATCTTCCTGGTGGGCCGGTTAGGGTGGACGGGCGAGAGGGAGTATCCCGTCATCGCGTGTTCGTCATCACGACCCGGCTCAGTCGCGGGTCCGGGCACGCGCCGCATTCGATGCGGGGGAGAGACTTTCGGTCCTTCACTCACCCCTCCGAAAGGTCCTGATGGAGCTTCCTCTCTGGTTCGAGATCGGCTCGCTGGTCGTTCTCACCCTCATCCTGGTCCTCGACCTGCTGCTGATCATCAAGCGTCCGCACATTCCTTCGACGCGGGAGTCCACCCTCTGGGTGGTGTTCTACGTCGCGCTCGCCCTGGTCTTCGCGGGGCTCATGTGGGTCTTCGCCGGCGGGGAGTACGCCGGGCAGTTCGTCGCCGGCTGGCTCACCGAGTACAGCCTGTCGATCGACAACCTGTTCGTGTTCGTGCTGATCATGTCGCAGTTCGCCGTGCCCCGTGCCTATCAGCAGCGTGTGCTGATGGTGGGCATCATCATCGCGCTCATCCTGCGCGCGATCTTCATCCTGCTGGGTGCGGCGATCATCGAGCACTTCCTGCCGATCTTCTACCTCTTCGGCGCGTTCCTGATCTGGACGGCGTGGAAGCAGGCGTTCGGGGGAGAGGACGAAGGGGAGCAGAAGGAGAACTTCCTGGTGCGGATGCTGCGCCGTCGCGTGGCGATCAGCGACGACTACGACGGCACGAAGATGCGCACCGTCGTCGACGGCAAGCGGATGTTCACCCCGATGCTCATCGTGTTCTTCGCGATCGGGATGACGGACCTGCTGTTCGCGCTCGACTCGATCCCCGCCATCTTCGGGATCACGCAGAACGCGTTCATCGTTTTCACCGCGAACCTGTTCGCTCTGATGGGGCTGCGCCAGCTGTACTTCCTCCTGGGCGGTCTGCTGGACCGGCTGAAGTACCTGCACTACGGCATCGCGTTCATCCTGGCGTTCATCGGCGTGAAGCTGATCTTCCACGCGATGCACGAGAACGAGCTGCCCTTCATCAACGGCGGCCAGCACATCGAGTGGGTGCCGGACATCTCCACGTGGATGTCTCTGGGCGTGATCGTGGCCTCGATGGTGGTTGCAACGGTGGCGAGCCTGATCGCCTCCTCGCGCGACCGTCAGCGCGCGCTCGACGCTCCGCGCGGCGGCTGAGTCCGTCTGACGCCCCCGAACTCAGGCAGACTCACCCGCGGAAGCCGGAAAACCGAGTTTCCGTCGCCCTGGGGGCGAGTTTGCCTGAGTCGGGCCGGCCGCGGTCGGGCTCCGGCCGAGTGGTATGCTGGCCGAATGCGTTGGGCGCTCCTCCTTAGCGGCCGCGACGAGACCTCGACTAACTAGGCCTCCCTCGTCGCGGAGTTCTGCGTGGGCCGAGAGTCCAGAACCCAGGAGAGATCGACTTATGACATCCACCGACGCATCTGCGGACCGCCCGCGCACTCTGGCCGAGAAGGTCTGGGACGACCACGTCGTCGTCCGCGGTGAGAACGGCGAACCGGATCTGATCTACATCGACCTGCACCTCGTGCACGAGGTGACCAGCCCGCAAGCCTTCGACGGCCTCCGCGCGGAAGGCCGGCCGCTGCGCCGCCTCGATCTGACCATCGCCACCGAGGACCACAACACCCCGACCCTCGACATCGACAAGCCGATCGCCGATCTCACCAGTCGCACCCAGATCGATACGCTGCGTCGCAACGCCGCGGAGTTCGGGGTGCGCCTGCACTCGCTGGGCGACGCCGAGCAGGGCATCGTGCACGTCGTCGGTCCGCAGCTGGGTCTGACCATGCCGGGCATCACCGTCGTGTGCGGAGACTCGCACACCTCGACCCACGGCGCCTTCGGGGCCATGGCGTTCGGCATCGGCACGAGTGAGGTCGAGCACGTGATGGCGACCCAGACGCTGCCGCTCAAGCCCTTCAAGACGATGGCCATCAATGTCGAAGGAACCCTCAGGGCCGGCGTGACCGCCAAGGACATCATCCTCGCCGTGATCGCCAAGATCGGCACCGGCGGCGGCCAGGGCTACGTGCTGGAGTACCGCGGCAGCGCGATCCGCGCCCTCTCGATGGAGGGGCGCATGACCATCTGCAACATGTCGATCGAGGCCGGCGCGCGTGCCGGCATGGTCGCCCCGGACGAGACGACGTTCGCCTACGTTCAGGAAAAACCCCATGCTCCGCAGGGCCAGGACTGGGAGGACGCGGTCGCCTACTGGCGCACGCTTCCGACCGACGAGGGCGCGGTGTTCGACGCCGAGGTCTTCATCGACGCCGATGAGCTGGAGCCCTTCGTCACCTGGGGCACCAACCCCGGCCAGGGCAGCTCGCTGTCCGCCTCCGTGCCGGACCCGGCGTCCTTCGAGGACCCGAACGAGCGCGCGGCCGCCGAGCGGGCCTTGGAGTACATGGACCTCACGCCGGGGACGCCGTTGAAGGACGTCCGGGTCGACGCCGTCTTCATGGGATCGTGCACCAACAGCCGGATCGAGGATCTGCGCGCCTTCGCGTCGATCATCCAGGGCCGCACGAAAGCCGATGGTGTGCGCGTGATGGTGGTGCCCGGCTCGGCGCGCGTGCGGATCGAAGCCGAGGCCGAGGGCATCGACACGATCGTGAAGGAGTTCGGCGGCGAGTGGCGTTTCGCCGGCTGCTCGATGTGCCTGGGCATGAACCCGGATCAGCTCGCGCCGGGCGAGCGGTGCGCGTCGACCTCGAACCGCAACTTCGAGGGACGGCAGGGCAAGGGCGGACGCACCCATCTGGTGTCACCGCTCGTCGCCGCGGCGACCGCCGTACGCGGCACCCTCTCGAGCCCCAGCGACCTGGAGCCCGTCCGCGAGCTGGTTGGAGCCTGACATGGAGAAGTTCACCACCCACACGGGTATTGCCGCGCCCCTGAAGCGCTCGAACGTCGACACCGACCAGATCATCCCCGCGGTCTTCCTCAAGCGCGTCACCAAGACCGGCTTCGACGACGCGCTGTTCTTCGCCTGGCGTCAGGATCCCGACTTCGTACTGAACCAGGCGCCGTTCCAGGGCGCATCCGTGCTCGTCGCTGGCCCGGACTTCGGCACAGGGTCGAGTCGCGAGCACGCGGTCTGGGCGCTGCGTGATTTCGGTTTCTCCGTCGTCCTGAGCCCCCGTTTCGCCGATATCTTCCGCGGCAACGCCGGCAAGCAGGGCCTCCTCGCCGCGACGATCGAGGAGGAGGACCGGGAGCGAATCTGGCAGCTCATCGACGAGGCTCCTGGCCGCTCTGTCACGGTCGACCTCGAGGCCCGCACGGTCTCCGTCCCGGATCCCGCGACAGGCGAGGCTGTCTTCCAGGCTCCCATCGGTGTGGACGATTACACTAGGTGGCGGCTCCTCGAAGGGCTCGATGACATCGGGCTCACCCTGCGCAATGAAGACAAGATCGCGCAGTTCGAGGCCCGCCGCGAATCGTGGCGGCCGCGCACACTTCCCGTCCGCTGAGGCGGGGGTCGCGAGGGCCCGGGGCACACGTGTGCCCTCGCGGCTCCAGCCGCGGTCCGTGTGATGAAGTGAGGCTCTCGACATGACCATCCCCCTGCGCGACCTGTCCGACCGCACGTCGGCTCCCTCCGGCGACGTGCTCGCGATCCGGGGCGGACGTCCCCTGCGGGGGCGCGTCGACGTCACGGGCGCGAAGAACCTGGCGACCAAGGCGATGGTGGCGTCGCTCCTCGGCGAGTCGAAGAGCACGCTGCGCGATGTCCCAGACCTCAGCGACGTGGCCGTGGTGCGGTCGCTGCTGGAAGTCCACGGCGTCCAGGTGGTCGAGGGCGATGAGCCCGGCTCCCTCGTCTTCGACCCGAGCGGGGTCGAGTCTGCGCACTTCGAGGAGATCGACGCGCACGCCGGGGCCTCCCGGATCCCGATTCTGTTCTGCGGCCCGCTGCTGCACCGCCTGGGTCAGGCGTTCATCCCCGATCTCGGCGGATGCCGGATCGGCGACCGGCCGATCGACTTCCATCTCGATGCGCTGCGCAAGTTCGGAGCCGTGGTCGAGAAGCAGCCGAGCGGTATCCGCCTCTCCGCGCCCAACGGCCTCCACGGCGCCAACATCCACCTGCCCTACCCGAGCGTCGGCGCGACCGAGCAGGTGCTGCTCAGCGCCGTGCGGGCGAAGGGCGTCACGGAGCTGCGCAACGCGGCGATCGAGCCGGAGATCATGGATCTCATCGCGCTGCTGCAGAAGATGGGCGCGATCATCTCCTATGAGCCCAACCGCGTCATCGTGATCGAGGGGGTGGACAGCCTGCGCGGCTATGATCACCGCTCGATCTTCGATCGCAACGAGGCGGCCTCATGGGCCTGCGCGGCGCTCGCGACGGACGGCGAGATCTTCGTCGGGGGCGCGAAGCAGCAGGAGATGCTGACCTTCCTCAACGTCTTCCGCAAGGCGGGCGGGTGGTTCGACATCCGCGAGGACGGGATCCTCTTCCGTCGTGACGGCGAGCTCAAGACCGTGATCGTCGAGACCGATGTGCATCCCGGCTTCATGACCGACTGGCAGCAGCCCCTCATCGTCGCCCTGACCCAGGCCGAGGGGCGTTCGGTGGTGCACGAGACCGTGTACGAGAACCGGTTCGGCTTCACCCAGGCGCTGGTCAAGATGGGGGCAGACATCGTCGTGTATCCGCATGGCCTGCAGGATGGCCCGCGTCGCGTGCCGCACCGCGAGCTCGAGCAGGCCGCGGTGGTCACCGGCCCCACCCCGCTGCACGGCGCGGTCATCGAGGTGCCGGACCTGCGCGGCGGTTACAGCCATGTCATCGCGGCACTGACCGCCGAAGGGGAGTCCGTCGTGAGCGGCATCGATATCCTCAGCCGCGGGTACGAGCGTTTCCTCGACAAGCTGACGGCGCTGGGCGCCGACTACGACGTCATCGGATAATCGGACGTATGACCTCGTCGTCCGAGTGGAAGCCGCGCGGGAAGGGTTCTCCCGAGAAGCGTCGTCCCAGCATCTTCTGGCCGCTCGCCGGGCTCATCGTCCCGGTCGCTTCCTATCTGTGCCGGATCGAGTTCCACGGGCCCGGTCGGCTGCCGCGTGACGGCGCTTTCGTCCTGGCACCCAATCACGTCTCCGAGCTGGACCCGGTGATGGTGGCGGTCGGCGTCTGGCGGCTCGGGCGGGCTCCGCGGTTCATGGCGAAGGACAGCCTCTTCCGCGTTCCCGTGCTGGGCTGGGTGCTGCGGCGCACCGGCATGATCCCGGTGGCGCGCAGCGCCTCGGTGGCCGCGGCGCGTCAGACCATGGCGCAGTCGCGAGAGCTGGTCGAGCACGGCCGCGGCGTGATCGTCTACCCCGAGGGCACCCTCACCCGCGACCCGGACCTCTGGCCGATGCGCGGGAAGTCGGGCGCTGCGCGCCTGGCGCTGGCCGACGAGAGCATCCCGCTCATCCCGGTGGCCCAGTGGGGCGTCCAGGACGTGATGGGGCGTTACTCGCGCGGAATCCGGTTCTGGCCGCCGCGCCGGCGCGTGCAGATGTGGATCGGTGAGCCGGTCGACCTCGCCGACCTGCGCGGACGGGCCAACGAGCCCGCCGCGCTGACCGAGGCGACCAACCGTCTGATGGCCGCGATCACGACGCTGCTCGAGCAGGCCAGAGGCGAGACGGCGCCGGCGAACCGCTGGAACCCCTCCGATCACGGACAGAAGGAGACGGGGCGTCTTGACTCCTAAGACCGGACCATTGCGGACCGCGAAGATCGCGCTGCCACGGGTCGCGGTGATCGGCGCCGGAAGCTGGGGGACCACGTTCGGGAAGATTCTGGCGGACGGGGGCGCGCATGTCACGATGTGGGCGCGGCGCCCAGAGCTCGCCCAGGAGATCGCCGAGGCCAAGCGCAACAGCGACTATCTGGCGGGCGTCAATCTGCCCCGCTCGATGACGGCGACCCCGCATCTGTCGCGGGCCATCGAGGGCGCGGAGCAGGTGTACCTCTCGGTGCCGGCCCAGTCGCTGCGCCAGAACCTCACCGGGCTCCGTCCGCTGCTGATGTCGTCCGATGTGCCGATCGTGAGCCTGATGAAGGGCGTCGAGCGCAGCACCGGGCTGCGCATGAGCGAGGTCATCGCCGAGGAGCTGCAGTGCGACCCCGGCCGGATCGCGGTGGTCTCCGGACCCAACCTGGCCTTGGAGATCGCCCGGGAGCAGCCGACCGCCGCCGTGGTGTCCTCCGTCCGGCCGGAGACCGCCGACGCGGTGGCGCGGCGGGCCCGCAACCGCTACTTCCGCAGCTTCGTGAACACCGACGTGATCGGCACCGAGTTCGGCGGCGTGCTGAAGAACCTCATCGCGGTCGCCATCGGCATCGTCGACGGGGTCGGCTATGGCGAGAACACGAAGGCGTCCATCATCACGCGTGGCCTGGTGGAGATGACCGACTTCGCCGTGGCCTATGGTGCGAAGCCGGAGACGCTGCAGGGGCTCGCCGGGCTGGGCGATCTCATCGCGACCTGCCAGTCGCCGCTGAGCCGCAACAACACCGCCGGGCGCCTGCTCGGGCAGGGGTACGCCTTCCAAGACGTCGTCACGCAGATGCAGCAGACGGCGGAAGGGCTCGCGTCGGTCGCCCCCGTGCTCCAGCTCGCTCGTGACGCCGGCGTGCACATGCCGATCGTCGAGCAGGTGAAGATGGTGCTCGACGGCACGATGAACCCGCGCGACATCGCGCCACACCTGACCACAGATGACGACACCCCTCAGGGTGAGAGGACCGAGAATGGACAAGCAGACCGTGGCGGTGCTCTTCGGCGGGCGTTCCAGCGAGCACTCGATCAGTTCCGCGACGGCGGGCGGGGTGCTGGGGGCGATTGATCGCGATCGTTTCACGGTGATCCCGGTCGGGATCACCCGCGACGGCGTCTTCGTGCTCGAGGTCGACGACCCGGCGCATTTCGCCCTCGATGCCGCGCATCTGCCCGAGGTCGTCGACAACGGGACGCGGGTGGTCTGGCCGGAGCCGGGGGAGCGGACCCTGCGCGTCCGCCGGGCGGACGGAACGATCGAGGAGCTGGGCAGCGTCGATGCCGTGCTGCCGATCCTGCATGGACCGCACGGGGAGGATGGCACGATCCAGGGTTTCTTCGACACCCTCGGTCTGCCCTACGCCGGTGCCGGCGTGCTCGACTCCGCGGTGTGCATGGACAAGCACTTCATGAAGATCGCGCTCCAGGCCGCGGGAATCTCCGTCGCCCCGTGGATCACGGTACGACAGGGGGACTGGGACCGTGACCCTGCGTCGGTGCGCGACGCCGCGGAGGCCCTGGGACTCCCGGTGTTCGTCAAGCCCGCTCGCGCCGGGTCGAGCGTCGGTGTGTCCAAGGTGGAGACAGCCGACGAGCTTGCGCAGGCGATGGCCGTGGCTTTCTCTGAAGATGACAAGGTGCTCGTGGAGACTGGCATCAGCGGTCGCGAGATCGAGGTCGCGATCCTGCAGCGCCCCGATGGCGTCCATGCCTCCCTGCCGGGAGAGATCCTGCTCACCGCACGCGGTTTCTACGACTTCGAGGGCAAGTACCTGGGCGGCGACGGCGTCGACCTCGCCTGCCCGGCCGACCTGACCGACGCCGAGGTCGCGGCGGTGCAGGACGCCGGCATCCGCTCGTTCCTCGCCGTGGACGGGCGCGGCCTGGCGCGCGTCGACATGTTCCTCACAGCGGACGGCGAGCTGGTTGTCAACGAGCTGAACACGATGCCGGGGTTCACGCCGATCTCGATGTTCCCCAAGTGCTGGACCGTGTCCGGTATGACCTATACGGAGCTGATCTCCGCCCTGATCGACAACGCACTGGCCTGATGCCCGCCCCCGGCGTCTCAGGCGTCGGGGTCGGTGCAGGCGGTGGTGGCGGGGATGTTCGAGACGTACGAACCGAGCACGGCGAGCACGTCGTTCGAGCTCACGATCTTGGTGTTCACGTTGACCTGGACGGCGGGCTCGCGCCCATAGCTCACCATGCGCAGCACCGGGAACTCCTCGGTGTCCACCAGCCAGTCCACGCCGCCGAGGGTCACGCACTGCAGGGTGCTCGGCCCGGGTGACGGCACCCCGCAGATGAGCAGCACCGACAGGGGGGAACCCCAGGCTGCTGTCGCTTGGGCGTCGGTCCAGCGCCGCTCTTGATCGCCGATCGCGCGGAGCGCCTGCGCGCGCACGCTGACCTCGGCGCACAGCGGGTCGTTCGCGTTGGGAGCAGGGGTGGCGCTCACGGTGCCAGTGCACCCGGAGAGCACGGCGACGAGCACGAGCGCGGCGGCTCCGACGACCGATCGAGCGGGACGGACCGATCCGACGTTGCGCTGCATGCTCCCAGGCTACCGTGGGGGGATGAGCTCCATCCCGACCCCTGACGACCCGTGCCTGGGAGACATCTCCGAGGGCGCCGTGCTGCGCACGATCCTCGCGCGTCGTCGGCCCGCTGCCGATGAGCTCCTCGGGCCCGGCGACGACGCGGCTGTGATCGCCGCTCCGTCTGGCTCGGTCGTCGCGACGACGGACAGCCTCGTGGACGGGCCGGACTTCCGTCTGGCATGGACCGACGGATACGCGCTGGGGTGGAAGTCGGCGGCGGTCAACCTCGCCGACGTCGCTGCGATGGGCGCCCGTCCCACGGCTCTCCTCGTCGCCCTGGCAGCGCCGCGGGGCACGCGGCTCTCCTTCGTGGCGGCTCTCGCAGAGGGGCTCCAGGACGCCTGCGACGCGCTGGCGCCGGGGTGCGCGGTGGTCGGCGGCGACCTGGCGACCTCGGATGTGCTGACGGTCGCCGTCACGGCGCTCGGCGATCTGGAGGGACGGGCTCCCGTGACGCGGGCCGGCGCGAGGGCGGGGGACGTGATCGCGCTGGCAGGCGATGCGGGACGCGCGGGGGCCGGCCTGGCGCTGCTGTTCGGACGGTTCAGCCGGGGCGGCGAAGCGATTCCGGTCGATCCGGATGTGCTGACAGCCGCAGAGCGCGAAGCGGTCGATCGCCAGCTGCGTCCTCTCCCGCCGATCGCGCTCGGCGCTGCGGCCGCCGCCGCGGGCGCCACGGCGATGATGGACGTCTCAGACGGGCTCGCCCTCGACGCGTCGCGGATCGCGGACGCCTCGGGCGTGACCCTCGCCTTCGACAGCGCATCCCTCGGACCCGACCCGGCCGGTGCCCTCTCGGGCGGCGAGGATCACGCGCTCCTCGCGACGTTTCCGCTCGGTGAGGTCCCCGCAGGTTTCCGGGTCGTCGGCCGGGTGCAGGATCGCGCCGCGCATCCGGTGCTGTGCGATGCGGCACCGGTGGCGGTGCGCGGATGGGATCCTTATCGTGACGGCGCCGCGGACGGGCCGGGCTCTGCCCACCAGACGCGGGTGTCGCCGTAGGCCTTGTCCCTGAGCTGTTCCAGACCGGCCGCGGCGAAGCCCGGCTCTGATGCGCGTGCGCCACGCTCGACCACCACGAGGGCATCGGGGGAGAGCAGCGGCGTGAGCGCGGCCAGGTCGCCGTCGAGCGCGTCGTCGCCGATGTCGTAGGGCGGGTCGAGGAAGACCAGGTCGTACGGGCCCGTCCCGCGGGTGAGGAAGGCGCGCACAGCCACGTCGTGCACCTGCGCGGACACCTCGACCCCGAGTGCCTTCACGACGCGCGCGACGTTGCGGCGGATCACCGCCGCTGCCGGGCGAGAGCGCTCGATGAGGTCGACGCTCACCGCACCTCGGCTGAGCGCTTCGAGCCCCAGCGCGCCCGTCCCGGCGTACAGATCGAGCACCCGGGCACCGTGGAGCACATCCGCCGACTCCAGCGCGGCGAACAACGACTCGCGGACACGGTCGCTCGTGGGCCGTGTGCCGGCGCTCGGGACGTCGAGCCGGACGCCTCCGGCGGCTCCCGCGATGATCCTGGTCACCCGATCACGATACGCGCTCGGCCGGCACGCGGTCATGCCGGTGTCCGACCGGCTGCCTAGACTCGTCCCATGGCCTTCGGACTCGACACGCCCCTCGCTGAGGCGCTGGGTGATGCCGCGGCGAAGCAGCTCGCCCGCGCCTTCCGGATGTCGACCGTGGCAGATCTCGTCGGGCACTACCCGCGTCGCTACGCGGACCGGGGCGAGCTGACGCCGATCAGGGATCTCCCCATCGGCGAGACGGTGACGATCGTCGCCGAGGTCGTCAGCTGCACCGGCCGTCCGATGCGCGCCAAGAGAGGTCATCTCACCGAGGTCGTCATCGGCGATGGCGCGGGTCAGCTCACCATGACCTTCTTCAACCAGCCGTTCCGTATGAACGAGCTGCGGGTGGGACGGCGGGGGGTCTTCTCCGGGAAGGTGGGAGCGTATCGGGGAACGCTGCAGTTCGCCCATCCGCAGTACGAGCTGTTCGAAGACGAGGCCGAGGCGCGGGCCTCGGCGAGCGTCCTCGCGATGACGCCGATCCCGATCTATCCGGCGACATCGGCTCTCACGAGCTGGACCATACAGAAGCTCGTCGGCACGGTGCTCGACCAGCTCGGCGAGGTTCCCGACCCCCTTCCGACGGAGAGGCGGGAGCGGGAAGGCCTGCTCGACGCGCGCACCGCCCTCGAACGGATCCACCGCCCGCGCAGCCGGGCCGAGATCGCTCCGGCGATCGAGACCCTTCGCATGCATGAAGCGCTCGTGCTGCAGACCGCGCTGTTGCAGCAGCGCGCCAGGATCCGCGCTCAGGTCACCCGAGCGCGTCCGGCGGCACCCGGTGGCCTCGTCGCGCGACTGGATGCGGCGCTCCCGTTCGCGCTGACCGAGGATCAGCGCGCCGTGGGGGAGACGATCGCGTCGGAGCTCGCCGGAGAGCAGCCGATGAATCGTCTCGTCCAGGGAGAGGTCGGCTCCGGCAAGACCCTGGTGGCGCTGCGGGCGATGCTGCAGGTCGCCGAGTCTGGCGGCCAGGCAGCGCTCATCGCCCCCACCGAGGTCCTCGCTGCCCAGCACCTCCGTTCGATCGTACGCACGCTCGGGCCCGACCTCGCCGCGGAGCTGATCCCGACCCTCCTCACCGGCCAGCAAGGCGCGCGGGAGCGCCGCCAGGCGGCGCTGCGCGTCGCGTCAGGGCAGTCCCGCATCGTGGTCGGCACGCACGCGCTCCTCAGCGACAAGACGACGTTCGCCGATCTCGGGCTCGTGGTGGTGGACGAGCAGCACCGATTCGGGGTGGAGCAACGGGAGGGCCTGCGGGCCAAGGGCACCAGTCCGCACGTGCTCGTCCTCACCGCTACGCCCATTCCGCGCACCGTGGCGATGACCGTCTTCGGTGATCTCGACACCTCCGTGATCCGCAGCATGCCCACAGGGAGGGCGGGCATCCAGACGTTCGTCGCGCCCCTCGCAGAGCACCCCTCCTGGTTCGCCAGGGTCTGGGAACGTGCGGCGGAGGAGATCGATGCCGGACATCAGGTCTTCGCGGTGTGCGCGGCGATCGATACAGACGACGCCGAACCGGGGGGTGACGACGGAGCCGAGGCGCCGCCAGAGCCGCCGGAGGAGGGCGCGCAGAACGGCCCGCGCTGGGGCGTGGTGCAGCTGCACGATCTGCTCCAGACACATCCCCGGCTGGGTGCGCGCACCACCGCGATCCTGCACGGGAAGATGAGCGCGGAGGAGAAGGACGCCGTCATGCGCGCCTTCTCCGAGGGGCGCATCGACCTCATCGTCGCCACGACCGTGATCGAGGTGGGCGTGGACGTGCCCAACGCCACCGCAATGGTGATCATGGACGCCGATCGTTTCGGCGTCTCCCAGCTGCACCAGCTGCGCGGCCGCGTCGGCCGTGGCTCTGCCGCCGGCCTGTGCCTGCTGGTCACCGAGGCGGAGGCCGGCACGCCCGCACGCGAACGCGTCGAGGCGGTGGCCGCCACCACCGACGGATTCGCCCTCGCCGAGGTCGATCTCGAGCTTCGCGGAGAGGGCGATGTCCTGGGCGCGGCGCAGTCGGGAGCGCGTTCGTCGCTGCGCCTGCTGCGCGTCGTCACCGACGCCGACCTCATCCTGGCCGCGCGGGAGGAGGCGGCCAGGATTCTCGCGGACGATCCTCCGCTGGCGGATCACCCCGGGCTGCGGGAATCGATCGAGCGCCGGGTGTCGGCGGAGGACAGGGCGGCCTTCGCCAAGAACTGAACGGCGATCGATGCTCCTGTCGGCGCGCTACGCTGAGAGACATGATGAACAGCCGGATCGCCGTCGTCCCTGGCTCCTTCGACCCGCCCACGCTCGGGCACATCGACGTCATCAGCCGCGCGGCCCGTCTCTACGATGAGGTGCATGTGCTCGTGGTGCACAACCCGGGCAAGGAAGCGATGCTGCCGATCGCGCAGCGGCTGTCATTGCTGGAACGCTCGATCGAAGACGCCGGCCTCCCCGGTAATCTCATCGTCGGCTCGTGGAGCATGGGCCTGCTCGTCGACTACGCGCGCGACGTGAACGCCGGTGTGCTCGTCAAGGGCATCCGGTCGCAGATCGACGTGGCGTATGAGTCTCCGATGGCGATCGTGAATCGTCATCTCGCCGAGATCGAGACGGTGTTCCTGCTGCCGGATCCCGCACACGCTCTCGTATCCAGCTCGCTGGTGCGGCAGGTCGCGGCACTCGGCGGCGACGTCTCGCCGTTCGTGCCACCGGTGGTCGCGGAGTTCCTCGACACCGGTGCCCGCGGGCTCTGAGGCACCTTCCGGGCGATCCGGCGCACCCCCGCCGTTCGGCCTCCTCACGGGCGAGCCCCCGTAGGATATGGGGGTGAAGAACAGACTGAACGGCCCGTTCGTGGTGCCCGTGCGCGATATCGTCCGCCACCCGGGCGAGATGCGCGAGCACCGTCTCACCGTCCCGATCCCCGAGCAGTGGGGGGAGGGCATCGTCGCCGTCGAAGCCGGCACGGAGGTCGACATCGACGTTCGGCTGGAGTCGGTGCACGAGGGCATCCTCGTCACCGCCGAGATCGACACGGAGTACCGCGGAGAGTGCGGCCGATGCCTGGAAGCGATCTCTGCGCCTGTCGAAGTCGAGTTTCAGGAGCTTTTCGCCTATCCTGGGGAGGAAGCAACTGACTTCGAGGTTCAAGACGACCACGTGGATCTTGAAACTCCCGTCAGGGATGCGATCGTGTTGTCGCTTCCGTTTCAGCCGGTGTGTCAGCCGGATTGCCCCGGCCTTGATCCGGTCACGGGTGAGAAGCTGACCGGAAGCGCCGGTTCGGAGTCCGTCGCTCCCATCGATCCTCGATGGAGCGCGCTCCAGCAGATCACAGACCAGCAGGAAGCGGCGGACCGCCGCGATTCCGAGAGCACAGAAGAGAGCTGACATGGCCGGTAACCCCCCGAAGCGCAAAGTTTCCCGTTCGAACACCCGCTCGCGCCGCGCGCAGTGGAAGGCGGAGGCCCCCGCCCTGGTGAAGACCATCGAGAACGGCAAGGTCGTCTACAGCCGTCCGCACCAGGCGAAGGTCGTCACCGACTCCCAGGGCACCGAGCTGTTCCTGGAGTACAAGGGCCGCAAGGTCGCCGACGTCTGATCAGGAATTTCTGATCAGTACCCCGGCTGAGAACGCCCCGGAGGCGTTCGCCAAGCTTGTCGAGCAGCTCGGCGTCCGTATCGACGCCGAGCTGCTTCGTCTTGCGCTGACGCATCGCTCGTACGCGTACGAGAACGGCGGCATCCCGCACAACGAACGTCTCGAGTTCCTCGGCGACTCCGTGCTCGGTCAGGCCGTGACCGTCCTGTTGTACACCGGCCTCCCCGACGTCGATGAGGGCGAGCTCGCCAAACGCCGTGCCAGTGTGGTGTCGACGGTCGCTCTCGCCCAGGTGGCGCGCGGCATCGGGCTCGGTGACCATCTGCTGCTCGGAAAGGGCGAGGAGCGTACCGGTGGGCGCGACAAGGACTCCATTCTGGCCGACACGATGGAGGCTGTGATCGGCGCGACCTATCTGTCCGCCGGTCAGGAGCCGGCCGCGGCCCTGGTGCGTCGTCTTGTCGAGCCGCTCCTGGCCGACCCGGAGCGCTACGGCGCGGCGATGGATCCGAAGACCGCCCTGCAGGAGCTGGCGGCGCGCATCGGCGCGCAGCCGCCGCAGTATGCGGTCGAGTCGCGCGGGCCGGATCACGACCGCCGATTCACCGCGACCGTCTCCGTGGGTCCCGGTACGCCGCTCGGTGAGCGCGGCGGCATCGGCGAAGGCACCAGCAAGAAGAACGCCGAGATGGCGGCCGCTCTCGACGCGTGGAAGCGTCTGAGCGGTCGCGACTGAACGTGGTGGCGCGCGGGCGCGAGGTGCGTGGTGCCTGAGCTTCCCGAGGTCGAGGTCGTGCGCCTCGGGCTGGCGCCGGCGGTGACCGGCGCCAGAGTCACGGCGGTGCACGTGCATGACGAGCGTGCATTGACACGGCACGCGCCGGGCGCTGCCGATTTCGTCGCCCGTCTCGAGGGTGCCGTGATCGACAGCACGGCGCGGCGCGGGAAGTTCCTCTGGCTGCCGCTGCGCGGCGCGGACCGGACGCCGGGCGGCGGCGCCGAGGCCGTGCTGGTGCATCTGGGCATGAGCGGCCAGATGCTGCTGCGCGGTCCGGGCGCGCCGCCGGAGCGTCATGAGCGCATCCGGCTGTTCATCGAGCACCCGCAGCATGCCGAGCTGGCCGTCGTGTTCGCCGACCAGCGCACGTTCGGATCGCTCGCGGTCGATTCACTGCAGCCCGATGCCGGCGGGGGCCTCGTTCCGGCGCAGGCGGCGCACATCGGCCGTGATCCTCTCGATCCCCTTTTCGACGACGCCGCGTTCGTCGTCGCTGTTCGGCGTCGTCGATCAGCGATCAAACGCGTGCTGCTGGATCAGGGACTGATCAGTGGCATCGGCAACATCTATGCCGACGAGGCGTTGTGGGCGTCTCGCATCCATCCGGAGGCCGAGGGCGTCGCTCTCTCTGCAGCTGCCGTCCGGCGGCTGCTCGCCGAGATGCGCGCCGTGCTGCAGAAGGCCCTCGCCGAGGGCGGCACGAGCTTCGACGCCCAGTACGTCAACGTCAACGGGCAGGCGGGCTACTTTTCCCGGAGCCTGAACGTGTACATGCGTGACGGAGAGCCTTGCAAGCGCTGTGGCTCCCTCATCGTACGAGAGAAGTTCATGAACCGCTCTAGCCATTTTTGCCTGGTCTGCCAGCCAAAGCGCTAGCTTGAGCAAACGAGGCGCGTCAGAGCACCACCATCATTTGCACATCGCCTGGTGGGTCCTGCCTCCACTTGCTGTACGTCAACGTGTACTGACCGATACGGCAATCGTGCTTGGCCTTGCTGTGTTCCGCATTTCAGCCAGTCGTGGATCTCCGACGACGAGTCGATGCTCGTGACAAGTCGAATCGTCCCGCTCGGGATCTGATCGCGGAGAACAGGGCATAGTTCGTTGGCGGCGTAGCCTCTCGGCCTCGTGCGGGCACTTCTCTTCCGCATCACACCTGCCGTCCGACATCCGCTTCGATAGGAACGTCCGTGGTCGCATCCATACTGAATGGATGGTTCGGAAGATGACACCCGCGCAGTTCAAGGCCGCGGTGAACAAAGCACAGCGCCAGCAGAAGCAGGCGATCGACAACTACAACCGCGAGGCCCGGCGGCATAACGCGGCAATCAAGAAGGCCGTGAGTGACTACAACCGTGAGGTGCGCGCCTACAACGCCAAGGCGCGTGCCCATAATTCCCGAGTCGAGAATCAGCGTCGACGGCTCGAGCAGGAGATCCGCCGCCTGAAGTCACGTCCGGCAGCGACGACCTTCGTCACCTACCGGGCGTCGGTCGAGACGCTCGCGCGCACGTACACGGCAACCGAGGACAGCCTGGTAGGCCGAACGCTTACGCCTGCTGGCCGCGAGCTCGTCGATCGCGGCAGCGAGGAGGTCGCGAATAGCGCGTACCTGCTCAACGCGATGGACGACGACGGTGCTCCCGAGGACGACCCGACAGAGGATGAGCTGCGTGGCCCGAGCATGCAGACTGAGCTCGCGACCTTCGGGCAGGACTTGGTCGATCGATGGACTGGGGCTCTGTTTTCCCTGAGCCCGCGAAACCCTGACGCGGCTCGCCACTTCTGTACCAGTGCCCGCGAGGTGCTCATCGCGATGATTGATGGCGCGGCACCAGACGCTCGCGTCGCGGAGGCCGACCCGGCCTGCGATCGGACCGACAAGGGAGTGCCGACGCGGCGGGCCAAGGTCGGCTTCCTCCTGCGGCGCAAGGGCATCGACGAGGGTTCCATCGAGGATCTCGTCGAAGAGGACATGGACAACGTTCTGGGGCTCTTCCGCGACTTCAACAACGGCACCCACGGGCATGCCGGGCGATTCACCATCACTCAGCTGAGCGCTCTGCGTCTCCGGGTCGAATCGGCGATCGGCTTCATCCACGCGCTCTGCGTAGTCTGAGCCTCAGCGCTGCTTCAGCGTGGATCCGTCCTCGCGAACGAACGATCGGGGCAGGGCGTCGCGCAGCGGTGTGGTCGGTGTCGTCTCCCGAACTCTGTCGGCCCTCCCCGATACGATGACCTGACGAGGAAGTGCCCCCGCCCCGGCGGTGCACCGGGTCACAAAGGGAGAGCATGTCGATGGTCGTGAATCGGACTTCGAGCCTCAATGCGGCCAAGGCGGCCAAGAATGACGAGTTCTACACGCAGTGGGCCGACATCGAGCGCGAGGTCAACGCCTACCTCGAGTACGACCCGGACGTGTTCCGCGGCAAGGTCATCCTGCTGCCGTGCGACGACCCCGAGTGGTCGAACTTCGCCAAGTTCTTCGCCCTCCACTTCGTCGACCTCGGGCTCAAGAAGCTCATCTCGACTTCCTACGCCCCGGACAGCAACCCGGCACTGTTCTCCTACGAGCCGACGCTCTTCGAGATGGACGACCCGAAGTTCGACGAGACCAAGACACACGCCAACGGCAAGAAGTTCGTCCTGGAGCCGGAGGACATCAACGGCGACGGCGTCGTCAACATCGACGATTTGAAGTGGGACTACCTGGAAGGCGACGGGGACTTCCGCAGCGCCGAGGTGACCGCGCTGCGCGATGAGGCCGACATCGTCATCACCAACCCGCCGTTCAGCCTGTTCCGCGCCTTCGTCGGCTGGCTCGTCGAAGGTCGCAAGACGTTCTCGGTGATCGGCAACAGCAACGCCACCACGTACGTGGAGATCTTCCCTCTCATCAAGCAGAACAGGCTCTGGAAGGGCGCGACGGCCAACAGCACCGACATGGTGTTCGGTGTGCCGAAGGGCTTCCCACTCAAGGAGGCCGACCGCGCGAAGGCCGAGCGCATGGGGTACCCGTCGACAGACGAGCACGACTTCACCAGGCTCGGCAACGCCTGCTGGTTCACCAACATCGACCACGGCCGCCGGCACGAGCCGCTGCAGCTGATGACGATGGACGACAACATCAGGTTCTCCAAGCACAAGGACGTCCGCGGTGTCGGGTACCAGCGCTACTACAACTTCCCCGAGGCCATCGAGGTCCCGTGGGTCGATTCGATCCCGAGCGACTACGACGGGGTGATGGGCGTGCCGATCACCTTCCTGGACAAGTACAACCCTGAGCAGTTCGAGATCCTCGCGCATGGCGACGACATGGACGAGCTGCGCCGGATCGGCGTCGGGACCCTCGGCGATGAGTTCGTGAAGACCTACTACGCGCAGGGCGGCACCGGGGGCAACAGCGCCGGCCACCGCCGCCTCGGGTTGACCGAGCCGACCTACCACACAGCGTACAAGCGCATCCTCATCCGCCGGAAGGACGTCTGATGGACACCGAGCTCAAGCACTACACCGTCGAAGAGGTCCTCAAGGGCTTCGTCTACAACGAGCTTGAGGGCAAGGGCCTGTTCGGGCTCGACGGCAGGCTCGTCATCCAGCCGGAGTACCAGCGCAACTACATCTACAACGACGGCAAGCGTGACGTCGCGGTGATCGACTCGCTGCTCAAGGAGTACCCGCTCGGGCTCATCTACTTCAACGTCGAGGGATCCGCTCTCGAGGTGCTCGATGGCCAGCAGCGCATCACCAGCGTCGGTCGGTTCGTCACCGGCAAGTTCGCGATCAAGGTCGGCGGCAAGGAGCAGACGTTCTCGTCGCTGTCGAACAACCTCCAGCGCACGATCCTCGACACGAAGCTCGACATCTACGAGTGCGACGGCACCGAGGACGAGATCAAGGCCTGGTTCCAGACGATCAACATCGCCGGCGTCCCGCTGAACAGGCAGGAGCTGCGCAACGCGATCTATTCCGGGCCGTTCATCACCAAGGCCAAGGCGGAGTACTCCAACTCCAACAACGCGAACATGCAGAAGTGGCAGTCGTACGTCAACGGTGATCCCAAGCGCCAGCAGATCCTCGAGGAGGCGCTCGAGTGGGTCGCGGCCTCGCAGGGCCTGACGATCGACGCCTACCTCGCCCAGCACCGCCAAGACGCCGACATCGCCGCGTTGAAGAACTACTTCACCTCGGTCATCGACTGGGTCGCCGGCGTCTTCATCCGTCCGCCGGACAAGGAGATGCGCGGCCTCGAGTGGGGCCGACTCTACGAGGAACACCACACGATGTCCTACAGCTCGGCGAAGCTCGAGGACCGGATCAACGAACTGCGCAGTGACCCCGCCGTGCACAGCCCGAAGGGCATCTACGAGTATCTGCTCGATGGCGAGACGAAGCCCCAGCTGCTCGACATCCGCCTGTTCGAGGCGAAAGACAAGCGCGTCGCCTACGAGCGGCAGACGACCAAGGCCAAGGCCGCGGGTGAGTCGAACTGCCCGTTGTGCACGATCGCCGGGGACAGCAACAAGGCCCGGATCTACAAGCAGAACGAGATGGACGCCGACCATGTGACCGCCTGGTCGAAGGGCGGATCGACGAGCCTGTCCAATCTGAGCATGCTCTGCGTGACCCACAATCGCGCTAAGGGTAACCGCTAGGCAACGCCATGACTCGGATCTCCCTAGAAGCCGGCAATGACCTCGTCGAGCGGCTTGCCCACGAGAACGATCCAGTCAAGGCGGTCGTGGAGCTCGTGTGGAACAGTCTCGACGCCGATTCCCACTCCGTATCGGCGGTGCTGCACCGCAACGAAGCCGACGGCGTGATCGGCGTCGAGGTTACCGACGACGGGCACGGCATGGCTCCCGAGGAGCTGTCGTCCGCCTTCCGATGGGTCGGTAATTCGTGGAAGCGGATGGCCGGTCGCAGCAAGGGCGAGCAGCGCCCACTGCACGGTCGCTTCGGCCAGGGCCGGCTGCGGGCGTTCGCTCTCGGCACTCAGATCGAATGGGTAACCGTCGCCGACAGCATCGACGGGAAGCGTCTTCGTTCAGTCGTCCGTTCCTCGGTCAACGCGCGGAACGATTTCGACATCGCGGACCCCGTGGGTACCGACGAGGGCACTGGGACGCGGTTCATCGCCTCGGGTCGTGATGCCCTGGATCGCCTCGACGCCGACAAGGCCCGCGACCGGATCACGGCGACGTTCGCGCCGTATCTGCTCGCCCGTGACGACGTCGAGATCCTTTACGACGGCTCGCGGATCCAGCCCGATGACGTCATCGACTTCGACACCACTTACGACCTGGAGTGGGAGCACGAGGCCGTTACCCGGCAGGCGAAGCTCCGGATCATCGAGTGGAAAGCGGGCAACGAGCGCGCTGTCCACCTCTGCGACGGCGAAGGCGTGCCGGTGGACGCGCTCGACACCGCGCCGTCCGCCGACTTCCGGTACTCGGCCTACGTCATGTGGGACGAGATGCCCGAGCACCACAACGAGTGGCTCCTCGCGAAGCTCGAGAGCGCACCCTCGGTTCTCGGAATGCTGCTCGCCGAGGTCGACCGGGCGCTCGACGAGCACTTCGAGGGCCGGCGCGCCCAGCGTCGCCGTGAACTCGTTGAGGAGTGGAAGGAAGGCAACGTCTACCCGTACCAGGGCGAGCCGGAGACGGAGGAGGAGAAGGTCGAGCGAGCGACCTTCGATGTGGTCGCCACGTCGATCCGTAGGCACATCCCAAGCGGCAAGAAGCAGAAGAAGCTCACTCTCGGGCTGCTGCGCGAGTCGCTCCAGCAGCGGCCGAGCGATGTCTCAGCGCTGCTCGACGAGTACGTGGGGCTGCCCGCCGACGAGAGGGAGCAGCTCGAGCGTCTCCTCACCCGCACGAGTCTGTCGCGGGTAATACAAGCGTCGAGCAATGTCACCAACCGACTCGAGTTCCTCCGCGCCCTCGAACTTATGGTCTTTGACCCCGAGACGAACAAGATGGTGGGTGAGCGAGACCACCTGCACAAGATCCTCGAGAGCGAGCTATGGGTCTTCGGAGAGCAGTACAACCTCATGGTGAGCGAGCGGGGCCTGACCGCCGCGCTCGATCGGCACCGAGAGCTGCTCGAGGAGCCGCGCACCGACAAGACGCCCGTGAAGCTGCTCGATGGGAAGTCGGGCCGGCTCGATCTCCTGCTCTCGGTCGCTGCCACCGAGCACGACCGGAACCGGCACCTCGTCGTCGAGCTCAAAGCCCCGAAGATCCCAGCAGGGCAGAAGGAACTGGCACAGATCAAGGCGTACGCGATGGCAGTGGCCAAGGACCCGCGGTTCGCGAGTAGCACCACGGAGTGGGACTTCTGGCTCGTGACGGGCGAGATCGACGACGTCGTCCGTCAGGAGGCGAACCAGAAGAACCGGGAACGTGGGGTCGTGTTCGAGCCTGACCTCCCGGATGCGCCGGGAGCGAAGGTCAGGGTCTGGGTACGCGACTGGGGTCAGATCATCGATGACGCGAAGCGCCGGCTCGACTACTTCCAGAAGAGCCTGCAGCACGACCCCTCCCTCGAAGACGCACGGGATTACCTGCGCCGAAACCACGGCGACGTTATCCCTGAGGGTCTGCTCGCTGACCAGATCGAGGATGACTCAGCGATCAACGAATGAGGTCCTACTAATCCGCGGGCCAGTGAGGCCTCGGGGGTGCGTGTCGGTCGGCTCGATTGTTGGTAAAGATGCTCTACAGGTCTACTTGATCGTCGACAGGAGCGCCGACGGGGTGACGTCGAGCCCCCGCGCGAGCTTCACGATGATGTCGAGCGTCGGGTTCCGTCGACTTCGCTCGATGCCGCTGATGTAGGTACGGTCGAAGCCCACGTGGTGGGCGAAGGCTTCCTGGGATACCCAGCCACGTTCCTGGCGGAGGTTGCGAATGCGCTCGCCGAACGCGATGCGATGCGATGCGATGCGCCGACTCACTCATCCCCCAACGCTTTCGCTACGCTGACGATGAGTCCACGGACGATAAGTCACAGCGGCTAGGCGTGAACGTCAATGCCACGAGCCTGCTGCTGGTGCAGGGAGAGTGGGAGGTGCCCGATGCGCGAAGACGGCTGGCTTGACGTCGCCGCCGCTGCGAGACGTCATGAGTGCAGCCGCGACGTTATCCGGCGACGGGTGAAGCAGGGGATGTTGTCCGCGCGCACAGAGCGGGTGACGACGGAAGGCGGGCGTCTTGTTAGCAAGGTGATGGTCCGCGTCTCGGACTTGGACCAGGTGTTCGGCTGGACGCCCACGACGAGCATGTAAGGAGGATTCGCGAGGCGGCCCCGCCGCTCAGCTATGAGCAGAGAGTCTTCCTGCGCGACGTTCTCCTCAAGCATCTCAGTGCGCGCGAAACGAAACGACGGGCGTGTCCACCGCTCTCGGTAAGATCTCGAGCAAGGTTCGACAGCCCAGTTGAATCGCTCTCGAATGATGATTCGACTAACTACTTGTGAACGTATCTATCTAGCGGAGTCGGGCTACTTCGCGCACTCCTTGAATGCCTATGGGCGCACCGGGAAGCCGTGCCAGCGCTGCGGCACTCCGATCCGCCGCCTCGTCATCGGCGGGCGATCCTCGCACTTCTGCCCGCGCTGTCAGCGGGTTCGCTAAGCTTGGCCGCTGTCTCATCACTTCTCGTCCGAAGGAGGATCGATGACCGCCGACGTTCTCAGCCCCGGCACGTACCTCGACGCCGTCCGACGCAGCTACCGTGAGCGGGACGTAGCTTTCGCGCTCAACGATCCGGCGACGGAAGAGAGAATCGCTGCTCTCGGGTCGGGAGTCCCGACATGGCTGGTTGAGCTCTGGCGAACAGCCGATGGTGGCCCTTCGAGCACATCCGTGTTCACCCGGCCCAACTTCTTCACGGGCTTCGACTTTCTCTCCACGACGGAGAGCCTGCGCTTGCGTGACCGATTGCAACGCATTGCGCCGCAATACGAGGGTTATAAACAGGACGATCGCCGCGATTCCCGCATCCGAGACGGGTGGTTCTTGCCGGGCTGGCTTCCGTTCGCCGCGTGGGAGAGCTCCACGATGGTGCTCTTTGCGGACTGCGATCCTGCGCCAGAAGGAGCTCAGGGGCAGATCATTGCGTTCGTGCACGATCCAGATGAAGTCACCTTTGTCGCCCCCGACGGTGGTTCGTACCTCGCCTCGTCACTTGCCTGGTTGCAAGAAAACGTAGAAGAATTTGTCGTCGACCCTTCTCTTTAGGTGTGCCTCCTGCGAAGCGTCACGGTGGCATCGTTGAACAAGACCGCGCAGCAGAATTTCGCAGAGTGAGGCGCGTCGTCGGATACGGCTGGACTGCCGGGGCCCTGACCGAGGCAGACGGCTCAGCCTGGGTAAGCCCCGGTGTACTCTTCCAGCCAGCCGCTGCGAGGCCGTGGAGGGAAAGGACTGCAGGGCGGGAAGCCTGCCCCTGTGCTCGCTGTGTTGGACGAGACACTCAGGGCAGAGGGTGACGCCGCTGATTGATCGTGCACATAGTGTCCGGCGTTCGGACAATCTCGACCGGTGAACGTCAGAATGCGGCAGGCGAGGTACATCGCGCACTCGCTCAACGCGTGCGGGCACGGGGGAGTGCCGTGTCCGCGACGCGGTGGACCGATCCGTCGCGCGCAGTTCATGAACCGTTCCTCGCCCTTGTGCCCGCGCCGCCGGCGGAAGCGTTGAGATGCGCGATGCGGCCGCATCCGCCCAGCACAGCTCCTCCTTCGAAACGGCGCACCCGGTGGAAGGTGAGACCAACGAAGCCGGGCGTCCACGACAGAGCGTTCGTTTCCTCGTCTGAGGCCCTGGTTGCCGTTGAAACCATCGATCGCCTGCCGCTGTCCGCGGTCTGCGTCACCCGGGGTGACGTCGCAGACTCTGGCGGGACACAACGGATCCAGAGATCTCGGATCGGGCCGAGCGCGTGTCGTGTGGCGTTGCCGACCATGCGCGCAGAGCATGAGGGGGGCAGGAAGGGGACGACGTGATCGAGAGCTGCGGTCGAACGGCACGGGTGTCGTGCGCGCAGATCTGCCTGACGTCGGTCGCCGGGCGCGGTCGAAAGGGAGGGAGAGATGGTGGGCGATGAGCGAGGCGGTTCTCTGACGGGTCGCGAGATCGCCCGGGTCAGCTCCTCATACGGGGCGCGCGCGGCCGAGTACGTTGACGCCGTCGGGCGGATCGAGCACGTCGCGCGCGCCGACCTCGCTCTCGTCGAGGAGTGGGCTCGTGGTCTGGACGGGCCGGTGCTCGACGTGGGATGCGGGCCGGGGCAGTGGACGGCCCACCTCACCGGACTCGGGATCGACGTCGAGGGTGTCGATGCCGCGCCGGAGTTCATTCGGATGGCGAAGGCTGCGTATCCGCGCGCGCGGTACCGTGTCGGCGTCGCGCACGACCTCGGCGTCGATGACGGCGCCCTCGGGGGTGTGCTCGCCTGGTACTCGCTCATCCACACGGATCCCTCGCGAATGTCGGAACCGCTCACCGAGTTCGCCCGAGGCATCCGACGCGGCGGCGGTCTCGCGATCGGGTTCTTCGCCGGCGCCGTCGTGGCGCCGTTCGACCACGCCGTCACGACCGCCTACTCCTGGCCGATGGAGCTGCTGGTATCGGAGGTCGAACGGGCGGGTTTCACGGTGACCCGCACGGCGTCGCGCACAGATCCCTCCGCCCGGCCACACGGCGCGCTTCTGGCGGTACGCATCTAGCGATATCGGTCCCGTGGGCGCGCTCGACCGAGGACGCCTGAACCAGCGCGCGTCGGCGTGAAACACGCGAACGACTCCGGCTTGGAGAATGAATCAGGAGAATGAATCAGATGTCCGAACCTTCGGATCTGGCGGGCCCGCCCCCGGTCGATACCCCCGTTCCCGACGGACTGCGTCGGGTGCTGGATGCGGTCGGCCTCGGGGATGCACGCCGGCACCCGGTGTGGCTGAACGGGGCGGGCGGGCTGACGTTCGCGATCCTCAGCGACCACCGGTCGGGTGAGGTCGACGTCTATGCGAAGTGGAACCCGGCGGGATCGGGCGAGTCCCTTCGCGACGAAGCCGAGCGCTTGCACTGGATGCAGGGGAGGCATCCTGTGCCCGCCGTCGTCGAGGTGATCGCGGATGATGCCCAGGAGGTGCTGCTCACCCGGGCTCTGCCGGGGAGGTCGGCCGTTGCGGAGCGCTGGCAGCAGGAGCCGGAGACGGCTCTGCGCGCTCTGGGTGCGGGCCTTCGGCGCCTGCACGGGCTCCCGGTGGACGGATGCCCCTTCGACTGGGGGGTGGGCCACCGGGCGAAGGTCGGTGCTGTCGACCTCGTCGAGGTGGGCCCGCCTCCACCCATCGACCGGCTCGTGGTGTGCCAGGGCGACCCGTGTGCGCCCAACACCGTGCTCGCCGAGGACGGTTCGTTCCTGGGTCATCTCGATCTCGCGCGCCTGGGGCTGGCCGATCGGTGGGCCGACCTCGCTGTGATGTCGATGTCTCTCGCCTGGAACTATGGCGACGTCGACGAGGCGATCTTCTGGGATGCCTACGGCATCGAACCGGATCCACTGCGGATTGACTACTACCGGCGGCTCTGGGACGCCGAATAGCCGAACAGGGCGATCGGGGCTCGGCGTCCGCTCACCGCGCGGAGCGTCACGCGTCAGTCAGCGCCCGCTGCCGCATCTGTCGCATCGGGGCGGTCGATGGCGAAGGCGAGGTGCGGCATGTCCACCCCGCGGTAGTGCTTCACGAAGCGTCCCCGCACGGTCATGCCCACGCGGATCGCGACGTTCATCGAGGCGATGTTGGTGTCGCGCACCTGCGCCCAGACCCGCGCGGCCAACCCCTGCTCGAAGGCGAAGGCCACGCATGCGCGGGCGGCCTCGGCAGCATACCCGCGGTGCCAGAAGGACCGATTGAAGAGGTAGCCGACCTCGATGACGTCGTCGCCGAGGATCATTTGGCGGGTGAGGCCGCACTGGCCGATCATGCGATGCGTGTCGCGCTGCTCGACCGCCCAGAGCCCGAAGCCGTCATCACGATAGCGGTTCTGGGTGCGCTCGAACCAGGCCTGCGTCATCTCCTCGTCGAACGCGCCCGCGTACGCCGTCATGGTCGTCTCGTCCTGCAGGATCTCGCGCAGTCGGGGGAGGTCATTCTCGTCCATCTCCCGGAGCACGAGGCGGGGGGTCTCCAGGCGCATTCCGCAACGCTACTACCCCGCGCCGCGCCCCCGGAGCTCGGCTCGCCTCTGTGCGCTCCCTGCGCACAGAGGACTCTGGTTCCCGCGAGGGGAGCACACAGGGGCGAGCGAAGCGCGCGTGCGCGGGGACCGGCTAGTCGACGAAGTCGTTCGTGTAGGCCTCGGTCGCCGGAACCGGAGCCGTGAGGATGCCGACCGACAGCAGCGTCTCCGCCATCGCAGCCCAGCGCGCGTCATCGTTGCGCCCCCAGGGGCCGCTCAGATCGCCGTAGAGCGGGACGGTCCGCTCGGCGACCTCGAGCATGATCGCGCGCTGCTCGTCGGTGATGACGCCGGGGATCTCCTGCACAGCGGCGTCGACGGCGAGCGCGGGATCCGCCGCGATGTCGGCCACCGCACGCCCCACCGCCTGAACCACCGCCCGCAGGGCATCGCCACGGTCGGCGGCGGTCTGCGCGGTCACGCCCAGGCCGATGCCGACCAGCGGCACGGTGAGTTCGATCGCGTCGACATCGAGACCGGTTGCGCGGAACTGCGGCACATCGTTGTTCCGGTAGCCCATCACCGCGTCCACATGCCCCGAGCTGAGCGCGGACTGCTGGGTGAAACCGATGTTCTCGACGTGCACGTCGTCGGTCGTGAGCCCCGCCTGATCGAGCATCGCGAGGAGGCCGAAATAGGTCTCGCCGAACGGTCCTGGCACGCCGATGCGCTGGCCGCGGAGGTCGTCGGGGCTCGTGATCGTCGATCCCTGCGGCACGATCAGCGCTACCGGGTACTCCTGATAGAGGGTCGCGATCGACAGCACGTCGATGCCGCCGGAGCGCGCCTGCATCATCTCGTCCCCGCCGGCGATGACGACCTGCTCCTCGTCGCTCTGCAGCGCGCCGAAGAGGTCCTCGGAGTCACCATGGTGGCGGAGGGTGACATCGAGTCCGGCATCGGCGAAGTAGCCGCGCTGCTCCGCCAGATAGAACGGCGCGAACTGCACGTTGGGGACATAGGTGAGCCCGATCGTGATCTCTTCCGCGGACGTCGCGTCACCGGTGGGGCTGGCCGGCCCCGCTTCATCGCCGGCCGGTGCGCATGCGGAGAGCACGGCGACGGCGAGGGCGATGGCGGCGGCGACGGCGAGCGGCCGCGCCGCGCGAGCTGCGCCGGCACGGCGGCGTGCGCTCATCTTTCGTTCCATCGGATCATCCTTTCCAGGCCGCGTACCGCGGCATCGAGAGAGATCGCCATGATCGCGAGGACCGCGAGCACGGCGAACATGCCGGTGGTGTCGGCGCGGTCGCGCGTGACGGTGAGCAGCTGGCCGAGGCCGTGCCCGCCCATCACGAACTCGCCGACGACGGCTCCGGTGACAGACAGGACGAAACCGTTCCGGATGCCGGTGAGCACAGCGGGCAGCGCCATCGGGGCCTCGATGAAGACCAGCAGCGCCAGGCGACCCGCCCCGTCGACGCGTCCGGCGTCGACCACATCCCGGTCGAGTCTGGTCAAGCCGAGGACGGTGTTCAGCAGAATGGGGAAGAAGACCAGCAGCGCGCACAGGAGTGCGGTGGGGATCAGGCCGTACCCGAACCAGAGCACGAGAAGCGGAGCGAACGCGACAGCCGGGATGGCCTGGGTTGCAGCCACGAACGGCTGGAGCGCGGCTGCCGCGGTGGGCGAGTGAGCGATGAGATAGCCGAGGGGCAACGCGACGAGCAGGCCGAGGGCGCAACCGGCCAGGCTCACGCCGAGGGTCGCCCCGGCCGCGACGATGACGTCGCCGTTGAGCAGTTCGAGACGGAGCCGATCCAGGACAGCGAGCGGCGCAGGCAGCAGACGTTCGCCGAGGACCGCAGACAATCCCGCCCAGAGCACGATCAGCGCGGCGCCGAGGACGAGCGGTGCCGCGACCGCACGCGGAGCGCGGCGGTGGGCGGGGCGGGCCATCGTCGTCCTTTCCTCGGCTGCTCCGAGGAGAAGAGGGGAGGCCACGTCGCGGCGTCGCGGGACGCCACGTGCTGCCTCCCATCCGGACTCTCACCGTCGGCCCCGGAGTTCCACCGGGTCAGCCATCACGACCCGGTGGGGCCGATCAGGGTCGCGGACTTTCACCGCCGGTTCGGACTTTCACCGACCACGGAGCACGTCAAGCTCTGTCGCACACACTAGCGTCTCTGCGCGCGTGCTCGGTTCACCCGGGATCGCGTCCGGTAGCGTGGGGGCGTGATCCGCCCCCGTCCCGCCGTGCGCCCATGCACCTGAAGAGCCTCACGCTCAAGGGGTTCAAGTCGTTCGCGCAGCCGACGACCTTCCAATTCGAGCCCGGCGTCACGTGCATCGTCGGTCCGAACGGATCCGGCAAGTCGAACGTCGTCGACGGCCTGGCCTGGGTGATGGGTGAGCAGGGTGCGAAGACGCTTCGCGGCGGAAAGATGGAAGACGTCATCTTCGCCGGAACCTCCACCCGCGGCCCGCTGGGGCGTGCGGAGGTGCAACTGACCATCGACAATGCAGACGGTGCCCTGCCGATCGACTACTCCGAGGTGACGATCAGCCGGACGCTGTTCCGCAACGGGTCGAGCGAGTACGCCATCAACGGGGAGTCCTGCCGTCTTCTGGACGTGCAGGAGCTGCTGAGCGACTCCGGCCTGGGGCGTGAGATGCACGTGATCGTCGGCCAGGGCCGCCTCGACACCGTGCTGCAGGCATCCCCGGAAGACCGCCGCGGCTTCATCGAAGAGGCGGCGGGGATCCTCAAGCACCGGCGCCGCAAGGAGAAGACGGTCCGCAAGCTCGACGCGATGGAGACCAACCTCACCCGCCTGAGCGACCTCGCCGGCGAGGTGCGCCGCCAGCTCAAGCCCCTCGGACGCCAGGCCGAGATCGCCCGTGAGGCGCAGACCATCGCGGCCGTCGTGCGCGATGCGAAGGCCAGGCTGTTCGCCGATGACGTCGTGGCGCTGCGTACAGCGCTCAACGACCACGTCCGCACCGAGCAGGAGCGCCACGGAGAACGACTGGTGATCTCCGCGGAAGTCGACGCGGTGCACGCCGAGGTCGTGCGGCTCGAGGCGCTGCAGGACACCGCCGCCGTGGATGCCGCGCGCAACACCCTGTTCGGGCTCGAACAGGTCCAGGAGCGCATGCGCGGCCTGTACACGCTCGCCAATCAGCGGCTTGCGCTCCTCGGCAGCGAGGAGGACGATGCGGCGGTCGGCGCGGTCAACGTGACCGCCGGCATGATCGACGACGCGCGGACGGAGCTCGACGAGATCGCCGCGGGGGTCGAACCCTCCCAGGACGCCGCCGCGGATGCATCACGGGAGGTGGTGCGTGCGCGGGCGGAGCTCGACGCGCTGGACGTCGACATCGCCGAGCAGAGCGCGCTCGTCTCCGAGCACGACATGCGCCTGAACACGCTGAAGGGCCGTGCAGACGCAGCCCAGTCGGCCCTGGCCGCTGTGCGGGGCGCGGTGCTGCGTCAGGAGAACGCTCTCGCGGCGGCCGAGGAGCGCCGTCGCGAAGCAGCGGAGGCGCTGGCCGCGTTCGAGGAGAACGCCGCCCCGGCTTCCAGCGCGGCGGAGTACGCGGCCGCCTATGAGGAGGCACAGACCGCGGCGACGGCAGCGGAGGCGGAGCTGGAGCAGATCCGCGACCGCCTCCATGCCGCCGAGCGTGAGGCTGACGCTTTGACCGCCAAGGTCGCCGCGCTCGGCAGTGCGCTTTCGGTGACCGGCGGCGCGGCGGAGATCGTCTCGGGCGGCGGTGCGGGAATCCGCGGCCTGGTGGGAGACGCCGTGCAGGTGAAGGCGGGCTACGAGGCGGCGATCGCCACGGTGCTCGGTCCTCTCACCGAGGGCGTGCTGGTGGACTCCGCCGGCGACGCCTACCGCCTGGCCGCCGAGATCTCCGGAGCGGACCGCGGCACGATCGAGATCGTGATCGCGGATGCCTTCTCCGCCGTATCCGACCGCACCGCTGCGGCGGGAACCGTGCTCGCCCGTGACGTGGTGACCGCTCCTCCCGGTGTGATGGGCGTGCTTTCGCACGTGCTGATCGCCGACGATCTCGACGCGGCCCGCGATGCGCTGCACGCGGCGGAGGCGGACGGCGCCACGATCGTCACCCGCACCGGCGAGGTCGTGACGGCCTACACCCTGCGCGCGGGCAGCGGAGGGGAGCGATCCCGCCTCGAGCTGGCCGCGGAGCGCGATGCCGCCCGCGATCGGCTCGACGAGGTCACGGTGATCGCAGACAGCGTGCGCGCGGCGCGCAGCGACGCGACGGAGCAGGTCGACAGCACCCGGCGGCGCGCACGCGAGACGCTGCAGGCGCTGCGAGAGCACGATGCGGCCCTCGCCGCGCACGCCGAGCAGCTGAACAGGGTGACGGTGCGCCACGAGTCGGCCGTCGCAGAATGCGAGCGCCTGGAGGCCGACCTCGCGCAGGCGCGTTCGGCGGTCGCAGACGCCGAGGCGAAGGCACGGGCAGCCGTCGCGGAGCACGACACCGCGCAGGAGGCACCGCGTCCGATGCTCGACGCCTCGGCCCGCGACGGCCTGCTGCAGGCACTGGAAGACGCCCGAGAAGCGGAGGTGCAGGCCCGTCTGGAGGTCGAGACGCTGCGCGAGCGGGTCCGTGCCGCACAGAACAGGGTCACGAGCCTGGAACGGCAGCGGGAGAAGGAACGGGAAGCGGCTGCGGAGGCTGCGCGCCGTGCGGTGATCCGCCGGGCGCAGCGGGAGACCGCGGCCGGGGTCGCCGGGGAGCTCCCGCGCATCCTCGACTCGATCGACCGCTCCGTCGCCGAGGCGCGTCTCGCCCTCGGCGAGGCGGAGGCCTCCCGTGCCGCCCAGAGTGAGGAGATCGTCCGGCTCCGTGCGCAGGAGACCACGCTCCGCGAACGGCTCAGCAGGCTCACCGAGAGCGTGCACGGTCTCGAACTGCAGATCCATGAGAAGAAGCTGCACCTGACGAGCCTGCTCGAGCGCGTATCGTCGGAGCTCGCGCTGGACGAGGACGTCCTCGTGGCAGAGTACGGTCCCGACCGACTGGTGCCCCGCGACCCGGGGGATGCGGGCGGCGACGGCCTGCTCAGCACGGAGGGCGATGAGATCGCCGAGCCGTCCGGGATCCCGTTCGACCGCCGCATCCAGGAGCGCCGGCTGCGAGACGCCGAGCGCAAACTCGCCCAACTGGGCAGGGTCAACCCGCTCGCGCTCGAAGAGTTCGCCGCGCTCGAGCAGCGGCATGCGTTCCTGACAGAACAGCTCGCTGACCTGCAGCGCACCCGCGAGGATCTGCGCACCATCATCTCCGAGATCGACGAGCGGATGCAGACGATCTTCGCGAGCGCATTCGAAGACACCCGTCAGGCGTTCGGCGAGGTCTTCCCGGTTCTGTTCCCCGGAGGGGCCGGCAGCATCTCGCTCACCGACCCCGATGACATGCTGAACACCGGCATCGAGGTCGCTGTGCGGCCGGTCGGCAAGAAGATCGAACGTCTCTCCCTCCTCTCCGGCGGCGAGCGGTCGCTCGCGGCGGTCGCCCTGCTGGTGGCGATCTTCAAAGCCCGCCCGAGTCCGTTCTACATCCTGGACGAGGTGGAGGCAGCGCTGGACGATGCGAATCTGGGCCGCCTGCTCAGCGTCTTCGAGCAGCTGCGTGAGAGCAGTCAGCTGCTGGTGATCACGCACCAAAAGCGCACCATGGAGATCGCGGACGCCCTTTACGGCGTCTCGATGCGGCAGGACGGCGTCTCCGCGGTGGTCGGCCAGCGGGTCGGCGATCGGGCGGCAGAGCGCGCCTCCTGAGCGGGCCCCGGGGTCTGCCGCCGTCGTTCGGGAGATCCTGCCCGATCGACCCGGCACCGAACTCAGGAAAGAACGGGCGCGGAGGCCCCGAAATAGGAGTTTCGAGGGTGTGGCGCGGAGTCTGCCTGAGTTAGGAACGACGCGGGGGACCGGACTCGTCGGCAGCGGCTCTTATCCGCGTCTCACGATGCGGGAGAAGGATGACGGCATGGAGGTCGTCCCGTGTCCCATTTCCTGACCGTCGTGGGGCGTCCGACCCCGCGGCTCCCGGCCGGCGAGGAGTTTCACGCCCGCCCGATCGCCACGTCGCGCCTGCTGCTGCGCCCGCATCGCATGGACGACGCGGATGCCTGGTACCGCATCCAGTCCGACCCCGAGGTGATCCGGTATCTCCCGTGGCGGCTCCGCGACCGGCGTGAGTCGCGTCATCATCTCCGGCTCCGCACCCGCCAGACGGTGCTGCGGCGTCCCGGGGACTTCCTGGCGATGGGGGTCGAGCACGACGGAGCGCTCATCGGCGACGTCTCGGCGCACCTGCGTATCGTCAGCCGCGAGATCCGCACGGTCGAGGTGGGATGGATCATCGCATCCGACGTCACGGGGCACGGTTATGGCCGTGAGGCCGCTCAGGCGCTGCTGAACACGGTGTTCACCGAGCTTCGTGCCAAGCTGGTGCTCGCGGTGATCGACCGGCGAAACGGAGCGTCGCTCGCCCTCGCGCGGCGCCTCGGCTTCGAGGTCGTCGGCCGGGAGGGCGCGCTCGTGGTCACCCAGCTCCGGGCGGAGCAGACCGAGGCCGTGAGGAGGGCCGGATGATCGGGGCGGAAGGTGCGGAGGTGCTCGTCGTCGACGACGACGACGGCGTGCGTCGTGCCCTCGTCCGTGCTCTGACGCTCGAGGGTCTCCACGTGCGCGAGGCCGCCGACGGCGAGAGCGCGCTGCGCGAGGTCGGCACCCGGGCACCGGACGTGGTGCTCCTCGATGTCGGCCTCCCCGGCATCAGCGGCATCGACGTGGTGCGCCGTCTCCGGCTCGATGCCCGCACCCTCCCGGTGTGCATCCTCTCCGCCCGCGACGAGGTGGACGATCGCGTCGCGGGCCTCGCCGCTGGCGCAGACGACTACGTCGTCAAACCCGTCGCGGTGGGGGAGCTGTCGGCGCGGCTGAAGGCGCTCGTCGCGCTGCACAGGGCGCGCTACGAGCGCGCCCTGCAGGTGGGTGAGCTCACCGTCGACTTCGAGAGCCGCACCGTCATCCGCGGGGGTCGTGATCTGGAGGCCACCACCCGGGAGTTCGACCTGGCCGCGGCCTTCGCCCGGCATCCGCACCAGGTGCTCAGCCGGAGCCAGCTGCTCGAGCAGGTGTGGGGCTACGACTGGGAGACGGAGAGCAACGTGGTCGATGTGTTCGTCGGCTACCTCCGCCGTAAGCTCGAGGCCGGTGGCGAGCCGCGCATTCTGCACACGGTGCGCGGGGTCGGGTTCGTGTTGCGACCATGAGGGTCTTTCGAAGTCTGCGCAGCCAGCTCGCCGCGAGCGCGGCCGTGCTCGTGCTGCTCATCGTCGCCGCATCGGGGCTCATCATCGTGCTGCAGCAGGACGCCGCGGCGCGCGCCGACGTCGACGAGCGCCTTCACGGGCGCCTGATGAAGGTCATCGGCGACGACAAGAAGCATGATGACAAGAGGCCGCCCGCCCCGGCCGGGGAGGCTCCCGGAGACGCCCTCGGGAAGCGGTTGCTCGCGGGCAGCGACTCCATCGTGCGCGCGATCGTCGACGGGGAGGTGCTTGCTCAGCGCGGCGAGACGGTGGAGGACCCGATTCCGGTGCCGACCGAGCTCGGTTACGCGACAATCGACGTGGGCGGCGAGCAGTGGCGCTCCCTGGTCGGTGAGGACGAGGACGGCATCCGCTTCCAGGTGTTGCAGCGGCTGACGCCGATCCAGGAGGAGCTGCGTGCCAACACGCTGCTCGTGATCGTCGTGACCGCGATCGCCACGGTTCTCGCGGCCACCGGCGGATGGCTCGTGGGACGCCTCGTTCTGCGGCCCCTCGAGAGGCTTGCGACCGCGGCCTCCGCGATCCGCGTGGAGCACGACGTGGCCTCCCGGCTGCCCGAGGTGGTCTCGCCACGCGAGGTCGCCGAGCTCTCCGAGACGCTGCGCGAGATGCTCGAGCGCATCCAGAGCGGGATGCTGGCGACCCGCCGCTTCACCGCCGACGCCGGACACGAGCTGCGCACCCCGCTCGCGAGCCTCGGCACCTACCTGGACATGCTCGAGCGCAACCCCGGCCTCTCCGCGCCGGAGCGCGGCGAGATCGTGACGGCGGCCGCCGTGGAGCATCACCGCATGGTCGCGCTGCTGGAGGGGCTGCAGATGCTCGCCCGGGGCGATGCCGAGGCGCTTCCCGAGCGCGAGCCGGTGGATCTGCTCGATCTTGCGACCGATGCGATCGCCCGGGCCCGACGCACCCATCCGTCGATCTCGTTCACGTTGCACGACGCTCTCCCCGAGGACGCCGCGCTGGTGCGGGGCTGGCCGACGGGGCTCCGGCTCGCGGTCGACAACCTGCTCGACAACGCGGCACGGCACGGCAGGGCCGCCGGCGGGGTGCGCCTGGACCTCGGCCTCGACGGTGATGCCGTCCGCATCCGCGTGTGCGATGACGGCCCCGGTATCCCACAGGAGCGCCGCGACGCGCTCAAGGAGCGATTCGCGCGCGGGCCCGACGCGCGCGGCGACGGCTCTGGTCTCGGGCTCGCCCTCGTCGAGCAGCAGGCCTCCTTGCATGACGGGCGTCTCGAGCTCGGTGGGAGCGAGGAAGGCGGTCTGGCCGCCACGATCGTGCTGCCGCGGCGGGGGCCCGGCGCGGCGCGCTGAGCTCAGGCCGGCCGGTTCCTCCCGTGGCGGCTCGCGAGGACCTCACGCAGCGTTGGCAGTACCCGTTGGTCCTTCGGGCGGTTGGCGGCCTGCTTGGAGCGGATGATGTCGGCGAGCGACGCGATGCGGATCTCGCTGCCGTGGATGCTGGCGATGCTGGCGTCCTGCACGAGGTCGGCGTACCCGTCGGTGCCGCTCGGGCTGAAGCAGACGCCGAGGTCGCCGTGCGGTGTGCGCAGATCCCGGATCGTCTCGGCCGCCACCGATCCGGCGTCGTGTCGGACGGGCGGCTCATCGCAGCCCTCGGGTGTGCGTGTTCGGGCGCCGAGCTCTGTCAGAGCGGCCGAGAGGCGTCCCCTGTTGCCTTCGGAGGCCTCCGGCGTGATGTCGACACCGTGCGTCAAAAAGGGCGCCGCCTGCAGGAAAGCCGCGTAGCCTCCGATCACGACGAAGCGCACGCCGTGCGCACGGAGAGTCTCGAGAATCGGCAGGGGATCGAAGTCCGGCTCGGCCATGGAGTCAGGCGACAGACGTCACGAGACCGCCCCGGAGCGTGTTCGCAGATCTCATGAGCTGGTCGTGTCGTTGCTCCGGAGTCTCGTCGAGGGCCCGGCGCGCCTGCAGCCACTCGGAGTCGTCGCGCTCGACGAGCGTGACGAGAAGATCCATGCCCATCAGGCGCAGGTAGCGGATGACGTCGTCGAAGCTCGGCGAGGTCCGGCCGGACTCCAGCCGGGCGATGGCCGACTGCGTCGTGCCGGCGAGCTCGGCGAGCTGCTGCTGCGTGAGCCGGCAGCGCTTGCGCGCTTCGCGGATGAGATCATTGCCGATGCCTTTCATATCGCGAGCATAGCGAACGTGCAATATAGCGGAAGTGCTGTATGCCGCCGGTGTACGTAGGATTGACCCATGGCGGAGAAACCCTGGTCCCTCGGTCGCGCGCTGCGTGGCCTGTTCGTCAAACCCACGATCGACGAGACCACGTGGGAAGACCTCGAGACGGCCCTCATCACCGCCGACTTCGGCCCCGATATCACCGAGCGGATCGTGGACGAGCTGCGCGAGAAGGTGGACCGGTACCGCACCACTGATCCGGCCGATCTCCAGCGGATGCTCAAGGAGACCCTCGAGGAGCACTTCGCCCGTTTCGACACCACCCTCAAGCTCACCGAGCGCCCGGCCGTGGTGCTCGTGGTCGGCGTCAACGGCGTCGGGAAGACCACGACGATCGGGAAGTTCGCGAAGTTCCTGCGCACCTACGGCCGCTCGGTCGTGGTGGGCGCGGCCGACACCTTCCGCGCTGCCGCCGTCGACCAGCTCGCGACGTGGGCGGAACGCGGGGGAGCGGCGATCGTGCGCCCGCAGCACGAGGGGCAGGATCCGGCATCCGTCGCGTTCCAGACCGTGGCCCATGCGCAGAGCACCGGCACCGAGATCGTCGTGATCGACACCGCCGGCCGTCTCCACACCAAGGGGGGGCTGATGGACGAGCTGAGCAAGATCCGCCGCGTGATCGAGAAGCAGGCGCCCATCAGCGAGGTCCTGCTCGTGCTCGACGCCACCACGGGCCAGAACGGCGTGATGCAGGCTGAGGCGTTCCTGCAGCACGCCGGCGTGACGGGGCTGGTGATCACCAAGCTGGACGGCTCAGCGAAGGGCGGTTTCGTCCTCGCCGTTCAAGAGCGCACCGGTATCCCGGTCAAGCTCCTGGGGCAGGGAGAGGGCATCGACGACCTCACCGGCTTCACTCCGCATCTCTTTGCCGCGTCGCTGGTCGAATGATCGGCGCTGTTCGCCTCCGCGCCTCGGCGATGCGGGGTTCCGGTCCTCGCCAGAGCCTGGTTTCATAGCGTCATGGCCATCGAACACGACTTCTTCGGCGTCCTGTCCACCGGATCGGACGGAGCGGTGTTCTGGTCCGAGACCGTCGAGTACGCCGATCAGGCGGTCCGCGTCGACCTCACCGCGAGCGATCAGGCCGGCGTCACCCGCAATGCGCTCGACATGGCGGCCGCTCTGATCGTCGGCCTGGAGCAGATCGACGCCACCGTGCGACGGGCGATGCTCGCGGAGGTGGACGATCGCACGAGTGAGGTCACCGAATACATCCTGCAGCGTCAGGAGCTGCACGGCGCGGCGCTGGCAGACATCGTGGTCGACTTCTCCGGCGATGCCGCCGTCGACATCATCCGCTCATTGCTGCTGATCGGCATGACGGTGCTGCCGGACGAGTTCGGCGGACCTGGCCCGTTCGCGGTGCTCGAGTACGCCCTCGATGCCGATGGCGACGAGGACGCTCTGCTGGTGAATGTCGGCTCAGACGGCGTCGTGCAGTCGGTGATGAGCGCCGGCTGATCCGGCACGGAGTGCGCGGCGCGCACCCCGTGCCGGCGGTCACACGGCCTGGGCGAACCCCTGTTCGACGCCGTCGGCGATGTGCGCGAGATGCGCCGGGATCGGGCGGCCCTGGGAGAGCATCGACGTCGCCCACAGCCGGCCGGCACGGTAGGAGGAACGCACGAGCGGTCCGGCGAGGACGCCCAGGAAGCCGATGCGCTCCGCCTCCTCCTTGAAGCCGATGAACTCGGTGGGCTTCACCCAGCGCGCCACCGGGAGGTGGCGCGGCGACGGTCGCAGATACTGCGTGATGGTGATGATGTCGCACCCGGCGTCGTGCAGGTCGTGCAGCGCCTGCACGACCTCTTCCGGCTCTTCTCCCATCCCCAGGATGAGGTTGGACTTCGTGATGAGCCCGTCCTCACGGGCGCGCGTGAGGACGCCGAGCGAACGCTCGTAGCGGAACGCCGGGCGGATGCGCTTGAAGATCCGGGGGACCGTCTCGACGTTGTGGGCGAACACCTCGGGACGGCTGTCGAACACCGTCTGCAGCTGCTCCGGATCGCCGTTGAAGTCTGTAGCGAGCAGTTCGACGCCCGTGTTGGGGTTCAGCTCGTGGATCTTGCGCACGGTCTCGGCGTTGAGCCACGCCCCTCCGTCGGGGAGGTCGTCGCGGGCGACGCATGTGACCGTCGCGTACCGCAGCTGCATGCGCTGCACGCTCTCGGCCACCCGTCGTGGCTCGTCGGTGTCGTAGTCCGCGGGCTTCCCGGTGTCGATCTGGCAGAAGTCGCACCGCCGCGTGCACTGCGACCCGCCGATCAGGAAGGTCGCCTCCCGGTCTTCCCAGCACTCGTAGATGTTCGGGCACCCGGCCTCCTGGCAGACGGTATGCAGCTCCTCGGTCTTGACCAGGGTGCGTAGCGCGGTGTATTCGGGGCCGGTCTTCGCCTTCGTGCGAATCCACTCCGGCTTGCGCTCGATCGGCGTCTCGGCGTTGCGCACCTCGAGGCGCAGGAGCTTGCGTCCGTCCGGTGCGGTGCTGGTCATGCGGCGGCCTCCCCGTCGGCGTAGACGGCGGCGAGAGCGTCGGCGACGGCGTCGACGACGTCTGCGGGCGCGACCCTGTTCCCGGTGACCTCGTAGATCGATGTCACGCCGGCGTCGCTGATGCCGCAGGGGACGATGCGCGAGAACGCGGTGAGGGCGTTGTCGCAGTTGATCGCGAAGCCGTGCATCGTCACGCCCTGCTGCACCCGCACGCCGATGGCGGCGATCTTGTCCTCCGAGAGCGGGCGGCGCACCCAGACGCCGCTGCGGCCATCCACACGGTAGCCGTCGATGCCGAAGGGGCGGAGCACGTCGATGAGGATCCCCTCGAGACGGCGCACGTGGCCGACGACATCCATCGGCTCGTGCAGCCGGACGATCGGGTAGCCGACGAGCTGGCCGGGGCCGTGCCAGGTGATCTTGCCGCCGCGATCGACGTCGATCACCGGCGTGCCGTCCACCGGTCGCTCATGCGGCTCGGTGCGGCGTCCGGCGGTGTAGACCGCTTCGTGTTCGAGCAGGAGCAGCGTGTCCGGTCGCTCGCCGGCGACCACCCCCGCATGCACCCGGCGTTGGAGGTCCCAGCCGTCCTGATAGGGGACGAGGTCGGGGGACAGGCCGACCCGGTCGATCTCGAGCATCATGCTCCTTCGCGTGTTCCCGGATGTTCGCCGGATTGATGGATCGGGTCTAATAATAGCGTTAACCTCCTCGGGGTAGCGTGGGGCGCATGACCGGCGAGCATCGAGCGGGACGCCCGCGGGCGTCCTCCCGTGAAGTTCTGGCCGAGGCGGCGTGTGAGCTGTTCCTCGAACAGGGATACGAGGCGACCTCCGTCGCCGACATCACTCGCCGGGCCGGGGTGAGCCGGTCGAGCTTCTTCAACTACTTCTCTTCCAAGGGCGACGTGCTCTGGTCGGGCCTGGATGCCCGCATCTCCGACGCATCGGATGCTCTGGCGGTGCTCGGGGCAGACGCCGACGGGGCGTCTGTTCGCGCGGTGCTGCGTGCTGTGGTGCATGCCTTCGCGCCCGATCCGCTTGCGCTCGCGATCCGGCATGCCGCCGCGATGGGTCTCGACGACGAGCTCGTGCGAGAGACCGGCGTGCGGCACGCGCGGCTCAGCGCGGCGATCGCGACGGCGGCCGAAGCCGCCGGGATCGATGCGCTCCGCGCCGAGCTGCTGGGGGCTGTGCACGCTGCCGCTGTGCTCTCGGCGCTGCGGGTGTGGGCTGAGCGCGGTGCGGGCACCGGCAGCCCCGAGGGCGTGCTCGACGAGGCGCTGGTCGCCATTCGCGATCTGCCTTGGGGCTGATCGCGGTCTTTCCGCATCGCCTCGACGGCGGCCGTGGGCCGACCCTGCGGGCGCCGTGCGGGGGCATGGCCCCCAGCGGGGGATGAACCCGCGGGGTCGGCGTGGACGAAACGTGTCGATCCGGACAGGTCATGAGCAGGACCAGACCCAGGAGGACCCATGCCAGACTCCGATGACCTGCTCGACCGTTCGGCACCGCCGCTTCGGGCGACGCCCGACCCTCGGGCGATCTCGCGGATGGTGGCGGAGGCCGCTGCCGCCGAGCGTGCGCCGCGGCGGCGCCGAGCGTTGCTGACCACCGCAAGCATCGTGGGGATCCTCGCGCTCGGCGGCGGGGTCGCCGTCGCCAGCGATGCATTCGACTGGTCGCCCTGGGCGCGCGAGCCGGACACCGCCTTCGCGTATGAGCTCCCCAGCGGTCGGGAATGCGAGGTGCGCCTGGTGGCGAAAGAGGTGTCCGGTGCCACCGGCGCGCCGACGCTGGACCCCGCGTTCCGGCGCTGGCTGTCGTCCACGGACCTGCTGGGCGTCGTCGATCTCGACGCGGCGTCCGCAAGCCTCACGGCCACCGGGAGCGAGGAGTGGATGTCGGTGATCGACGAGGACGGTGCTGTCATCTCGGTCCCACGCACGCCGGAGGGACCGAGCGAGGACGACCGTTACGCCGAGACGCTGATGCGGGCGGTGGTCCTGGAGATCTCCGCATGGCACCAGGAGAACTCCGACGACCCGGCATGGGCGGTCGGCGTCGAGCAGCACTGCGAGCAACGGTGAGGCCCCGACAGCGGATCGTGTCCGCTCTCGAGGCGCATGCCGCAGACATCCTCGCCTACCTCGAACGGCGCGTCGGCCCGGACGAGGCGCCCGACCTGCTGGGCGAGACCATGGTCGTCGCCTGGCGTCGAGTCGACGAGCTGCCGGCCGACGATGAGCGCGCCCGGATGTGGCTCTTCGGCATCGCCCGCGGAACCCTGCGCAATCACGCGCGGGGCGAGCGCCGGCGCTGGGCGCTCGCCGACCGTATTCGTGCCACCGCGCGCGACACCGTGGTGGCGCCGGCCTCCGACGAGGGCATCGAGGTGCGTGATGCCATCGCCCGGCTCGACCAGGACCTCGCCGAGCTCGTGCGGCTCGTGCACTGGGAGCGCATGACGCTGGTGCAGGCCGCAGAGCTCCTCGGCATTCCGGCGTCCACGGCCCGCTCGCGCTACGCGCGTGCCCGAGAGCAGCTGCGCACGCTGCTCGGCGCTGTGGGTGCGGGGTGATCCGCCGGCCGGTCTCGTGCTCTGCCGGCGGCGGCGCTGCGGGTTCTCAGCCGAGCGTGCGACGCGTGCTCGCGGGAGAGCGCACGTGAGAAGAGTGGGCGGGGCTCTCGTAGACTGGGGGGATCATGGCTACTTTCGGCACGCTCTCCGACCGGCTCACTGAGACCTTCCGGAACCTCCGCACCAAGGGCAAGCTCACCGCCGCCGATGTCGACGGCACGGTGCGCGAGATCCGTCGCGCTCTGCTGGACGCCGACGTCGCGCTTCCGGTGGTCAAGGAGTTCACCGCCAAGGTGCGCGAGCGCGCCCTCGGAGACGAGGTCAACCGCGCACTCAACCCCGCGCAGCAGGTGGTCCAGGTCGTGAACGAGGAGCTCGTCGCGATCCTCGGCGGGCAGCAGCGCCGTCTGGAGTTCGCCAAGAACCCTCCCACCGTCATCATGCTCGCGGGCCTGCAGGGGTCGGGAAAGACGACCTTCGCCGGCAAGCTCGCCAAGCAGCTCTCGGCCGATGGACACACGCCTCTTCTCGTGGCGTGCGACCTCCAGCGCCCGAACGCGGTCAACCAGCTGCAGGTGGTCGGCGAGCAGGCCGGAGCGACGGTCTACGCCCCGCAGCCGGGCAACGGCGTCGGTGATCCGGTGCAGGTCGCCCGTGACGGGGTCGAGCACGCTCGGCGCCAGTTGCACGATGTGGTGATCATCGACACCGCTGGTCGGCTGGGCGTCGACGCCGAGCTGATGAAGCAGGCCTCGGACATCCGCCGCGCCACCACGCCGGACGAAGTGCTGTTCGTCATCGACGCGATGATCGGGCAGGATGCGGTCAACACCGCCAAGGCCTTCCAGGAGGGCGTCGATTTCACGGGCGTGGTGCTGAGCAAGCTCGACGGCGACGCCCGCGGTGGCGCTGCGCTGTCTGTCGCGTCGGTCACCGGGCGCCCGATCATGTTCGCTTCGACGGGGGAGCGTCTGGACGATCTCGAGGTCTTCCACCCCGACCGCATGGCGAGCCGCATTCTCGACCTCGGTGACATCCTCACCCTGATCGAGCAGGCGCAGCAGGCGTTCGACGAGGCAGAAGCCCTCAAGGTCGCCGAGAAACTGGCGACAGAGACATTCACGCTCGAGGACTTCCTGGAGCAGATGCAGCAGCTCAAGAAGATGGGCTCGATGAAGAAGATGCTCGGGATGCTGCCGGGCATGGGCCAGATGAAGCAGCAGCTCGAGGACTTCGACGAGCGGGAGATCGACCGCACGGAGGCGATCATCCGGTCGATGACCCCGGGCGAGCGTCGTAACCCGAAGATCCTCAACGGCTCGCGTCGTCAGCGCATCGCGCGCGGTTCCGGCATGACCGTGACGGATGTGAACCAGCTCGTCAATCGTTTCGAGCAGGCCGCCAAGATGATGAAGACCGTTGCGCGCGGCGGCACGCCCAACATCCCCGGGATGGGTCCGATGCCCGGCATGGGGCGTCCCGGCGCGTCGGCCAAGCGTGGCAAGAAGGGCAAGGGCGCTGCGGGATCTCGATCGGGGAACCCGGCCAAGCGGGCTGCGGAGAACGCGGGCATCGCGGCGGCGGAGCCCACCGGCTCCGGCTTCGGCCTGGGCGGTGCGAAGGCCCCGACCGAGAGTGATCTGGCCGAGATCCAGAAGCTCTTCGGCAAGGGGTGACGACGCGGCGCGACGAAGCGGCATGACGACACGGCGTGACGAAGCGGCGCGCTCCATGCCCCGCCGTGCACCGTGCCCGCGGCGGTCCGCCGCCGCATGCCGCACCGCCGGCGACGACCGCGCCCGCGGCGCGCGCCCGGATACGGTCGTGCAGCGGCGAGACACGGCCCGGTGAGGGCACGAATGCCGGGAGATCGTGATATCTATAGGCTGAGTGGTTTCGCACGATCGCGCAACCTGAATGCAGAAGTGTGCACATACGTGCCGAAGACGCAAGGATGACGATGACGGGTCCGGACAGCGGGGTTGACGCGCGCGAGGATCGGCGGATGCTGTCTGCGCTCAAAGCGGCCCAGCTCTATTACATGCAGGACCGGACGATGGAGACCATCGCCCGCGAGCTCGGGACATCGCGGTCGTCTGTGTCCCGTCTGCTGAGCCACGCCAGGGAGACCGGTCTGGTGGAGATCCGCATCCACTCGCCGCGGGAGCACGGCGCGAGCCTCGAGGAGGCACTGCACGACCGGTACGGGGTACGCGCAGACGTCGTGCCCGTGCCGCCCGCCGCCAGCCACGTCGATCGGCTCGATCGGGTCGCGATGACCGCGGCTCGTGTGCTGGCGGGATTCATCGAGTCCGAGATGACGGTGGGCGTGGCGTGGGGCTCGACCGTGAGCGCGATCAGCAGACATCTGCCGCGCAAGGAGACCCACAACACCACGATCCTCCAGCTCGCGGGCGCCGGCAACGTCGAGAGCAGCGGCATCGACTACGCCAGTGAGATCCTGTCCCGCTTCGGCCGGGCCTTCTCCGCCCAGGTTCAGCAGTTCCCGGTCCCTGCGCTGTTCGACGACGCGGAGACAAAGAACGGCATGTGGCGCGAGCGCAGCATCCGCCGGGTGCTGGATCTCCAGAAGCGCATGGACATGGTCATCTTCGGCCTCGGCTCTCCGTTCGCCGAGGTGCGCAGTCGCCTCTACATCGGCGGGTATCTCGGGCCGGAAGACCAGCGGATCCTCCTGGAGGATCGGGTGGTCGGCGACCTGGCCACGGTGTTCTACCGTGCCGACGGCTCCTGGCGCGACGTACGCCTCAACGCACGTGCCACCGGACCGAGCCTGGAGCGTCTGCGCAAGGTCGCCCGGCGCATCTGCGTGGTCTCGGGCGTGCCCAAGGCGGCGAGCCTGCGCGGGGCGCTGGCCGCCGGGATGATCACCGACCTGGTGATCGATGAGGACCTCGCGCGACGTCTGCTCGAGAGCAAGGAACGCTGACCGCGTCATTCGTCGTCGACGGGAGACGCCGGTCCGGCGCGGAATTCGCGGATGAGATGCTGCACGACCTCGCGCAGATCCCCTCCCGAAGCATCCGCGACCGCGAGCTGGCGGGCGAAGCTCGGTCCGTTCTCGGAGATGCCCCGCACGCGCGCGAACTCGCGGGCGCAGCCGAGTTCGACGGCGATCGGCTGAAGCCGGTCCAGGGTCTCGCCGAGGTGGTCACGCAGATTGCGCTGATGACCCAGGGAGTCCACGATCACGTCGGTGTCCAGCCCGTAGCGCGCGGTGCGCCACTTGTTCTCCCGATGGAACCACGGCGAGAGCGCCGGAAGGGCACGTCCCTCGTCCCATTCCCGGGAGAAGTGCTCGGTGAGCACCTGGATGAGGGCGGCGAGGGCGGCCAGCTCCGGCAGCGTCGACATCCCGTCGCAGGCCCGCACCTCGATCGTGCCCCACCGGGGAGCGGGGCGGATGTCCCACCGGATCTCGGTCGCATCGGCGATGACCCCCGCGCGGACCATCCCGTCCAGATACTCCTCGAACTCCGCCCAGTCGGCGAGGGGCCAGGGCAGCCCGGCCGTCGGCAGCTGCTGGAAGACGAGCGCCCTGTTCGACGCGTACCCGGTGCGCTCGCCCGCCCAGAACGGGCTCGACGCCGACAGTGCCTGCAGGTGCGGCAGATAGCAGGACAGTGCGGCGATGATCGGGAGCACCTTGTCGCGGTTCTCCACTCCGATGTGCACGTGCACGCCCCAGATCATCATGTTGCGCCCCCACCACTGGGTACGCTCGATGAGCGAGTGGTACCGGGTCTTCTCGGTGATGCTCTGGTCGTACCACTGCGCGAACGGGTGGCTCCCGGCAGACAAGAGGGTAAGACCGGCCGGATCGGTGACCGCGCGCACGCTCGTGACGGCCTCCGCGATATCGGCGATCGCATCGGCGACCGAACCGCCGATGCCGCTGGTGACCTCGATCGTGTTCGTCAGCAGCTCGCCGGTGACCGTGTACCGGGCATCCTCGGTGTCGCCGAGGGCGTCCAGCACCTCGGGCGCGCGCCCCGCGAGATCACCGGTCTGCGGGTCCGCGAGCATGATCTCCCACTCCAACCCGACGGTGGAGCGTCTCGACAGCGCGAATTCCTGGGCCACGGGGCAAGTCTGACACCCGGCGGTGCGTGAGGACAGTGGGGACCCCCCGCATGTCGCAGCGTGTCGCGCGGCGGCGTGTCTGCGGCGCCCCTGTTCGCCCCTTCCCCGGGGATCTGGCAGAATGGGATGTCGGATGTCGCGCTCGACCCTCTATCCAGCGTCGGCGTCCACCCATTGAGCTTCCGCCGGATGTGCACCCCACGCTCCAGGCGACGTTCGTTCCCTTCCACACCATTCAGGAGAATCGTGGCTGTCAAGATCCGTCTCAAGCGCCTGGGCAAGATCCGTGCGCCGTACTACCGCATCGTCGTCGCCGACTCGCGCACCAAGCGCGACGGTCGTGTGATCGAGGAGATCGGCAAGTACCACCCCACCGAGGAGCCCTCCTTCATCGAGGTCGACTCCGAGCGCGCGCAGTACTGGCTCTCCGTCGGCGCCCAGCCGACCGAGCAGGTCGCCGCCATCCTCAAGATCACGGGCGACTGGGGCATCTTCAAGGGCGACAAGGACGCCAAGTCCACCCTGAAGACCGCCGAGCCGAAGGCGGCCTTCGAGGTCGATGGCGCGAAGAAGTCGGTCATCAAGCCCAAGGCCGAGAAGAAGGCTCAGGAGGCCCCCGCCGAGGAGGCTCCGGCCGCCGAGGTCGTCGACGAGGCCGCTGAGGCCGTCGCCGAGGCCGCAGAGTAATCGTGCTCGCCGCCGCGCTCGACCACATCGTCCGGGGGATCGTCGATCACCCGGACGACGTCCGCATCGATTCGTCCTCGTCTCCGCGTGGAGACCTGCTGGAGGTGCACGTGCACCCTGACGACCGCGGACGCGTGATCGGGCGCGGTGGACGCACCGCCAAGGCCCTGCGCACCGTCATCGATGCTCTCGCCGACGGGCGCCGCGTGCGCGTCGACGTCGCGGACGACTGACGTGTCTCAGGACGCACCGGCCAAGAACCAGTTGCGCGTCGGACGCCTGCTCAAGGCGCACGGCCTCAAGGGCGCGCTCAAGGTGGAGCTGTACACCGACGATCCGGAGCGCCGGTTCGTCCCGGGGGCGGAGTTCACCCTCCAGGTCCCCGAGTCCTCCCCGTGGCACGGGAAGAGCGTCGTCGTTCGCGACTTCCGCATGATGAACGGCAGCGCCGTACTGTTCCTCGACGGCGTGGAGGACCGCAACGCGGCCGAGGAGCTCGTCCGGGCGATCCTCTGGTTCGATCAGGACGCCGCGGTGGAGGAGCCAGAGGACGACGCCTGGTACGACCATCAGCTCGTGGGCCTGGACGTCTACCGTGACGACGCCAGAGTGGGCCGTGTCATCCGCGTCGACCACCTCCCCGCGCAGGACCTGCTGATCGTCTCGGTCTCCGGCGGTGGCGAGGTGATGGTGCCCTTCGTCTCGGCGATCGTGCCGGAGGTCGATATCGCCGCCGGCCGCGTGATCGTGACCCCGCCCCCCGGCCTCTTCGACGAGGAGGCCGCTGAGGTGGTCATTCCCGCTCCCGGATCCGCGCAGGCGGACGGCGAGGCCGCGGCCGACTGAGGGGGCGGAGCCATCGTGCGCATCGATATCGTCTCGATCTTCCCGTCGTTCTTCGACACTCTCGCGCTCTCGCTCCTGGGCAAGGCGCGCGACAACGGTCTGCTCGACATCCGGGTGCATGATCTGCGGCAGTGGACCAGCGACCGCCACCGCACCGTGGACGACACCCCGTACGGCGGCGGCGCCGGCATGGTCATGAAGCCGGAGCCCTGGGGCCGCGCGCTCGACGACCTCATCGCGCCTGGGGAGCGTCCGGTCATCATCTTCCCCTCGCCGGCGGGCGAGGTCTTCACCCAGCGCACGGCGCGCGCCCTTTCCGGACGGGAGCACCTCATCTTCGGGTGCGGTCGCTACGAGGGGATCGACGAGCGTGTCTTCGACGAGTCGGCGGAGCGCGGCGAGGTGCGCCTGATCAGCCTCGGCGACTACGTCCTCAACGGGGGAGAGGTCGCGGCGATGGCGATGATCGAGGCGGTCGGCCGGCTGATCCCCGGTGTCGTCGGAAACCCGGAGAGCCTGGTCGAGGAGTCGCACGAGGACGGCCTGCTCGAGTATCCGTCGTACACGAAGCCGGCTCTGTGGCGCGGTCGCGAGGTCCCGGACGTGCTCCTCAGCGGCAATCACGGGCGTATCGCGGCCTGGCGCCGTGAACAGCAGATCGAGAGAACCCGCACGCGCCGTCCCGACCTGCTCCCGCCCGGAGCCTGAACGCCGCCGAGCCTGCCCGCCCGGCGGCGCCCGGTACGCGACGCCGCAGCAAGGCGATGCGAGCACGAGCGGCACGGCGGAGAGCCGCGATCCCGCTGGATCGTCCCGGTCCCGGTAGAATCGCCGGGACATGTCACCACGCGCCTCTTCTCCTCTGCAGCCCGCCGCGACGCCGCCCGCGCAGATCCGCAACTTCTGCATCATCGCCCACATCGACCACGGCAAGTCCACCCTGGCCGACCGGATGCTGCAGATCACCGGCGTCGTCGCCGACCGGGACATGCGGGCGCAGTATCTCGACCGCATGGACATCGAGCGTGAGCGTGGCATCACCATCAAGAGCCAGGCCGTGCGCATGCCCTGGCAGCGCGACGGGGAGACCTTCGCGCTCAATATGATCGACACCCCTGGTCACGTCGACTTCACCTACGAGGTCTCCCGCTCCCTTGCCGCCTGCGAGGGAGCTGTGCTCCTCGTCGACGCCGCCCAGGGCATCGAGGCGCAGACGCTGGCCAACCTCTATCTCGCGCTCGAGAACGATCTGCAGATCATCCCGGTGCTCAACAAGATCGATCTCCCCGCCGCGGACCCGGACAAGTTCGCCAAGGAGCTCGCCGACCTCATCGGCGGCAGCCCCGACGACGTGCTGCGGGTCTCTGGCAAGACCGGCGTCGGCGTCGAGGATCTTCTCGACCGCATCGTCGACGGCATCCCCGCGCCGACCGGTGACGCCGATGCGCCGGCGCGCGCGATGATCTTCGACTCCGTCTACGACTCCTACCGCGGCGTCGTGACCTATGTGCGCATGGTGGACGGGGAGCTGAAGCCCCGTGAGCGCATTCAGATGATGTCGACCAAGGCCACCCACGAGCTCCTCGAGATCGGTGTGTCCAGCCCCGAGCCGGTGCCCACCAAGGGTCTCGGCGTCGGGGAGGTGGGCTATCTCATCACGGGTGTGAAGGATGTCCGCCAGTCGAAGGTCGGTGACACTGTCACAGACTCCCGCAAGCCGGCGACCGAGGCACTGCCCGGATACACCGACCCCAAGCCGATGGTGTTCAGCGGCATCTACCCGATCGACGGCAGCGACTACGCAGAGCTGCGCGAGGCGCTGGACAAGCTCAAGCTCTCCGATGCCTCGCTGCAGTACGAGCCGGAGACCTCTGTCGCCCTGGGCTTCGGCTTCCGATGCGGCTTCCTGGGCCTGCTGCACCTGGAGATCATCACGGAACGGCTCTCGCGCGAGTTCGGCCTGGATCTCATCACCACAGCTCCGAGCGTGATCTACCAGGTCACGACGGACACCGGCGATGTGGTGACGGTGACGAACCCGAGCGAGTACCCGGACGGCCGGGTGGCTTCGGTGTCTGAGCCGATGGTGAAGGCGGCGATCCTGCTGCCCAAGGACTATGTCGGCACCGTGATGGAGCTGTGTCAGTCCCGGCGCGGTGCCCTGCTGGGAATGGAGTACTTCTCCGAGGAGCGCGTCGAGCTGCGGTACAACATCCCTCTCGGCGAGATCGTCTTCGACTTCTTCGACCAGCTGAAGTCGCGTACCCAGGGCTACGCGAGCCTCGATTACGAGCCGTCCGGAGAGCAGGAGGCCGACCTCGTCAAGGTCGACATCCTGCTGCAGGGCGAGAAGGTCGACGCGTTCAGCTCGATCGTCCACCGCGACAAGGCCTACGGCTACGGCACGATGATGGCCGAGCGGCTGCGCAAGCTCATCCCTCGCCAGCAGTTCGAGGTGCCGATCCAGGCCGCGATCGGCGCGCGGGTGATCGCCCGCGAGAACATTCGCGCGATCCGCAAGGACGTTCTGGCCAAGTGCTACGGCGGTGACATCAGCCGGAAGCGCAAGCTCCTCGAAAAGCAGAAGGAGGGCAAGAAGCGCATGAAGATGGTCGGTCGCGTCGAGGTTCCCCAGGAGGCGTTCATCGCCGCGCTCTCCGGGGACGTCGAGGGCAAGAAGTAGGCCGCGCGCACCGTCGCGGTGTCTGTCGGGAGTTTCTTGACGTGACACCGCGACACGTGACAGACGGCGTCCAGGAACCCCCAGTAGGCTGAGAACATGCGGCGCGGAACGTTCACGGACGACAGAGTCGACTACGCGGCCGTCGGGGCGAGTCAGGCACCGGACCTCATGCGCTACCCGCCGGAGCGCAGCATTCCCGCCGAGGCGTCCTGGCGGATCGGCAGCGGTGAGGACCGTTTCCGGTCCTCGGCAGACTCTCTGCTGGCATGGACGGCGCAGAAGGCCGCGGGCCTGTCCGTCGACAACATCCGTCCGGCGTCCGGGCCGGCGTACTCCGGTGTCAGTTTCGACGCCGAGGGCGCGCCGATCGCCCCGTCGCGGCGGGAGATCGACCAGCGGTTCGATCCCGAGGGCACGCCCTACGTCGCGTCCGGCACGACCGTGCACCTGCACGGCAGGGTCGCGGGCATGAATGCCGACGCCGAACTGCGCGTCGTGTCCGTCTTCGAGGAGCGTCGTCGCGTGGGGTTCATCCTGGGCACCGTCGGCGGCTCCGCGGTCAGCGGCGAGGAGTCCTTCGAGATCGACTGGCGCGAGGACAGCGACGAGGTGTGGTTCACCGTGCGTGCGTTCGACGCCCCGGTCGGCCTGCTGTACCGACTCGTGCCGTATCTGGTCAAGCGTCGTCGCCGTGAGCTGTTCACGCTGTACCTGCGGGCGATCTCTCCGTTGTACGCCACCCCGGCCTGATGGCCCCCGCGCTTCCGCAGGGGGATCCGGCGCCGCGTGACGGCCTGCTCCCCGCCGATGTCCGCGTCGAGGCGGATACGCCGCTGTCCGCCTATGTGCACGTGCCGTTCTGCACGGTCCGGTGCGGCTACTGCGACTTCAACACCTACACGTCGGATCAGCTGCGCGGCGTGAGCCGATCGGACTACGCCGGCACCGTTGTGGCAGAGATCGCGCTGGCCCGCACCGTGCTCTCCGTGGAGCGACCGCTGTCGACCGTGTTCTTCGGCGGCGGTACTCCCACGCTGCTGCCGCCCGGTGATCTGGCCCGGATGCTGCACGGCCTGGTCGACACGTTCGGTCTCGTCCCGGATGCCGAGGTCACGGTCGAGGCGAATCCGGACACGGTCACCCCCGCGGTCGCCGATGCGCTGCGCGCCGCTGGCGTGACCCGGTTGTCGATCGGGATGCAGTCGGCGGTGCCGCACGTCCTCGCCGCGCTGGACCGGACGCACGATCCGGAGAACGTCGCCACCGCGGTTGCGGCGGCCACGGCCGCGGGCCTCGCGGTCAGCCTCGACCTCATCTACGGTGCGCCAGGGGAGAGCCTCGCCGACTGGGAGCGTTCCCTCGACGCCGCCCTCGCCCTGGAACCCGGCCACATGTCGGCCTACGCGCTGATCGTCGAAGAGGGCACCGCGCTGCATCGCCGGATCCGCCGGGGCGAGCTCGCCGCACCGGACGACGATCTGCAGGCCGACATGTACGAGCTGGTCGACGAGCGGCTCAGCGCCGCCGGTCTGCACTGGTACGAGGTGAGCAACTGGGCGCGCAGCGAGCGCGAGCGTTCCCAGCACAATCTCGCCTACTGGCGCGGCCACGACTGGTGGGGGTTCGGTCCCGGCGCCCACAGCCATGTCGCCGGAGTGCGCTGGTGGAACGTGAAGCACCCGGCCGCGTACGCCGGCCGCCTCGCCGATGGGTCCTCTCCGGCGGCGGGCCGGGAACGGCCGGATGCCGATGCGCTGCTCCTCGAGCGCATCATGCTGGGGACCCGCCTGTCGGAGGGCATGGCGGTGAGCGATCTGCCCGCGGAGAGCAGATCCCGGGTGGCCGCGCTCATCGCGGATGGCCTGGCGGATGCCGGATCCGCCCTGCGCGGACGCGTACGACTGACCCGGCGCGGACGGCTGCTCGCAGACGCCGTGGTGCGCGAGCTGCTGGACTGACCGGCGCGAAAGGCCGCGCCCCGGCGGCGGAACCGGTAGAATTGGCACTCGCCGACGCGGAGTGCCAGAAATTCCGCGTCATGGACGCAAAAACAACCACATTGACTATCAGGCAGGAGGGCTCGCATGGTCACCGAGAGAAGCCTTCGCGTCCTCCGAGCGATCGTCGAGGACTATGTCGCCTCCAACGAGCCCGTTGGCAGCAAGTCGCTCGTCGAGCGACACGCGTTCGGTGTGTCCGCAGCGACGATCCGCAACGACATGGCGCAGCTCGAGGAGGAGGAGCTGATCGCGGCCCCGCACACCTCGTCCGGTCGGGTGCCGACCGACAAGGGCTACCGCGTCTTCGTCGATCATCTGGCCCGTTTGCGCCCGCTCAGCAGCGCGCAGCGGACCGCCATCGAGAGTTTCCTGAGTGAGCCGACGGACCTCGACGACATCATGGCCCGTTCCGTGCGGGTGCTCACGCAGCTCACCGGGCAGGTGGCGCTCGCCCAGTACCCGACGTTCGCCCAGGCGCACGTGACGCACATCGAGATGGTGGCCCTCAGCTCCCGGCGGATGCTGGTGATCCTCGTCACGGATGCGGGCGGGGTGTCCCAGCGCATCGTGCAGCTGCCGGTGGAGATCGAGCAGACCGCGGTTCCCGCGCTGCGCGTGCGTCTCGCCGCTCAGCTCACCGGCCGCTCCGTGCGCGAGGCGTCGGACGGCGTGCGGATCGCCCTCGCCGAGGACGATCCGTCGCCGCTCGGGCTGGTGCGCGCTGCGCTGCTGCGGGTGGTGGCCGAGGAGCTCGAGGGGTTCCGACAGGAGCGGCTCGTGATGGCGGGGGCGGCGAACCTCGCGCGGCGCGAGCATGACTTCCGCGGCAGCATCCACCCGCTGCTGGAAGCGATCGAGGAGCAGGTGACCCTGCTGCGCCTCATGAGCGAGATGGTGGCAGACGAGCACGGCCTGGCAGCCAGCATCGGTGCCGAGAACGAGGCCTTCGGCCTGACCCAGGCCTCGGTGATCGCGAGCGACTACGCCGGGCCGGCCGGCACGGCCAGGGTGGCCGTGATGGGGCCGACGCGGATGGACTATCCGAGCAACCTCGCGGTGGCGCGGGCCGTGGCCCGCTACCTGTCGCGGTTGCTCGAAGAGGACGAGACCGGACGATGAACCCCCATACGCCAGCCGACCGGGTCGGCGCGGCCGGGGAGGAAAGGTGAAAGTGGCAGACCACTACGACGTGCTCGGGGTGTCGCGCGACGCCAGCGAGGACGAGATCAAGAAGGCCTACCGCCGGCTCGCCCGGCAGCTGCATCCGGATGTGAACCCGGGTGACGAGGCCGCGGAGCGGTTCAAGCTGGTCACCCACGCCTACGATGTCCTGAGCGACCCGGATTCGCGCCGTCGCTACGACATGGGCGGCGACGACGGCGGCTTCGGCGGCTTCGGCGGGTTCGGGGACATCTTCGAGACGTTCTTCGGTGCCGCCGGCGGCGCGCGTGCCGCCCGGCCGCGATCCCGCCGGGAGCGCGGTCAGGACTCCCTGGTGCGCGTCGACCTCGACCTCGGCGACGTCGTGTTCGGCGTGCACCGCGACATCGAGGTCGACACCGCTGTCCTGTGCGAGGAGTGCCAGGGTTCGTGCTGTCAGCCGGGCACCCAGCCGGTGCGCTGCGACATCTGTGGTGGTTCCGGCCAGGTGCGCCAGCAGGTGCGGAGCCTGCTCGGCAACGTGGTCACCAACCAGCGCTGCGGATCGTGCGAGGGGTATGGCACGACGATCCCGCATCCCTGCACCACGTGCCACGGTCGCGGGCGGGTGCGCTCCCGGCGCACCGTCTCGCTCGACATCCCGGCCGGTGTGGAGACCGGGCTGCGCCTGCAGCTCCCGGGCTCGGGAGAGATCGGCCCGGCGGGCGGCCCGAACGGCGATCTCTACGTCGAGGTCTCCGTCGCCCCGCACCCGGTCTTCAGCCGTGAGGGCGACGACCTGCTGGCGACCGTCGAGGTCGCGATGACCGACGCGGTGCTCGGCACCGCCGTGACCGTCGACGGGCTCGATGGGCCCGTCGATCTGGAGATCCGACCCGGGGTGCAGGCCGGTGACGTCCTGACGATCAAGGGGCGCGGGATCACCCCGCTCCGTGGCACGCAGCGCGGCGATCTGCGCGTGGGCGTGCAGGTGGTCACGCCGACCCGCCTCGACGCCAAGCAGCGCGCGCTCATCGAGCAGTTCGCGGCGCGGGCCAAGCCGCCCAAGCCTCGTCTGTCGGAGTTCCATCAGGGGCTGTTCTCCAAGCTCCGCGACCGTTTCCGCACCGGCTGATCCGATGGCGCTGCACTTCGTCGTCGATGCCGCCGCGCACGCCGGTCCTGGCGACCTCATCGAGCTCGTCGGGGCGGAGGCGAAGCACGCCGCCGCCGTGCGTCGTGTGCGCGAGGGCGAGGAGCTCACGGTCGGCGACGGAGCGGGGGCCTGGCTGACCGGTCGCGCGGAGGGCGTGTCGCCGGCGCGTGTCGGCGTGCGGATCACCGCCCGCCAGGATGTGCCGCCCGTGAGCCAGCGCGTTGTGCTCGCCCAGGCGCTCGCGAAGGGCGACCGGGATGAGCTTGCGGTGCAGGCCGCGTGCGAGCTCGGTGTGGACGAGATCGTGCCGTGGCAGGCGGCGCGCAGTGTCTCGCGCTGGAGCGGGGACAAGCGTGTCAAGGGCCGCGCCCGCTGGGAGAGCATCGTGCGGGAGGCCGCGAAGCAGGCGCACCGCGCTTGGATACCCCCGGTCTCAGAGCCCGCGACGACGGAAGAACTCGCTGAGCGTGCCGAGCGCATCCTGGTGCTGGAGCCGACGGCGGAGACAGCGCTGTCGTCGATCGTGCCGGACGGGCGCGACGTGCTGCTGGTCGTGGGCCCGGAGGGCGGGATATCCCCGGACGAGATCGCCGCCCTCGCGGACGCGGGAGCGGAGACGGTCCGACTCGGAGACACCGTGTTGCGCACGTCGACAGCGGGCCCTGCGGCGATCGCCGTCCTGTCGACGGCGCTCCGGCGCTGGTAGCGGGTGCCGGCGGAGGTTCTCGCCACCGGGCGCGCGCGGCCGCCGCGATGACGGAGGCTCCCCGTAGACTTGTGGCATGAGCGAACCCTCGATCTTCACCCGGATCCTGAACGGCGAGATCCCCGGCGAGATCCTCGCGAGCACCGACCGCGTCTTCGCGTTGCGAGACATCGCACCGCAGGCGCCCCTGCACGTGCTCGTGATCCCGAAGACCGAGGAGTACCGCACCGTCGCGGAGCTTGCGGCGGGCGATCCCGGCCTCATGGCCGAGATGGTGGCGCTGGCCGCTCAGATCGCCGCGGAGCACGCCGACGGCGACTTCCGCCTCCTGTTCAACAACGGCCCCGGCGTCGGGCAGACCGTGCCCCATGTGCACGGCCATGTCCTCGCTGGCGCCCTCGGCGAAAAGAGTCTTGTCGGTGCCTGACACCCCGGACAATCCCTCCGCGGCCTCGGCCGCACGTCCCGAAGACGCGTCTGCGCGCGCCGTGACAGAACGCATTCAGGTCGACGGCGTCGCGATGGTCCAGCTTCTGGGGCCGCAAGACCGCCTGCTGCGCGTGCTGGAGGCGCAGCATCCGGAGGTCGACGTGCACGTGCGGGGGAACACCGTCACCCTGTCCGGAGAGCCGGGCAGGGTGAGCGCGGCACAGGACCTCGTCCAGGAGCTGATCACGATGACGCGCTCGGGGCACGATCTCACGCCCGGCGACGTCACGACCTCGGCCCGTATCCTCGATCGCGGCGCCGGCCCCCGTCCGAGCGAGGTGCTCGGCGAGGCGATCCTCTCCACCCGCGGTCGGGTCATCCGGCCCAAGACAGCGGGCCAGAAGGCCTATGTCGACGCGATCGATGAGAGCACGATCGTGTTCGGAATCGGCCCGGCCGGAACCGGCAAGACCTACCTCGCGATGGCCAAGGCCGTTCAGGCGCTCCAGCGCAAGGAGGTCGAGCGGATCATCCTCAGCCGTCCGGCGATCGAGGCGGGGGAGCGGCTGGGCTTCCTTCCCGGCACGCTCACCGACAAGATCGATCCGTATCTGCGCCCCCTCTACGATGCGCTGGGCGAGATGATGGACCCGGAGATCGTTCCCAAGCTCATCGCGACGGGGACGATCGAGGTCGCCCCGCTCGCCTACATGCGCGGGCGGGCGCAACCGCTGGACGCGCGCGTTCTGACGCCCGCGGGTTTCGTGCCGATCGGCTCCGTGCGGGTCGGTGATCTGGTGGTCGGGTCCGACGGGGAGCCGACGCCGGTGCTGGGCGTCTTCCCGCAGGGGCGCAAGCCGGTCTACCGGTTGCGCGCGCAGGACGGCGCGTCGACCCGGTGCTGCGCCGAGCACTTGTGGACCGTGACGATGCACGACGACCACGGCGACGAGACGCCGCGGGTGCTGCAGACGTCTGAGATGATCGGGCGTCTGGAGCAGGGCGACGGGCATCGCTTCGAGCTTCCCGTGGTGCGAGCGGTGCACATGCCGAGCAGATCGGTGCCGATGGACCCGTACGCGCTCGGTCTGCTCCTCGGCGGGGTCCGCCGCGCCGCGGAGACCGACACGACGTCCGCCTCTGCGGCAGACGAGACGATCGCCCACCTGCGGGCAGCGCTTCCGGGCGTCGCGGCGATGGACCAGGGTCGGACGGAGACGGGTCACGGCAGCGTCATCGTCGCGGACCCCGTGACCGCGGCCCTCCGGGAGCTCGGTCTCGGCGGCATGACCTCGACGAGCACGTTCGTGCCGCCGGAGTACCTCGTCAACACCATCGAGGTCAGGCTCGGGGTGCTCCAGGGGCTTCTGGACACCGACGGCGGATTCGTCGCGGCGCAGGGGAGCTCGTGCCGCGTGCAGTACGCCACCGCTTCCCCCAGGCTCCGGGACGACGTGGTGCATCTCGTCCGGTCGCTCGGCGGCATCGCATCATTCCCGACGGAGCCGGCGGACCGGCGCCCTCTGGGTCGGGACGAGACCAGCGAGGCGCGTCGCGCGCCCGGCGCCTTCGTCATCGACATCCGGCTTCCCGACGGGATCGAGCCGTTCCGGCTCGCCCAGAAGCGCGGGATCTACGACGCGGCTCGGCCGGCGCGTCCGCGGCGTCATGTGGATGCCATCGTGGCGGATGGCGAGGCGGAGACGGTCTGCATCCAGGTCGCGGCGCTGGACTCGCTGTACGTGACGGACGACTTCCTGGTCACCCACAACACGCTCAACGACTCCTTCGTCGTGCTCGACGAGGCGCAGAACACCACGCCCGAGCAGATGAAGATGTTCCTGACCCGGCTCGGCTTCGGCACGAAGATGGTGGTCACCGGTGACATCACGCAGATCGACCTGCCGGAGGGCGCATCGGGACTGCGACTGGTGACCCAGGTCCTGAACGATATCGACGACATCGAGTTCTGCCGTCTCACGAGCGACGATGTCGTGCGTCACACGCTTGTCGGCCGCATCGTCGACGCCTACACGGAGTACGACGAGCGGCGGCTGGCCCGCCGGACGGACGGCTCTCGTGCCGACAGCGCTGCCGAGGGAGGCAACCGCGCCGAGCGCCGTGCCCACCGGAACCAGGGCACCCGTGACCGCCAGACCCAGCGAGGACGCTCATGATCGAGATCAACAACGAGTCGGCCATCGAGGTCGATGAGACCATGCTGCTGCGGCTGACCGAGTACAACCTCGCTCAGCTCAACGTGAGCCCCGACGCCGACGTCGCCATCGTGCTCGTCGACGAGGGAGCGATGGAGGCTCTCCACGTGCAGTGGATGGACGAGCCCGGCCCCACCGACGTGCTGAGCTTCCCGATGGACGAGCTCCGCCCCGGCACCGTCGACCGCCCCACGCCGCCCGGCCTGCTCGGCGACATCGTGCTGTGCCCGCAGGTGGCGGAGACGCAGGCGGCGGCCGCGGGTCACGGGCTGCTGGATGAGCTCGTGCTGCTCACGACCCACGGCCTGCTGCACCTGCTCGGCTTCGACCACGCCGAACCGGAGGAGGAGCGCGAGATGTTCGGGCTCCAGCGCGACCTGATCGTCGGCTTCGCGCATGAGGAGCGTCGAACCAGACGATGACGACCGCGATCCTGCTGCTCCTGGCGGCTTTGCTTCTGGTCGGCTTCGGTGGCCTGATGGCGGCGATCGACGCCGCCCTCGGGGTGACCTCGCGCGCGCGCCTGACGGAGATGTCCACCGGGGGGCGTGGGGCGACGGCGCTCGGCCGGATCGCTCTCGACCCCGATGCGTACGTCAACGCCGTCTCCTTCATCCGTGTCCTCTCCGAGACCACAGCGGCTGTTCTCGTGACCGTGTCGTTCACGCTGATGCTCGGGAGCATCTGGTGGGCGATGCTGGCCGCCGCCGTGCTGATGACCGGCGTGATCTTCGTCCTCGTCGGATCGAGCCCCCGCGCCGTCGGCCGCCTTCATGCGGAACGCCTGCTGCGTGCCTTCGCTCCCGTCGTGCGCGGTGTTCGCCTGAGCCTCGGTCCGCTCGCGCACGGTCTGGTGATCCTGGGTCGCCGTGTCACTCCGGGGACCGGCCGCAGCGGCTTCGCCTCGGAGGAGCAGCTGCTCAACATGGTGGACGAGGCGGCCTCCCACGATCTGATCGAGGAGGACGACCGCGACCTGATCCACTCGGTCTTCGACTTCACCGATCAGGTCGTGCGGGCCGTGATGGTCCCGCGCACCGACATGGTCACCATCAGCGCCGACAGCACGACGGAGGAGGCGATGACGCTGTTCCTGGAGAAGGGGGTCTCGCGGGTCCCCGTCGTCGACGATGAGGCCGACGACGTGGTGGGCGTGCTGTACCTCAAAGACCTCGTGGGCTTCGCCTTCCGTGACGAGCGGATCTGGCGCAACGGCTCGGTGCGCCCGATCGCGCGGGGTGCGACCTTCGTGCCGGAGTCGATGCGGGCCGAGACGCTGCTGCAGCAGATGAAGCGGGATGCCGTGCACGTGTGCATGGTCGTCGACGAGTACGGCGGGGTCGCCGGCCTGATCACACTCGAGGATCTGATCGAAGAGCTCGTGGGCGACATCTCCGACGAGTACGACGCGCGCTCCACCGAGGTCGTCGACCTCGGTGACGGACGTTACCGGGTGAGCGCCCGCCTCGGCGTCGCCGAGGTCGGCGAGCTGTTCGGCCTGGAGCTGGAGGACGACGACGTCGACTCGGTGGGCGGCCTGCTCGGCAAGCTGCTCGGGCGCGTCCCGGTGCCCGGCGCGACCGCCAGATACGGTGGGCTGGTGCTCACCGGCGGAACCTCCCGCGGCCGCGGACGCGGGCTCGCGACGGTGTTCGTCGAGCGTGTCGAGGGATCCCCGGATGACGATGATGACGATGACGTGCGCACCCTGACCGGTCCGGTCGCGGTGCGGAAGGGGGACTGAGATGACCGATCCGCAGCGAAGCGGCTTCGTGACCTTCGTCGGACGCCCGAATGTGGGCAAGTCGACGCTCACCAATGCGCTCGTGGGGGAGAAGGTCGCGATCACCAGCGACAAGCCCCAGACCACGCGGCGCGCGATCCGCGGCATCCTGAACCGGCCGGGCGGCCAGCTGGTCATCGTCGACACGCCGGGCATCCACCGCCCGCGCACCCTGCTCGGGCAGCGGCTGAACGACCTCGTCGAGCAGGTGCTCGGCGACGTCGACGTGATCGGCTTCCTGGTGCCGGCGAACGAGAAGGTCGGCCCTGGCGACCGGCGCATCGCGGCGTCGCTTGACGGATATCCGCGCGCTCGGAAGATCGCGATCGTGACGAAGGTCGATGCCGCGGGGCGGGACGAGGTCACCGAGCGCCTGCTCGAAGTCGACGCCCTGCGCGAGGACTGGGACGCGGTCATTCCGCTCTCTGCGGTCGAGGGGGTCCAGCTGGACGTGCTCGCCGACGAGCTGCTCCGTCTCATGCCGGAGGGGTCGGCGCTCTACCCGGAGGGCGTCGTGACCGACGAATCGCTCGAGGACCGCATCGCGGAGATCATCCGTGAGGCAGCTCTCGACGGTGTTCGCGACGAACTGCCGCACTCCATCGCGGTCACCATCGACGACGTCGCGCCGCGGGAGGACAGCGACCTCACCGATATCTACGCGAACATCGTGGTGGAGCGAGACAGCCAGAAGGCGATCATCATCGGCCGCAAGGGGGCGCGGCTCAAGGACGTGGGTGCCCGGGCGCGTGCCGCGATCGAACCACTCGTCGGGTCACGCGTCTACCTCGCCCTCCATGTGCGGGTGGCCAAGGAATGGCAGCGGGACCCGAAGCAGCTCGGCCGCCTCGGGTTCTGATTCCCGCAGGACGGGGCCGCTCGCCGGGTGCGCAGCGGTGGCGGAGCCTCATCGCCTCGCCGGCAGCGGTCTCCGCTGCCGGCGAGGAGGGGTACCTCTCCCGCTCGCATCGCGGTCAGTCAGACGCGCACGTCCCATGTCGTCCCGGCTCTGCTCCGTGTCGGCACGTCACGACGCAGTCGGTCTCGCGCCGTTCGATGCGGCTCAGGAGGGCGCCGGCGAGAACCGCCGTCGTACCGGCGGAAACACCGGCGATGCCGATGAAGATGACGAGGAGACCGGGGCCACTCGTCGCGGCGGCGATGGCTCCCCACACGCTCCAGGGCAGCGCGGATCCGATGCTCGCGCCGACGGTCCCGACAGTGACCCGTGACCTCTCGGTGAGCGGCGGACTGCTTCCCCCCGGAAGGACGCGCCGGCGCAGGACGACGGCGGCGAATCCGCCCGCGATCGCCGCCAGGCCGGTTCCTGCCCCGAGAATCGCGCCCAGCGTGATGCAGGAGGCGAAACCGCCCCACCCGGATTGCGCCCGATAGTCCGGGTTACCGGCCAGATAGACCGTGAGCCCGCAGAGGACGCCGATGGCCGCAGCGATCGGGACCGCACACAGGACGGTGGAGCGGTAACGCCGCCACATCATTGCGGATCGGACTCTTCGTCCGGGACAGGTTCCGGACGCGTCACGTCCAGCAGCGCATCGAGGGAACCGACACGATCGACCAGGGCATCCCAGCCGGATGAGGCGACCAGCGCGGCCTCCGCATCGGTGAGGAGACGGAGGGTGCGCACATGGCCGATCACCGAGCCATCCGGGCTGCGGACGTCATCGAACTCCGCGCCCCAGCGGGAGCCCGTTGCGACGATCGCCGAGATCTCCGTGCCGTCCAGGAAGGGCTCGGTGTTGCGCCAGGGCGTGCCCACCGGGGGAACCCGGCGCCGCGTGGCGATGTCGTCGCAGACGATGCGCAGCGCGATCATGGCGGCGCCCTGCTGGCCGTCGATGCACTCGACGGCCAGTTCGACCCGATCACCCGAGTCGGTGGGAAGGCGAGAGACGCCGGCGGTCATGACCACGACTGTTCCGGAGGCCGGTCGCTTCTCGAGCACCATGATCGATCCGCCCAGGCGCTCCTCGAACAGCCGGGGCTCCGCGCCGAGCGCTTCGAAGACGTGCATCGGGAAGGCGTTCTCGCCGGGGGCGAGCGGGATGTCCGAGCTCATGCATCCACTCTATGCACGGGCGTGAGTGACCCGTGTTCGTGTCGCCGGAAAACCGGGTGTACGATGGCGACATGCACGCTGGTGGGCTGCTCCTCCTTAGCCGCCGCGACGAGTCCCGTTTCTGAGGGCCAACTCTCGTCGCGGAGTCCGTGCTGGCCCGTTCCTCCGAGTACCGCTCGATGCCAGAGTGTCGTGCTCAGCGAAAACGAGAGAGCCCCGTCATGCAGAACTTCCAGCAGCCGTCCGCGATGCCGATCCACAAGTATCGTCCGTTCCACGAGCAGATCGGGATCGACCTGCACGACCGCACCTGGCCGGCCCAGCGCATCACGCAGGCACCGCGGTGGTGCGCCGTCGACCTGCGCGATGGCAACCAGGCGCTGATCGACCCGATGTCGCCCGAGCGCAAGCGCGTCATGTTCGAGCTGCTCGTCCAGATGGGCTTCAAGGAGATCGAGGTCGGCTTCCCCTCCGCGAGCCAGACCGACTTCGACTTCGTGCGGCAGCTGATCGAAGAGGACCTGATCCCCGACGACGTGACGATCCAGGTGCTCACGCAGTGCCGCGACCACCTCATCGAGCGCACCTACGAGGCCATCGCCGGTGCGAAGCGCGCGATCGTGCACTTCTACAACTCCACCAGCGTGCTGCAGCGCCGGGTGGTCTTCCAGGCGGACCGCGAGGGCGTCAAGAAGATCGCTCTCGAGGGCGCCCGGCTGTGCCGTGAGTTCGAGAAGCGGATCCCCGACACCGAGGTCTTCTACGAGTACTCCCCGGAGAGCTACACCGGCACCGAACTGGAGTACGCGGTCGAGGTGTGCAACGCGGTTCTGGATGTGCTCGAGCCCACCCCGGAGCGCAAGGTCATCATCAACCTGCCCGCGACGGTGGAGATGGCCACCCCCAACGTCTACGCCGACTCGATCGAGTGGATGGGTCGCCACCTGAAGCACCGCGAGAACGTCATCCTGTCGCTGCACCCGCACAACGACCGCGGCACGGCCGTGGCAGCGGCGGAGCTGGGCTACATGGCCGGCGCCGATCGCATCGAGGGCTGTCTGTTCGGCAATGGCGAGCGCACGGGCAACGTCGACCTGGTGGCGCTGGGCATCAACATGTTCACCCAGGGCATCGATCCGCAGATCGACTTCAGCGACATCGACCAGGTCAAGCGTACGGTCGAGTACTGCAACCAGCTGCCGGTGCCGGAGCGCAGCCCCTGGGCAGGGGACCTGGTGTTCACCGCATTCAGCGGATCGCACCAGGACGCGATCAAGAAAGGCTTCGAGGCGATGGCCGCCGAAGCCGCGGAGAAGGGCGTCGCGGTCGACGACCTGGAGTGGGGCGTGCCGTACCTGCCGGTCGATCCGAAGGATCTCGGGCGGTCCTACGAGGCTGTCATCCGCGTCAACTCCCAGTCCGGCAAGGGCGGCGTCGCGTACCTGCTGAAGGCAGACCACGCGCTCGACCTGCCGCGTCGTCTGCAGATCGAGTTCTCCGGCGTCGTGCAGGCCAAGACCGACGCCGAGGGCGGCGAGGTCTCGAGCGACGAGATCTGGGCGATCTTCCAGGACGAGTACCTGCCCGCAAGCGACGAGGGCGAGCGCTGGGGGCGCTTCGAACTGCTCGCCACGGAGACGCGCAGCGACATGTCCGGCGAGGTCGCCCTCGACGTGGTGCTGCGTGACGGCGACGACCGCGTGACGACGTCGGCGCGGGGCAACGGCCCTGTCGCGGCGTTCCTCGAGGTGCTGCGCGGTCAGGGCTTCGAGGTCACCGTCTACGACTACGTCGAGCACGCGATGAGCGCGGGCGGCGACGCCCAGGCCGCCGCTTATGTGGAGCTGCAGGTCGATGGTCAGCGGTTGTGGGGCGTCGGCATCGACGGCGACATCTCCACGGCTTCGCTCAAGGCCGTGGTGTCGGGCGTCAACCGCTCCATCCGCGCGCGTGCGAGCGAGCTCGCCGCGGTCTGACTCCGCCGCAAGACAGGCAGAGAGCACCAGAACAGGCGGTTCTGAGAAGAACCGGCCTGTTCTGGTGCTCTCTGCCTGTTTTCGCGGGGCCGGGCAGGTCAGCTATCGGGGCGAATGATCGGGATGGCCTGGGTCTCGGCGGCAACGCGGCGCCGGTGCAGCATCCGCTGCTCGGGAAGCGACAGGTCGAAGACCACCGCGAGCACGCGCATCAGGGTCGTGAGAGCGATCGAGATGAGCGCCGCGAGCACGATGGGCAGGCCCAGGGCGTGGGAGACGACCAGGAACGTGCACCCCAGTGCCGCTGCGACAGCGTAGAGCGAACCGACGTGCATGATCGCCACCGGCAGCCCCATGATGACGTCGCGCAGCACGCCCCCGCCGACGGCCGCGCAGACGCCGATGAAGATCGCCGGAACAGGGGGGACGCCGTGGGCGAGGGCCTTGCTGGTTCCGAACGCGCCGAACATCCCGATGACCACCGCGTCGAGCACGACGATGATCGCATTGGCGCGGGTGAGCACGCTCGCCAGAAGCATGCCAGCAAGGGACGCCCCGGTGGCGGTCAGCAGATACGCGTTGTGCTGCAGGGTCGCGGGCGGCAGGCCGATGAGGAGGTCGCGGATGAGACCGCCGCCCATCCCGATCAGGATGCCGATGATCGCCACGCCCAGGAGGTCCAGGCGCCGCTGCCCGCGGAAACCAGACGCGAACAGCGCTCCCTGGACGCCGCCGAGACCCACGCCGAGGAGATCTGCCCACAGCGGGATGGAGAACAGGGGCTCGGTCACCCCTCCATTCTCGGCCACAGGGGGATAATCGAGGAATGGCGATCTACCGGGACGAGGCTGTCGTGCTCCGCACGCACAAGCTCGGTGAGGCCGACCGCATCCTGACGCTGCTCTCTCGCCGGCACGGCAAGATCCGCGCGGTTGCGAAGGGGGTGCGCAGAACGTCGTCGAAGTTCGGCGCCCGGCTCGAGCCGTTCATGGTTGCCGACGTGCAGCTGTACCAGGGCCGCTCGCTCGATGTGGTGCAGCAGGCGGAGTCGCTGGGTGCCTACGGTGCCGACATCGCGCCGCACTACGATCGCTACACCGTCGCCAACGCGATGGCGGAGGCCGCCGATCGCCTGGTGGATGCCGAGGTCGCGAGCGATCAGTATCTGCTTCTGGTGGGGGGCCTGCGTTCCCTCGCGCGGGGTGAGCACGCCGCGCGCAGCATCCTCGACTCGTACCTGCTGCGAGCGATGATCCTCTCCGGTTGGGCGCCGACGCTCGACGACTGCGCACGCTGCGGCGCGCCGGGGCCGCACGCGGCGTTCGTCGCGCAGCTGGGCGGGGTGGTCTGCCCGCGATGCGCCCCCGCGGGCAGCGCCCGCGCGGACGGTGCCACGCTGGAGCTGCTGCGCGCCCTCATCGCCGGTCACTGGGAGACGATCGACGGTGCCGCCGCCGGAACCTCCGCCGCGGCGTCCGGTCTCACCGCGGCGTTCGCGCAGTACCATCTGGAGCGCGGCATTCGGTCTCTCGCCCAGGCGGAACCCGTCCGCTGACCGGTCGATCTGCCCCCTCCCGCCCGACAAAGGACAACGCCGCATGAGAGCATCCCGCAGCAGCCGTCTCCGCGCGGAGCGACGTATCGCTCCGCATCGGGATGCGGCCCCGTTCCGGCCGCTGGACTGGCGGGGCCCCGAGCCACCCGCCTTCCCGGCCGGCGCTGTGCCGGGACACGTGGCTGTCGTCATGGACGGCAACGGCCGCTGGGCGAACCGGCGGGGGCTGACGCGCATCGAGGGACATCGCGCGGGGGAGGAGGTGCTGCTCGATGTCGTCGCCGGGGCGCTCCAGGTCGGTGTCAAGCACCTCTCCGTCTACGCCTTCTCGACGGAGAACTGGGTGCGTTCGCCCGAGGAGGTGCGCTTCCTGATGGGCTTCAACCGGGATGTGCTCCACCGTCGACGCGATCAGCTCAACGAGTGGGGGGTGCGGGTGCGCTGGGCGGGACGTGAACCGCGGCTGTGGAAGTCGGTGATCACGGAGCTGCGGATCGCCGAGGAGCTCACCGCTGATAACGACGTGATGACCCTCACGATGTGCGTCAACTACGGCGGGCGCGTCGAGATCATCGACGCGGTGCGGCGGATGGGCGCGGAGATCGAGGCGGGCCGCCTGCGGTCGGAGGGAATCACGGAACGCACCCTGCGACGCCATCTGTACGTGCCGGACATGCCGGACGTCGACCTGTTCCTGCGCAGCTCCGGCGAGCAGCGCACCTCCAACTTCCTGCTCTGGCAGTCCGCCTATGCCGAGATGGTGTTCCTGGACACCCTCTGGCCCGACTTCACGCGGGAGGAGCTGTGGCGGGCGATCCAGATCTACCTCGACCGTGATCGGCGCTTCGGCGGCGCGGTGGACACACCGACGAGCAGCTGAGCGGGTACGCGAGGGCGTTGCCGCGAGCACTCGCAGCCGATGGGCCAGCACCAGAACGCCGCTGTCCGGGAATAGCATCCCGACCAGCGGCGTTGGGTCCGGTGTGAGCACGCCTATCTCGATCGACATCTGGTCCGACATCGCCTGCCCGTGGTGCTACATCGGCAAGCGCAATCTGGAGAAGGGGCTCGCGGAGATCGCTGACGATCCTGCGGTTCCCGATGTGGAGGTCACCTACCACTCCTTCGAGTTGGCGCCGGAGACGCCGGTGGACTTCGATGGGGATGAGATCGACTTCCTCGCCGACCACAAGGGCCTGGATCGTGCCCAGGTCGAGCAGATGCTGGCGAATGTCACTGACAGGGCGAAGGAGGCGGGGCTGGAGTACCGCTTCGACATCCTCCGGCACACCAACACCGTCAAAGCGCATGAGCTGCTGCACTTCGCCCGGGAGAAGGGCCGCCAGATCGACATGGAGGAGCGCCTGATGGCGGCGTACTTCACCGAGGGCGCCCATGTCGGCCGGGTCGACAGCCTGGTCGAACTCGCTGCGTCGATCGGCCTCGACGCCGATGAGGCACGGGAGGCGCTGGAGTCCTCCGCCTACCGCGCACTGGTCAAGCAGGACCAGGCGCAGGCACGGGCCTTCGGCATCCAGGGGGTGCCCTTCTTCGTCCTCGACGGCAAGTACGGTCTGAGCGGAGCGCAGCCGGCAGAGGCCTTCGCGCAGGCACTTCGGGAGATCGCCGCGAAGCGCGAGGAGTCACCGGCAGAACCGTCCGAGGCCTGAGCGGTCTCGGGGACGGAGCCTGCCGTCTTGCGCGCTGTCGGGGGCAGGACGGGCGGCTCAGCGAGTCAGGGCCGCTTCGATCGCGTCGGTGATCTCCGGCGCGTCCGGGGCGACGCGGGGGCGGAAGCGCCGCACCTCGCCGGAGGGCAGCACGAGGAACTTCTCGAAGTTCCACTCCACCCGCTTCGCTTTGCCGTGGGCGTCCGGCGCCTCCTTGAGCGCCTGGAACAGGGGATGGGCGCTTCTGCCGTTCACCTTGACCTTGGCGTTGATGGGGAAGGTCACGCCGTACGTCGCCGAGCAGAAGTCGAGGATCTGCTCCATGGAACCGGGCTCCTGACCGAGGAACTGGTTGCACGGGAATCCCACCACCTGGAGGCCACGCGGGCCGTACCGGCGCTGGAGATCTTCGAGCTGGGCGTACTGCGGGGTGAGACCGCAGCGCGATGCGACATTGACGACCAGGAGGACATCGGCGTCGTAGCCGGCGAGGGTGCGTTCGGCGCCTTCTGCGTCGAGGAACGGGATCTCGCGAAGGGTGCTCTCTGGCATGTCCACAGCCTAAACCCGCGGGGGAGAACAGCGGCCGGAGGTCTGGGAGAATGGAACACGATATGACTCTCGCATCCGTCTCTGCCGCCCCCGTGATGATCGGTCCGCACCGTCTCGACGTTCCCGTTGTCCTGGCGCCCATGGCCGGCATCACCAACACGGCCTTCCGCCGGCTGTGCCGCGAGTACGGTGCCGGGCTGTATGTGAGCGAGATGATCACGTCGCGCGCACTCGTGGAGCGCAACGCGGTGACGATGCGCCTCATCCAGCACCATGAGTCAGAGACACTGCGTTCGATCCAGCTCTACGGCGTCGATCCGGCGACCATCGCCGAGGCGGTGCGCATCCTCGTCGCGGAGGATCGCGCTGACCACATCGACCTGAACTTCGGTTGCCCGGTGCCCAAGGTCACGCGCAAGGGCGGCGGGTCAGCCCTGCCGTGGAAGATCGGCCACTTCGCGGAGATCGTACGGCGCGCTGTGGCAGCGGCGGGAGACGTCCCGCTGACCGTGAAGATGCGCAAGGGCATCGACGCCGACCACCTCACCTTCCTCGACGCCGGGCGCGCCGCCGAGGACGCCGGCGTCGCGGCGATCGCGCTGCACGCCAGGACGGCCGCGGAGTTCTACTCCGGGCACGCGGACTGGACGGCGATCGCCGAGCTCAAGCAGGCGGTCACGAGCGTGCCGGTGCTCGGCAACGGAGACATCTGGTCGGCGGATGATGCGGTGCGCATGATGGCAGAGACCGGCTGCGACGGGGTGGTCGTGGGGCGCGGGTGCCTGGGGCGACCCTGGTTGTTCGGGGATCTGGCCGCCGCTCTCGGTCCGGCCGATCTGGCGCCGCCGCCGGTCGACGCAACGCTCGGCTTCGTGGCACGGGCCGTGCGGCGTCACGCGGAGCTTCTCACCGAGTTCTACGAGGACGAGGATCGTGGCTGCCGCGACATCCGCAAGCACATCGCCTGGTACTTCAAGGGCTACCCCGTGGGCGGCGACATCCGCACGCGCTTGGCGACCGTGTCGAGCCTGACGGAGATGGACGAGCTGCTCGCCCTGCTCGACCAGGATGCACCGTATCCCGGCGCTGATGCGGAAGGCCAGCGTGGTAGGGCCGGCCATCCGAAGCGGCCGGCGCTGCCGGATGGCTGGCTCGCGTCGCGCGAGGTGGAGGGCGCGGCGGCCGAGCTGCTGCGCGCGGCGGAGATCGAGAATAGCGGTGGCTGAGGTCTCGGTCGCCGCGGCCGGGCGGAACGACGGCTACGACGCGCGTGACGCCGAACGCTTCTTTCGCGAGCACCACCGTTCGGAGCGGGATGATTTCGCCCGGGATCGGGCACGCGTGCTGCACTCAGCGGCGCTGCGGCGCCTCGCCGCGAAGACGCAGGTGCTGAGCCCGGCGAGCACCGCCGACTTCGCGCGCAATCGCCTGACGCACTCCCTCGAGGTCGCGCAGGTCGGACGGGAACTGGCCGTCGCGCTGGGGGTCTCCGCAGACGTGGTGGACACCGCGTGCCTCAGCCATGATCTCGGCCACCCGCCGTTCGGTCACAACGGCGAACGCGCCCTCAACGAATGGGCCGAGGACATCGGCGGCTTCGAGGGCAACGCCCAGAGCCTGCGCATCCTCACCCGGCTCGAGGCGAAGGTGCTCGACGACCGCGACCACTCGGTGGGACTCAACCTCACCCGGGCGAGCCTCGACGCCACGTGCAAGTATCCCTGGACCGTGGACTCGCCGGTGCCAGATCCGGGTGGCCGACTGAAGTTCGGCGTCTATCCGGACGATGAAGAGGTCTTTCGATGGATGCGCGAGGGGGCTCCGGGGAGGCTCCGCTGCGTCGAGGCCGAGATCATGGACCTGTCCGACGACATCGCCTATTCCGTGCACGACCTCGAGGACGCCATCGTCAACGGCTATCTCGACATGGCCGGGCTCGCCGATCCGAGCGATCACCACGCTCTCGTCGGACGGATCCAGCAGTGGGTCGGATATGACTTCACGCGCGACGAGCTCGCCGATGCGCTGTACCGTCTCACCCGGCAGCCGATGTGGCCGACGTCCTTCGACCGGTCGCGCCAGGACCTGGCGCGGCTGAAGAACCTGACGAGCGACCTCATCGGCCGCTTCGCACGCGCCGCTGTCTCTGCCACCCGAGACGCGTACGGGGGTGACAACCTGGCGCGCTACAACGCACGGGTGGTGGTCCCGCGCGTGGTGGAGACGGAGATCGCGGTGCTCAAGGGGATCATGGGTCAGGCGATCGTGACCATCGACGCGCGCAGAGGCGTCTACCGTGAGCAGCGACGCGTGCTCAAGCGTCTTGCCGACGCGCTGTGGTCCACCGACGCGCTGTGGAGTGCGGGTGCCGATGTGCTGGAGCCGGCTTTCGCTGCCGACTTCCTCGCCGCTTCGTCCGATGCGGCGCGGGCGCGGGTGGTGGTCGACCAGATCGCGAGCCTGACAGACCAGACGGCGCTGGACTGGCACAACCGTCTGGTCGGCGACATCGACCCGGCCGAAGTGGGCATCTGGACGCCGCGCCATGCCAAGCCGCACGCGGTGGGTCATGCCGCCCCCCGGCCTCCGATCACGGCCACCGCTCCCCACGGGCCAGAACGATCGGCATCAGACCGCAGGGAGCGCTGATGCCCCGCATCCGTCAGGCCGACGTGGAGGAGGTCAAGGCGCGCACCAATATCGCCGACATCATCGGTGAGCGGGTGGCGCTGCGCTCGGCGGGGATCGGCTCTCTCAAGGGGCTGTGTCCGTTCCACGACGAGAAGAGCCCGAGCTTCCACGTGCGTCCGCAGGTGGGCTACTACCACTGCTTCGGATGCGGTGTCGGGGGAGACGTCTACCGGTTCCTGCAGGAGTCCGATCATGTCTCGTTCACCGAGGCGGTCGAGCGGCTTGCGTCGCGCATCGGCTACACGCTTCACTACGAGGACGGTGGTCCGGCGCCGGAAACCAGCGGACGCAGCCGCCTGCTGGCAGCGAACACAGCCGCGGCGGAGTTCTTCCGTGCCCAGCTGCGCAGCCCAGAGGCGGTCGCCGGACGGAGGTTCCTCGGCGAGCGGGGGTTCGACGCCGGAGCCGCCGCCCACTTCGGTGTGGGGTACGCCCCGCGCGGCTGGGAGGCCATGCTGAAGGCGCTCACCGCGCAGGGCTTCACCCGGGAGGAACTGAGCACGGCCGGGCTGGTCTCCACCGGACAGCGGGGCGTCTACGACCGATTCCGGGGCCGCCTGGTGTGGCCGATCCGCGATGTCACCGGGCAGACCATCGGTTTCGGCGCCCGCAAGCTCTATGACGACGACCCCGGCCCCAAATACCTCAACACCCCCGAGACGCCGATCTACAAGAAGGCGCAGGTGCTGTACGGACTGGACCTCGCCAAACGCGACATCGTCCGGGGAGAACCGCGCCGCGTCGTGGTGGTCGAGGGGTACACCGACGTCATGGCGTGCCACCTGGCGGGTGTCACGACCGCCGTCGCCACCTGCGGCACCGCTTTCGGGGCAGAGCACATCACCGTGCTCCGCCGGGTGATGGGCGATGAGACATCGGCCGGGGAGGTGGTCTTCACCTTCGACCCGGACGCCGCCGGGCAGAAAGCCGCGATGCGTGCCTTCGCCGAGGAGAAGCGCTTCAACGCGCAGACCTTCGTCGCCACCGGGGTCGCGGGGCTTGACCCGTGCGATCTCCGGCTGCAGCGCGGCGATGCCGCCGTCCGGGAGATGATCCAGCATCGGATGCCGATGTTCGAGTTCGTGATCGATCGCCGTCTCGACGGATACGACCTCGCATCTGTCGAGGGCAGGGTCGGTGCGCTGCGCGCGGCGGCCCCCGTCGTCGCCGACATCCGTGATCGGCTGCTGCGCCCGGAGTACGTCCGCGTTCTGGCGCGCCGACTCGGCATGGACCCGCGCGAGGTGCAGTCCGAGGTGGCGCGGGCGGAGCGCGGGGATGATCGCCGTGAGGACCGGCGGCGCACGGAGCAGCGCGGCATCGCGGACGCCGAGGGTGCTCCCGTCGTGGTGCCGACGCTCGCGTCGTTGCCGCGAGACGGGGCGATGATCCTCGAGCGCGACGCGCTCACCGGTTTCCTGCAGTACGGACATCAGCTCGATACCGCCCTGCTCGCACGGGCGCTGTCCGGACAGTTCCGCACACCGGCGCTGGAGGCGGTCCGGGAGGCCGTCGCCCAGGCGAGCGACCGCAACCGGCCAGGGTGGGCGCTGAATGCTATCGCAGCGGTGCGTGAGCCGTATCGCTCGATCGCGGGGGAGCTGCTGATGCGCGCCTTCCCCGCGCGCGATGAGGAGAGCGCGATCGAGTCCGCCACGGATCTCGCTCGGCATCTCGTGATGCGCGACCTCGATCGTGAGAAGACCGAGCTGCTCGGCGCTGTCCAGCGGGTTGCGCCGGACTCCGACGGCGGGCGTGCTCTGCGCCTGCGGCTGCGCGATCTCGATCAGGAGCGCCAGCGCTTCGCGCTGGGCTGAGCAGGCCGGGCGGCTCCACGGAGGCTGCCGGGATCGCCGTGCGCCGGCCGGACGTGCGCCCGCGGGATCGAACGGGCAGGATGGGGACATGCGCGCGACGTCGACGGATACCCCGAACGCCATCGACTGCGTGGACCTGGTGGTCGACCGCCTCGGGCAGGGCGCGCAGGTGCGTGCGATCGACGGTGTCACGTTCCGGCTCGATCCCGGGGGGCTGCTGTGCGTGGCCGGTCCGACCGGCTCCGGCAAGTCGACACTGGCCGGAGCGCTCGCGGGCATCGACGACTCCAGCATCCGCGTCGTCGGCGGCGACGCGGAGGTGTGCGGCATCTCGGTCCGCCGTCCCGGCCGCCGGCGGCGGGTGCTGACCTACGTCACGGGCTACCTCGCACAGCGAGCGGGTGCCGACCTCCCCCCGCGCCTCACCGTCCAGGAGATCATCGCAGAGCCGATCCTGCAGCGGGAGCGGCGGGTGAACACGCGCGCCCTCTCGATTCGCGCGGCGCAACTGCTCGATGAGCTCCACCTGTCGCTCGGCACCGCGGAGCGGTTTCCGTACGAGCTCAGCGCCGGCATGCGACAGCGTGTGGCGATCGCCCGGGCTCTCGTGCTCGATCCGCGCGTCCTCGTCGCCGACGAGCCGCTCGCCAATCTCGACCATGAGGTTCGCCCCGTCGTCTTCGCGGCGCTCGACCGGCGCCGCCGTGACCGGGGCATGAGCGCGCTCCTGCTCACCAACGACCCAGAGACCAGCCGCGAGCTGGGTGCAGACACGCTGTTGCTGCGGAGCGGGCATGTGATCGCCCGGGGCGCCGGTGACGACCTCGCCTGGTCGCCGGGCGCGCGCTGACGCGCCGCATCGGGAAAAGGGAGAAGCCCCGACCCAGGACCATGATGGTCCCGGATCGGGGCTTCGTACGCTCCCCGGCTTGGACTCGAACCAAGAACCTGCCGGTTAACAGCCGGCTGCTCTGCCAATTGAGCTACCGAGGATCATGTTGCCCGTGTGGTCTCCCGCGCGGGCAACTCGAATATCGTATCAAACTCCGAGCCCCCGCGAAGACACGGCCGGAAAGCCGCGCGTGTCGCGCTTCCCGAGACGGCAGGCCCCGGCACGAACGCGTCGTGCCGGGGCCTGCCGTCGTCACAGCGGCGGAATGTTACTTCGCCGACCCCTTGAGGGAACCGGTGACCGGCCCGGCGGGGTCGTAGATCACGCACTGCACGAGGCGGTCGTTCATCTGGTCCCAGGTCTGCTGCGTCGGGGTGTACCAGAAGTAGTCGAGCGTCGACTCCTCGTAGGCGACGCCGACGAACGTGGTGAACTCCGGGTGGCAGGCCTCAACGGCGGCGTCGCCGATGGCGTCCTGACCGGGGAAGTCGCCCTCCGGGAGGCTGAACTCGAAGAACACCTCCTCGTCGTGCGGCTCGGTGCAGGGGACGACGTTGGTGTCGGAGACCTCGGTGGCCGAGTCCTCCATCTTGCAGTCGCCGACCTTGAGGCTGAAGATGTCGATGTTCGCTTCTTCGACGACCTCGCCGGTGGCGTCGTCGCGCTTGGCATCATTGCCTCCGAGCACGCTCTGAAGAACGCTACATCCGGTCAGGCTCGCGATGATCGCGGTCGCGCCGACGGCAAGGGCCAGACGGCGACGCATCCCATTTCTCATTTCTTCTTCTTTCCTTCCTGCCGGCGGGCCGGGCCGCCGGGGTGATCTTTCTTCTGGGTAGGGGGCAGGTCTGTGGTGAGGACGGGCTCCCGCGGAGCCGTGCGGATGATCCGCTCAGCCCTCGAGGTCGTCGATCCCGGGAGTCCATCGGCACCCGGGCCGGCCCCAGCCGCGCTTCCGGGTGATCTTCTGGACGGTCTTGCTGTCGCCGTCGCCGAGGCGGTCCACGTAGAGGATCCCATCGAGATGATCGAACTCGTGCTGCATGATCCGCGCTCGCCAGCCGTCCACGTCGATCGCGACCGGCCGGCCCTCCAGATCCGTGCCGGTCACGCGGACGCGATCGGAGCGCCGCAGCGGGAACCGCTCGCCCGGGAAGGAGAGGCACCCCTCGGACTCGAGATCCGGATCCGGGTTGCCGGGTTCCACCGGAGTGATCCACAGCTCGGGGTTGATGATTTCCCCACGCCAGGGCTCGTCGTCATCGTCGACATAGGAGTACGTGAAGATGCGCAGCGCGACGCCGACCTGCGGCGCTGCGAGACCGACGCCCGGAGCGAGGTCCATGGTCTCGTACATATCGGCCACGAGCGTCCGGATCTCCTCGGTGATCTCTGTCACCTCGGCAGCGCGCGAGTGCAGGACGGGATCACCGATGATGCGGATGGGGAGGACGCTCACCGTAAGACTCTATCGCTGCCTGGGAGGAACCTGTGTTTCGGCGTTCCGTTTCCGAGGGACCACGGCCAGGGAACGGTAGGGTCAGAGGGTGAATGGGAACGCGTGGAGCTTCGCCACGGACGTGGGTGATGTCGGAGACCAACTGGTCGGCGCGTTCCAGAACCCCGGTCTGCTCATGGGCATCCCGCTGGCTCTGGCCGGAGCGGTGTTCATGTCCCTCGGCGCGCAGTATCAGCACCGCGGTGTCGAGAAGGTCGAGCGGCTCAGCGGCGCCGGAGCGCGGCAGGGGCTTTCCGTCGCACACCTGCTGCGGCTGCTGCGCCGGCCGTCCTGGATCATCGGCACGCTCATGCTCGGACTCGCCGTGGTCTGTCAGCTCGGTGCGATCTCGGTGGCCCCCCTGATCGTGGTGCAGCCGCTCGGCGCGATCGCGCTGGTGATCACGACGCTGCTGAACGCCCGCTTCTCCGGCCACGCGCCCACGAAGCGTTCGCTCGTGTCGATCGGCCTGTGCGTCGGAGGGATCTTCCTGTTCGTGATGGTGGCGGCGCTGTTCGCCACGGAGCACGACGTGACCGAGCGCGAGCTGTTCATCATTCTCGCGATCCTGCTGCTCATGATCATCGTGCTCGGCGCGCTGTGGGTGCTGCTGCGCAACAGGATGGGAGCGTTCTTCTACATCTCGGCGGCGGGGATCCTCTACGGCTTCGTCGCCACGCTCGCGAAGGTCATCATCAGCCGGATCCAGGCGGGCGAGTTCGAGTGGATCACGCTCATCTGCGTGATCGCCCTGGTCGCGGCGTCCGCGGTCGGAGCCTACTTCGTGCAGACCGCCTACAGCTCAGGTCCACCGGACCTGGTGATCGCCGGCCTGACCGTGATCGATCCGATCGTGGCGGTGGTGATCGGGCTCACGGTGCTGCAGGAGGCGGCCGGAGCGCCGCTGGCGGTCTTCGTCTCGTTCGGCGTGTTCGGCGCGATCGCTGTGGTCGGCGTCATCAGCCTCGCCCGCTACCATCCTCAGGTCCTGAGCGAGAGCCAGGGCCTCGGTCTCCAGCGCGGCAGCAGCGGGGACGGCCCCCGGCCCTACGCCGCGGACAGCCCGATCGTGCGCTCCGCGTCCGAACCGACGCCAGTGGCACCACGCGAGGCGTCGCGGCCGACGCCTCCGGCCAACAGCACCGATCCGCTCTGACGCCGATGAGGGTCGCTGTGGTCGGCTCCGGCATCGGCGGTCTTGCCGCGGCCGCCGGTCTGCACCGTGCCGGTGCAGACGTCGTCGTGCATGAGCGCGCCGCCGATCTGCGGCCGGGCGGATCTGGCCTGTCCCTGTTCGGAAACGCCGTGCGAGCTCTCGATCATCTCGGTTTCGCCGACGCGCTGCGGCAGATCGGCGGCTCCGGCACCGGCCTGTTCCGCAGCGGTCAGAGACGCCCGGATGGTCGCTGGCTCACCACGTCACCGGCGGAGGCGCTGACAGACCTCCGCGTGGTCGATCGCGCCGACCTGCATGCGCTCCTGCTCGGCGGAATCGGCGACACGGAGCTGCGTCCCGGCAGCAGGGTGATCCACGTCACCCCGGAGGGCGGCGTCGGTGCGATCCGGTCCGACGGAACCGAGACGGCATCCTCGTTCGACCTCATCGTGGCCGCAGACGGTCTGCGCAGCACGGCGCGCCGCCGGGAGCGGCCGGAGGATCCCGGCGTCGTCCATGCGGGCTATGCCGTGTGGCGCGGCATCACAGACACGGCGGTCGACCTCCACGGCGAGGCGGGGGAGACGTGGGGCGTCGGGAAGCGCTTCGGCATCGCTCCGCTGGCGAGCGGCCGGGTCTACTGGTTCGCGGTGGTCACGGCCGACCCGGCGAAGCCAGGCGTCCCCGACCCGGACGAGCGCGACCACGCCGCAGAGCTGATCCGGCTCTTCGGCGACTGGCACACGCCTGTTCCGGAACTGATCGAGGCCACGACCCCCGAGGCGATCCAGTGTCTTCCGGTGGAGGAGCTCGGCGGGCGGCTGCGCTCCTTCGTGCACGATCGCATCGTCCTCCTCGGCGACGCCGCCCACGCCATGACCCCGAACCTCGGTCAGGGCGGGGGACAAGCCCTCGAAGACGCCGCGACGCTCGCCACGCTCCTGGCGCCCCTGGCCGTGGACACCGCCCCCGATCACGCAGCGCTGCGTGCGGCGCTGCGCACCTACGACCGGCTGCGGCGGCCGCGGAGCCAAGCGATCGCCCAGCGCTCGCGAATGATCGGGACGCTCGCGCACACCGGCGGTGCGGGATTCGCGCGCGTGCGAGACACACTGCTGCGCGCGACCCCGCCAGGGGTGCTGCACCGTCAGCTGCGCGGCGTGCAGAACTGGGAGCCGCCGACGCGCACCGGGTCGTCGCCCGGTGCGCAGGAGGGCATCACTGATCCCGGTCGATGAGATCCGCTGGGACACCCGCGGCAGCCGGGGCGTCCACGAAGAACACCGTCTGTCGGGTGCCGCGTACGCCCGCTGCGGGAACGTGCGCGTAGTCGGCCCCGGCGAGGGCGAGACCGAGTGCTGACGCCTTCTCGGCCCCCGTCAGCACGAGCCACACGCGCTTGGACGCGTTCAGCACCGGCCGGGTGAGCGTCACGCGCTCCGGCGGCGGCTTGGGGGAGTCGCGCACGGGGAGCGCTGCCGCGTCGGTGCGTGTCGCCTCCGGCCGCTCGGGGAAGAGCGACGCGACGTGCCCGTCCGGCCCGACCCCCAGGAAGCACACCGTCATCTCCGGCCACGCCCGGTCGCCGTCTCCGAAACCGGCGAGCTCCGCGGCGTAGGCGGTTGCGGCGTCGTCGAGGCTCACGCCGTCATCGGAAGCGGCGATCTCATGAATGTTCTCCGCGGGCACCGCGATGTGGTCGAGCAGTGCCTCGCGCGCCTGCCGGGCATTGCGGTCGGGGTCGTCGCGCGGCACGAACCGCTCATCGCCCCACCAGAAATGCACGCGGCTCCAGTCGATCCCGGCCACATCGGGATGCGCGGCGACCGCGCGCAGCACCGCCCCGCCCATCGAGCCGCCGGTGAGGCAGATGTGGGCTGTCTTGCCGTTCGCCAAGCGACGCCCGACCCGGTCGAGGAGACGCTTGGCGACCTTCGGCGGCAAGGAACCGGCGTCCTCGACGACGAAGACCCGTTTGGCGGCGGGCGCGCTGGGCATGCTCAGGACTCCGATCTCACCGGCGATGCAGGCGATTCGACGGCGGGCGGCAAAGCAGGCCAGCCCTCGGTGATGACACGACCGTAGAGCGGATCGGCGTCGAGGCGCCGTAGCTCCTCCGCCAGACACTCGCGCAGGGTGCGGCGGGGGAGATGCAGCTCATGGTCCGGCTGACCTGGCTGGGTGAGCACGGCGACTTCGGGCGAGCGCCGCTCCAGCAGAATCGCGCCGGAGGGGCGGACCAGCCGGACGCTGCGGATGCCGTGCGACCACTCGTCGGGACCTTCGGCCACCCACTCCACCGGGACATCGAGAGCCATGCCGAGCCAGGCCGCCAGCAGCGCGGTGGACGGCGACTCAGCGGAACCGCGTACCTCGACGGCTGTGACCTCCTCGAAGGGCGGCTGATCGAGCACGGCGGCGAGCTGTTCACGCCACCGGGTCAGACGGGTCCATGCCAGATCGGTGTCGCCGGGAGCGTGATGCGCCGCAAGCTCGCTGAGCTCTGTCCGAACGTCGTCGGCCGAGGCGGCATCGGTGATCCGGCGTTGCGCGATCCGTCCGAGCGGTTCGGCCGACGGGTTCTCCGGGGTCGCCTCCGGCCACCACGCCACGACGGGGGCGTCGGGCAGCAGAAGACCGGTGACCAGGCTTTCCTCATTCTGCGCAGCCTCACCGTAGGCGTGCAGCACGATCACTTCGCTGGCGCCGGCGTCGCCGCCGACGCGGATCTGGGCGTCGAGCCGCGCGTCGCCCGGGCCCGTCGTCAGCACGATCACGCGCATCGGATGCTCGCGTGAGGCATCGTTCGCCGCGTCGATCGCCGCTTCAGCCACGCCGTTGCGCGCTGCGATCACGAGCGTCAGGACGCGGCCGAGAGCGACAGCGCCGCCGTCCTCGCGCACGGTGACGAGCTTGCGGGCCACGGCACCGATGGTGGTGTCGGGAAGGTCGATGATCACGGGCGCCTCCACACACGGCCGTCGCGGGCGAGGAGGTCGTCGGCGGATGCCGGCCCCCAGGATCCGGGAGCGTACTGCTCGAGCGGACCGCTCTGCGCGGCCCAGTACTCCTCGATGGGGTCGAGGATCTTCCACGAGAGCTCGACTTCCTCGTGCCGGGGGAACAGCGGCGGGTCGCCCAGGAGCACGTCGAGGATGAGTCGCTCGTAGGCTTCCGGGCTGGCCTCGGTGAACGCATGCCCGTAGCCGAAGTCCATCGTCACGTCGCGCACGTTGGTGCCCGTTCCGGGGATCTTCGAGCCGAACCGCAGCGTCACACCCTCATCGGGCTGAACACGGATCACGAGCGCGTTCTGACCGAACTCGGTCGACCGGCCGCGACCGAACAGGTTCTCGGGGGCGCGATTGAAGACCACCGCGATCTCGGTGACACGGCGTCCGAGCCGCTTCCCGGTGCGCAGGTAGAACGGCACGCCGGCCCACCGTCGCGTTGCGATCTCGAGCTTGATCGCCGCGTAGGTCTCGGTGGCGGACTCCGGGTTCATGCCGTCCTCCGCGAGGAAGCCGGCGACCTTCTCCCCGCCCTGCCATCCGCCGGCGTACTGCCCGCGCGCGGTCGCGAGGGAGAGGTCCTCGGGGAGCCGGACGGCTGCGAGCACCTTCTCCTTCTCGGCGCGGAGGTGCTCGGCCGAGAGGCTGATCGGCTCCTCCATCGCGGTGAGCGCCAGCAGCTGCAGCAGGTGGTTCTGGATGACGTCGCGCGCAGCGCCGATGCCGTCGTAGTACCCGGCACGGCCGCCGACACCGATGTCCTCCGCCATCGTGATCTGCACGTGGTCGACGTAGTTGCGATTCCACAGCGGCTCGTAGAGCTCATTCGCGAAGCGCAGCGCCAGGATGTTCTGCACCGTCTCCTTGCCGAGGTAGTGATCGATCCGGAAGATCGAGTCGGCGGGGAAGGTGCCCTCCAGTGCACGGTTCAGCGTGCGGGCGGAAGCGAGGTCGTGCCCGAAAGGCTTCTCGATCACGACACGACGCCAGCGGTCCTCGTCCTGCGTCTCATCGACCAGACCGGAGTCCCGCAGCTGCTTGGCCACGACGGGGAAGGCCTTCGGCGGGATCGACAGATAGAAGGCGTGGTTGCCCATCGTGCCGCGTTCGACGTCCAGACGCTCGACCGTCTCGCGCAGCCGCCGGAAGGCATCGGGGTCGTCGAACTCTCCTGAGACGAACCGGATGCCCTGGAGCAGCTGCTGCCACGTCTCCTCCTGGAAGGGAGTGCGGGCGTGCTCCTTGACGGCTTCGAGCACGACCTGCGCGAAGTCCTGGTCGTCCCAGTCGCGACGGGCGAAGCCGACCAGGGCGAAGCCGGGGGGCAGCAGGCCACGGTTGGCGAGGTCGTAGACGGCCGGCAGGAGCTTCTTGCGGGAGAGGTCGCCGGTGACGCCGAAGATGACCAGTGCGCTGGGGCCGGCGATGCGGTTCAGGCGGAGGTCGTCCGGGTCACGGAGGGGGTTGACACCACGAGTGATGGGGGAGGGCATCCGTGCTGAAGCCTTACTGAGCCGCCTCGAACAACGCGAGCACGTCGTCCGGGGAATCGGTGATGGTGAGGGTGACGACCGGGCATCCGCGTGCGGCGAGCACCGCAGCGTCTCCCGAGGCCTGCGCGGCGATCAGGCCGCCGAACGTGAAGGGACGCTCGGGGATCTCCACGTCGACGTCGGAGTCCTGCAGAATCTGCAGGAACACGCCTGTCGCCGGACCGCCCTTATGGTACTGGCCCGTCGAGTGCAGGAACCGCGGTCCCCACCCGAAGGTCGTGGGGCGTGCGGAGTCCGCCGCCACCATCTCGCGGATGCCGGAGAGCTGCGGCATCTCGATGCGGTCGACGTAAGCCTGCACCGCGACGTATCCGTCCTCCGGGATCCGAGCCCACAGGGCATCGAGGACACCGGCGAGCGTTCCATCGGCGGCCAAGGACGGATCGGAGACGCGCACCTCGATCGAGCCCTCGACGAACGCCGGAGCGACCGGCTCTGGCTGAGCCTCGAGCAGCCCGCGGGCGGCGGCCTTGGCGGATTCGACATCCGGCTGGTCGAAGGGGTCGATGCCGAGGATGCGGCCCGCGATCGCGGTGGCGTACTCCCACACCACGAACTGTGCCCCGAGCGTGCCGCTGACGAGGATCTCGCCAGGGTGGCGCTCGATGAGGCGGAAGTGTTCCGCGTCGTCGACGATACGCACGATCTGGACATCGGGCTGGTGGGCGTCGATCTCGGGGGAGACCGGCAGGATCACGACCGGGAGGATGCCGGTGCCCTGTTTGCCCGTCGACTCCGCGACGAGCTGCTCGATCCAGGCCGGGAGGCCGTCGATGTGGGTGCCGTCGGAGATCAGCGCCAGCTTGTCGCGCCGCGGGTCGGTGCCGGCGATCGCCGCGGCCAGACGCAGACCGGGGTTGTCCGCGCTGTCGACCGCGAGCGAGAGCGCCATGGCCTCGGCCTCGTCGAGGAGCTCCCCGATGTCGGCCCCGGCGAGCCCGGAGGGCACGAGGCCGAAAGCGGTGAGAGCGGAGTAGCGGCCGCCCACGGTGGGATCGGCGAGGAACACGCGGTGACCCGCCTCGCGAGCCTGCTGCTCCAGCGGGGAGCCGGGGTCCGTCACCACGATGATCCGGTCGGCGGGATCGATGCCGAGATCGCGGAACGCCGCCGCGAAGGCGCGGCGCTGAGAATCGGTCTCGACCGTGGACCCCGACTTCGATGACACGATGAGGGCGGTGCGGCTGAGGTCGCCGTCGAGGGCCGCGAGCACCTGACCGGGGGCGGTCGAGTCCAGGATGGTGAGCTCGACGCCGGCCGTGGCCGTGATGACCTCCGGAGCGAGGGATGAGCCGCCCATGCCGGCGAGCACGAAGCGGTCGACGCCTCGCTCGCGCAGCTCTTCGCGCAGGGCGAGGATCTCCGGCACCAGCGGACGTGACACCGACACGGCGTCGACCCAGCCGAGGCGCCGCGCGGCCTCGTCTTCGGCGTCCGGCCCCCAGAGGGTGGCGTCTCCGGCGGTGAGACGGGAGGCCACCATGTCGTCGACCAGGGTCGGCACGATCCGGTCGATGGCGTCCTGCGGTGCGCCGGTGGCGTGCAGCTCGAAGCTCATCGGAGGCCCTCCATCGTCTCGGACACCTGGCCGAGGAGGTCGTGCCAGGAGTCGATGAACTTCGCCACGCCCTCCTCTTCCAGCACCCGGGTCACATCGTCGAAGTCGATGCCCGCAGCAGCGAGCCCGGCGAAGACGGCGTGCGCATCCTCATAGCCACCGGTGATGGTGTCCCCGGTGACCACGCCGTGGTCGGCCAGGGCCTCAAGGGTCTTCTCCGGCATCGTGTTGACGACGTTCGGCGCCACCAGCTCGGTCACGTAGAGCGTGTCGGGCAGGGCAGGGTCCTTGACGCCGGTCGATGCCCACAGCGGGCGCTGAGCGTTCGCGCCTGCGGCGAGAAGGGCCAGCGCACGATCCGAGGTGAAGGCGCGCTCGTACAGCTCGTAGGCGAGTCGTGCGTTCGCCAGCCCCGCCTTGCCGCGCAGGGCCGCCGCGGCCTCTGTGCCGATCGCATCGAGGCGCTTGTCGGTCTCGGTGTCGACGCGGGAGACGAAGAACGACGCGACCGAATGGATGGTCGACAGGTCGATGCCGGCCTCCTTCGCGCGTTCGAGGCCCGTCAGATAGGCATCGATGACGGCGGCATACCGGTCGAGGCTGAAGATGAGCGTGACGTTCACGCTGATTCCGGCGGCGATCGTGTCCGCGATCGCTGGAAGGCCCGCCTCGGTCGCCGGGATCTTGATCAGCAGGTTGGGTCGGTCGATCTTCTCCCACAGCTCCTTCGCCTGAGCGACCGTGCCGGCCGCATCATGCGCGAGGTCGGGGGAGACTTCGATCGAGACGCGCCCGTCGACGTGCGACGTGGCCTCCCAGGTCGGGCGGAACACGTCCAGAGCGTCTGCCACGTCCTGGGTGGTCGCCTCGAAGACAGCCTGTTCCGCGGTCGCGCCGTTCTTGGCGAGCTCTGCGACCTGCGCGTCGTAGGAGGTGTCGTCCGGGTTGGTGAGCGCGGCGGCGAAGATCGACGGGTTCGTCGTCACACCGCTGATGTCGCGGGTGCGGATGAGGTCGGCGATGTTTCCGGAAGCGATGCGGGCGCGCGAGAGGTCGTCCAGCCAGATGCTGACGCCGGCGGCCGTGAGGTCGGAGGTGGGGGTGGTCATCGGTTCTCCTCGATGCTCTCCTGGGCTGCGGCCACCACGGCCGCAGCGGTGATGCCGAACTTCTCGTACAGGGTCTCGTAGCTGGCCGATGCTCCGAAATGATCGATGCCGACCGAGCGACCGTGGTCGCCCACGATCCCACGCCAGGTCAGCGGGCTGCCGGCCTCAACGGAGACGCGTGCCGTCACGGCGGACGGCAGCACGTGCTCGCGGTACGCCTCGTCCTGCTCGGCGAACCACTCGAGGGACGGGGCCGAGACGACGCGAGCGTTCACGCCTTCGCCGCGCAGGATCTCGCGTGCCTCGAGGGCCAGGTGAACCTCGGAGCCGGTGGCGATGATGATGACGTCGGGGGAGCCGTTGGGCGCCTCGGCGAGCACATAGGCGCCGCGCGCGACGTCGGCCGCGGAGGCCAGCGTGTCGCCGCTGGCCTCGCCGTCTCCGCGTGCCAGGACCGGCAGGTTCTGCCGGGTCAGCGCGATGCCGGCGGGGCCCGCATGGCGCCGCAGCAGCTCGAGCCACGCCACCGCGGTCTCATTCGCGTCCGCGGGGCGCACGATGGTCATGTTGGGGATCGCACGCAGCGTCGCCAGCTGTTCGATGGGCTGGTGCGTCGGGCCGTCCTCGCCGAGCGCGATCGAGTCGTGGGTCCAGACGAAGATGCTCGGCACGTTCATCAGCGCCGCCAACCGCACGGCCGGCCGCATGTAGTCGCTGAAGATCAGGAACGTGCCGCCGTAGGCGCGGGTCGGTCCGTGCAGGACGATGCCGTTGACGATCGCCCCCATCGCGTGCTCGCGGACGCCGAAGTGCAGCACCCGGCCGTATCGGTCGCCCTGCCACGAGGAGGTGGACCACTCTGGCGGCACGAAGGATGCAGCGCCCTCGATCGTGGTGTTGTTGGAGCCGGCGAGGTCGGCGGAGCCGCCCCAGAGCTCTGGCAGCTGCGCTGCGAGGGCGTTGATGACCTTGCCGGATGCCGCACGCGTCGCGATCGACGTGCCGGCCTCGAACACCGGGAGGGCGTCCGCGATGTCCTCGGGCAGCTCATGGGCCTCAAGCCGGTCCAGCAGCGCCTTGCGCTCCGGGTTGGCGGCAGCCCAGGCATCGAAGTCGCGCTGCCACGCGGCGCGGGACTCCGCGGCGCGTGCGGCCAGACCGCGGGTGTGGGCGATCACGTCGTCGGCGACGGCGAAGCTCTGCTCGGGGTCGAACCCGAGAACGCGCTTCGTGGCGGCGAGCTCCTCGGCACCGAGCTTGGACCCGTGGATCCCGCCGGTGTTCTGCTTGCCGGGAGCCGGCCAGCCGATGATCGTCTTCAGGATGATCAGCGAGGGGCGGTCGGTGTCGGCCTGGGCTGCTGCGATCGCGTCGTTGAGCGCGGCGACGTCTTCGACATACTCTCCGGTGCTCTTCCAATCGACCGTCTGCACCTGCCACCCGTACGCCTCGTAGCGTGCGGCGACATCCTCGCTGAAAGCGATGTCGGTGTCGTCCTCGATCGAGATCTGGTTCGAGTCGTAGATCGCGATCAGGTTGCCGAGCTTCTGGTGGCCCGCGAGGGACGCGGCCTCGCTCGTCACGCCCTCCTGCAGATCGCCGTCGCCGGCGATCACGTAGATGAAGTGGTCGAACGGGCTGGTGCCGGGTGCGGCCTCCGGGTCGAACAGGCCGCGCTCGTAGCGGGCCGCGTAGGCGAAGCCCACGGCGGAGGCCAGACCCTGTCCGAGCGGACCCGTCGTGATCTCGACGCCCCGGGTGTGGCCGTACTCCGGGTGACCGGGGGTCTTCGAGCCCCAGGTGCGCAGCGCCTTGAGGTCGTCGAGCTCGAGGCCGAACCCGCCCAGGTACAGCTGCACGTACTGCGTCAGCGAGCTGTGGCCGGCGGAGAGGATGAAGCGGTCGCGGCCGAGCCAGTCGGTGTCGGTCGGATCATGCCGCATCACCCGCTGGTAGAGGAGATAGGCGGCCGGGGCCAGGCTCATCGCGGTGCCGGGGTGGCCGTTGCCGACCTTCTCCACCGCATCGGCGGCCAGCACTCGGGCGGTGTCCACCGCGCGCCGATCGATCTCGTCCCAGTCCAGTTGCGTCACTGTGCGCCCTCTCTGTCGGTGTGGTTGCGCGGGACCTGACAGGCTCGGCCCAGCCCGGCGTGCACGCGGTTCCAGCATAGTGTGACGGGTCTGCGCCGAGCCGAGGGATTCGCGGTCGCCGAGGCCGGCCCCGCGGGCGGTCACGATAGACTACGGAAAGGTGCGCACGACGGTTTCCGTCGGGGTGCACAGCTTTCATGCCTGGAGGAGGCGATCGACATCTCGACCGTGACCCGACCGACCGCGGCACAGCGCTCGTTCCGACGGACCCTCAGCGCCTATGTCGCGCTCACCAAGCCCCGCGTCCTGGAGCTCCTGCTGGTCTCGACCGTGCCGGTGATGTTCCTGGCGCAGGGTGGCGTGCCGAACCTCTGGCTCATGATCAACACCGTGATCGGCGGATCGCTGAGTGCATCCTCTGCCGCGGTCTTCAACATGTACCTCGACCGTGACATCGACGCCAAGATGCACCGGACCGAGGGGCGTCCGCTCGTGACCGGCGAGATCACCCCCCGCGCAGCGCTGGTGTTCGCATGGGTGCTCGCGGTCGCGTCCACGGCGTGGCTCGCCCTCACCACCAACGCGCTGACGACGGCGCTGTCGGTCGCGGCGATCTTCTTCTACGTCGTGATCTACACGATGATCCTCAAGCGCCGCACCGAGCAGAACATCGTCTGGGGCGGAATCGCGGGGTGCTTCCCTGTGCTGATCGGCTGGGCGGCCGTGACGGGCTCGGTCGGCTGGCCGGCCTGGATCCTCTTCGTCCTGGTGTTCCTGTGGACGCCGCCGCACTACTGGCCCCTGTCGATGAAGTACGCCGACGACTACGAAGACGTCGACGTGCCGATGCTCGGCGTGACCCGGAGCGCCGCGCAGGTGGGGCTGCAGGTCATCCTGTATGCCTGGGCGACCGTCGCGTGCTCTCTTCTGCTCATCCCGGTCGCCGGGATGGGGATCGTCTACTCGGCCTCCGCCCTCGTGTTCGGGGGCTGGTTCATCTATGAGTCCCACGTGCTCTACAACAGAGCGGTCACGGGCAGCGGCGCGAAGCCGATGCGCGTCTTCCACGCCTCGATCACCTATCTGACGCTGGTGTTCGTCGCGGTGGCCGTGGACCCGCTCCTGCCGTTCTGATTCCTGCGCCGTCGGGCGCGGGGCGGGCTCGCTTCGTCGGCCTAGCCGAATCCTCAGGATGTTCAGGCCCCCGGGCCTGAACATCCTGAGGATTCGGCGCGGGCGCTCAGCGCTCGATCGGGCGCTTGAGCTTCAGCACCGCCGCGGTGTAGGCGGCGGCCGCGAGCGCGGCGAGAACCATGTGCACGCCGACGAGAACCGGCGGCAGCGACGTCCTGGCCTGCCAGACGCCCACGACGATCTGCACCACGACCAGGAGCGTCAGGGCCACCAGCCACGGCGCCGGAGGAAGACGCAGCACGAGGGCGGCGACCAGTGCGGTCGCCAGCAGGACGGCCAGGATGTACCCCGGCCAGGAGTGCACGTGCGCGAGCACGCTGGCATCGAAACCGGTGCGGACGATGTCTGCGTCGCCGGAGTGGGGCCCGTTCGCCGTGGTCAGGACGCCGAAGAAGATCGTCACGGCCAGGGCGAGCCCTGTGATGTGCATGAGGATCGCGAACCACAGCGGAACGGTGCGCTCGCGAGCGCCGTCCGGCTGGTTCATGCGCACCAGGAACGCTGCGGTGACGCAGACCAGCAGGAGAGAGGCGGTGTAATGGAACCCGACGATGAACGGGTTCAGATCGGTCTTGACGGTGATGCCGCCGACGAGGGCTTGGGCTACGACGCCGACGAGCACGACCGCGGCGAGGGCCACCAGATCCTTGCGACGCGGTGCGGCCGCGGTGACGTGGACGGCGGCGACGATGCAGATCAGCGTCAGCGCGGACGAGCCGATGACGAACCCGAACGGCACCCCGATGCGCTCGAGGACCGAGCCGGCGACGAGAGCGACGACGCCACCGGCCCCGTACCAGGCCGCTGTGATGAAGAGGCGGCGCCCGCCGACGGCGTGCAGGACGAACAGCAGCACGACGATCGCGAGAATCCCCACCAGGCCGGTCATCATGCGGTTGCCGAACTCGATGGCCCCGTGCAGCCCCTGAACCTCGAGAACCGGTGTCAGCGACTCCGGTGTGCACAGCGGCCACTCCGTGCAGCCCAGGCCGGAGCCGGTCAGACGTACGGCGCCGCCGGTGCCGATGATGATGGTCTCGGCGATGAAGGACAGCCAGGCGAACACCCGGATCCGGCGGTCGATGCCCGTCGGCAGCCAGCCCCAGAGGGGTCGTACACCGTCCTCTCGCGCGGGGGCGGCAGACGACGGGGCGGTGGAAGTCATCGATTTTCTCCGGCTCTCTGACGGGTGGGGCGCTGCGGGCTCTGCCCCGCTCGAAACCTGTAGAATCAGAGATGCGGGACGGCGCGGCGCGCACGTCCCCAGTCTAGGCGCGGACGTCCGTGCCGATGTGAAGAGGGCCCACCAGCGGCCGTACCCCGCCCACTCGAACGGGGAACCAGCGTGCCGGGGCGGCTGACACCGTCGGACCCGATGAGGAGAGTGTGAGATGTCGGATGTGCTGATCGATCGCCCAGAGCTCGACGGACTGGGGGTGTATGAATTCGGCTGGCACGACGCCGACGCAGCCGGCGCGAGCGCCAAGCGCGGCCTCAGCGAGGCGGTGGTGCGTGACATCTCCGCCCTCAAGGCGGAGCCGGAATGGATGCTGAAGACTCGCCTCAAGGGCCTGCAGCTCTTCGGGCGCAAGCCGATGCCGACCTGGGGCGCCGACCTCAGCGAGATCGACTTCGACAACATCAAGTACTTCGTGCGGTCCACCGAGAAGCAGGCCCAGAGCTGGGAAGATCTGCCGGAGGACATTCGCAACACCTACGAGCGCCTGGGTATCCCCGAGGCCGAGCGGCAGCGCCTCGTTGCGGGCGTCGCGGCCCAGTACGAGTCGGAGGTCGTGTACCACCAGATCCGCGAGGACCTGGAGAGTCAGGGCGTGATCTTCCTCGACACCGACACGGCGCTGCGCGAGCACCCGGAGTTCTTCACGGAGTACTTCGGCACCGTCATCCCGGCGGGGGACAACAAGTTCGCCGCGCTCAACACCGCCGTGTGGTCGGGCGGCTCCTTCGTGTACGTCCCCAAGGGCGTGCACGTCGAGATCCCGCTGCAGGCCTACTTCCGGATCAACACCGAGAACATGGGCCAGTTCGAGCGGACGCTGATCATCGCGGACGAGGACAGCTACGTCCACTACATCGAGGGCTGCACGGCGCCGATCTACAAGAGCGACTCGCTGCACTCCGCGGTCGTCGAGATCATCGTGAAGAAGGGCGCCCGCGTCCGCTACACGACGATTCAGAACTGGTCGAACAACGTCTACAACCTCGTCACCAAGCGGGCGATCGCCGAAGAGGGCGCCACCATGGAGTGGGTCGACGGCAACATCGGCTCGAAGGTGACGATGAAGTATCCGTCGATCTACCTCACGGGCGAGCACGCCAAGGGCGAAACCCTGTCTGTGGCCTTCGCCGGCCCTGGGCAGCATCAGGACGCCGGCGCCAAGATGATTCACATGGCGCCCTACACGCAGTCGTCGATCGTGTCGAAGTCGATCGCGCGCGGCGGCGGCCGATCCGGTTACCGCGGCGAGGTGCGCGTCGACGCGAACGCCCATCACTCCGCCAACACCGTCCGCTGCGATGCTCTGCTGGTCGACACGATCTCGCGCTCCGACACGTATCCGGCGATCGACATCCGCGTCGACGACGTGCAGCTCGGTCACGAGGCCACGGTGTCGAAGGTCAGCGAGGAGCAGCTCTTCTACCTGCAGTCTCGCGGGCTGGAAGAGGACGAGGCGATGGCCATGATCGTGCGCGGGTTCATCGAGCCGATCGCGCGCGAGCTGCCGATGGAGTATGCGATGGAACTGAACAAGCTCATTGAAATGGGCATGGAAGGATCGGTCGGCTGATGGCGGCGACCACTGAGGCCCCCGGCACCGCCGCGGAGGCCGCTGAGAAGCACGCGCACGTCGACCCGGCTGCGGCCTTCGTTCCCGTGCAGACCCGATCTGAGCGACTGTCGTCGTTCGACCCGGCTGATTTCGGCATGCCCACCGGGCGCGAGGTCAACTGGAAGCACACTCCGATCGATCGCGTCCGCGGGCTGTTCTCCGATGACGCGGTCACCGCGCCCGCGGAGATCGACACCGCCGAGGCGGCTGCTCTCCTGGTCGCCTCCGGCGAGCGTGGCGAGTTCTTCCGCCCGGAGGATCTGCCTGCGGCCCTGGCCTGGCAGCGTTCCGGAGACCCGCTGCACGTGCGCATCCCCGCCGACCACGAGGTCGCCGAACCGGTGCGCATCGACCTGACGGGAAGCGCCGACGCCGTCAGCGCATCCCATATCGTCATCGAGGCCATGCCGCATTCCTCGGCGACGGTGCTGCTGCACCACGCCGGCGACGCCCGCTACCTCCAGAACGTGGAGATCATCGTCCGCGACGGCGCCCGGCTCACGGTGGTGAGCGTGCAGCGCTGGAACGATGACGCGGTTCATCTCGCCGCCCACCAGGCGCGGGTCGACCGCGACGCGAAGCTCACCCACTTCGTGGTGACCTTCGGCGGCGGTGTCGTGCGCGTCAACCCGTCCGTCGACCTCGCGGGGTCCGGATCGGAGGGGCGCCTTTACGGGTTGTCCTTCGCGGACGCCGGTCAGCACCTGGAGAGCCAGGTGTACCTCTACCACCACGGGCCCCACACCGTCGGCGACGTGCTCTACAAGGGTGCGCTGCAGGGCGACAAGGCGCACAGCGTCTGGATCGGTGACGTGCTGATCGGTCCCGATGCCACCGGCACGGACTCCTATGAGGCGAACCGGAACCTGGTGCTCACCGAGGGAGCCCACGCCGACTCCATCCCGAACCTGGAGATCGAGACCGGTGACATCGCCGGGGCCGGCCACGCGAGCGCGACCGGCCGCTTCGATGACGAGCAGCTGTTCTACCTGCAGGCCCGCGGCATCGCCGAGGAGGAGGCGCGGCGGCTTGTCGTGATCGGCTTCCTCAGCGAGATCGTCCAGCGCATCGGCATCCCGTCCCTGGAGGAGGAGCTGCGCGACGCCATCGAGGCCGAGCTCGCCGGGGAGGCGCAGTGACCCGACAGCGCGCCTGCGCCGTCTCCGATCTCGAGCAGGACACCGCCCTGCGGGTCGAGCTCGACGGTGTCCCGATCGCGGTGGTGATGGACGCCGCCGGAGACATCTTCGCGATCGGCGACACCTGCACCCACGGCGACATCTCCCTGGCAGACGGCTTCGTCGAGGGAGATTCGCTGGAGTGCTGGGCTCATGGCTCCGCGTTCTCCCTGCACACTGGCAAGCCGCTGAACCTGCCGGCGTTCGAGCCGGTCCCCGTCTACGTCGTCGAGATCGACGACGACGACGTCTACATCGATCCCACCGTGACGAAGGACGTCTCCGGCCTCTGAGCCGGGCGCCTCACCACACGCACACGTACTGACGAAGGAAGCCCCACCATGTCTGTCCTCGAGATCCGCGACCTGCACGTGACGGTCGAGACGGATGCCGGAACCACTCCGATCCTCAACGGCATCGACCTCACGATGCGCTCCGGCGAGACCCACGCCATCATGGGCCCCAACGGCTCCGGCAAGTCCACGCTGGCCTATACGATCGCCGGCCACCCGAAGTACACCGTCACTCAGGGGTCGATCACGCTCGACGGCGAGGATGTCCTCGAAATGAGCGTGGACGAGCGCGCCCGCGCCGGTCTCTTCCTCGCGATGCAGTATCCGGTCGAGATCCCCGGCGTCACCGTGACGAACTTCCTGCGGACCGCCAAGACCGCCATCGATGGCGAGGCGCCCGCGATCCGCGACTGGACCAAGCAGGTCAAGCAGGCCATGAAGGACCTGCGCATGGATCCGAAGTTCGCGCAGCGCAACGTCAACGAGGGTTTCTCCGGTGGTGAGAAGAAGCGTCACGAGATCCTCCAGCTCGAGCTCCTCAAGCCCGCGTTCGCGGTGCTCGACGAGACCGACTCCGGTCTCGACGTCGACGCTCTCAAGATCGTTTCCGAGGGCGTGAACCGTGCCAAGGAGTCGAGCGGGATGGGCGTTCTCCTCATCACGCACTACACCCGGATCCTGCGCTACATCCACCCCGACTTCGTGCACGTCGTCGTCGCGGGCAAGATCGTCGAAGAGGGCGGGCCCGAGCTCGCGGACCGCCTCGAGGAGGAGGGCTACGACCGCTTCCTCGACCCCTCCGCCCCGCTGCAGGCGTAGGCTGTGGCCATGTCCGCGACGCTCACCGAGGAGAAGTACGACGAGGTCCTCGAAGCCCTGAAGGACGTCATGGACCCCGAGCTGGGGATCAACGTCGTCGACCTCGGCCTGATCTACGATCTGGCCTGGGACGACGAGACAGATGCGCTCGTGATCCACATGACGCTCACGAGCGCGGGGTGTCCGCTCACCGACGTCCTCGAGGAGCAGACCGCGCAGGCGCTCGAGCCGGTGGTCGAACGTTTCCGGATCAACTGGGTCTGGATGCCGCCGTGGGGTCCGGAACGCATCACCGACGACGGGCGCGACATGATGCGCGCGCTCGGCTTCGCCATCTGACGATCGGTCGCGCTCGGTCGCCCGATGAACGGCGGCTCCTGGTCGGTGTTTCCGAGCGGGTGGCCTTTGCTCTGACGGGCGAAGCGTGATCGACACTTGCGGTGCGCGGAGATCAGCATCGTCGTGTACCAGACGGCAGCGGGTGCGTCGGAGGCGAACAGGGCTTGGGGCGCTGACCTTCCCGAATGCAACAGCGATAATGATCTCCATGTCTGAAGACTCATCGCTTGTGCCGATTTGGCCAGTCTTGGTGGTCCCCACGCTCCGGGTGCTCTCGGATGGAAGGAACTACCAGCGGCGCGAGATCTTCGACGCTGTTGCCGCGCACATCGGCATCAGCGACGACGCCCGTGCTGAGACTCTGAAGTCGGGCAGCACCCGCTTCGAGCAACGAATGGGCTGGGTTCTCAGCCATCTCGGGAAGGCGCAATGGGTCGATAAGCCCGAACGTGGCCGCTACGTCATCAACGACGCAGGCCGAAAGGCCCTGGCAGACCACCCGAGCGGATTCGACTACGCACTCGCTCGCGAGGTTTTCGCGCCCTTTTGGCCTGAGAAGGCAAAGACTTCGTCGCCGAGCAGGGAAGCGGAGACCACCGATGAGATCGCCGACCCGATCGAAGTCATCGAGGACGCGGTTGCTCGTATCGAGGCCAGCGTCGGTGAGAGTCTCCTTGACAGGCTTCGGAACAGCCACCCCGACTTTTTCGAACAGGCCGTCGTGGACCTGCTCTTGAAGATGGGGTATGGGGGAGCCGCTCAGCGTGGCAAGCGCATCGGCGGAAGCAACGATGAGGGAATCGACGGCCTCATCGATCAGGACGCCCTGGGGCTTGACCAGGTTTACATTCAGGCGAAACGGTACAAAGAGGGCAACAACGTCGGTCGCGAGCCGATCCAGGCTTTCGTCGGGGCGCTCCATGGCTTCGGAGCCTCGCGAGGCGTCTTCCTGACCACGAGCGCATTCACCTCGGGCGCCATCGCCTACGCCGAAAAGGTGCAATCACGCATCATCCTGATCGACGGCGCGAAGCTTGTCGACCTGATGATTGCCTATCGTGTCGGCGTCCAGGAGAAACAGCGGTTCAGCGCCGTGGAGGTCGACGAGGACTACTTCGAGTAGGGGATTCCTGCCCGGTCGTAGTCCCTCGTGGTCGGCTCATGCGCTCGCAGTCGTCGAGAACGCTCCACTCGATGGCGTCCGCAATAACACGAGCCAACCGTGGCAGCTCTTCCAGGCCTCTTGCTCGTTACCGCCTGCTGGCTGTCTCTGTGGCGGTGAAGCTCAGGGCCGTGACGGGGGCTCAGTCTTGTCAGCGTCGCATCGGGGTGCTGGCGTCCACCGCAGTCCGCGCCTTCTCTGTCGACGTCGCTGCCTCTCCGCGTTCGTCTCGCCGCGGGACTGTATCCGGAAGAAGGCCGCATGCAGCGGGTTGGCGCGGCCGAGGCCCGGTTCTGAGGACTCGCGCCTACTGCCGTGCGCGGTGCTGCCGGATGCCGTTCACCCGGTGCCAGCGGTGAGCCCGCGCAGGATGGCAGCGACCCCCGCGTCGAACTCGGCGGCCATGCGGTCGGCGGTCGCCGCGGCGTCTTCGTCGACGACACCGAGGGCGGCGGCCTGGATGCGCTGCTGGACGATCGTGGCGTGCCCCAGCAGGTAGTGCAGGAGCACGGTCGCGCCGGGGCCCGTGCTGCCCAGAGCCGCCGACAGACGGGCGTGCGATGCGCCGGAGCCGAGCGCGAGCGCCTGCGTGCTGATCACCACCTCCGCGCCGTCACGGTGTTGCAGGAGCGCGTCGCGGAGGACGCGCGCGACGGCGTCCGCGCTGGCGTCGCCGTCGAGAGATGCAACGGCCGGGGCGATGATGGCGTCTGCGACCGCGGCGAGCAGCGCCTGCTTGCTGGGGAAGTGCCAGTACAGCGCCGATGCCTGGATGCCCAGCGTGAGGGCGAGTCGCCGCATCGTGAGGTCGGCGAGCCCGACCGCGTCGAGGAGGTCCAGTGCGGCCTCGACGATCACGGTGCGATCGAGGCGTGGTGCGGGCGGAGGCATCTCATGACTATACTGAACGCCGTTCAATTGAACACCGTTCAGGAGGCCGTGATCCTCCGGACCCGAGGAGGACCCATGACCAGATCCGCCCCCTTCGACAGCCGTGACATCGCCCGGATCGCGGTGTTCGCCGCGATCATCGTCGTGCTCGGACTGGCTCCCGCGATTCCCGTACCCGGGCTGGTGCCGATCACCGCGCAGACGCTCGGGGTGATGCTCGCCGGTGCCGTGCTGGGGTGGCGGCGGGGCGCGCTCGCTGTCCTCGTGGTGATCGCCCTCGTGGCCGTCGGACTCCCGGTGCTCTCCGGCGGACGCGGAGGAATGGGCGTCTTCGTCGGGCCAACGGTGGGATATCTTGTGGGCTGGCTGCCCGGCGCGATCCTCGTCGGCCTCATCGCCCACGCTGGCGGGCGGCCGCTTCGCGCGTGGCGTGTTCTGCTCGGATGCCTCGTCGGTGGCGTCATCGGCATCTACGCTCTCGGCATCCCGGTGCAGTCAGCGATCACCGGGCTGCCCGTGGCTGAAACCCTTGTGACCAGCCTGCTCTTCGTGCCGGGCGATATCGTCAAGGCCGTGCTGGCGACGGTGCTGACCCTTGCCCTGCAGCGCGCCTATCCGCCGGCCTTCGCGGCGGTGCGGGAGGGCACGATCGCGAGCGTGTCTGCCGAACCGGTGCGGGCGGATGCGGGCTGACCAGGCGATGCGACGTGCGGCCGCCGGCGGCGTCGGCGTTGACGACGCCGGCATCCGCCTCGATCGCGCGGGCGTCGTCATCGAGGGGCGCCGCATTCTCGAGCCGGTGAGCCTGACGCTCGATCAGCCGACCATCGCGGTGATCGGCGCCAACGGTTCCGGAAAGTCGACCTTCGCGCGGCTGCTCAACGGCTTGGTACGGCCGACGGAGGGAAGCGTCCGGGTGCACGGTGTCGACGTCGCCCGCGATCCGCGGGCAGCTCGCGCCAGGGTGGGATTCGTGTTCACCGACCCGGACGCGCAGATCCTCATGCCGACCGTCGCGGAGGATGTGGCGCTGTCTTTTCGGGGCCGCGGCCTGTCGCGGTCCGAGGTGTCGGGACGCGTCGAAGGCTTGCTCCTCCGGCATGGACTCGGCGGGCTGGCGGACCGCGCGGCGCACACGCTCTCCGGGGGGCAGAAGCAGTTGCTCGCGCTCACCGCGGTGCTCGCCGGGGCGCCATCGCTCCTGGTCGCCGACGAGCCGACGACGCTGCTCGATCTCGTCAACGCGCGGCGGATGGGCGACCTGCTGACCGGGGGAGCGGCGGCGCAGACGCTCATCGTCACGCACGATCTCGAGCTCGCCGCACGATGCGCCATCGCGCTACGCTTCGAGCGGGGCCGCCTGGAGCACATCGGCCCGCCGGCAGAGGTCATCGATCGCTATCGGCGGGAGGCGGCGTGATATCGCTCTACCGTCCCGGAGGCAGCTTCCTGCACCGCACATCAGCGGGGTGGAAGCTCGCGGGGCTCGCCACGGTGGCCCTTGCCCTGTCGCTGACCCCGTCGGGGCCGGTGGTGCTTGTCGCCGCGGTCCTCGTCGTGGCCGCCGGCTCGGTGCTCGGCGGCATGGGTATCCGCGATGCGGCGCGCCAGCTGTGGGGGATCCGCTGGCTCGTGGTGATGCTGGCCCTTCCTCAGGTGATCTTCCTCGCGCCGCAGACCGCGCTGGTGAACACCGCGCGCGTGGTCGCAGTCGTCCTGCTGGCAGGCGTGCTCACCCTCACCACCCGCACGGACGACCTGCTCGATGTCGTGCAACGCATGCTGGCCCCTCTCCGACGTCTCGGCGTCGACCCGTGGCGCGCGGGATTCACGCTGTCGCTCGCGATCGCCCTCGTGCCATCGATCGCGGATCTGGCGCGGCGGGTACGCGAGGCCCAGCAGGCCAGGGGGGTGCGCATCGGGGTTCGCGCCATCGTGCCCTTGCTGGTGATGTCGTTGCGTCGCGCCGACGATGTCTCCGACGCGATGACCGCGCGGGGGATTGGATGACGCGGGAGCGTCGTGCATCATCTCACGCTTGTCCCATTGGGCGGCGTGCTTTATGATCAAGCCAATCGTATCTGGGGGGATAATGACGAAGATCTGCAAGTTTGCGATCGGAACTGCGCTGGCGACGTTGATAGTGGGGGTTTTGTCTCCGCTCAACATCGCTTCGGCGGCGGATGGTGCTCACGATGGCGATGATATGCCGACCGTGGATGAAGTCCTCGCGCAAACGGCAAATGATGATCTTCATGCGACGCTGAAGCGGCTAGAGGAGGCCGGGATCAATGAGCTTGATCCTCGGTTCTCCGGGCAAACGGTGATCGAAGAAGTCGATGGCGGGCTTGTCGTGCACTATGACGCGAACAGTCAGACATCGAAAGAAATAGAGTCCATCGTGGATCAGGTCGCTTCGGACGCGACCTACCCAGTGAGATCGAACGCTCTGAATACAAATCCAGGGCATCAGGCGCAGATAGCCATGCGCCTCGTCGATCCGGAGGATCCACTCGCCGCCTCGTATGGGATCACTCAGATCACGAGTGTCTTCTTCAGCCCAATCGCCGGAGAGATGACAATTCATACGGAGGATGTGGGGGCGGCGAAGCGCTGGAGCGACGGTTCGCTCATCATCGAAGGCATTCCCGTCAGCGTTGAAGGTGCCCTGTACATCACGCCGAGTTCTAATCGAGTTGACGATGACCCGAACTGGTCTGGCGCGATTAATCTACGCCCGAATGCTAACCTCACGAACAATCACAACTCGAATACGTGGTTCTGCACGCAGGGGTTCACCTGGAAGAAGTGGGGCACAGGGGAGGTCCTGGGGTCAACGGCCGAGCACTGCGCTCGCAACATGAGCAACGGCTCAGTGCAATACCCCAACTGGTACAATTTTGGGACATCAGTAGGGTCGAGATACTACTACAACGTCGCGGCGGATACCTTCTTGATCCGAAGCTCGGGCGGACCGAGCCAGTTTAATCCAAACATGTACTTTGGGGGCCCATCTACAAGCACGAGACGTGACGTCGTCTCAGATATAACGTCTAACTATATCCCGCTCCTGGTGGCTCTCAACAGTAGCTCCGGGCTAAAGACCGCTCGAAATATCGTGGACAACTATGCCGCGTGGAACTGGGGGTACGGCCCGGTGGGTCCTGCCCTTATCCAGGGTGGGACCTCAGGGCCCGTTGATTGCCCTAAGGGTGACAGTGGAAGCCCCGTAGTGCGCTCCAACACCAATGGTACGATCATTGGTGTTGGGATGCTGACAGGATACATCGGGGCAGCTGGAAACTGTTTGTATATCCCTCAAGTCCAGGCCAGCGCGAATCTTTCTGCATCAATCTATAAAGCTCCCTGAGAGATCACACCGAGGTATCTGGCGTCAGGGGGCGCAGTTGGCGGAGGGCGGTACACGTGACGAATCCGCAGAATGGTCGGAGCAGATCTGGCGGTGGGCGCGCGGAGGCGGTGCCTACGGTCGTCCGCATCGGGCCGACGCGATGACCGCACGGGGGATCGGATGACGCGGGATCAGAGCGGCGGGCGCGTCGTCGTGGGCGGACATGTCGTGCACGGCCTGGGGCTCGACGCCGAGACGCGCTGCGCGCACTACGCCGGCCCCGACGACGTGCTGTCGATCCTGTTCGCGTGCTGTCGATGCTGGTATCCGTGCCACGCCTGTCACGACGCCGTCGCCGGTCACGAGGTCGTCGTCTGGCCCGTTTCCGCGCACGCCACGGGAGCGCTTCTGTGCGGTCGCTGCGGCGGCGTGTCGACCATCGACGAGTACCTCACGGCGCCAGCGTGCGCGCGCTGTTCCGGCGCGTTCAATCCGGGATGCCGATGGCACCATGACCGGTACTTCGCATGACGCGCGGCCGCCTCCGCAACCTAACTCAGGCAGAATCGCGGCCGATGGCCCCGAAGCCGGGGTTTGCGGGGTGCCGCGCCGATTCCTCCTGAGTCAGGCTTCTGGCCCGTTTCCGCGCACGCCGCAGGAGCCGTGCGATCCATGCGATCCATGCGGATCGCACGGCGGTGCCCGCCCGGCTCAGCGGTGCGCACCCTCTGCGGCGGCGAAGCGGCTGGGGGCGAGTGCGTGGTCGAGGGCGAGAGCGCTCGCGCCCCGGAGTGCCGCTTGCGGGCCGAGGGCTGACACCGCGATGGTGAGCGACTCCGTGGCCATGGGCAGTGACCGCGCATACAGCGCCTCCCGGACCCCGGCGACGACGTGGTCGCCCTTCGCGACGAGTGTCCCGCCGAGAACGATCGATGACGGGTTCAGGATGCTGACGTAGGCCGCCAGCACCTCGCCGACCATCTGACCGGCTTGGCGGAGGGCGTGAGAGGCGATGCCGGTGCCTGCCGCTGCCTGTGCGAGGACGTCATCCATGCTCGCGACGGGCAGGCCGAGCTCAGCCAGTCGCCTCACCAGCGCCATCCCGGATGCCACCGAGGACAGGCAGCCGGTCTTGCCGCAGGAGCACACCGTCTCCGGGGCATCCGTGACGCGGATATGTCCGATGTCGCCCGCGACGCCGTGAGCGCCGCGCTGCAGCTGTCCCCCCGCGATCAGGCCGGCGCCGATGCCGGAGGAGAGTTTGACGAAGACCACGTCCTGCTCGTCGGGGCGCGCGGCGTCGCGCTCGCCCAGTGCCGAGACGTTGACGTCGTTGTCGACGAGCGCTGGCGCGTCCCATCGCTCTGCCATCCAGTCCGCGACGCTGAGCCGGCTCCAGCCGGGCATGATCTGCTCGCTGAGCGGCGTTCCGGTCTCGAAGTCCACCGGACCGGGCAGGCCCATGCCAATCGCGAGGACGTCTGCCGCGGGGCGCTGCATTTCGGCGAGGAGGCCGAGCGCGGTCTCCGAGCACCAGCTCAGAATCCGGGCGGGACCAGAGGCGATCTCTGATGCCCGCGTGGCGGAGGCCAGCGGAACTCCGAAGAGATCGGTGATCGCCACGGTGGTGTGGCGTACGCCGATGTCGCACGCGAGGATCAGCCGCGAGGCAGGCAGCAGCCGCAGCTGGGTCGACGGGCGCCCTCCGGTGGACGCGGCCGTTCCGTCGCTGCCGATGAGACCCGCAGACTGCAGTTCGTCCAGGCGTGAGACGACGGTGGACCGGGGGAGCCCGGTCATCGTCACGATCTCGCCCCGGGTGTGAGCCTTGCCGTCGCGGAACAGCTGGAACACCTCGCGCGGTCCGATGCCAGACCTCAGTGGCATGGTCCTGCTCCGATTCATCGTCGCCCCTTCCCGGCTTTCGCCGGCTCAAACAATAACATGACCCACTTATAACGAAGATTGACAAAAGTCGTCGGACTGTGCTGATAATCACTGGCCGACGAAAACGTCGGGGAGAGCCGACCGAGTGCAGTGGCGCACCGGGAAGGACGGGTCATGGCACACCAGGACGACCGCATGCGGTCGAGTGTCGGGCATTCGCAGCCGACTCGGACCTGCCTCTGCGACCGCCCGTCCTCGGGCTCCCGCCCCGCGCGGCGGGCAGCGGCCCCGGCCCATGCCGGCGGGGACGTCCCCATCGCCTCGTCGTCATGCCCCCATGACCACCACTGGAAGGAAACCGCCATGACGGAAATCTCAGCGAAGGGCCGGCAGCAGCGTCGCTGGCAGGTGCCGCTCGCGCTCTCCCTGGTCCCCTTGCTGCTCGCCGGGTGCGGGCGCGGGGATGCCGGGCCGATCAGCACGTCCGAGTCGGTCGATGAGACCCCCGCCGCCGGGGTCGTCGAGTTCTGGGCGGGCGGCGGAGAGGGAGAGCGGCTGCCCGAGTTCGTCGCGCAGTTCGAGGACGCCAACCCCGATGTCGAGGTGAAGATCACGCAGATCCCGTCGGGAGAGTTCGACGCCAAGCTCACCGCGGCGATCGCTTCCGGCAAGGTGCCCGATCTCGTGTTCCTCTATAGCCAGACCCAGGCCTCGCTCTTCGACACGGGCGGATTCGCGGCGGTGCCGGACGGCCTCGTCGACCCGGACGACTTCTTCACCTCCGCGTGGGAGGGCGCGCAGGTCGATGGCGTGTCGTACGGCCTGCCCTGGTACACCTACGCCCAGGTGTTCTATTACCGGTCGGACATCGCAGAGCAGTTCGGCGCCCCGACACCGTCGACCTGGGACGACCTGCGGCAGTTCGGCCGCACCCTCCAGGCCGCGGGGGTGGAGTTCCCGATCGCTCTGGATGTCGAGTACAACGACTACACGGCGCAGCAGTTCGCCGGCTTCGCGGCGCAGAACGGCGGTTCGCTGATCAGCGCAGACGGATCGGAGTGGACGATCAACGCGCCCGAGAACGTCGTGGCTCTGGAGTTCATCGGTTCGCTTTTCGACGAGGGCCTGGTCTCTCCGGACGGCCCTGGCTTCCTCGACACGGTTCCCAACATGGTGTCAGGCAAGAGCCCGGCGATGTTCAACGGGCCGTGGTTGCCAAGCCGCGTCGACGAGGCCGGTGGCGACGACTGGTCGCACACCCACATGGCCGTCATCCAACCGCCCGCAGGGCCGCAGGGCTCCATCGCCACGATCGGCGGCGGCAGCCTCGCCGTCCCCGAGGACGCCCAGAACGCGGACGGCGCATGGAAGCTCGCACGCTGGCTGCTCGAACCGGGCGTTCAGAGCGATTGGTACGACTACTTCGGCAACCTTCCCGCCGTCCCTGCGGCGTGGGAGCAGAACCCTGCGATCGCGGACAACCCCTCCCTCGAGCCGGTGCGCGAGGCGATCGCGACCGGCATATCCACGCCGGCGGCCCCGACGTGGGCGCAGGTCGGCAAGCTCCTCGGCGAGCAGATCGAGCGCGTCGCTCGTGGCGCGGCGACGGCTCAGGAAGCACTGGATGCCGCGCAACAGGCGGCATCGTCGATCGGCACGGGAGCACGCTAAGTGATCTCCTCCCTTCCGTCCGCGGTGGAAGCGGGCGTGCCCGCCTCCACCGCGGGGCTCCCGCAGCGCCGGCGCTATCGGCTGACAGCGCCGTGGGTTCCGTGGGTCTTCCTGTCGCCGTTCCTCATCGCCTTCCTCTGCTTCCTGGCGATTCCCGTGGTGTCGGCTCTGGCGATGAGCCTCACCGACATCAGCGCCAGAGATCTCCGTGATCCCTTCGGCGTCGACGTCGTCGGACTCGACAATTTCGCCAGGGTGCTCACGGACCCGACCTTCCTGCGGGCGCTGGGCACGTCTCTGCTCATGGTCCTCATCACCGTCCCGACGTCTATGGCCGTCGGTCTGGTGCTGGCGATGATCCTCGACTCGGGGATCCGGCGCCTGCGATCGTTCTTCCGTGGACTCATCTACGTCCCCGTGGTCACGAACATCGTCGCGGCAGCGATGATCTGGCAGTACGCGTTCACCACCGATGGCCCGGTCAACGCGCTGCTGGCGACACTCGCCCTGCCCACGCCGAACTGGCTCGGCGACGCGATGTTCGCCGTGCCCACCGTGGCGGCGCTGGGGATCTGGCGTGAGATCGGCACCTGCATGGTGCTGTTCCTCGCCGGGCTGCAGTCGATACCGGCGGAACTCCGGGAAGCCGCGGCACTGGACGGAGCAAGCGCAGGACAGCAGTTCCGGGAGGTGGTCTTCCCGCTGCTGCGGCCGACGACGCTCCTGGTGAGCGTGCTCATGATGATCCAGTTCTTCAACATGTTCGACGAGCCGTATCTCGTCACCGCAGGAGGCCCGCTCGGAGCCACCAAGACACTCGCGCTCTGGGTCTTCGAGCAGTTCGGTTTCGGCAATATCGCTGTGTCGATGGCCTCCTCGTTCATCCTGCTGGCGCTCATCGGCGGCGTCAGCTTCCTCCAGTTCCGATTGTTGAGGCCGAAGCACTGATGCGTACATCTCGTCTGCGCGAAAGCATCTTCTACGTCGTCCTGATCGTGGTCGTCCTCGTCCTCATGCTGCCCTTCGTCTGGGTACTGGGCGGGGCGTTCAAGACCCAGGCGGAGTTCCTCAGCGACCCCGGCGCCTGGCTGCCGCGCAGCTTCACGTATGTCGACAACTTCGTGTCGCTGTTCGTCGACCGGGGCTTCGCGACCTATCTGCTGAACAGCATCATCGTCGCCGGATCCACCGTGATCGCCAACATCGTCTTCGGCGCGATGGCGGGGTATGCCCTGGCGAAGTTCTCCTTCCCCGGCAAGAACGCCGTCTTCGCCCTGGTGATCGGGTCGATGATGATCCCGTACGTGGCGATCTTCGTACCGCAGTTCCTCGTGATCGTGCAGCTGAATCTCACGGACACCCTCGCCGGCATCGTCGTGCCGTTCATGGCGATGCCGCTGAGCGTCTTCATCATGCGGCAGTTCTCCTACTCGATCCCGGACGAACTGCTTGAGGCCGCCCGTGTCGACGGCGCCGGCGAGCTGCGCATCTTCGTGCGCGTCTTCCTCCCGCTGGTCGGGCCGGCACTCGCGACCGTCGCGATCCTCTCCTTCCTGTTCGCCTGGAACCTGTTCCTCTGGCCGCTCGTCGTGGCCCAGTCGCAGGGCACTTACACGGCGCCGCTCGGATTGGCGATCGCATCGCAGGGCGTCAACACGACGTTCTACGGTGTCCTGCTGGCGGGCGCCGTCGTGGTGATGCTCCCTGTTCTCATTCTTTTCATCTTTCTGCAGCGCTACTTCATTCAGGGGATCGCGACTGCGGGGCTCAAATAGGAGGAGCACGTCATGGTCTCGTCGAACACCAGGGTCGTCGTGGCGCCGTCCGGCGCATGGGCCGGGTGCGTCACAGCAGCCGGCCTGCAGTTTCGCGGCATACCCTACGCCGAGGCGCCCACCGGCGTCGGCCGCTTTCGCGCCCCGGCGCGGCGAGCTCGACACGACGGGGTGTTGCCGGCGCAGACATGGGGGAGCACCCCCCAGATCATCGCGCTGTCGAGCGACACCTTTGTCCCAGAACCCTCCGTCCCCGGCGAGGACATTCTCAATCTGAACGTGTTCACGCCGGCGGAAGCAGCGGCGGGGGACGGCCGCCCCGTCGTGGTGTGGGTGCACGGCGGGGGATTTCTCGCCGGAAGCATCGCGAGCCCGTGGTATCGCGGGGAGGGCATCGTCTCGGCCGGGGCGATCATGGTCGTGCCGAGTTACCGACTGGGTTTTGACGGCTTCGGCTTCGTGGCCGACGGCGCGGACAACCGCGGCCTGCGCGACGTCGTGTGCGCCCTCGAATGGGTTCAGGAGAACATCGCGGCGTTCGGCGGTGATCCGCAGCGCGTGACGCTGGCGGGTCAGTCCGCGGGCGGGGGGATCGCGTTGTGCCTGGCGAGCTCGCCCGCGGCCCGCGGTCTGTTCCGGGCGGTGTGGTCGATGTCCGGCACGCTTCTCGCGACCGACGTCGGGCGGGCCGAGCGGAACGCGCGCGGCCTGGCCGACGATTTCGCCGTCGAGCCCACCGCCTCATCGATGGCCGACGTCTCGCGGGAGCGGATGCAGCTGGCGATCCGGAGCCGCCGTGAGGCGCAGGACGACCGGGCCAACGGTCCGGCACCGGATTCCCGGCTCATGATGCCCGTCGTCGGCACCGACACTCTCCCCGATCCCATCGTGACGGGACTGCGTCGATCCGCGATTCCCCTGGTGGTCGGTGCGACGAGCGATGAGTTCGTCGCACCCGATGAACCGACGCTCCCGACGGGGGAGTGGGAGGCGCTGTGCGGTTCGTGGGGTGCTCCGGCCGCGGCCTACGGGCGCGGGCTCGCCTCCGATCAGTGCACGGTCGGGCGTCTCCTCACCGATGTGCTGTTCCGATCAGCGGCGTTCGCGGCGGCCGCGGCGCATGGGGCTGCCGCGCCCACCTGGCGCTACGAGGTGGGCGCCGCCTCCAGCGCGCTGCACGGCGCGGGGCACTGCGCAGACATCCCGCTCTTCCTCGGCGTGGCAGATCTGCCCGTCATCGTGGATCAGCTCGGAGAGCCGCCCGCGGAACACGCGACGATGCACGCGGACTTCCTGCGCTTCATCGCATCCGGCTCCCTGGCGCTCCCGACGTTCACCCCGGATCCCGCCGCGATGATCCGGTACGGCATTCCCTCCGGGCGCGAGACGGGCCAGGAGAGCGTCGCCGTCCTGGCCCGCCTCTGGGACCCCGACGCGTGAGGCCGTCCTCAGCGATCGAAGCGCGGCGCCTCCTTCGCGGCGAAGGCGCGCAGACCTTCCGCGAGGTCCGTGTGTGCGGTCGCCTCCAGGTCGGCGGCCGCCGCGGCCATCGCCTCGGGGCCGCGCAGGATGGCGCCGATCGCTGCGGCAGCCGACCGGATCGACACGGGCGACATCGACGCGATGCGGTGCCCGAGGGCGATCGCCGTCTGCCGGGCATCCTCGGACACCTCCGAGACGATGCCGAAGCGCAGGGCGGTCTCCGCGGCGAACGTCTCGGCGGCGTAGAGCAGGCGTGTTGCGACCGGCACGCCGACCGCCGTGATGAGGCGCTCGATCGCGGAGATCGGATAGACGATGCCCAGCTTCGCGGGCGTCAGCGCGAAGCGTGCGGTGTGATCGCACACGCGGATGTCGCACGCGATCGCCAGCTGGAGCCCGCCGCCGATGCAGGTGCCGGACACCGCCGCGATCACGGGCTTCGCCGTGCGGAGGATCGACTCCTCCAATCGCACGAGGTCGCGCTCGACGATCGCGGCGTTGTCGACGCTGATCTCGGAGATGTCCATGCCTGCGCTGAAGTGACCTGCCGCGCCGGTGAGGACGATCGCGCGGACCGTCTCGTCGTTGTCCGCGGCTTCGAGGGCGTAGCGCAGCGCCGACCGCGTGTCGGCCGAGAGCGCGTTGCGCACTCGGGGTGCGGAGATCGTGATGACAGCGACAGGGCCATCGTGGTGCACCACCACGGTCTCGGACGGTCTGTTCATGAGTGTTCTGCTCCTCCGAGGGACTTCACGAGCTCCGGCGGAGCTCCGAGTGTTTCGCTGACGGTCTGGGCGGCGCGGGCGACGAGGCGCCCCAGCACGGGGTGTCGATCCGGAGTGATGCGAGTGGACGGCCCGGAGACGGAGATCGCACCCACCGGAACGCCCTGGCGTCCGATGACGGCCTGTGCCACGGCGCTGATGCCCTCGGAGAATCCTCCGATCGTGACGGCGTATCCGCGCACGCGGGCGCGATGGACGGCGCGCCGGACGGCCTTCTCGTCGGTCTCGGTGCGGGGCGTGAACGATGCCAGGGGCGGGGCGAGAAGCCGGTCGACGTCAGACAGCGGCGCATGGGCGAGATATGCGAGTCCGGTCGCGGCGGCGTGGAACGGCACCCGCTCGCCGAGCGGCAGGAATGCGCGTAGTGCGTGCGCTGTGTCGATTCTCTCGATCAGGACCAGCGCATCCGCGGCCGGTGCGCAGAGGTGGATGGTCTCCCCGGTGTCGATCTGCAGGGCGTTGAGCGCGTCCAGGGCTGCCGCTCGCAAGCTCCTCGCCTCGCTGTCTGATGCGGACATCAGCGCGGTCACGTGGTGGGATACCACCCAGCGAGCGGGGGATTCGCTCTCCTCGACGAGCCAGTTCGCGGCCCTGAGCGTCAAGAGGCAGCGCTGGACGGTCGCCTTCGGCAGACCGGTGTCGCTGGTCAGCGCGGCGAGCGTCGCCGGCTGCATTCGCGTGACCGTCTCGAAGACGCGGAGAGCGGCCAGGGTGCTTGTCATGACCATCGCGATCCCTCCACGGTCGATCGAACTCCCGCAATTTAGCACAGTATGAACTCGCAGTCCGGAATATGAACTATGGAGACGCCATGCCCCCGACCTTCCTCGCCGCCCTGCTCGATGATGGCCGCTCGCCGACCGACGTCGTGGTGGTCCTCGACGGCGAGCCGATCTCGCGCGCGGCGTTGCGCGCGTCGGCTGCAGCCTTCGCCGCATCCCTGCCGGACGACGCCGTCGTCGCCGTCGAGGCCACCCCCACCCGAGACACGGTGGTCGCCATCGTCGGCTGTCTTCTTGCCGGGGCACCCGCTGTCCCGGTCGCCGCAGACCTCGGCCACCGGGAACGCGACCACATCCTGACCGACTCCGGCGCCTCGATCTGGGTCGGCCGTGCGGGTGTCGCGCCAGCGCTTGCCAGGAGGGACGTTCCGGGCGATGTCGACGAGGCCGCTTCCGTGGCGATCGCGGAGCCGGCCTCGACGGCACTGATCCTCTACACGTCGGGGACCACCGGCGCGCCGAAGGGGGTGCCGGTCAGCCATCGGGCGCTCACCGTCGGCATCGATGCCGTTGCGGACGCCTGGGCATGGAGCAGCACCGACGTCGTCGCGCACGGTCTGCCGCTGTTCCACACGCACGGCCTGGTGCTCGGACTCCTGGGCTCTCTGCACGTCGGGTCGCGGTTCGTGCACACCGGGAAGGCCCACCCCGGCCACTACGCGGCGGTGAGCGCCACGATGTACTTCGGGGTTCCGACCATCTGGACCCGGATCGCTGCAGATGAGCGCAGCGCACGGGCGCTTCACGGTGCTCGCCTCCTCGTCTCGGGGAGCGCCGCACTGCCGCCGGAGCTCGTCGACCGGCTGGAGGGCTTGACCGGGGCGCGCGTGATCGAGCGCTACGGGATGACCGAGACGCTGATCACGCTGAGCCAGCGTGTCGGCGATGCCGTCCGGCCCGGCTGGGTCGGACAGCCGGTCGCCGGCGTGACAACCCGGCTGCGCGAGGGGCAGAACGACGTGCCGCACGACGGCGTCTCCGTGGGGCGGCTAGAGGTCCGCGGCCCCATGCTGTTTCGCGGCTATCTCGGACAGCAGGCCGCCACGGCGGAGGCCTGGACGCCCGACGGCTGGTTCCGCACCGGAGACCTCGCCGTGATCGATGAGCGCGGCGAGCACCGCATCGTGGGGCGGGAGTCTGTGGATCTGATCAAGTCCGGGGGGTACCGCATTGGCGCCGGCGAGATCGAGGCCTCCCTCCGAGCCCTCGCGGGGGTGTCCGATGTCGCGGTCGTCGGCGTGCCGGATGACGATCTCGGACAGCGGATCGTCGCGTTCGTCGTGCCAGACGGCGCGACGGAGGTCACCGAGGCGGGCGCGATCGCGCATGTGGCCTCCGACCTGTCGTGGCACAAGCGGCCGCGGCAGGTCCGGCTGGTCTCCGAGCTGCCGCGGAACGCGATGGGGAAGGTCGTCAAGGCGCAGCTGATCCGGAACGCCGCAGGGGGTGCATAAGCGTCCGCCGGTTTCCGGAGCCTGGCGTCACCCGGGGCAGGGCACCGGGCGCCGGACGCGAGGCCCTCAGCCTGACCCGAGCAGGCCCGGGCTATACTGGGAGGCTGGCCGTTCGGCCGCATCCCCTGTACCCCGAAAGAACGGACGTTCGCTGTGCTCGCCGTGCATGACCTGGAGATCCGCGTCGGCGCACGCCTGCTGATGGAGAACGTCTCGTTCCGCGTCGCCGACGGCGACAAGATCGGCCTGGTCGGCCGCAACGGGGCGGGCAAGACGACGCTCACCAAGGTGCTCGCCGGCGACGTGCTTCCCTCCGACGGCAGGGTCGAACGCAGCGGCGAACTCGGCTACCTTCCGCAGGATCCCCGCTCCGGCGACCCGGAGATGCTGGCGCGCACCCGGATCCTCGACGCCCGCGGGCTCGGGTCGATCATGCTCGGCATCCGCGAGGCCTCTGAGCTGATGGGCTCGGACGATCCGGCCGTCGCCGAGAAGGCCATGCGCCGCTTCGGCAACCTCACGGAGCGGTTCGAAGGGCTGGGCGGCTATGCCGCCGAAGCCGAGGCTGCGTCGATCGCGCACAATCTCTCGCTTCCGGACCGCATCCTCGATCAGCCGCTCAACACGCTCTCTGGCGGTCAGCGGCGTCGCATCGAGCTGGCGCGCATCCTGTTCTCGGACGCCGCCACGATGATCCTCGACGAGCCGACCAACCACCTCGACGCGGACAGCGTCGTGTGGCTGCGCGACTTCCTGAAGGGCTACCGCGGCGGGCTCATCGTGATCAGCCACGACGTCGAGCTCGTCGGCGAGACCGTCAACCGCGTCTTCTACCTCGACGCGAACCGCCAGGTCATCGACATCTACAACATGAACTGGAAGAACTACCTGCGCCAGCGGGTGGCCGATGAGGAGCGACGCAAGAAGGAGCGCGCCAACGCGGAGAAGAAGGCCACGCAGCTGCAGCTGCAGGCGGCGCGTTTCGGTGCGAAGGCCTCGAAGGCCGCGGCAGCGCACCAGATGGTGGCGCGCGCCGAGAAGCTCCTGGCCGGTCTCGACGACGTGCGCCAGGAGGACCGCGTCGCCAAGCTCCGCTTCCCGAAGCCGGCGCCGTGCGGCAAGACGCCGCTCATGGCGTCCGGCCTGTCGAAGTCCTATGGCTCGCTGGAGATCTTCACCGATGTCGATCTCGCGATCGACCGGGGCTCGAAGGTCGTCGTGCTCGGCCTCAACGGCGCCGGCAAGACGACGCTGCTGCGGATTCTCGCGGGCGTCGACGAGCCGGACACGGGCCAGCTCGAGCCGGGGCACGGTCTGAAGGTCGGCTATTACGCTCAGGAGCACGAGAACCTCGATGTGAGCCGCTCCGTGCTCGAGAACATGATGTCCGCCGCGCCCGACATCAATGCGACCGAGGCGCGCAAGGTGCTCGGCTCGTTCCTGTTCGTCGGGGACGACGTGCTCAAGCCCGCCGGCGTGCTGTCCGGGGGCGAGAAGACCCGCCTGTCGCTGGCGACCCTGGTGGTCTCCTCGGCGAACATGCTGCTGCTCGACGAGCCGACGAACAACCTCGATCCGGCCTCGCGCGAAGAGATCCTGGGGGCTCTGGCTCATTACGAGGGCGCGGTCGTCCTCGTCTCCCACGATCCGGGAGCGGTCGCTGCGCTCAACCCGGAGCGCGTGCTGATCCTCCCCGACGGCGTCGAGGACATCTGGTCGAAGGACTACCAGGACCTCATCGAGCTCGCCTGACCCTTTTCTCCCCTCGCACATGTTCGTCCCCTCGCGCATGTGCAGCTGCCTCGGGCAGACACGCACGTTCCCTGCGAGCGAAGCGCACATGTGCGAGGGGAGGAATGCGCGGGCGGAAGACGCGTGACGGGCGTGCTCCGGGATCAGGGCATGCCGGCGTCGAGCAGGGCGTCTTCTTCGGCCGAGTCCCGGTCGCGTCGTCGCGCGCGCACCGCGTCGAGCGGCTTGCCCTCGCGCCGATTGCGGATCTCGGTGCGGATCACGTAGCCGATGAACACGAAGCCCATGATCGCGAACAGGATCCACTGCACCGCATAGGAGAGGTGCGGACCCGGGTCCTCCTCAGGCGCTGACAGCGCGTGGGGCTGGCTCGCTGCGTGCGGCGTCTCGGCCGACATGATGCCGTAGACACCGGGGATCACATCGCCGCCGACCAGTTCTTGGAGGCGGTCGATGTTGATGGTCGGGACCTGGCCTTCCGGCGCCCCGCGTCCCGACTGCGGCACGGGCTCGCCCGGACGCAGTCGCACCGTGACCTCCACCGGCCCGGATGCGGGCTCGGGGACGATGTCGGGAACCGATCCCTCGCCGGGCGGAACCCAGCCCCGGTTCACGATGAGGGTGCGGCCGTCGTCCAGCCGCAGCGGCACGAGCACCTCGAACGCACTCGTGCCGCCGTGCGGGCGGTTGCGCGCGAGCAGTGTGGCATCGATGTCGTAGGTGCCGGTCGCCGTCACGCGACGCCATTCGTCATCCGGCAGGAACGTTCCGCCGGCAGGGAGCACATCGTCGAGCGGGGCAGGCGGGGCCTCGTAGTTCTGCTCGACGAGCTTGATCTGGCGGGCACGTTCGTCGTTGCGGGAGAACTGCCAGTTCGACAGGAAGGCGCACACCACCGCGAACAGCGCGGCGACCAGGATGTATGCGGTCCACCGCATAGCCGTGGACTTCACGGGACAGAGCCCTCCTGCACATCGAGGGGCTCGGCGTGCACGGGGAAGTCCCTGGTGTGCAGGTAGTCGGTCAGGAATCCGACGTGCGCATCGCACGCGAGCCAGATCTTGCGGCGGTCCTCGGCATGGATACGCGGGTTCCGCCACACCACGCGATGTGCGGCAGGCTCGGCGCATCCGGCACGGGAGCAGGTGGGAGCGGAGAGCTCGTCACCGAAGAGCAGGCTCATGCGTCGCCGTCCCGGCCGAGCGCGCGTGGGTCTGCGGCCTTCTCCTCCTGGACAAGGATGACGCCCGGGGCTTCGTCGACCGTCTCGGGCTGCGCGACGACCGGGCCCGCGATCATCCGCTCCGGGGAAACGGGGGCGGACGTCTCGCCCGCATCCGCCACGTTCGCGATCACCACCGCGATGTACGGGAGGATCGCCGCGCCGACCGCGAACAGCCAGGTGTACCAGCCATAGGGGGTGACGAGCACCATGAGGACGAGGCACAGCGTGCGCACGACCATCGTGATCACGTAGTTGCGCACGCGTGTGCGCTCGTCGTCGCGCGGTGCACGCGGCAGCGAGGTCAGCGATGGTGCGGAGGAGCTCTTCACGATGCCCCCAGCCTACGCCGAGTGCGCCGGTCGTCGCCCCGGGCTACATGCCGGCGGCGACGAACCCGAAGACGACGATCATGAGAACGATGCCAAGGGCCAGGAGCAGCAGCATGGCGTAGCCGATGACCAGCCCGGCGATGGCCAGCCCGCGGCCCTGCTCGCCGCGATCCGCGATCTGACGCAGTGCCATGTGGCCGGTGATGACGCCCACGATGCTGCCGATGACGGGGACGAACGTCCACCCGGCGATGCTGGCGATGAGCGACACGACGGCGAGCGTGTTCGTGCGCACCACGGCGGCGTATCCGTAGGAGGGAGCTGCGTAGGGCGAACCTGCGTAGGGCGAACCCGCGTAGGGGGCTGCGCTGTAGGCGCCCGTTCCGTACGGCGCGGACGCGCTGGGCGCGCCGTCGGGCGCTCCGGCCCCCGGGTATGCGCTGGGCGGCGGAGCGTACTGCGGCTGCGGCGTTCCGTAGGGGGAGGCGGAGCCGTCGGCCGGAGGAGGAGGAACGGGGCTGCTCATGCGGAGCCTTTCGTTGGGAGCTTCCAGGCTCCCAAGACACCGCCTCGCCTGTCAAACCCCGAATGCGCCGCGCACGGGGCGCACGCGGCCTCCGTTGCCGGCGGATAGTCTGGTGCCGCCGCCGGGGCACACCCTGGCGAAACGACATCGAGGGAGAGCATCCGATGAGCACTGACCACGTCGTCCTGGTGACCGGCGGCAACCGCGGCATCGGCCGGGCCATTGCAGAGCGGTTCGTTCGCGACGGATACCGCGTGGCCGTGACGGCACGGTCGGGCGAGGGGCCGGACGGCACGCTCACCGTGCGGGCCGATGTCACCGATGCTGCCGCGCTCGACGCGGCGTACACCGAGGTCGAGGAGAAGCTCGGACCAGTGACGATCGTGGTCGCGAACGCCGGCATCACCCGCGACACACTCCTGCTGCGCATGAGCGAAGACGACTTCGACACCGTGGTGGCGACGAACCTCGGCGGGGCGTTCCGCGTGGTCAAGCGCGCGGCCAAGGGGATGCTGAAGGCGCGTTTCGGCCGCGTCATCCTGATCTCCAGCGTGGTCGGGCTGTACGGCTCCGCCGGGCAGATCAACTATTCAGCGTCGAAGAGCGCACTGGTCGGTTTCGCGCGCTCGCTGACGCGTGAGCTGGGATCCCGCGGTATCACGGCGAACGTCGTCGCTCCCGGCTTCATCGAGACCGACATGACGGCGGCCCTGCCCGAGGAGAAGCAGGCCGAGTACCGGTCGAGTATTCCCGCAGGCCGCTTCGCCTCGCCGGACGAGGTCGCCGGGGTGGTGAGCTGGCTGGCATCAGACGACGCCGCCTACATCTCCGGTGCCGTCATCCCGGTGGACGGCGGCCTCGGCATGGGGCACTGACCCGGCGCCGATCGCGCTCAGGGCAGCAGGGGGATCACCGCCCGCAGGTCGCGGGGGCCGATGACAAGGCTGGCCTGGGCGCGCACGGCGGGTTTGGCGTTGAAGGCGATGCCGAGGCCTGCGGCGGCCATCATCCGCAGGTCGTTGGCGCCGTCGCCGATGGCGATCGTGCGGGTCACGGGAACGCTCTCCTCCGCCGCCCACCGGAGCAGGTGCTCCGCTTTGGCGGCGGCGTCGATGATCGGTCCGTCGACCGCGCCGGTGAGCAGACCGCCGGCCGTGGCGAGCCGGTTCGCTGCCCAGCGATCGACGCCGAGGGATGGCGCGATCACATCGAGCACCTCGTGGAACCCGCCCGAAACGACAGCGGCGACACCGCCGCGCTCGTGGACGGCTGAGATCAGCTCCGCTGCTCCCGGGGTGGGAGTGACGCGGGCGCGTACGCGATCGAAGGCCCCGACGGCGACCCCGGTGAGCTCAGACACACGGGAGCGCAGGCTGGTCGAGAAGTCGACCTCGCCGCGCATCGCGGCCTCGGTCGCTGCGGCGACCTCGGCGCGGCGACCGGCCTCGTCGGCGATGAGTTCGATGACCTCATCGTTGAGCAGGGTGGAATCGGCGTCGAAGACGACGAGGAAGCGTGCACTCACGGGCACGAGCCTAGAGGGTCAGCGCGGTCAGCGTGTGACGTGCACTCCCTTGCCGACCACGGTCAGGCCGGTCTCGGTGACGGTGAACCCCCGGGCGAGGTCGTGCTCGCGATCCACGCCCACGGTCGCGCCGTCGCCGAGGATCACGTTCTTGTCGAGCACCGCACGGTGCACCCGCGCGCCCGCGCCGACCCGGACAGAGTCGAAGAGCACGGACTCCGTGATCGTCGAGCCGCCCTCGGCGATCGTCCAGGGGCCCACCACACTTCGCTCCAGATGGGTGCCGGAGAGCACGGACCCGTGCGACACGATCGAGTCGATCGCGTTGCCGATGCGCCCGACCGAGTCGCGGACGAATTTCGCCGGCGGTGAGTTCACCGCCTGGGAGTAGATCGGCCAGTCCATGTTGTACAGGTTGAAGATCGGCAGCGTGGAGATGAGGTCCATGTGGGCATCGAAGAACGACTCGATGGTGCCGACGTCCCGCCAGTACGACCGGTCGCGCGGCGACGATCCGGGAACCTCGTTGTGGACCATGTCGTAGAAGCCTGCTTCTCCGCGGTCGACGAAGTAGGGCACGATGTCGCCACCCATGTCGTGGCCGGACGTGGCGTTCTCGCCGTCGGCCTCGACCGCGGCGATCAGCGCGTCAGCGTCGAACACGTAGTTGCCCATCGAGGCGAGCACCTCGCCGGGGGAGTCGGGGAGCCCGACCGGGTCGGAGGGCTTCTCCACGAACCGGTCGATCCGGGTCGAGCCCTCTCCGTCGACCTCGATGATGCCGAACTGCGACGCCAGAGCGATCGGCTGCCGGATGCCGGCGACGGTGGCTTTCGCGCCGGAGGCGATGTGCGCATCGATCATCTGCTGGAAGTCCATCCGGTACACGTGGTCGGCGCCGATGACGACGACGATGTCCGGCTTCTCGTCGTTGATGAGGTTCAGGCTCTGGAAGATCGCGTCCGCCGAGCCGGAGAACCAGCGCTTGCCCAGACGCTGCTGCGCCGGGACCGAGGCCACATAGGAGTTGAGCAGCGCAGACATGCGCCAGGTCTGGGAGATGTGACGGTCCAGGCTATGCGACTTGTACTGCGTCAACACCACGATCTGTCTCAACCCGGAGTTGATCAGGTTGGAGATCGCGAAGTCGATCAGACGATACTGCCCCCCGAACGGCACAGCAGGCTTGGCCCGGTCGGCGGTCAGGGGCATGAGGCGCTTGCCCTCCCCGCCGGCGAGGATGATTCCGAAAACCTTCTGAGGCACCGACATGGCTCCACCATAGATGCCGAACACGTCGCTGTACTAGCGTTCAGAACATGCGCGTGGACATGATCAGCAGGGAGTATCCGCCGGAGATCTACGGCGGCGCCGGAGTGCACGTCGCGGAGCTCGTCCGCGCCCTGCGCGGATCGTCGCTCGACGTGCGGGTGCGCGCGTTCGGGGCGGATCGGGACGAGAGCGGCACGACCTCGTATCGCGCCCCCGCCGAGCTCCGCGAAGCGAACGCGGCGATCCAGACACTCGGCACGGATCTGCTGATGGTCTCCGATGTCGCCGGCGCGGACCTGGTGCACTCCCACACCTGGTATGCGAACTTCGCCGGACACATCGCCGGTCAGCTGCACGGCATCCCGCACGTGCTCTCCGCCCACAGCCTCGAGCCCCTGCGCCCGTGGAAGGCCGAGCAGCTCGGCGGCGGCTATGCGGTCTCCAGCGGCATCGAGAAGCTGGCCTATCAGAACGCCGCCGCCGTGATCGCGGTGAGTGCCGGTATGCGCAACGACATCCTGCGCTGCTACCCCGATGTCGACCCGGATCGGGTGCGGGTCATCCACAACGGCATCGACGTCGCCCAGTGGCAGCCGGTGCAGAACCCCGACTTCCTGCGCTCGGTCGGGATCGATCCCGACCGACCCGCTGTGGTCTTCGTCGGGCGCATCACGCGCCAGAAGGGCCTGCCATATCTGCTCAGGGCGGCGGCCGCGCTGCCGCCGGAGGTGCAGCTGATCCTGTGCGCCGGTGCGCCGGATACGCCGGAGATCATGGCAGAGGTCCAGGCGGGTGTCGCCGATCTGGCGCGCACCCGCACGGGCGTCGTCTGGATCGAGCAGATGCTGCCGCGTGCCGAGCTCTCGGCGATTCTGAGCGCCGCGACGACGTTCGTCTGTCCGTCGGTCTATGAGCCGCTGGGCATCGTCAACCTCGAGGCGATGGCGTGCGGAGCGGCCGTCGTCGGCACGGCGACCGGCGGGATCCCCGAGGTCGTCGTCGACGGCGAGACCGGACGACTGGTGCCGATCGAGCAGGTGCAGGACGGCACGGGAACGCCAGTCGATCCCGATCGCTACGTCGCCGACCTCGCCGAGACCCTCGCCGAGGTGACAGCAGACCCGGAGCGGGCCCGCGCGTACGGTGCCGCCGGCCGCGCGCGGGCCACCGAGGAGTTCAGCTGGGCCGCTATCGCCGAGCAGACCCGCGCGCTCTACGAGGAGCTGACCCCCTGACCGATTAGGCTGGCTGCATGTCTGGGGTCCTGCAGCTCACCGATGTCGTCGTGCGCCGTGACGGTCGTAATATCGTCGATCACGTCACCTGGAGCGTGGAGGGGGATGAGCGATGGGTGGTGCTCGGGCCGAACGGCGCAGGCAAGACCACGCTGCTGCAGCTGGCGGACACGCTCATGCACCCCACGTCGGGCATCGTGGAGATCCTGGGCGAGCGTCTCGGCCGGACGGATGTCTTCGAGATCCGTCCGCGCATCGGGTTCGCATCCTCGGCGATGGCTCGCCGGATCCCGCCGGAGGAAACGGTGCTGAACACCGTGCTCACCGCGGCCTACTCCGTCACCGGGCGCTGGCGCGAGACGTACGAGTCCATCGATGAGCGGCGCGCGCTCCGCGTGCTCGAGCAGTGGGGCCTGGCCCACCTGACCGATCGCGTCTTCGGCACGCTGTCCGACGGCGAGCAGAAGCGGGTGCAGATCGCCCGGGCCGTGATGACAGACCCGGAGCTGCTGCTCCTGGATGAGCCGACGGCGAGCCTCGACCTCGGTGCGCGCGAGGAGCTCCTCGCGCTGCTCTCCGGGTTCGCGCAGGCTCCGTCGACACCGGCGATGGTCATGGTCACCCACCACGTCGAGGAGATCCCGGTGGGGTTCACCCACGTCCTGTTGCTCCGCCAGGGGCGCGTCGTCAGCGCCGGCCCTCTGGCCGAGGCGCTGACGGCAGAAACCCTCAGCGAGACCTTCGGCATGCCGATCCAGCTCACGTCCGAGGGCGGCCGCTTCGCGGCGCGCGCGGTGTCGTGAGTCGCGAAGCGGCTGTCGTCTGATAAAGTTGTCTGTTGGTGCTTCCCGCGCCCACGAGACTTCTCTCCGAACGTCCGCGCCAGCGGACACCGCACAGAACTTCCGTTTGAAGGATTCCCATGAAGACTGACATCCACCCCGACTACCAGGCCGTCGTTTTCCGCGACCTCGGCTCCGGCGAGACGTTCCTGACCCGCTCGACCGTCTCGAGCGACAAGACGATCGAGCTCGACGGCGTGGAGTACCCGGTGATCGACGTCGAGATCTCCTCGGCCTCGCACCCGTTCTACACCGGCAAGCAGCGCATCATGGACTCGGCCGGCCGTGTCGAGAAGTTCAACCAGCGCTTCAAGAACTTCGGCACCAAGTAAGCCGCACCGCTTCGTCGCCCGATGGGCCCCTCCTCCTCGTGAGGCGGGGCCCATCGGCGTGTTCTGCCTTGTGATCGTGCGGGCGAAAGCGGGTGTTCCCTGACCGGGACGCCACGCGCTACAGTCGCGGGAAGCGGAGGCCCCTCCGCGCTCGACATCCTCTGAGATCTCTGAAGGAAGCCCCGTGACGCAGACGGGCCCGATCCCCGTGGTGCCTGCCCTGGCCGCTGACCTCGCTGCCCCGGCACCGCGAACTCCCCGGCCGACGAGCGTTGCGCTCGCGGTGATCTCAGCGCTCGCCTTCGCGACGAGCGGACCGCTCGTCAAGCCGCTGCTGGAGGGCGGCTGGTCGCTGTCGTCCGCTCTCGTGCTGCGGATGGGGCTGGCCGGCCTCGTCCTCGCGCCGCTGCTCGTCCGAGCCGTCGCGGCCGAGCGGTCGTTCCTGCGCCGGCACGCGCCGTCCCTGCTGGCGTTCGGGCTGATCCCGGTCCTCGGCTGCCAGCCGCTGTTCTTCAGCGCGATGCAGCGCATGCCGGTCGCGGTGGCCCTTCTCATCCAGTACCTGGCCCCGGTGCTCCTGGTGGGCTGGGTGTGGTTGCGCACCAGACGGACGCCCGCGCGCCTGGTGATCGCCGGATCCCTGGTCGCGATCTGCGGTCTCGTTCTGGTCGTCGACGTCGCCGGCGCACGGTTCGACCCGCTGGGCGCGCTCCTCGCCCTGGGCGCCGCGGTCTGCGTGTGCGTCTACTTCGTGGTCGCTGAGCGCACCGGCGACGATCTGCCGCCGCTCGCTCTGGCCGGTGGCGGGCTCATGATCGGAGCGATCGCGATGGCGCTCATCGGCCTGACCGGCCTGATCCCGTTCGCCGCCCCCGACTTGGTCGTCTCCTACGGCGGCCTCGCTGTCCCCTCATCCGTCGTGATCCTCGTGGTCGGTCTCCTCTCGACGAGCATCGGCTATGCCTTCGGGGTCATGGCCGTTCCGGGAATCGGCTCACGACTGGCCTCCTTCATCGGGCTCAGCGAGGTGCTGTTCGCCCTGGGATTCTCCTGGCTGCTGCTCGGGGAGTCGCCGGCGGGCGTGCAGTTCCCGGGCGGCGCGCTGATCCTGGTGGGCGTCGTGCTGGTGCGGCTCGATGCCGGAGCACCGCTCAGCTCGGGGAGGACGCGGCGTCCTGCTGCTCGCCGCCGGGCGGTGCGGTCGGTACCACGAGGGTGATCCGGCCGTCCGTGATCCCGGCCGGTCCGTCGCCGGGAGCGGGAGCCGGGGCGGACTGACGCTGTTGCCGGTCTCGCTCGATACCTGCCTCGTGGGCGGACGGCGACCAGACCGCGTCCAACGCGCCGCCGAGCCCACCGCCAGAACCGCGGTACTTTTCGTGCAGCGGGCGGCGTGAGAGGGTCCACGCCAGGCCGGTCACGATCATGGTGGGTCCTGCGATCACCAGAAGGATGATGACCACCCAGCCGACGATCTCGTTCATCGGTCTCAGCGCTGCGGCCAGCGACCGTCGATGCGGTCGTGCGGTTCGATGCGGCCGATGCTGATGAAGTAGTCGCTGAGGCTCTCCGCCTGTTCCCGCGCCCATCCGACCTGACGGGTGTGCAGCTCCTCGGCAGAGGAGGGCAGGTCGGCGCAGAAGCGGCGAATGACCGCCTGTGCCACGCGCCCGGCGGCCACGGCGTCTGCGCGGGCTTCATGCGCGCCGTCCAGCGGGACGTCGTAGTGCGCCGCGACGGATGCCAGGGTTCTCTTGCCGGACCGGTAACGATCGCAGGCCTTGTCGATCACGAGCGGATCGATCACCGGGGACGGCTGTTCGAGGGGCGTGAAGCCGTGTCTGCGCGCCTCGTGGCGCAGGAGCGAGAGGTCGTACGCCGCGTTATATGCCACGAGCGGAATATTCTCGGCGAGGACCTGACGGAGAGCGTCGAGGATCTCTTCGACGACGTCCCGCGCCGCTCGCCCGTTGGCCCTGGCGTGGGCTGTCGTGATGCCGTGCACGGCAGCGGCGGCTTCGGGGATCGGCACACCGGGATCGGCGAGCCAGGAGCGTTCGCGGAAGACGCCGCCGTCTGCGCCGATCATGCCGACGTAGGCGGTGACGATGCGGTCGTTCTCGATGTCGACACCGGTCGTCTCGAGGTCGAAGACCGCGATGTGCTCCGCCCAGAGGGGGAGGGCCGCCGCAAGCGTCCGTTCGTCATCGGGGATCATACGGTCAGCCTACCGATCGCGCCGGACACCAGCTGGGCGCGTACCGCCCGCCCTCGACCTAGACTCGAAAGATGCCGTCCCCCTATGCCGCCCGTCTTGCCACGATCCCGGTGCGACGTCAGGAGGCCCAGGTCGGGGGTGTGGACACCGCCTACTGGGTGTACGGGCCGGATGACGCCGCGCAGACCATCCTGGCCGTGCACGGATTCCGGGGCGACCATCACGGCCTCGAGCCGGTCGTGGCGTTCTTGCCCGGCGTGCGGGTGATCATGCCGGATCTCCCGGGCTTCGGCGAGACCCCGCCCCTGCCCGGGGGAACGCACACGCTTCGCGACTACGCGGACTGGCTGACGGAGTTCACCGCAGCCGTCGCGCCCGGTGCCGCGATCCTCGGGCACTCCTTCGGGTCGATCGTGGTGTCCGCTGCCGTCGCCGCCGGCCTCACAGCGCCCCGGATGATCCTGGTGAACCCGATCGGCGCCCCCGCTCTGGCGGGCCCCAAGGGCGTGATGACGCGACTGGCCGTGCTCTACTACGCCCTCGGCGCACGCCTGCCAGAGCGGCTGGGGACAGCGCTGCTGCGCAGTCGGGTGATCGTGCGCGTCATGAGCGTCACCATGTGCAAGACGCGTGATCCAGATGTTCGACGCTTCGTGCACGCCCAGCACGATGCCTACTTCTCCTCCTTCGCCGACCGGCGGATGCTGCACGACGCATTCGTCGCGAGCGTGTCACACGATGTGCGGGAGTTCGCACCCCGCATCGCCGCACCGACCCTTCTGGTTGCCGCCCAGCTCGATGACATCACCCCGATCGCCGCGGAACGTGCTCTCTGCGGCCTGTTCCCCGATGCCCGGCTGGTCGAGATCGCCGGAGTGGGGCATCTGATCCACTACGAGGCTCCGGCGGAGGCGGCAGCCGCCATCCGGGGCTTCATCGGGGGTCCGGCATCCGCCTCTCCCGGCGAGCGAGGTCGATGAGCCCGGAGACGCGGTAGGGGATCGCCTCCCGCGCGATCAGGGCGGTCTCCGTGCGCTCCACCCCGTCGATCGCCAGGATCTTCGCCTCGGTGTCGAACAGGTGGCGAGCGTCGCGGCACGCCACGCGTGCGATCAGGTCGACGCGTCCGCCCATCCTGTCGACCTGCACGATCTCCGGCACCTGAGCCATCCCCGCGAGCACGGTCGACAGCTCGGACTGCCGGATGGCGATGCTGACGAGGGCCTGCAGCGGGAATCCGAGCGCCGCGGGGGAGACGGTGCGCTCATAGGAGCCGAACACGCCGCGCCGTTCCAGCCGGACGAGCCGTGCCTGGACGGTGTTGCGAGAAAGCCGCAGCCGAGTGGCGAGTGCGACGACGGTCGCCCGCGGATCGGCGGAGAGCAGCTCGACGAGGGCGAGGTCGGTGGGGTCGAGGTCGTCCATCATCGCCCTCAATCCAATCCCATCGAGCGGCGGGTGAGGCGACGCTCCCGGACGATGAAGAAGCTGCCGACGAGCCAGAGAGGCACCAGGACGAGGAACGCGAGCCGGAACGCGTCAAGGGTGTAGGTGCTCGCAGCCCCCGCGCCCTGCAGGTCCAGCGCGAGGCCGATGAGGAAGATGGCGATGAGGCTCGCCACGAACCCGCCGGCGTTGACGATTCCGGTGGCGGTGCTCAGCCGATGCTCCGGGTTGAAGGTGCGCGCGTGGTCGAACGCGATCATCGACGCGGGACCGCCCGTGCCCATCGCCGCTGCCAGCAGCACGAGCACGGCGATCGGTGCGGGACCGGGCCAGGCGATCACGATGAGCCAGGCGATCATCTGGAAGGCGATGGAGGGCAGCACCAGCAGGTGGGACCGCCGAGTCGGATGCCTGCTCGACAGGGCGCCGACCACCGGCCCCGCCGCGATGCCGAACAGGATGTAGACCGTCGTGATGAGCGATGCCGAGGCGGGCGAGAGCCCCTCGCCGGCGGTCAGGAAGGGCATGCCCCAGAGCATGATGAAGGCGGTCCCGGCGAAAGGGGTGGTGAAGTGGGACCAGAATCCGAGCCGTGTTCCCGGGTGGGACCAGGCCTCGTGCAAGGACATCCGCAGGTCGGCCGACGATCGCACGACGCGGATCGCGCCGGTGTCGGTGTCCACGGAGACATCGGCCGCGACCTGGGGCGGGTGGTTGCGGATCACCGCGAAGATCAGGATCGCGAACAGCAGGCACAGCGAGGCCATCCCGCCGAAAAGCACCGTCCAGCTGGTGGCGTGCAGGATCGCGGCCATCGGCATCAGGGCGAGCAGCTGGCCGCCCTGTCCCACCAGACCGGTGAGCTGGATCATCAGCGGGACCCGTTGGGCGGGGAACCACGTCGACACCACCCGGATCACACCGGGGAAGATGGCAGCGTCGCCCGTGCCGAGGATCATCCGTGCCACGATGGCGACCCCGACGTTGGGCGCGAACGCCATCATCAGCTGGCCGACGCCGATGAGGATCATGCCGACCGTCATGACAGGGCGGGCACCGTGACGGTCGAGGAGGATACCCGCGGGGATCTGCATCCCGGCGTACATCGTCAGCTGCAGCACGGCGAACAGCGACAGCGTCGACGCGTCAGCATGGAAGAGATGCGCGGCGTCCACGCCGACGGCGGAGAGCGATGTGCGGTTGGTCACCGAGTAGACGTACGCGGCGACGCCGACAACCCAGATCGTCCAGATCCGCCAGGTCGGTGCGGGAGCCGTGGTCATGGCTTCCATTATCCGCCCGGGCTCAGACCTCGTTGAGCGCGTCGTCCTCGAGCAGCAGCAGGCAGTCGCGTTCCGCGACGAAGCGATGCACCGATCCGTTGGGCAGCAGGCGCCCGGGCCGGGGGAGTGCGCCCCCCGAGCTGTGCACCATCAGCGCATGGATCACGCCGCCGTGGGCGACGACGACCACCGAGGGCATGCGCGGCGCTGTCAGGGTCCGCGCGCGGCGCGTCACCGTGTCGATGGCCGCGACCACCCTGGTCCTGACTTCGTCCAGCGTCTCGCCGCCGGGCACCGGCTCGGCCCAGCCGCCGTAGCGGGCGGTGTAGTCGGCGGCGAGCATTCCCTCCGCCTCGCCGTAGTTGCGCTCGTGCAGGTCGGCGGCGAGCTCGATGTGCGGCACGCTCAGCTGGGCAGCGATGATCTGCGCGGTTTCGACGGCGCGCACCAGGGGGCTGCTCACCACGAGGTCGACGCTCCCGGCCTCCGCGCGCAGCTCGTGCGCGGCGCGGAGCGCGTCGGCACGTCCTGTCTCGTTGAGGGGAACGTCGGTCATGCCCTGAATGCGTCTCTGTCTGTTCCACTCGGTCTGGCCGTGGCGGACGACGAAGAGGCGTGTCATCTCAGCTGTCCTCCGACGGGGACGGCGTGAGGACGGGCCCCGGCTGGGGCCGCTTGGGCTCGAGTCCGTCGCCGGAGGACTGATGACGGAGACGGCGCAGCACCCACGGCACGAGATGCTCACGCGCCCAGACCAGGTCGTCCGCGCGTGCGGCGCGCCAGGGGCGATCCGGCACCGGGTCCGGCTCGAAGGACTGCAGGTCGTTCGGTACGTTCAGCGCGCGCAACACCATCCGGGCGACCTCATGGTGTCCGAGGGCGTTCATGTGGAGCCGGTCATCAGCGAAGAAGCGCTGATCCTGCACGGTCTTCAGAGCCCACTGATCCGCGACGATGCAGTCGTGACGATCCGCGATGCCGCGCACATTCTCGTTGTAGATCGCGACCTTCCCGCGGAACGGGCGGAACACCGGCGTGAAATCGGTGTCGATCCCGGTGAACAGGATGATCGCGGCGCCGGTGCGCGACAGCCGCACCACGGCGTCCTCGAGCTCCTCGGCGATCGCATCGGGATCGGTGCCGGGACGGATGACGTCGTTGCCGCCCGCGCACAGCGAGATCAGGTCAGGGCGGAGCGCGATGGCCGGCTCGATCTGCTCGTCGCAGATCTGCCCGATGAGCTTTCCGCGCACGGCCAGGTTGGCATAGGCGAAGTCTTCGCTCTGGGCGGCGAGCGCTTCGGCCACACGGTCGGCCCAGCCCCGATGTCCGCCCGGTGCGCCAGGGTCCGGGTCTCCGATGCCCTCGGTGAACGAGTCGCCCAGGGCGACGAAACGATGCCAGGGGTGCGGGCCATCGTTGTCGGGGGCGGGCAGGCGGGAGTCTCTGTGGTCGTCCATCACAGCCGTTCTTCTCCTGTTCCCGTGCGGGCCTCCGCGTCGAGGTCGGAATAGCCCGAGTGGCGCGCCGCTGGCGCACCGACCCGTCGAGCCTATCTCGGAGTCACGTCGGAGGGGTCGTCTATCGTGGAACAGCCATGCTCTCTCCGTCCTATCCTCAGCGCGCCCCGTGGGGCACCGCTGACAAGCTCCGCGCGTGGCAGCGAGAGGCCCTCGACGAGTACTTCTCCGCGAACAAGCGCGATTTCCTCGTCGCGGCGACCCCCGGTGCCGGCAAGACCACGTTTGCTCTGACACTCGCGGTCGAGCTGCTGCGCACTCAGGAGATCAACCGCATCGTCGTCGTTGCTCCCACCGAGCACCTGAAGACGCAGTGGGCCGACGCCGCCTCCCGTGTGCATGTGCGCCTCGATCCGCGCTTCCGCAATTCCCACACGGCGCCCTCCCGTCAGTTCCACGGTGTGGTGGTGACCTATGCACAGGTGGCGGCGAAGCCCTGGCTGCATCGCGAGCTCACCTCGTCCGCGCGCACCCTGGTGATTCTCGATGAGGTGCACCACGGCGGCGACGCGCTCAGCTGGGGAGACGCGATCCGGGACGCCTACACGCCGGCGCATCGCAGGCTTCTGCTGTCCGGAACACCGTTTCGCAGCGACACTGCTCCCATCCCGTTCGTGGAGTACGGACTCGACCAGCAGGGATCGCGGGTCTCCCAGACCGACTACCGCTATGGCTATGACCGGGCACTCGCCGACGGCGTGGTGCGTCCGGTGCTCTTCCACGTCTACACCGGCCAGATGCGGTGGCGGACGAGCGCGGGCGACGAGATGGAGGCCCAGCTCGATCAGGACAACACCGCCGACGTCACATCGCAGGCCTGGCGCACCGCGCTCGACCCAGCCGGGGACTGGATGCCGGCGGTGCTGTCGGCCGCAGACCGCCGGCTGAGCGAGATCCGGCACCATGTGCCGGATGCGGGCGGCCTGGTCATCGCCACCGACCAGACCGTCGCTCGGGCGTACGCTGAGCTGCTCCGCGGCATCACAGGACGACGGCCGGTGCTCGTGCTCTCGGATGAGTCGGAGGCCTCGGAGCGCATCGACCGGTTCTCCGCGTCGGACGAGCGGTGGATGGTCGCCGTGCGGATGGTCTCCGAGGGCGTCGACGTGCCCCGGCTCGCGGTGGGGGTGTACGCCACCTCGTCGTCGACACCGTTGTTCTTCGCGCAGGCGATCGGCCGATTCGTGCGTGCCCGCCGTCGGGGGGAGGCGGCAAGTGTCTTCCTTCCGCACGTACCGGTCCTGCTCGGGCTGGCCAGCGAGATGGAGCGCCAGCGCGACCACGTTCTGGATCGGCCAGACCGTGAGTCCGACGGGCTCGATGACGGGCTTCTGGAGAGCGCCAACAAGGAGGAGGACGCCTCAGACGCGCTCACCGATGAGTTCAGCTATCAGGCGATCTCGTCCTTGGCGCACTTCGACAAGGTCGTCTTCGAGGGCAAGGAGTTCGGCGAGCTCGCTGCGCCTGGCACGCTCGAGGAGGAGGAGTTCATCGGTCTCCCGGGCCTGCTTGAGCCGGAGCACGTGCACGAGCTGCTCATGCAGCGCCAGGCACGGCAGACCAAGCATCGCAAGGACCGCGAGGCGCAGGAGGCGCAGAACCCCGCGACCGCGACCGTGACGCTGCCGGAACCGCTGCATCGCACACTGCGTGAGCAGCGTCAGCTGCTCAACAGCCTGGTGGGGTTGTACGCCCGCCGCACCGGGGATCCGCATGGCGCCGTGCACGCGGAGCTGCGGCGGGTGTGCGGGGGACCGGCCGTGGCGCAGGCGACGGTCGCTCAGCTGCAGTCCCGGATCGATCTGCTCCGGCGGCGCATGCGGTCCTGAGGGCCGGGGTGCTTCGGAGCGCCGAAACCCTGGCAGGGGTGCGATCAGCCGCGGCGCTAGCGTTGACGCGTTCCCGAGGAGGCCCTTATGACCATGCCCGTCGAGCCCACCGCCGCACCGACCGCCGCCGACCGTCGGCGCTGGGCGCGCTACCTCGTCGAGGAGCGCGCCGAGGCCGATGTCTACCGTCGTCTGGCCGCGCGACGCACCGGTCAGGAACAGGCGATCCTCCTCGAACTCGCGGCGGCCGAGGGTCGCCATGAGGCCCACTGGCTCGGTCTGCTCGGTGGCGAGCCGGACCGGCTGCCCCGGCCGGGCCTGCGCACCCGGATGCTGGGCTGGATGGCGAGCCGGTTCGGTTTCGTCTTCGTCCTCGTCCTCGCCCAGAACGCCGAGGCACGCTCGCCGTACGACGACGAGGTCTTCGCGACACCGGCGATGCGCGCCGACGAGAAGGTGCACCACGAGGTCGTGCGCGGTCTGGCCGCGCAGGGGCGCCGGCAGCTCGCCGGCTCCTTCCGGGCAGCGGTTTTCGGTGCCAACGACGGGCTCGTGAGCAACCTGGCCCTGGTCATGGGTATCGGGGCGACCGGTGTCAGCGGCGGTTTCGTGCTGTTCAGCGGCATCGCCGGTCTCCTCGCCGGAGCGCTGTCGATGGGCGCGGGCGAGTATGTTTCCGTGCGTTCGCAGCGCGAGCTCCTCGAGGCCACGCAGCTGGACGAGGCTCCGGATGCCGCAGGCGATCTCGACATCGACGAGAACGAGCTGGCCCTGATCTACCGTTCCCGCGGCGAGGGCGAGGATGCGTCGCTCGCGAAGGCCAGACGGGTGGTCACCGCCGCAAAGGCGGGCTTCCGTGCCGAGCACCGTCCCGTGCTGGAGGGCGACGAGCACGAGGTGGTCGGCAACGCCTGGCCCGCCGCGATCTCGAGCTTCTTCCTCTTCGCATCCGGTGCGATCATCCCGGTGCTGCCCTGGATCTTCGGGATGTCGGGTACCGCGGCCGTCGTCGTGGCCCTGGTGCTCGTCGGCGTCGCGCTGTTCGGTACCGGCGCGACCGTCGGCGTGCTGTCCGGGGCCCCGGCGGTGCGGCGGGGGCTGCGACAGCTGGGCATCGGCTTCGGCGCCGCGGCCATCACCTATGCGCTCGGGCTCCTGTTCGGCGTGTCCGTCGGCTAGGGTTCCGGGTCGAGGCCGGCGGACAGCCATCGGATGGCCTCGGCGACCGGGCCCGTCGGCGCGTTCCGCCACCCCGCGCCCGCCCAGAGGTGCACACGCTCCGCATCGCCTGCGGCTGCGGCGGCCCGCCGGAGCGGCCGCGTGAGGTGGTGCAGCTCCGGATAGCCGGCGGGTGCCTCGGCATGCCGGTCGGTGAAGCCGGTGCGCAACGCCCGCGCCGGCCTCCCGGTGAATGCCCGTGTGATGACCGTTTCGGTGCGCGCCGGGTCGGCCAGCGCCGCACGGTGCACGGGCGAGGTGCCGGCCTCGTCTGTGCGCAGCAGGAGGGTGCCGACGGCGACAGCATCGGCGCCGGCTGCCATCAGCGTTCGAACCGCGGCGGGGCCGTCCACACCGCCCGCAGCGAGGACGGGGTGCGAGGTGAGCGTTCGGATGCCCCGGACGAGGTCGGGGGTCGAGCGGGCCGTGGGGAGTGCAGCAGGGTCGTGAACCGCGCTGTGTCCGCCGGCCGCGGCCCCCTGAACCACCAGGCCGTCGACGCCGAGTGCCTCGGCGCGTCGTGCTTCGTCGACGGAGGTGACCGTCGCCAGCACCCGGGTTCCGCTGTCCTGCAGGAGGGCGATATCGGCGTGCGACGGCAGGCCGAAGGTGAGGGAGACGACCGGTACGGGATCGGCGGCCAGCATCCGGATCTTCTCGTTCCAGGCATCGTCATCGGACACCGGCACAGGATCGAGGACGACACCGTGAACGTCGGCGTCGGCTCGCAGCTCCTCCGCGTAGGCACGGAATGCGTCCGGGTCGACGGGCGCAGACGACGGGACGAAGAGGTTGACGCCGAAGGGCAGGCCGGCCGCCCGGAGGTCCTGGACGTCGGCGGCGAGGGCGGCGGCATCGAGATAGCCGCCCGGGAGAAAGGCGAAGCCCCCGGCCCGCCCCACCGCGGCCGCGAGCGCGCGCGTGGTGGGGCCACCGGCCATGGGCGCCGCGACGATGCGGCCGCGCCACGCGTCGCCGGGGGCGAACGACGTGTTCATCGTCGCCCCCGCACGCCGTGGCGTCGCATCAGCTGTCGTCGCCGTCCGCAGCGGTCACGCCGGCTTCGGAACGGCCGGATGCGGTGGGCGTTGGAGCCGCGGGCACGGCGGCACCATCGGCGACGCCGGCACCGAACCCCCGTCCGATGGCCTGGCCCTGGATGATCGCAGCGATATCGAGACCGGTCGCTGCGCTGACGCTGTCGAACACCGAGCGCATCGCCTTGGCGTTGTCGCCGCCGACGACGCTGGAAGCACCGTCCTCGCCGGAGCCGCCGATGATCGAGACGTTGCCGATCGCGGCATAGCCCTTGGCGAACTCGCCCATGATCGAGGGGAGCACTTCGAGGACGCGTTGCGACAGGAATGCCTCCTGGTTCGAGGCGATGGCCTTGGCCTCTGCCTCGACGGCCGCAGCGCGTGCCTCGCCCTCGGCCTGGATCGCCTCGGCCTCCGCGCTGGCCCGCAGCCGGCGCGCGTCGGACTCCGCGTCGGCGAGCGCACGGAGAGCGTTGGCCTCACCGGCGGCCTTCGACTCCGCTGCCGCCGCCTCACCGGCAGCGCGGGCGCGGTCGGCCTGCGCCTGCTGCTCCGCGATCCGGGTGCGCGCCTCGGCCTGCTTGACCTGCTCGATGGCCGCGGCCTCCGCAGCGCGTTCGCGTGTGTACAGATCGGCCTGAGCGCGGGTCTCCGCCTCATACCGCTGGGCGTCCGCCACGCGCTTGACGTCTGCATCGAGCTGAGCCTGCTTGTTCTCCGCCTGCTGCTGGAGCACGGCCTGCTCGGCCTGCGCACGGGCGAGCTGCTCCGCCTGCTCCGCTTCCGCGCGTGCCCGGCCGACTCCGGCCGCGGCGTTGGCCGTGTTGGTGTCCAGAGCGGTCTGCTCGACGAGGTTGGCCTCGTTGTTGGCGATCATGCGCTGGTTGATCGCGCGGTCGGCGTTGGTCTCCGAGATCTCCGCCGCCTGGCGCTTCGCCTGGATCTCCGGTGCGCCGAGCGACTGGATGTATCCGACGCGGTCGGTGATGCCCTTGATCTGGAAGGAGTCGAGGATGAGGCCCTGCTCGGCCAGCTCCTGGGAGACCTCCGCGGCGATCTGGTCGGAGAACTTCTTGCGCTCCCGCATGAGCTCGACAACCGACAGGGTCGCCACGATGCCGCGCAGCGCGCCCTCCAGCTGTTCGGTCGTGAACTGCTCGATCGCCTTGTCCTGTGACGCGAAACGCTCCGCGGCGCGACGAACGTACAGCGGATCGGAGCCGATCTTCACGATCGCGACGCCGTCGACGTTCAGCGTGACGTTGTCCAGCGACTGGGCCTCGGCGTTGAGCGAGACCTGACGAGAACGCAGCGAGATGATCTCGTGCCGCTGGGTGATCGGATTGACGAGAGCCTTGCCGTTGACGATCACCGTCACCGGAGACTCCTCCACCCGCGGGCTGATGGAGCCGTCCGCTGCAGCGACCGAGCGTTGCACCTTCTGTTTGCGGCCGGAGATGACGAGCGCCTCGTCGGCGCGGGCGACCTTGACCCAGCTCCGGGCGAGCAGCAGTCCGACGAGGACGATGACGATGACGGCGACGACGGCGATGCCGACGAGGACCAGGATGCCGGCGAGTCCAGCGAGCTCCATAAGGGGAACCTTCCTGTTGGTTTCTCTCTACCCTGCCAGACGGCTGCACGCAGGGGGAGGGTTTCGGGGCGGTCCGGCGTCGCCTCGCGAGATGATCTCCTCTGCCACCCCGACGTGCGGGCGGCATTGTCGGGTGACGGCGACCGACGAGGTGCGGGGGAGGATGTTCCTATGCCGACAACGTTCTCTCTGGTGACGGAGTCTGATGCCTCCATCGCGGAGCTCTGTGACGCCTCCCTCGATATCGACCTCCACGTGGCATCGATGTCGTCGTCGCGCGAGCAGGCGATCGCTGGTGTCACGCGCGGCCGCATCGGACTCGGCGAGAACGTCACCTGGCGCGCGCGTCACTTCGGAATCATGTTCACCATGACCTCCACGATCAGCGCGCTGGAGCGGCCGAGACGGTTCGTCGACGAACAGGTGCGCGGGCCGTTCCGGGTCTTCCGACATGAGCACGTCTTTCGTGAGCGACCCGGCGGGGGTGCGGTCATGGTGGACACGCTCACGGTCGGCTCACCCGTGTTCGGCGCGCTCGCTGAGCCGCCCGGCGCGAACACCGGCTTGATCCCGTCACCGCGCGGTGGCGGGGCGGACCTCACTCGACCGCCAGCGCGCGGGGGACCGGCTGCCGAAGCGCAGCGAGCGTCGGGACCACCGTCGCGACGAGGAGCAGCACCAGTCCGCCCGCGCCCAGGAGCCCGATCGTGTCCATCGCGATCACCGGTGCGGGCAGATCGAGCTTCGCGGCCATGACCACGCCCCCGATGAGGGTGGCAGCGACGCCGAGGATCGTGGCGGTGAGAGCGTAGATGACGGCCTCCCACACAGCCAGGAGCACCACGGCACCCGGGGTGGAGCCGGCGGCGCGGAGCAGCCCGAACTCCCGTTCGCGTTCCTGGCTGGACATGTACACGGTCGCTGCTGCGGCGACGCCGGAGACGAGCAGCGGACCGCCGAGCAGGATCACAACGCCCTCGGGGGCGATCGCGAAGGTGTCGCTGCTTCCTGTGCGCATGGCTGTGGCCGCCGCGAGCGTGGCACCCGTCGTGTAGAGCCCGGCGGCGATCGCGATCGCGACCATCAGAGGTCCGATCGCCGCCGTCGAGCGCCCCAGCCGGTAGGCCGCCGAGTGCCGGGCCAGGAACCAGGTCGCCGCGGCTCGCCGGGGCACGAGTGCCGTCCACGCACGCAGGACGAGGGGATAGATCAGCGGCCCGGCGGCGGCGAGCACCGCGGCGATCAGGGGGATCAGCAGCATGGCCGGGCCGGCGAACGCAGAGATGGACGCATTGCCGTCCAGCGCAGCGGCGACGGAGATCGTGACGGCGAGTGCGATGAGGACGGCTGCGGCACGTCCCCATCCGATGCCGGTTGCTCTCGGCGCCGGGTCGCGCAGCGCTTCGATCGGGCGCGTCCGACCCGCGCTCCGGGCCGCCCGCAGCCCGCCGAGCAGCATCGCCGTCGCGACGCACGCCACCACGGTCGCGATGCTCGCTGGCCCCAGATGCAGGGCGATGCCGTGCAGATCACTCCAGTCACGGAAGGTCCATCGGAACAGTGGCGAGAACACCGGGATGGCGAGCAGGCTCCCCAGGAGGCCGCCGAGAGCGGCGACCACGGCGAGCTGGGCGAGCACGATCGCCGTGACGCGTCCTGGTCGGATGCCGACCAGCTGCCAGAGGGCGTAGCTCCGCCGCTGCACGGTGACGGTGAGGTCTGCGATCGAGCTGAGGACGACGAGTGCCGCGATCGCGGTGAACACGATCACCGCGGAACTCGCGCTCTCGAGGGCATCGGAGATCCGGCCGCCGTGCCGGACGCCGGTCTCGATGAGCCCCGCCGTGATGCCGCCGACGAACCCCGCGGCCGAGGCGACGAGGAATGAGCCGGCCCAGACGCGGCCCCGCATCGCGATCTCGGCGACGATCAGTCCGATCATGCTGCGGTTCCTGCCAGCGTCACCGCGGCGAGCACGTCGCTGGGGGTGGGACCGTGCAGCACGGAGTGGATGGCTCCGTCGCGCATCACGAGCACCCGGTCGGCGCGAGACGCCGCCTCGAGGTCGTGGGTGACCACGACGACGGCCTGGCCGCGGTCGGCGGCGGCGCGCAGGAGCCCCAGCACCTCCGCGCCGGTCGCGGTGTCGAGCGAACCGGTCGGCTCGTCGGCGAAGACGATGTCTGGTCGCATCGCGAGGACGCGGCCGACCGCTACCCGCTGCTGCTGGCCGCCGGAGAGCTGTCCTGGCCGATGCCTGCCCCGATCGGCGAGACCCACCTCGGCCAGAGCGTGGTCGATGTCGGTGCCGGACACCCGGCGACGCGCCAGGCGAGCGGGAAGCGCGATGTTCTCCCGGGCGCTGAGCGACGGGATCAGATTGAACGACTGGAAGACGAACCCCACGTGGCTCCTGCGGAGAGCCGCGAGCCGGCCGCGGCCCAGCTCCGCGATCGGGCGTCCCACCAGATGCACGTCGCCCTGGTCGGCCGGTTCGAGCCCGGAAAGGCAGTACAGCAACGTCGACTTGCCGGAACCGGACGGCCCGACGACGGCGACCATCTCTCCCGGACGGATCTCCAGGGACACATCGCGGAGCACGGTGAGGGGGTCCTCTCCCCGGGTCGCCGCAGGATAGGTCTTCCACAGTCCGCTGGCGGTGATGATCGGATCGGTCATCCCCCCATTCCACGGGCTCGCGCGCTGCCCGCCCACCCGGTCAGCTCCCCGCTTCTGGTAGAGCCAGGTCTACTGTTCCGCGCGGGCGGGCCGCGCAGCCACGCCTCGTCTCTAGGGTGGAGGCATGGCAGCGGAGAGCATCGGGCGGGCGCTTTCGCTGCCCCCGTGGCACTTCCTCCTGAGCCGGTGGCCGTGGGCCGCCGGCGGCTATCTGCTGGTCAGCGCGCTCCTCTTTCTGGCGCTGCTTCCGGTCAGCATTCTGACGCTGCTGATTCTGCCGTTGTGGGGGCTGGTGATCGGGGCCGTCGAGCGGCGACGCGGGCGGATGCTCGGCTTGCCCCCGCAGAAGTCCGGCCACGTGCCGCTGCGCCGCGATCAGCGGCATCTCTGGTTGTCGGTGCGCCTGAGCGAGGGGGCGACGTGGCGTGAGGTCGCGGCGCTGCTCGTGGATCTGCTGCTGGGCGTCACCGCGCTGATCGTGGTGGCCTTCGAGCTGGTGTGGGTGGCCGTGCAGATCGCCCTCATCGATGCCGCTGTGCGCGGCCCGTCGGCACTGCACCTCTTCAACGACGTCCGCCTGACCGTCGACGCCGGGGACATCTGGCTGATGGCTGTCGTCGCGGCCGCTGCGCTGGTGGTCTTCGCCTATGTCAATGCGCTCCTCGCCCTGGGGCAGGCATCCCTCCTGAGCGTGCTGTGCGGCCCCCGTCCGGAAGAGCTCGCACGCAACGTCGAACGTCTGATGCAGTCGCGCGCTGCTCTGGTCGCGGCCTTCGAGGTCGAGCGGCGCCGGATCGAGCGGGATCTTCACGACGGTGCCCAGCAGGAGATGGTGACGCTCGCCGCGCGCCTGGGCATGGTGAGCCTCGAAGTGGACGAGCTGACGACACAGGGAGCGGGCACCGACGCCGTGCGCCGTGCTCTTGATGCGGCGCAGGGGCAGGCGGAGCGGGCGATGGAGACCCTGCGCGACACCGTCCGGGGCATCCATCCGGCGGTGCTCGCCGATCACGGTCTGGGTGCCGCGCTCGACGAGCTCGCCCATCGCGCTCCCGTGCCGATGACCCTCGATATCGGCGGCCTCCGCCGCGCCCCGGCGGAGGTCGAGGCGGCGGGATACTTCTTCGTGACAGAGGCGGTCAGCAACGCCGCGAAGCACGCCGACGCATCCCGGATGACCGTGTCCGCGCGGACGGATCCCGGCGTGCTCGTCGTGCGGGTGTCCGACGATGGTCGCGGCGGCGCGCAGGAGAGCGGCGGCACGGGCCTGCGCGGTCTCCGGGAGCGCGCGGAGACCCTGGAGGGCGAGCTGCGGGTGCAGAGCCCGGCGGGCGGCCCGACGATACTGGAGATGACCCTGCCGACCGACGGGTCGCACCGGACAGAGCGGAGGAACCCGGCGCGTGCGCATCCTGCTCGCTGAAGACGGCGCGCTCCTGCGGGAGGCGCTGATCGCACTCCTGGAACGACTGGGTCACGATGTGGTGGCCACGGCGAGCTCGGCGCCCGAGCTGATCTCCGCCTTCACGGCGCTCACCGCCACGGGGGAGCACCCCGATCTTGTGATCACCGATGTGCGCATGCCGCCAGACGGCACCGACGATGGGCTGCGCGCCGCGCTGCGGATTCGTCATGATCACCCGCGGCAGCCGCTCATCGTGCTGTCCCAGTACATCGCAGACACCTACGCGCGGGAGCTTCTGACACTGCCGGAGGGCGCCATCGGCTATCTCTTGAAGGATCGGGTGAACCGTGTGCGCGACTTCGACGCCGCGCTGCGCACGGTGGCATCCGGCGGAACCGTGATCGACCCGGACGTCGTGCAGCATCTTCTCGGTGCCGTGGGGCCCGGCCCGTTGGATCGACTCACCGCACGCGAGCACGAGGTGCTCGCGCTGATGGCGGACGGGCAGTCCAACGCAGAGATCGCGGCGTCGTTGTTCCTCACCGACGCCGCGGTGAGCAAGCACATCGGCAGCATCTTCCGCGGTCTGGGACTGAGCCCTGTCGAGGAGAACCGCCGCGTGAAAGCCGTCCTTGCCTATCTGCAGAGTGTGCGGAACTGACCCGCGGGCGTGCGCGTCCGATGAGAGGATGCGAAGGTGGCAGAGCAGCAGGCGAACAGACCATGGGATGAGAGCGCGTATCGCGCGCTCTTCGACGCCCTCCGTGCGGGACTCGACGATGAGGCGCTCAGCGCCAGGACAGGCCGGTCGGTCTCCGCGCTGACCACGGTGGCCCGGGGACTGCTGGCGACGCTGTCGACGCTCGATCCGGACGCCGAGCTGCCCGGCACGGGTCTGGACGGGCTGCGCATCCTGGTGCGGGATGAATCGGAGCAGGACTGGGTCCCTCTCGCGCGGGAGGCGCATCGTCGGGACGGGCGCGTCTTCTGGGGTGCAGACGAAGACGCCGCGCTGTCGGCGGCCTGGACGGAACGCTCAGCGACGATCACCGCGCTGGGTGACCGGTTCGGAACGAGCGAGGCGGGTGTCCTCGGACGTCTGGTGCTGCTCGGGCTGGCCCGCGATCGCGACGACGCGGTCGACCGGCTCGGGGCGGACCCCGGTTCTCTGCTCGATGTGCGGCGTCGGCTCGCCGACGGGCAGGCCGTGGAGCAGTGGATCGCGGCGGTCACCGATGGGCACGGTGTCGTTCTGCACATCTCGCTGCATGCCTCGGAGACGGATGCTCTGGCCGCAGCCGGGAGGGAGGCGAAGCGCGCCGCCCAGCGCACCGAGGATGCCCCGATACGCTGGAGCATCGCTGCTCGGGTGATGGGGTGGCGGGGTGACGGCGTCGTGCGCAGCGGTGTCACCGGAGAGCCCGCCGGCGGGGATATCGACCGCGCCTGAGCGGGTGTGATCGCGACCCGCGCGGAAAACGCGCGGTGCCGCGAGCGAGCAGCCCTCGGATATGGACGCGCAATTTAATGCTTCTGCATAAACCCTGATGGATCGGTGTTTCTGTCTATGGATGTAGGCTATGGGCAAATGTTCATCAACGGAGGGGGAATTTCCTATCATGAACAATTACATTGAATTCATTCCGAAGGCCGGAGCGTGCCTCGTGTCGCGTCAGGTGATGGATCGCACAGCTCCCGTCCGATGGATGACGCGTCGGAAGCCGCGTCGGAAGCTGCAGGCGCCGAAGGACAACGGGTGGCAGATACTCAGCATCGCCGACACCCCGGAGTACCTGGCGACACCCGGCAATCTGGTGGTCACCGACTACAACGCCGTGTGCGCCGTCGAGCCGGCGCTCATCGGGATCTGGGACTTCCCGGTCGGTTCCGAGCTCATGCTCTACGTCGACGGCAAGGGAACGCACATCCTCGATCTCGCCACGAACCGTGAGGTGACGTCAGAGCACTTCTACGTGCCTCCGCAGCACCGCGCTTGATCGGTGTGTGCCCGGCGCTCGCGGGTGCCGGGCACACATCCCGGTCCGATGCGGTGCATCGATGCCGCCGGCCGCGGCGCGCAGAACGTCAACGTCGCGACGTCCGCGGCGCATCCGTCAGCGGGGTGTGCCACCCCGCATCGTCCGGGGCGGGGTGTCGGTTTTCCTGACCTGGGCGAGGATGGTGTCGGGGTCGTGGCCCTGGGAGAGCAGGTGCTTTCTGATCATGCTTTCCAGGGGGCTGTCGGGCACGCCACGTTTTTGCGGGTAGGAGGAATCGGTGTAGAGCAGGCTGGCGGCGAAGGATTCGCCGGTGCGCGTGGAGCGGGAGACGAGGTCGAGTTCCGGGCGGGAGAAGAAGATGTCGTAGAAGTACCGCTCCTGCTCGTAGCGCGGGTCCTTGCATTCCAGGAGATATTCCAGTGGCCTGCCGTGTTTAGGGATGGAGCGGTTGATGTCGGCGCCGGCGTCGAGCAGTCGCTGCATCAGCTCAGCGTCACGGACGGGGTCGAATTTCGCGTGATTGGTCAGATTGTGGATGACGGTGCTGTACCTGTTCAGATCAGCTGTCGGGTCGGCACCACGGTCCAGCAGCCACGACGTGATCTGGTACCGGGCGTCCGGGTCGTTGTTCGCCGTCGCCCCGAACAACGGGGTCTTACCGAAGCCATCGCGCTGATCGAGGTCGATATCCCGACCCTCCAGATAGTCCAGGAACTCCTCGAAAGACCGGTACTGCGCCATGTACGCGGGACCCGGATCACCCATCCCGGGCTTCGGCTTCCACACCATCATCGGTTCCGGGGCGGTGGGGTGTCGGTTTTCCTGACCTGGGCGAGGATGGTGTCGGGGTCGTGGCCCTGGGAGCGCAGGTGCTTTCTGATCATGCTCTCCAGGGGGCTGGTCGGTACTCCCTGTCGCTGTTTTCGGGAGGAGTCGGTGTAGAGCAGGCTGGCGGCGAAGGATTCGCCGGTGCGCGTGGAGCGGGCGACGAGGTCGAGTTCGGGACGGGAGAAGAAGATGTCGTAGAAGTACCGGTCCTGCTCGTAGCGCGGATCCTTGCATTCCAGGAGGAAGTCCAGCGGCCTGCCGTATTTGGGGATGGAGCGGTTGATGTCGGCGCCGGCGTCGAGCAGTCGCTGCATCAGCTCAGCGTCACGGACGGGGTCGAATTTCGCGTGGCCGATCAGATTGTGGAGGACGGTGCTGCCCTTGTCCACACCCGCTCGGGGGTCGGCACCACGGTCCAGCAGCCATGACGTGATCTGGTACCGGGCGTCCGGGTCGTTGTTCGCCGTCGCCCCACGCAGCGGTGTCAAACCGAAGTGATCGCTCTGATCGAGGTCGATATCCCGGCCCTCCAGATAGTCCAGGAACTCCTCGAAAGACCGGTGCTGCGCCATATACGCGGGCCCCGGATCACCCATCCCGGGCTTCGGCTTCCACACCATCATTCATACTCCTCGATCTCCGGAGCAGCGCGGCCTTCATCCGCATGCGACCGGTTGCGTAACGGGTCTTCGACCCGGTAGTTGCCGGAGTCGTTGAACCGACGCTTGAACTCGTCCAGGTCGATATCGTGTCTCAGATAGCTTTGCAGGAGCTTCGAGTACTCCTTCTGGCTCTCGTGTCCCATGTCCCAGATCTGGTTCCGGCTGGGGAGAGGGTTGGGATCGTTTAGGAAGCGGTCCTGGAACTCCGCCTCGTCGATCCTCCCGGCGCGGTAGTCCTCCAGGAGGCTGCGATAGGTGGTGTTCTCCTCCCACCGCACCTCCACCCGGTGCCCGTTGATGTCATCGACTTCGATCTCCGCATCATGTCCTCTGTCGATGATCTGGGTCTTGACGGCGTTCCACCACGCCTCGCGCACGGTGGCGTCGTCCAGGGGTGGGCGGTGGTTGGCGTAGGGGAGGCGGTCGCCGTTGGCGTCGTATCCGAACGGGGGCCGCGCCTCGGGATCGTGCTTCAGCGCGTGCTGGTACTCGTGCCATGCCGCCGCCGATACCCGCGGAGGGAGGTAGCCGGGATCACGCCGGCCCAGGCCGGGATTCTCCGCAACCCACTCGGCCCTGACCGGGTCCCACTTCATGTACCACTCCCGACGGCCCTCCGGCCCGCCGCGGAGCGGCTCGCCGGTGCGGTGGTCCACCGCCTGGCCGTTTCCCATCCGCCAGAAGACCTCGCCATGATCCTGGTGGACTTCAAGGGCGGCGCCGCCTTCACCCCGTTCCAGACGCTGCCGCACATCGCCGGGCTCATCGACAACCTCGCCGACGACCCGCAACTGATCGAACGCGCGCGGGCCTCCATCGAGGGCGAGATCATCCGGCGCCAGCGCCTGCTCAAAGACTCCGGGTCCTACGCCTCCATCAGTGACTACCGCGCGGCGCGCGAGAGGAGCCCGGAGCTTCCGGCCCTGCCGCACCTGTTCCTGGTCATCGACGAGTTCGGCGAACTGCTCGCCGCCGAGCCGGACTTCATCGACCTGCTCCTCCAGATCGGCCGGATCGGCCGAGCACTCGGGATCCACCTCCTGCTCGCAAGCCAGCGCGTCGAAGGCGGCCGGCTCCGCGGCCTCGACACCTACCTGTCGTACCGGATCGGGCTGCGCACCTTCTCCGAGCAAGAGTCTGCGGTGATCCTGGAGACCCCCGACGCGTTCCACCTCCCGCCGATCCCCGGCTGCGGATATCTCAAGGTCGACACCACCGTCTACCAGCGGTTCACAGCGGGCTACGTATCCGGGCCCCTCCCCGATGCGGCTGCGCGCGACCTGATATCCGACGACGAGAAGTGGGGCGTTTTCGTGCTCCCGCGCTACAACACCATCGAGCAGAGCAGCATGGGGCCGAGCGCGGAGCCACCCGGACTCCGACCCGCCCAGCAGGAGCCCTCGATCATCGAGGAGGTCGTCTCCCGGCTCCGGATCGGTGCGAAACCCACGGCTCCGGTCTGGCTGCCGCCGCTGCCAGACCGATTCCCGCTCTTCCAGGTGGTCGACGCCCCCGAGCGGGCGCCGCTGCAAGTGCCGGTCGGCCTGATCGACGAGCCCGCTCGTCAGGCGCAGTCGCCGTGGACGCTGGACCTCACCCGTGCCGGTGGGCATTTCGCGGTGATCGGCGCGCCGCAGTCCGGCCGCAGCACGTTCCTGCGTAGCTTCGCAGCGGGCGTCGCGAGCACCCACACGCCCCGCCAGATCACCATGTACGGACTCGACCTCACCGGGGCCGGCCTCGCCAGACTCGAAGAGTTCCCTCATGTGGGGGGTATCGCCACCCGTGCGGGACGCGAACAGCAGATACGTGTGCTGGAGGAGCTGCAGGGCATGATCTCGGCGCGCGAACGCCTGTTCCGCGACGAGCGGATCGAATCCCTGGCACAGTTCCGCAACAGGCACGCCGAGGGTGAGCTGCCGGAGGTGGTGTCGCCCGACGTGGTGCTCCTCGTCGACGGTTACGGGCTCGTCCGGACGGACTTCGATGACCTCGTCGACCCTCTCGCCGACCTGCTCACACGCGGGGGCTCCTTCGGAATTCATCTCGTGCTCGCCCTGACCCGCTGGAACGACCTCACCATGCGGCTCCAACCGCTGGTCGGGAACCGAATCGAGCTGCAGTTGAACGACCCGACGGAATCCACCGTGAAACGCAAGCTCGCCGAGACCATCCGTGCCGACCAACCTGGCCGTGCGCTCACCGATGGTGCTTTGTTCGCTCAGGTCGCGCTCCCCGCCATCGACGATGTCGACGACGACCGGGTCGGTGCTGCGCTCACCGAACTCGCCCGGCAGATCTCCGCGGCCTGGAACGGACCAGCGGCGTCTCCGATCCGCCTGCTCCCGGAGAACCTGGATCCCGACACGATGCCCGATGAGTTCGACGAACCCGACGCGCTCCCCATCGGCCTGCGGCAGGACACGATGGAACCGGCGTTCCTGGACCTCGCGGGCACCGACCAGCATGTGCTGGTGCTCGGCGACGCCGGGAGCGGCAAGACCACCCTGCTGCGGCAGATCGTTCATGCTCTTCTTCGGCGACATTCCGAGGAGGAGCTGGTGATCGCGCTGATGGACCCGCGCGGCTCACTCGGTGCCTGCGTGCCGGACGACTACCTGGGCGGTCACGCGGGCAACGTCATCAAGGCACGACAGCTTGCCGGAGCCCTCGCGGCGGAACTCGACAGGAGACAGAACGAGGGCGCCAGCACGGCGCTGAGGATCGTGCTCCTGATCGACGACTACGACATCCTCGCCACGGGCGGGAACAACCCCATCGCGCCGCTGATCCCGTATCTCCCCTCGGCGCGCGAGCTGAGATTCACCGTCATCCTCACCCGTCCCGTCGCCGGTGCAGCGCGGGCGCTGTACGAGAGCACCATCCAGACCCTCAAGGACACCGGCGGAACGGGGATCGTCCTCGCCGGTGAGCGTTCCGAAGGTCCGCTCTGGCCCGGCGTGCACGCGAGTGCTGCCATCCCGGGCCGGGCCAAACTCGTCAGGCGCGGCCAGCGACCGCGCCTCATCCAGATCGCGAATCGGACGCAGCCTCCGGGTATGCCCGGCGGTGGGGGATAGGGCCAGGGCAGCCCGGCCCGGAGGCGTCCGGCGCGCCAGGAGCGCTACAGCGAGCGGGAAAGATGTTGAGGCGACCTTCCTCGCCGTGCGCGCGGACGGGAGTGGTGCAGCGAACCCCCTGCCGCGGTGATCACGCCGGCGGCGGTCAGCGCCACGCAGACGCACCAGCCGGAGAGGCGTGCGTCCACGCTGAAGCCCAGGATGGTGCTCACCGGCACCGGCAAGGTCTGCGGATCGAAGACCACCGGGAAGAACACCAACGCTGTGGGGACGACCCCGGCGACCGCCCGGTTCATCAGGTGCGCGGAGACCATCGCTGCTCCCGCCGCGCCGAGTGCGGTGCGCACGGGCGCGAATGTGTCCAGCGTCCCCTGCGGCCCGATCACGAGCGAGGTGACTCCGGCGCTGACGGTGATCGCCGCCAGTACCGCGACGGCGACAGCCAGACGCGGCCGCCAGAGCGGGCGTGCCGATAATCGATCAACGGCGGCCAGTTCCGAGGACATCGGGTAGGCCGCCAGGAACCCGATAGCGAACTGCGCGATGACGGCGAGCGGGATCGCAGAGACAGACTCAGCGTGGCTGATCACGAGAGCGGGGTGGCCCCACCAGATGAGTGATGCCTCGTAGAGCACGATGACCAGAACCACCCACCCCACGCGTCTGGAGCGGAAGAAGAGACTCATGGGATCGGAAAGTCCGCCCGTTCCCAGGTGCAGCTCGTGAGGTTGTGCGCGTTGGCGGACACCCAGGCGGCGCCCTCCGGGATGCTCATGCGGTTGAGGGCGTCGAGCGCGCTCTGCATGTCCGGGTCTGCGACGGCGACCGTGGGCGGGAACGCCTCGGCACCCTGGAACCAGGTGCGCACGACGAGGGTGCCGGGAAGCCACCAGTCGCCGCTGCCCGGATGGCCTCCGGCGGAGCATATGGCGACGTCGTTGAACGCCGATTCAACGGACGATGCGGCGATCGCGCCGGAGTTCGGGTTCAGATCGAGCCGGTGAAACGAGCCGATCGGCGATATCGGATCGTAACGCGGGTCCAGATCCTGGGTGAGATCGCTGAACGCGAGGGGGGAGTCGGCGGTGAGGGCTGCGATACGGCCCCAGGTGCTTGCGAGCTCTTCGGCGACAGGCTCATAGAGGTCGATGACGATGAGTTCCACGCGCTCAGACGGATCTCGGACGACAAGCTGCTCCGGATCGTCGGTGAGAACCGCGTTCGCGCTGTGCGCCTGGAAAAGCGCGGTGCCCGTGACGCCGCACGGGACGGCGACGAGGATGAGGAGCGCGGTCGCGACCCAGGAGCCGCGCCCGATGATGAGCAGCACCAGAACAGTAAGGAGCATGTATGCCGTCAGGAGCAGCAGTGCGGAGCTGTAGAAGAGCGCGCTGGGGACGTAAGGATCGTTGTCGGTAAAGCGGTAGAGGGGATTCAACGCCAGCAGTGCGGTGCTCCCCGTGCCGAAGGTGTTGGCTGCGTACAGCGCCAGCGGGACAGCGACGGCGATCGGGACCGCGATCCAGCGGGGGATGAGCACGCTCACGAGGTGTCCCACCAGGACGAAGAGCACGGGCAGAAGCACTCCGTAGACCAGGCTCGGCACGACGGGAGTCCCGGTCATCCCGATGACAACGCCGCGGACGAGGAGCACCACCGTCATTGCGAGAGAGCCCACGACGACCCAGCACACGTCAGCGGCGATCTGCGGGAGCCGGATGGCTGCAACAGGGAGACGGGCGGTCTGCTCGAGCAGAGTCAGCCGATATCGTCGGACGCGTAGCCCGTTCCACGCTGCCACACCGCAGACGACGGGCGCAACGAATGATTGGCCCGCGAAAGTGACCACGACGAGGTTCGTCCAACTGGCGAGGTCGGGGTAGGACGACGCGGCGGCAAAGATCGTCGCGACCGTGTAGACCAGAGGCGCGGCTATCGCGAACGATGATGCCCGCACCTCTCGGCTGAAGATGCTCATTACTCTTCTGCTTCCGCGATGACGCCGATGTAGCCCCTCTCCAGGGGCGTGTCTCCCGGAAGATCGGGACCCCCGCGCGCTTCGAGATCGCGCACTGACCCATCGAACCGCACGCGACCCGAGTCGAGCACGATAATACGGTCAGCAAGAACACGCACGTCCTCGACGAGATGCGAGCTCAGCAGGATCGCTCTGCCCGGTGAGAGATCGCGAATGAGCGTTCGGAATCGTACGCGCTGTTCCGGGTCGAGTCCGGACGTGGGTTCGTCCAGCACCAGCAGGCCGGGGCGGTGCACCACCGCCTGGGCGATGCCGGCACGGCGGCGCATCCCGCCGGAGAGCTTGCCCATCCGGGTGTGTGCCTGTTCGGAGAGGTCGACGAGATCGACGGCGGTGCGGACCAGATCGGCGCACGCAGACGTGCGCACGCCCTTGAGCCACGCGCCGTAGGCGACGAACTCCGACACGGTGAAGCCGGGAACGAAGCCGAGATCCTGCGGAAGGTAACCGAGATCGCCCATGGCCTCGGAACGCTCGGTGCGCATGCTGAGATCACGGCCGAAGAGCCTGACCGACCCTGCGAGGGGCGGCGTCACCCCGACCAGAGCGTTCATCAGGGTCGACTTTCCTGCGCCGTTCCTGCCCACGATCGCGGTGATTCCGCCCGCAATCGTGAGGCTGATGTCGGAGACCTGCGGGGAAGGCGCCCTGCCGTAGCGAACCGAGACGCCGGCGGCCTCGACCGCCGGCGTCTGCCGCGTGAGATCAATCGGCAACGATGATCCTCTCCCGCGAATGCCGACGAGAATGGGCGGAGACGCGCGTTCCCCTCTGTGTTTTCACGGGCTTTTGAATCGACTTTCCTGCTCCACGACCGGCGTACTCCAGAAGTCTATGCGCGCAGGGCTCTTCGGTCGGCGAAAATAACACGTCGGGGACAAGAAAATAATGACGGAACCGGGCCGGAAAGTTCGTCAGCGTGCCCCCGACGTGAATGACGATCCCCTCCGCCGCCACGAGATGAATGGGCGCCGCGCGTTTGCGGGACGAGGGGCGCACAGACCGGAGCGGGCGAGGTCATCGCGTGCGGGCTTCCAGCGAAAGCTCCGGATGGCGAGTGCGAACAGCACCAGAGCCGATGTGAGGAGGACCAGAAGCGTCACCGCGAGCGGGACCGGGGGCGCGATGCGGCCGTTCATCTCCGCCGCGATGCCCTGGGCGAGGAGAGTCACGGGCGAGCAGGAAAGAACGGTCGCCACGGCGCCGGGCAGCAGCGTCAACGGCAGCACGGTGCCAGAGGTCGCGATGAGCGCAATGGTGAGGACATAGGCAAGGCTCATCGTGCGATCCGGATCGCCGGCTCGCGCACCGATGAGGTAGCCGACGCTCAGAAAGAACAGGAGGCCCGCGAGCAGCAGGCTCGCGACGCGGGCGAGCGCGCCGGGGGAGGAGATCGCGAACAGCATCGCGAGGACCACGAGCAGCACGATCTGCGCGAGCCCGAGGGCCAGGCGCACCGGCGCATGTGCGATGAGGCACCGGCGGCGGCTCACCGGCGTCGTACCGAGCTGACCCAGCACCCCCTCGGCGCGGTACCGCGCGAGAGGCACCGCCGTGCTGATGAGGGCGAGGCTGGCGAACCCGACGATAGCGATCAGCGGAAGTGTGGTGGCGAAGACCCCGGACCCCGCCGCGAGCGCGTCTCCGTGTGGCACACCGATCACGACGTCGAGGGCCACCAGGCCGAGGCACATTCCGCCGAACGTCATCAGCATGACCGCCAGGCCCCGCCGGTCGCGCAGAGCTTCGCGAGCGTGCGCCAGGATGAGCCGCCGCATCTGGGTCCTCGCGACGACGGGTGCGGTCCTCACGGCAGATCCTCTGAAGATCCGGACCACTCTGCGCCCGCATCGCCCGGCAGAGAGAGGAAGACATCCTCGAGGGATGCCGTTTCCACGCGGATGCCCGTCGCCCGGATCTCGCGCCGGAACGTCAGACGCCGCAGCAGCGCATCCGGATCTGTCGTCTCTACGGTGACGAGCAGACCGCCCGGGGCGGAGGCGATCTCCGCTGCGTCGGCGCGCGTGACAGCGCGGATCGTTGCGGGATCCGTCGGGGCCGGAACGGAGAAGCGCACGCGCGAGACACCGCCGTGCGCCGCGATGAGCTGGTCGGGCGTTCCCGACGCGACGATCCGGCCGGACACCATGATCGCCAGCCGGTCGCAGAGCTCCATCGCCTCGTCCATATGATGCGTGGTGAGCAGCACCGTCGCGCCCTCGTCACGCAGGCGACGGACCACGGCGCGCAGCTCTCGCCGGGCGGCGGGATCCAGTCCCGCCGCAGGCTCGTCGAGCACCACGATCGTCGGGCGGCCGATCACGGCGATGCCGATCAAGAGCCGCCTGGCCTGGCCGCCGGAGAGCTTGCCGACCCGGACGTCTCGTGAGGGCGTGAGACCGAGGGCGCCGATGACATCCGCCGTTTTCCGGGGGTGATCGTAGAACGAGGCGAACAGCTCCAGAGTCTCTGCGACGGTGAGGGTCGGGAACAGCGCCGCCGCCTGTGGCTGAACGGACAGCACCCGGGTGAGCTCGCGCCGTCGTGTCGATGGATCAAGACCGAGCACGCGCACCACCCCGCGGGTCGGGGAACGCGCTCCGGTGATCATGTCGACGGTGGTCGTCTTGCCCGCGCCGTTGGGGCCGAGGAGTCCGAAGATCTCACCGCGCTCCACGCGGAGATCGACGCCGGTGACGACGGTGCGATCCCCGTACGTCTTGACGAGACCCTCCGCGCGGACGGCAGGCTGGTCGAGAGCCGTCATCATCAGCGCCCCCCTCTCGGTGGGGTGTCATCATCCGACGGGAAGAAGATGTTCTCGACGGGAAGCTCGAACGCGGCGGAGATCCGGAACGCGAGTGTCAAGGACGGGGTGTAACGGCCCTTTTCGAGGGCGAGCACGGTCTGACGCGATACGCCGAGGAGCTCAGCGAGCTGCACCTGTGAGCGTCCCTGTTCGAGCCGCAGCTCACGAATCCGATTCCTCATCGCCCCGCCCTGGTGGTGTTCACGGGCAGGGCGATGCCCCATCCGGTCATCCCCGCGACAAAGATGATCCACTCGCTGCCCGCGATGTCGAACCCCCCGCCGTGGAGCACCGCGATCACGAGCGTGACGAAGATCGTCACCGCAAACCCGAAGGCGAAGCTGCGCATCATCACCGCCCGCTGCATCTCGTCGACTCGGCGCACATGCCGCCAGAGCGCCGTGATCGCCCAGAGCAGGGGGAGGACCGGCAGGAGCGTTCGAACCAGGAGCGCCCACGTACCAGGATCGGCCTGCCACCAGCGGGGGAGAAGGAGGAACAGGGTGAGAAACAGCGCGACACCCACCCCGAACTCGCCGACATAGCGCCAGCCGGCGGCCCGTTCGTCGGGGGTCATTCCGGATTCGTCTGTCATGATCACGCCACCACTTTCTGTGTCGCACGGAGCCCCGACGTCGGGCGGGGCACAGGTAGGACCTCGTGATCCCAGAGGAAACGGTGTGCAGCCAGGAGGCTGGCCACGATCGTGACGGCGAGCATCAGCAGCCACAGGTACGGCACGGGCAGGAACGGATCCGCACCGGTGAGATCTGCCGCGAGAGCCGCCGCGAACCACGTCGAAGGGACGGCGTTCGTGATGAGCGCCGTGAACCCCGGCAGAATGCCGGGCGGCAGGAGTGCTCCGGACAACCCGAACAGGCCGATCACGAGGACGGTGGTGCCGTGATGCGCTGCTTCTGCGCTGCGTGCGCGGCTGGCGGCCAGCATCGCGCACGCCAGGAGCATCGCCGTTCCCACCACGATCGTCGTCACGAGTCGGACACCGTCACTGTCGCCACCGATGTAGCCGGCCACGTGCGCGAAGACGACGACGACACTGGACTCCAGGGCGATGATCGCCAGGCGCGGAGGAACCTGGGCGGCGAGGAACGTGGCACGCCCCAGCGGTGTCGTGCCGAGCAGCCGGAGGAGTCCGCGCTCCCGCATCGACACCAGCGGCACCGTCAGAGCCATGAACGCGACCCCGGCGATGCCCGTCATGAGGATCGCGGGAAGCGCCACGCGGAGCGGACTTGTTGCGGAGTCCTCGCCCAGCACGAAGGAGAGCACCGCAAAGACCACGAACAGCCACGCGAAGAGGAAAAGCGGTGCGAACCCGGTCAGCCGATTTCGGAGCATATCCTTCGCGCTCATGACAGCGAGAAGCCGAAATGCGTGTCCTCCGCGCATCGTCCCGCTCCGTCCGACGTAAAGCAACCTTTACAGTGACGGTAGTCAGCCGGTGCTGAACATGTCAAGTAACCTTGTCATTGCGGGCCGGTCCTGAGAGGGGAGGTGCCGCGCGGGGCTCGACATCTGCGGTGCGCGTCACACCCCGTCGGTTCGCTGCCCGGGCGTCGGCGAGGGGATCGAGACCGCGGGCGAACATCCTCGCGCCGTGTCACCCGCGCGGCACAGGCGGCCCGAGCCACAGCAGTGTCAGGAACAGCGCCGTGACGACCACGACGAGCAGTCCGATCGAAAGCGCAGCGTGCCGCAGGACCCACGCCTGCGCATGCTCGACGGCGCCCCGAGGCGCTTCCCCGCCGGGCGCGAGTCGCCATGCTCCGCTCAGCAGCCCCCGGCGGGCGATGGCGGCCTCGAAAGGCACCGTGGCGAAGGGCACGATCGCCAGCAACAAGCCGGTCAGCCCGACGGAGAGACGCCAGCGCTGGTTCACCCACACGAAGATCGTCGTGGCGGCGTAGCAGAGGAAGACGAACCCGTGCAGCCCTCCGACGATCGGCACCAGGTCGGCGATATCGAGGCCGCGGAGAACAAGGGCGGTGAGGAGTGCGGCCCAGGTGATCATCTCGGCGGTCGCAGAGATCCGGAACAGTGTGTGCGGCAGGGCGAATCGGGGGTGGGGTCTCACGGGTTGAGCATGGTAGGTCACGGCGGGAAGACCTTTCTGATGGGAGGGCGTCGGGGATGTTCGGTGAGCTGATGCGCTCTGGGGCGGGAGGGGAACGGCCGCGGGGCACTCGCTGTGCCGAGGGTGCCGCGCTGGACGAGCCGCCGGAGTTTTCGTGCTCGGACCGGGTACGCCGTCCACCCGGCGAACAGCGCGCACCGGGACGAGCGCTCGGCGGGGTTCAGATCAGACCGGTCTCCTGAGCCACATGGATCGCCCGCGCGCGACCGTCGACCCCCAGCTTGGTGAAGATGTGCACGAGGTGACTCTTGACCGTCGCCTCCGTGACGAAGAGTGCACGGGCGATCTCTCGGTTCGTCCCGCCCGTACGGAGCAGACGAAGCACCTCGATCTCTCGATCGGTGAGCTTCGGCAGCGGGCGGCGCATGCCCTGGAACACCCGGAGCGCGAGGTCGGAGTTCAGGACTGTATCTCCCGCGGCGGCGCGATGAACACCGTCGACGATGGTGCCCGGGTCGACCTCCTTGAGGAGATAGCCGGCGGCGCCCGCCTCGATGGCTCTGATGATCTCGGCATCGCGATCGAAGGTGGTGAGGATCAGCACAGCAGGCGCTGGGTCGAGGGCGCGGAGCGCTGCGGTCGTCGCGATGCCATCGATACCGTCGCCGAGGCGCAGGTCGCACAGCACCACGTCCGGGCAGAGGTGGGCGACGAGGACGATAGCTTCCTCACCTGTGGCGGCTTCGCCGACGACCCGCAGCGTGTCCGCCGCTTCGAGGACGGCACGCAGACCGCTGCGAACGATCGGATGGTCGTCGACCAGGAGGACGGTGGTGGTCATGGCTTTCCCTCCGTCACGGAGCTGCGGGCCGCGGTCTGATGGATCGGGAGGCTGATGGAAACGGCAGTTCCCTCACCGGGCGCGCTCTCGATGTCAAGCCCCCCGCCGAGCTCACGGAGCCGGGCGCGCATGAATCGCAGGCCGAAGCTGGAGCCGGCATCGGCGCGCTGCTCCCAGGTCTGCACCTCGAAGCCGACGCCGTCGTCGATGATGTCGAGGCGGACGGATTCGTCGTCATCGATGAGAGTCATCACGACCTGGGTGGCGTCGGCGTGGAGACGGACATTGGCCAGTGCGGACTGCGCGGCGCGCAGCAACGTGACCTCGACAGCGGTCGGCAGAATCGGGAGAGAGCCATCCGAATGCAGCCGGGTAGCGAGCCCCGTCCCTGCACGGAGGTGATCGAGAACCCGCTGCAGCGCGTCGGTCAACGCATCGTCCTCCAGCTCTGCCGGAACCAGGGCAGCGACGATCCGGCGGACATCGGTCAGGCTGTCGCCGGCAAGGGCTTCCACCTGAGCCAGCGTGCGCACGGCATCGTCATCCGCGGTGCGCGCTGCGCCGGCGTGCGCGAGGAGGCGGATCGAAGAGAGCGCCTGGGCGATCGTGTCATGAATATCGCGGGAGATGCGAGTACGTTCGGCGATCGCCCCGGAATGACGCTGCGTGCGGGCCAGCTCGTCCTGCAGGGCGGTCATCTCCGCCTGCGCGCGCGTCAGCGACGCGACGAGGCGTTCGCGCTCGTCGGCATCTCGCAGGAGCCGGAGGTATCCCCGCGAGATGCTGACGGCGAACACTGCTCCGATGAACGGCCCGAACACCGCAGCGCTGTTGGTGGCACCGTGGTGAATGATCGGGGCGACGATCGCGATGGCGAGCACGACGACGGACAGCAGCAGTCCCCATCGCAGTGGAAGAAGGTGCCCGGCGAGGAGCCACAGCAGGAACCCGACCCAGACGAACTCTGGCGAGAGGGCGACGGTCGCGATCCACAGCACCGTGAAACCGAGCAGCCACCATACCGGGGCGCTGCGCGACCCTGTTCTCGACGTGAGGAGTGCGCCAGCCACATGCCAGGCCAGGATCGCGGCACCCGACACGACCGCTACCGGCCACGCCACGTCATCGCCGATCGCGCGGATGACGCCGATCGCGGTCAGCCCGAACGCCATGAGATGCTGGCCGATCTCCATCGCCCGCACGGTCGCCCCGGCACGCACCGACGGGAGCGGGTCAGTTCCCATGAACGGTGCACGAACGAGACTCATGATTCGATCCTCCCTCGTTCGCCGCGAGCTTTCCTGGCCACCAGATGCGATCGCCGGCGAGGGCGAAGATCGCGGGCACGATGACCGTTCGCACGACGAGCGTATCGACCAGGACCCCGACGCCGACGATGAGACCGAGTTGGCCGAGGGTGACGAGCGGAAGCACTCCGAGAGCAGCGAACACGGCGGCGAGCACGATTCCCGCACTCGTGATGACGCCGCCGGTGCGCGTGACAGCCTCGATCATGCCGTTGCGTGTGCCCCGCCCGGCGGCCTCGACCCTGGCTCGGTGCGCCAGGAAGATCGTGTAGTCGATGCCGAGCGCGACGAGGAAGAGAAAGGCGAGGATCGGGACCTGCAGGTCGAGCGCCGGCTGAGCGAACAGCACGCGACTCAACCATGCTCCTCCTCCGATCGCAGCGATAGCGCTGGCCAGATTCACCACAAGCAGGAACACGGGGGCGACCAGCGAACGCAGCAGGAACAACAGGACGAGGAAGCTCACCGCGAGGATGAGTGGCGCGATCAGCAGGAGGTCCTGCGCGTTGCCGGCGCGGGCGTCCCGTTCGGTGGCCACAGCCCCGCCCACCAGCGCGTCCGCGCTCTCGATCGCGTGCACGGCGTCTCGCAGGTCATCGATCTGAGCGAGGCTTTCTTCTGAGCCCGGCGCGTACCGGCTGATCACCATGATCTGGGTCAGCGAGCCGTCTGGATCCTGCCGGACGGCCTGGGCACGCTCGACGCCGTCGACGGCACGCGCGGCCGAGATGACGTCACTCGTCGCATCGCCGCCCGCCAGAATCCAGATCGGCTGGGCCTCCCCGGGTGGAAAGTGCATCGACAGCGTCTGCAATCCGGTCGAGGACTCCGACGTGGTCCGGAACTTCTCGATCTGGTCGAGGCCGACGGACGTGCCGATCAGCCCGGTGGTCATGACGACGAGCAGCGCCATGCCTGCTGCCAGACTCGCGGCGGGTCGCCGGGACACCCGGGAAGCGATGGCACGCCACGCGGGTCCCTGCGCGTGATTGTTCTCGGGCCGCGGGATGAACGGCCAGAACACGCGGCGCCCGCACACGGCGAGCAGAGGCGGGAGGACGAAGAGCACCGCGGCCATCGCGATGAGCAGCCCCACCGCGGCCGGAACGCCGAGGCCACGGGTGAGGGGGATCGTGGCGAGCAGCAGTGTGAGAAGCGCAAGCACCACCGTCAGGTTCGACGCCAGAATCGCCGGAACCGTTGTGCGCCATGCGGTGCGGAGCGCGGCCCGGTCATCTGCGGTGCGCTGCAACTCCTCCCGGTACCGCGACACCAGCAGCAGCGCGTAGTTCGTGCCGGCGCCGAACACCAGCACGCTCACGATGCCGGCATCGAACTCCAGACCCCACCACGAGCCGACCGCCGCTGTGGCCCGCCCCGCGAGGCCATCCGCGAGCACGACCACCACGAGAGGCAGCAACCAGAGCACCGGGGAGCGATAGGTGACGATCAGAAGGACGGCCACGACCAGGATCGTCACGGCGAGCAGGGTGAGGTCAGCGCCGTCGAACGCCGCGGCGATATCGGCGCCGAATGCCGGTCCGCCGGTGACCTCCACGACGAGTCCCGAGGGCACATGTGCGTCGAGCTCCGCACGAAGCTCGCGAATCACTTCGGCAGTCGCGGTGTTGTCCGCGCCCACCGTGATCGGCGCCACCAGCAGCGCGGCTTGCCCATCGGTGCTCACGACCGGAACCGAGGGCGCCGTCGCTGTCCGTGTCTCGAGCAGGGGGATCAGCATATGCATCCCGTCGACGTCTGACGCCGAAAGCACCGATCCGTCGGCACGCGTGACAACGACGAGCACCTGTTGCTGATCGGCATCCGGGAAGGCAGCCAAGAGCTCGCTTACCCGCGCCGCCTCCGAAGCCGCGGGGGCCTGGCCGGAACGGGCCGGCGCCTCCGTCCCGCGAAGGAACCCGAACAGAACCGTCATCAAGAGGGCCGCGATCGTCAGCACGATCCAGGCGCCGCGGCGCGAGGTCAGGCAGTCGGCGAGTCGCGCACGAAGGGGAGAGGATGCCATGTCTCCACCCCACCGGAGACCGCCGGCGCGGGCATCGCGGAAACGGAGGACGTGAAGATCAACCGGACGATGGATGCCATTCGGGCGCAACGGCAGGGATCCGGTCTCAGATCAGGCCGCGTTCGAGAGCGAGGGTAGCGGCGCGCGTGCGATCGGTCACGTCGAGCTTGCCGAAGATGCTGAGCAGATGCGTTTTCACCGTGGACTCGGCGATACCGAGGTCGGCGGCGATCTGCTTGTTCGCTCGGCCCTGCGCCACCATGCGCAGCACATCGGTCTCCCGCGGGCTCAGCGGAGTGCTCCGTGCGGGAAGGCGGGTGTGCTCGACGAGCCTGCTGGCCACCTTGGGGGAAAGCGCCGACTGACCGGATGCCACGGAACGGATGCCCGCGACGATCTCCTCCCGCGGCGCGGCCTTCAACAGATAACCGGCCGCACCCGCTTCGATCGCAGCGATGATCTGGTCGTCTGACTCGTACGTGGTGAGGATGAGCACGCGCGGTGCGGGCGCTCCCGCCTCTCCGCCCGTGATGCGAGCCGTCGCGGCGACCCCGTCGACCCCCGGCATCCGCAGGTCCATGAGCACGACGTCCGGCCGGGTCGCAGCGGCCTGGCGCACCGCGTCCGCCCCGTCGGCGGCTTGTGCGACGATCTCGAACCCTGGCTCATCGCCGAGAAGCCCGGCCAGCCCGGCGCGCACCACCGGATGGTCATCGGCGATCAGCACGCGGATCACGGCGCCCTCTCCGATACGACCGCACCCGGCAGGCGCACCCGCAGCAGGACACCCCGCCCGCGCGCGGCCTCCAGATCGAGCACGCCGCCCGCGAGGGAGACCCGCTCGCGCATCCCGTCGATCCCGAACCCGGCGCGCGGAACGGTCGCGTCGAATCCCTGCCCGTCGTCATGGATCTCCACACGCACGCCACCGTCGGCGTCGGCAGTGACCCGCACCCGCACACAGCGAGCCTGCGCATGCTTGCGCACATTGGCGAGCGCCTCCTGCACGCAACGGAGCACGACCACCTGCGTCTCCCGGTCCATGCGCTGCAGATCGCCGGTCGTGTGCAGATCGACGACCAGGCCGCTCTCGATCCGGAACCGCTCGGCCAGGCGCTCGAGCGCTGCCTCGAGCACGGGCTCGGCCGGAACCGCGGCGGAGCGTGCGACCAGGTGACGGGTCTCCGCGAGCGCATCGCGCGCGACCTGTTCCACGGTGGTGATCGTGGCGAACGCGGGACTGCGCCGGTCGGTCTGCTGCCCGGCGCGCTCAGCGAGCAGGACGAGACCGGCGAGGGTCTGCGCGAGGGTATCGTGAAGCTCCCGCGCGATCCTCTCCCGCTCGGCGACCGCTCCTCGTTCGCGTTCCAGAGCGGTGAGCCGCTCGTGGGCGGCAGAGAGCTCGCCCACGAGACGGGCCAACTCCTGGCCGTGCTCCACGATGCGCACGATCCACAGACCGAGCGCGAGCGCAAACCCCAGCGAGAGCGTGGCGATCACGGCGGCATACGCCCACCCGCTCGGGGAGAAGCCGTTGTACGCGGCATCGCCGATCAGCACGCTCAGCGCGATGGCGCAGCAGAACGCGATGGCCTCGCGCCGGTGCGCGGACAGCACCCAGATGAGCGGGTAGATCACGGCCTGCAGGGTCGCGGCGAAGGGGGAGAGGACGATACCGACCAGCAGGAGGACGGCGGTCAGCAGGACGAACCCGGCCCGCCGCCAGCGCGGCAGATCGGCCGGGGGCTGGGGCAGAACCGGCCGGGCGAACACCAGGTAGGCCGCGATGAACGCGAGAAGCACGCCGCCGAACATCAGCGCCCGCGGATCGGCGACGTCGTCGAAGCCTCGCAGCGCGACGACGGGCACGACGACGGCAGCGCATACGGCGGCCACAGCAAGGTCCCACCACCGCGTTCGTCCCATCCCCACCATCCTCTCCGCGCCCACCGACATCGTGCTCTAGGCTACGGAACCCACGCGGGAGCGGATGCGCGAAGCAGCCAACGCCGAGCAGACCACCGCGAGCAGGGCGAGCACTCCGGCGGCGACGGCAACCGTGATCGGCCAGCCGTTCACCTCGAGTGCGATGCCATAGAAGGCGCGCAGCTCATCGGCCGCCGGGCCGTCACCGGCCGCCGCGATGAGCGGCTGCGCCGTGAACTCGCGCCTCATCAGCATCGCGGCCTGCGCGAACGGCAGGGCGCTGACGGCCTGGCGGACCGCATCGGGAAACAGGCCGACCGCGATGTAGGCGCCGGCGACGAAACCCGAGACCGTTCCCACGATGGTCGAGAGCGCGGAGAACTCCCCGGAGGTACGCAGGAAGGAAGCGACCAGCGCCCAGAGCGATGCGAAACCCGCGGCCGACAGCACGATCCACCCGACCGTTCGGGCGATCTCCGCGCCGCTCAGGACAACACCCGTCGTGGCCCAGAGATACCCCAGCGCCGCCAGCAGCAGGACGATGGTCATCGACACGCCGATCACGAACGCGGCGATCAGGTATCCCAGGACGAGCTGACCGCGCCGGATCGGGGCGACCAGGAAGTCCCGGAACCGTCCGGAGCTGGCATCCGCCACGAACGTCGCCCAGGCGGCCAGAGGCGTGGTCATAGTCGAGAGCGCGATGACACCGGCGAACATCCAGGCGTCGATGAACCCGCGCAGCTGTGCGTCCGATGCCTCGGGGAGGGCGGCCCGAAGGGAGAGGAGCTGGACGTTACCGAGAAACAGCGCATAGAGCAGGAAGACGATCAGCGCCCCGAGAAGGGAGAAGAACACCGCGAGCGGATCACGGAAGTACAGCAGCAGGTTTCGTCGTGCCAGTGTCAGGATGATGCCCATCAGGCGGCGTCCTCTCCGTGACGGCCCGTCAGAGCGAGGAACACGTCGTCCATCCGGCCGTGCCGGAACTCGAAATCCCAGACCCGGTCGCCCAGCTCGGTGAGGATGCGCCGAGCCTCCTCCGCGTCTCGCACGCTGCGATACTCGGTGCCGGTCTCCGTCGTCAGCGTGAGGATGCTGGGGCTGTGGCGCGCCCGCAGTTCCGCGGGGCTGCCCGAGGCGATCACCCGCCCGCGCTCGATCAGGCACACCCGATCTGCTTCCTCGGTCTCCTCCATGTAATGGGTGGTGAGGAAGACGGTCAAACCGGTGCGGGTTTGCATTCCGCGGACGGTGTCCCAGATCGTCCTTCTGCTCGCCGGATCCAGCCCTGCCGTCGGTTCATCCAGAAACAGCACCGCCGGGTCGTGAAGCAGGGCCCTGGCGATGTCGGCCCGGCGGCGCTGACCGCCGGAGAGCCTGCCGTACCGGCGATCCACGACGTCGCCGAGATCGACCAGGTCGATGAGCTCGGCGACCCTGGCCCGGATTCGTGCGCCGGTGGACAGGTAGGGGCGCGCCCGAACGACAAGGTTCTCCCGCACCGTCAAAAGAGGGTCGAGGAGGGATTCCTGAAACACCACGCCGATGGCGCGGCGAACCGCGTCACCGTTCCGGGCGACATCGTGCCCCGCCACCTCGATCGTCCCCGCGTCGAAGGGCAACACGGTCGTCAGGCAGCCGATCGTCGTGGACTTCCCTGCACCATTCACCCCGAGGAACGCGAAGCTCGTGCCCGGCTCCACCTCGAATGACACATCATCGACCGCGACAGCATCGCGGTACCGTTTCGTCAGGCCCCGTACGGAGATTCCCTTCATACCCCTCAGTCTTTCGGACGGGCTTGCGACGCCCCAGCCATTGGACGGCTGACCCGCATCCCCCATTCGGTGGATACTCCGTCGTCGCCCGGTGCGGGACTCGCTGGGGTGAGGCCGCGACGGGGGCCGTATGAACTCGCCGTGTGGAGGGCAGCACGCTGCCGTGTCGCGGGGGAGCGAAACGCAGACCGAGCGATCACGCACGATCGCGCGAAGGGGGCATCCGCCCGACCTCGGTAGGCTCGGTCACGAGCGACGGGGGGACCGATGGTGTTCAAACGCTGGCTCCTGTGGACCGGTGTGCTGCTGGCGGTTGTGGCGGGAAGCTCCGGATGCGCGACGGTGCCCGAAGCTCCGGCTGCCGTCGGCGAGAACTATCCGGGGACGTGCCTGCCGGATGAGCTCTCGTGGCCCACGGATTTCCTGGAGTCCTTGCCCGGGGAATCTGACGCCGTCGGCGGGACCATCGTCGGTCTCCGGCTCGAATACGTTGACTCACGATGGGTGTGGCGGCTGCGGAGTGCGGACACGCGGTATGACGTGTTCGGCGAGCGGAAGAACGATCCGAGTTTCGGCCGGGAATCGATCGTCGACTCCCGGACCCTCAAAACGCTCGCCTCGCGGGAGGTGGAGCTCACGGATGCGGAGCAACAAACCTCCGGAACCGGAATCCTCGACGCCGCACAACGCTCCGGGGAAGAGTGGCCGAGCCCGCTGATCATCGAGATGACCCGCACCCTGGTGGGCGGCGAACCGCTGTGGCGCGTCACGACGTGCGACACGGAGTCCGACGAGCACACGGTTCAGACCGTCCCATGAGGTCGTCGACGAGCGCGCCGGTCGCGTTCGCGACGGCGTTGATCAGATCTTCGAGATCGATTGCTTGCGTCGGAGGAAGAGTAAGGTCAGCTTGAACCCCACGATAGGGCGGCCCAGGGTGGTCGCCCCTCATCTCACCCATGACGACGAAACAGCCCCTCACCGGGATCATGAAATCTCTGGGTGAGAGGCTGTTCTCGTTCTGTGCGCGAGGGGGACGTGAACCGTACTCGACCCCCTCGCGCCGCGAGACCACAGGGAGCGCTCTCCCGCGTATCGTCAACGATCGACGGCATGTCGCCTGTGGATAGCTTCACCGCGATACCCCGAACCACAGGTTGCGTAGCACTTTTGCTCGCACTTATCAGAGGTTGCCATGTATGGGTGAACGTGTTCACCCGTTCGCAGGGTGTGCGGGTCTCATGCCTCCGCGCCCGGCGCATGTGGCGCCCTTCCGGCCGTGCTTCTTCCTCCGCGATCCCGGCCCAGCGGCACCACGGACGGCGTACCCGCCACCGGGTCAGGCACGACGACGCACTTGAGCCCGAAGACCTCCTGCACCAGCTCCGCGGTCACGATCTCCGCGGGCGCGCCCTCCGCAACCACCTGCCCATCGCGCATCGCGATCAGGTGGGTAGCGTACCGGGCAGCGTGGTTCAGATCGTGCAGGACCGCCACGAGAGTGCGTCCGGCGCTGTTGAGGTCGGTGAAGAGTTCGAGGAGATCGATCTGATGGGTGATGTCAAGGAAGGTAGTCGGCTCATCCAACAGCAGTATCCCGGTCTCCTGCGCAAGGGCCATCGCGACCCAGACGCGTTGGCGTTGTCCGCCGGAGAGCTCGTCGACGAGACGGCCCGACAGCGCGGTGACGTTCGTGGCTTCCATCGCCCGTGCCACGGCGCGCTCATCGGCATGGGTCCATTGACGGATCAACCTCTGATAAGGATACCGTCCCCGCGAGACCAGATCGGCGACGGTGATTCCGTCGGGAGCGACGGAGGTTTGCGGCATCAGCCCGATCCGCCGAGCGACCTCCTTCGCCTTCAACGAGTGGATATCGATGCCATCGAGAATCACCTCACCCGCAACGGGTTTGAGCAGGCGGGACAGACCGCGCAGAAGGGTGGACTTCCCGCAGGCGTTCGGCCCGACGATCACCGTGAACGACTCATCGGGTATCTGCACGGACAGGTTTCCGCTGATGATTCGCGTGTCGTATCCGATTGACGCGCCTTCTGCCCGCAACCGTGCCGTCGGCGCACTCACCGGACTGCGGGTGTGGTCGGTGATGCGCATCGGTGGGGTCCTTCCCGAGGAATGCGGAGGCGAGGAGAGCGTGGCATCAGGCACGGCGGCGGATCTCCCGGATGATCAGCCACACCAGGTAGCCACCGCCGAGGACGACGGTGACGACGCCAACGGGCAGGGTGACGGGGAGCAGGTGCTGGGCGATGACATCGGCCCCCGCCAGCAGGATCGCCCCCGTCACCGCGGCGGGAGCGAGGGTAACGCCAGGGGTGCGGGCGATACGGCGGGCGATCTGCGGGGCGGCGAGGGCGATAAACGCGATCGGACCGGCCGCGGCGGTCACCACGGCGACGAGGGCGACACCGATCGCCATGACCGCCAACCGCGTCGACTCCGCCCGGGTTCCGGTGGCTTTCGCGGCGTCGTCCCCAAGCTCCAGCTGCCGCAGCCCCCGTGCCAACGGTGCGAGCCCGGCCAGCAGGAGCAGGACGATGAGAGACCCGGAAAGAGCCTGTTCCCAACCGGTCCCGTTCAGCGAACCGGCGCCCCAGGCTGCCGCGCTCATGGCGACCTCGAGGTCGGCGGTAAGCATGAGCCAGGTGTTGAACGATGCCAGCATCGCGGACACGGCGATCCCGACGATGATGAGCCGGAAACCCTGCACTCCACGCCGCCACGCCAGAAGATACACCAGCAGCGCCGTGCCCAGACCGCCCGTGACCGCACCGGCCGCGAGCTGGAGGTAGGAGCCGCCGACCAGGATGATCACGATCAGCGCACCGGTGTATGAGCCGGCGGAGAACCCGATGATATCCGGGGAGGCGAGGGGATTGCGGGTGAGTGACTGGAAGACCGCACCCGAGGTGCCCAGCGCAGCGCCGAACACGACCGCGGCGATCGCTCGTGGAGCGCGCCACTCCATCACGACCGTCCGGGCGAAGCCTGCCTGGGGATCGTTGACCAGTGCCTGCCAGATCTGAGCCAGGCTCAGCGGATACGTCCCCAGGGTCAGCGCCCACACGGTCACCACAACGGTCAGCAGGGCCACGGTTGTGCAAACGAGCAGTGATCGGAGTTGCCAGCGCACCGCGAATCCTGTGCGGCGTACGACCACGGTCCGATGTCCGAAGTCCACTCGCACAGCGGCGCGCGGGGCCGAGGCCTGGGACTCGCCGGCGGATTCCACCGAGGTCATAGTCCGCTCGCTTTCTTCCGGCGCACGAGCAGGATCAGCACGGGGGCGCCCACGAATGCGGTGACGATACCGACGGGGAACTCGCCGGGGCGGATGACGATGCGCCCGAGAATGTCGGCTGCGATCACAAGCGCGGGAGCCAGCAGGAAGGTGTAGGCGAGAATCCATCGTTGATCGGGGCCGACGATCCATCGGGCGATGTGCGGCACCATCAGTCCGACGAACCCGATCGGCCCCGCGATCGCGGTCGCACCGCCGGCGAGCAACGTCACGGCGACGATCACGAGGATACGAGTGCGAGTGATGTTCGCTCCCAACGACCGCGCCAGATCATCACCCAATGCAATCGCGTTCAGCGACGGCACCACGATCGCGGCGAGGATGGCGCCGAGGATGAGAAACGGCAGTACTGGCAGGAGAACATCCCACCCACGACCGACAATGCTCCCGGCATTCCAGTTGCGCATCTGATCGAAGGCACGCGGGTCGATCAGCACCATCGCGGTGATGATGCCCGACAGCACCGCCCCGATCGCGACACCCGCGAGGGTGAGTTGCACAGGATCAGCTCCGCCGCGACCCGCCGAACCGATCACATACACCGCGACTGTCATCACAAGGGCTCCGCCGAACGCCCACCACACGTAGCCGCTGATCGAAGACACCCCGAACGCCGCCACGCCAAGAGCGACGAAGAATGCCGCGCCCGCATTCACTCCGAGGATGCCGGGGTCAGCAAGCGGGTTTCGAGTGAGCGCTTGGATCAAGGCGCCGGCGACACCGAGCGCAATGCCGACGCAGAGGCCGATGACGGTTCGAGGGACCCGCATATCCCAGATGACGTAGGCATCCCCCGTACCGGCGTTGCGCAGCAGTGACTCGACCACCACCCCGAGGGGGATGTCCTTCGAACCCACCCCGATGCTCAGGAGGAGAAGGAGGAAGAGGAGCACGACAGCCGTCAGGAAGCCGAGGGTCCGACGCGCACCGGATGCCTGTGAGGGCACTGCCGACGATGTGGCTGAGCTCGGTGTGGTCTCCCCGTTCACGGTGAGATGTGACGCCCGGGCGGATGTGGTCATGGATTGCCCTTACTCGAAAACGGCCCCGGGGCGTCACAGCGCTGATGCTGTCGGCGCGCTGACACCCCGGTCGCAACCCTCACGGCCAGGATGCCAGGCGTGGAAGCGTGAGCCGGTACTCACTGCCCGCTGGAGTTCAGGGGAGAGCCCTCCAGCAGCGGCACCACGTGCGCCAGCAGCCAGGACATGCTTGCCGGTCCGGCAGCCAGCCCGGCGTCGATCACGGCTCGCTCGTCGAAGAACTGCGCTCCGTTTCTCACCGACGGCAGCTCCGCGAATCGTGGATCGGCTTCCAGGGCGGCTTGTCCGGCCTCATCGGCCTGGACGATCGCAACCTCGCCGGAGAGCTGATCGAGGTTTTCCCACGAGAGGTTCACCGCTTGGTCGCCGGGGCCGGGTTGGCTTTCGGCATGGACAAGCCCGAGGTCCTCTACCCAGCCGTAGGCCGGTGGCAGCCGAAGACCGTCACCGGTGCTCCAGGCAATGTTGAAGGTCGCGCCTTGCAGACCAGTCAGCTGGTCTCGGGCGGCCCTGAACTCGTCATCGATCTGCGAGATCGCCTGTGCAGCGCCCTCGGTATCGCCGAGCAGGACACCCAGGTCGGTCAGGTTGTCCGTCCAGTCCCGATCCGATGCGAAGATCGTCACGTAGGTGGGTGCAATGCGGGAGAGCTGGTCGAGCTGCTGCTGCGCAATGTAGTACGGAGTTCCGATGATCAGGTCAGGCTGGTGTACAGCGATGGCCTCGGGGTCAGCCTTGTACTCCGCCGTGATGAGCGCGGGATCGAAGCCACTGATATCGATGTCCGCGAGCCACGGGGATCGCTGGAGGAGCGTATCCTCGTCCTGTTCGCCTGAACCGGCGAATGCGACAGGACTCTCCCCGAGCGCCGCCAGCATGTCGACGAAGTCCGCGCCGATCACGACGATGCGCTCTGGCTTCTTCTCCAGCGTGATCTCGCCGTAGGTGGTGTTCACGGTGACCGGATAGCCCCCGGCATCCGCCGGGGAAGCAGGCGTCTCGTCGGGCGTCTCGCCGCTGCCGCACGCTGTCAACAGGAGACTGGCGCTGACGAGTCCGGCGATCAAGCCGCCGAACCGTCGGGGGAGTGTCGACACTGTCATGGATGTTTCCTTTCGTCGGAGGGGTCGAGACCGCTGTCTCAGCCCTGTTCGTCGCGTGTGAGCTGGTAGAGGCGTGAGCCCCAGCCGACCGGGTGCGTCGCAGCGACAGTCAACTCAGCTCGATGGATCACGGCGGTCAGGTCGGCCTTGGTGCGCAATCCCGTGCCGTCGCGGGTGAGCGCGAGGAGGTCGCGCTCGGCCGCGTGCTCGGTGAGGGTCTGATCCTCGTACAGCTCCTCGAACAGAAGCAGTCGCCCGGATTGCGCGAGGCCCGTCGATGCGCGGCGCAGGGCGTGCGCGGCGTCGGCGTCCGCGTGCTCGGCGAGCGCTGCGACGATGAGCACGGCGTCGGCGGCCGGCGATGGCTCGAAGATCGACTGCTCGACGATGTCGACCCGCGTACGCTGGCTGTTGTCCCGGATCGAAGCGGTCAGATCGCGTCGTAGCCAGTCCGCCTGCGCGGGGAGGGCGCAGATCGTGACGTGCTGGCTCGGGCGAGCCGCGACGATCTCCCTGGCCAGGGCACCTGCTCCGGCTGAATGGACGACGACATGCGCGACACCGTCCAGGGCGGAGGACCGTGCGATCGCCGCGGCGAGCAGGTCCGCCTCTTCCGTCGTCTCCTCGAGGTAGACGTCCTCGAACCATTGCTCCGCTCGCAGAGCAGCGAAGCTCTGCCCGGCGATGGAGGCGTAGGAGGCCTTCCCGGTAAGTACGGACTCGGCCAGGCCGTGGATGCCGATCTCTCCGCGCGCCTGCGCACTGTCGGGGTGCAGCGCCCTGCTCCAGTGCTCGTCGATCAGGTTCTCGCCGACCTCGGTGAGCCGGTACTCGCCGGCCGAGACCTCGCCCAGCAGCTCGATCGCATGCAAGTACCGCAGCAGCTTGCCCAGCGCTCGTTCGTCGCTGCCGGTCTCCCGTGCGAGTGCGGCGGTTGTACCGACGCCACGCGCGATGAGCTCGCCCAGTCCGAGCTGCGTGGCGACGCGAATCGCGATGGGCGGGACGATCTCGGTCAGGTCATGGAAGAGGTCGGCCGCATCCGTGTTCTGATCGGGATCCGGCAACGTACTGTCGTCGGCGAGCGTGACGACCGTCCTGCGCTTCCAGTAGCCGGTGAAGTCGATCTCCGTCTTGGGCAGATGACGCTCTCCCACCAGGTGACGGCGCAGGTCGCGCACGGTGGCTTGCTCTCCGGCGATCCACGCGAACGGCCGTCCCTCGGGCCATCGGCTCGACGTGACAGCGTCCTGCAGGAGGGTCGTCGTCCCCGGCTCGGCCCCGTCGCGCGAGAGCCAGGTGATCTCCACGCCGGAGGGCTGTCGAAGCTCTTGCCGATGTGTGTCCTCCGCGATCTCGATGAAGACACGCGCGACGGCGCTGTCAGGGATCTCGTCCAGGAGCCGTGCGATGGCGGGGAGGGCGGTCTCGTCGCCGGCCACGAGCAGCCAATCGGCGTCCGGCAGCGAATGTGACATAAGAGGGCCGAAGAAGTGGATCCGGTCGCCCGGTGTGGCGCGCGCGGCCCAGGTCGCGGCGATCCCGGTGCCGTGCATCACGACATCGACGTCCATCTCGCGCGTCGCGGGGTTCCACCGCCGTACCGTGTAGGGCCTGCTCAGCACCCGCCCGCCCTCCGGAGCGCGGATGCTCCCCTCGATCTGTACCGGCAGGATCGGCTCCGAGTCACCGGGATGAGGGAAGACGAGTCTGAGCTCGTCGTCGAAGCCATCGCTGCGGAAGTCGGGTTGCGCAAGACCGTTGCCGGACGTAAACGACCCCAGCTGAGGTCCGCCCAGCGTGATGCGACGCATTCCGGGGGTGAGATCGTACGCGCGAACCACCTGCACTTCGCGCAGGCTGATGGGGTGCATCGTGGCCCCACGAGAGGTCTGCGGCATAACGGGTGAAGGTCTTCTCTGGTCGAGGTTGGTCGAGGTGCACGTGCGTGAAAAACACACCCTTTGGAGATTAGGTGAGCCTTCCCTCATGCAGGGCGCGTAAACTCTCATGTGTTTATCACTTTCGCAATCCGCGAGGACGCTTATCGACGCCGTCACCCCGCCCGCCATCCCCGCGTGTCGCATGAGCGAGCCGCCGCAGCCGTATGATCACCTCCTGCTGTGGACGCATACCGGCACGTCGAACGTCCGTACGCCCGACGGGCAGGACCATCGCATCGACGCGGGAACGGGAATCTGGCTTCCTGCCGAGGCCGAGTACGAGATCCGGACCGAACCGGGTGCTGTCGTCTTCCCGACATGGGTTCCCGTGCATGCCATCCCCGGGGCACCGACGGACATCGGACGATTCGCGGTCGAGGACGCCTGGCGCGCCTGGCTGATCGCGCACTTCGCTCATGCCTATACGACCTATGACCAGGTGTCGCCCGCAGAGCTGGGAAACGTGCTCAGCGCGTCCGGTCCGCGTCATCCGCGAATCCACGGCGATTCGCCCAAGGCGGGAGAATATCCGCCGATCCCGGAGAGCGTCGCCGCAGGAAGGGTCGCGCGCGAGTTGCGGCGGAATCCAGCCCTCGATCACACCGTGGAGCAGTGGGCCGTGTGGGCCTCGTCGAGCGCCAACACCGTGCGACGCGGTTTCCTGCGCGATACCGAGATGACCTTCGCGCAATGGCGAAGCTCCTGCCGGCTCGCGGCAGCATCTGAATTCCTCGCCGCCGGATACGACGTCGGCCACGTGGCCTCACGTGCAGGATTCGCGAGCCGGAGCGGCTTCACCCGCGCTTTCCGTGAGCGGTACGGTCTCACGCCCCGCGACTACGCCGCCGCGTGCGTTGCTCAGCCTGGTGCGGGTCTCACACGCCGCGTTCAGGCAGACCGCGACACCGCGGCTCTGAGCCACCTCCTCGACGATGAGCCGCCGCCGCTCACGGTGCCCGCCGGTCAGAACCGAGCCCGGGTCGCCCCATACAACGTGCTGACGTGGATGTACCGCGGTCGCGGATGGGCACGAGTCGGAGACGCGCGTTTTGAACGGGCAAAAGGCGACACTCTCTGGCTACCGGCAGGCATCGAACGCGAGACCGGACTACCCGAAAACTCACTCTCTCTGCCCATCGGCGTCCTCAGCGAGAAAGACGCCCAGATCTCCGAACCGCTCCGAGCGCAGTTCCCGTCGACCTGGGAGACATACCTCCTTTACTGTGCCGTTACGGCGAACACGCCGCTCCGCCCCGAGAACTACGATCCCCGACACATCCTCCGCGTTTTCGACACTCAACTCGCCGTTGCCCGCTCCCGCACCGTCCCCATGCCCACGAACGCGCGAGCCCGGGAAGCAGCGACCAACTTCCTCCGTCGAATCGCAACGAGCACCGAGGGCACGACTTCCGCGCTCCCCGATGACATCGACAACGCCTTCCGCGCTGAGACCGGGATGACATTCGCGCGTTGGCGCCACGCCGCCCGCATGCGCATCGCCCGCCAGCTCCTCGCGAGCGACGTCAAACCCAGCGCCGTCGCCGGCCAGGTCGGCTACACGCAAGTGTCAAACTTCAGCCGGGCGTTCACTCGCTTTCACAACATGACTCCGCGCGACTACCAAGAACAGGAATTAGAAGTCCCTGAGAGGTCGTGCCGATAAACGTGTGACAGCGTGGCGGCGCGAGCACGAGGCTTGCTCACCACGGTGATGTGAAGAACTCCTGCATCGAGACGACCCATCCTCCCCGACGTTCCGTCATCGATCATTGAACCGATCCGGCATCCTCCCGTGCGGGCGATCCGCACCGGCATACTCATATGCAACTCGGTACAAGGGTGTGGGCTGCCGGGAAGTGGCGCGCATTGGACACACGCACGATGTTCAAAGAGCAGGGCGCGATCCGCGCCCTGGGCATGGCGGTGATCGCCGCGCATCCGCAGCTTGCCGACGTACTGGAGCGGCACGGTCTCACCCTCGATCCCGTGACGGGGGAGGAGCACACGACCCGGATCATGACAGAGCACGGGCTACGCGCCACACCCGATCAGATACGTGACTTCATCACCGTCGCTACGCGGCTCGCGTTGGAGGACTGCTTCTCAATCCTCCCGCCCGACACACCCCACCTGGAGCATGTGGCGCATGTGACAAGCGTGCGCGTCATGCACGCTGACGCCCACCTCCGCGACTTCCTCACCGCCCAGGTGCCCGATCGGGAGCCGAAGCCCCCCGATGTGCAACGCCTTGCAGAAACGGCGGTACTCGACGCCGGACAGTCCGAAGCGGCGGCATCGGTTGCCTCGGCTGATCCATTGGTGATTGTGGAAGGAGCAGCGGACAGCGGGAGAACGACCATGCTGCGCACCGCCATCGATGTTGCAGCACAGCACGGCAGACCATCGCGGATGGTCGCACCGACATTGCGCGCCGCGCCGGTCGCGCACGATGAACTCGGCGTGCCCGCGACGAGTGTTGCGGCGCTCGTCCACGCGCACGAGTGGCGGTGGGACCAGGACGGAGTATGGACGCGCCTCGCGCCGGGAGGCACTGACCCGGAACGGGCCGCACCTATCGCGGCCCGACAGAGAGCGCGCAGCTCATCCGCGTCCGTGTCGCCCAGGAGCAAGCGGTGCGTGAAGCCGCTGAGCGCGCTCTGGCCGAACGGAGGGCGCGCGCCGCGCAGCTCGAGGTCAACCATCGCACGCGCGGCCACGGCCGACCCCGCCCAGTCGAGGACTCGGGCTGTCGCCAGGCTTGTGTCGTCTAGTCGGGCTTCGTCCAGGTCAACGTGTAGCGGTACCAGAATCGGCGGCGGACCCGTCTGCCTGGCAGTACCGTCCGGGAGAGACGTCTGATCTCGGCGAGCGATTCCGAGGGGCGTGCGACGGTCATGCCGGGATAGCCCGATTCGCCGCGGAGCTTGCTCAGCAATCGGATGGGGAGCACCTGTACCCCGGACACGATCCAGTCCCAGGCTGTCTTGTTTGCCGACAAGCCGACGATGCACAGACGGCCACCCGGCTTGAGTTTCGCTTTCATCTGTTCGAGAGCGGCAACCAGGGGCATGTGATGGAGCGTGGCGACGCAGGTGATGAGGTCGAAGCTTCGCCCATCCAGTTCCCGTGCGGTCAGCAATGAGCCGAGGACGACCTGAGCGTTCGGCGTCTCGGCTAAGCGTCCTTGCGCTTGGCTGATGGCCTGTGGATCAGGGTCCAGGCCGATCACCCTCGTGGCTTTGGTTGCGAGCTTCTCCACCAGGAGGCCGTCTCCGCAGCCGACGTCGAGCACATCCTCGCCCGATGGCGGCACGGAGTCCAGGAGCTCTGCATGGTAGGCGGTGTTGTGGTTCCAGTAATCGGCCATCGGTCCCGTCGTCCTACAGGCCGGGCGCGTCGCGTCGCGTGGTGGACGTCTGGCGTCGTGCGCCGAACTGGCTCACGTCGGGCAGCGCGGGCCCGAGTCGCGGCTTACGCCCCTGAGTGTCCCTCCCGCCGACGCGGTTGCTGCGCTCGGTGAGCGCGACGAGCGCGAGGTGGCGGTCGGCAGTCCAGCACACCAGGCGGCCACGCTGATCCTTCGTGCGTCCAAGAATGCCCGCCTCGGCCAGCTCGGTCAGTGCCCGGTGGGCTGCGGCTGGTGAGACAGCGAGGCGGGTGCTGACGGATTCGGCGGTGATGACCGGATCGGAGGCGAGCGTGTCGAGGATGCGCAGCACGACGGCATCCCGCCGCGGCGCGGCGGGGTTCAGACCCCGGTCACGACGGAAGGCGACGAGCCGGTCGGACACGTCCCGGTCGAGCGCGGCGATGTCCTCCGCGAGCTTCACCGCATTCCCGGCTGCCTTCTCCGCGGCCTGCGCGAAGCCGATCACCCATTCATCGAGCGCGGGCGGATCGGCGCGGTAGTCGGTGAGGCCCGCAATGTAGGCGTCGGTGTCTCCGGCGAAGACGGTGCTGATCGGGATGAGCGCGTTCCGCAGTGCGTCGGCACGGCGCAGAACGGTGTGGATGAGGGCGCGTCCGGTACGGCCGTTGCCGTCGATGAACGGGTGGATCGTCTCGAACTGCGCGTGCGCGATCGCCGCGCGCACCACCGGGTTTCCGCTCGTGACGGTGACGAACCGCGCGAGGTCCGCCACGAGTCGGGGTACCTCTGTCTCCGGCGGCGGGACGAATGCGGCTCGTAGTGGCGACCAGCCGGGCCCGCCGACCCAGTTCTGCTCCTGTCGCAGCCCACGCTCCAATCGGGGTTCGATGACGTGCTGGAGGTCCACGATGTCGGAGGTCTCGATGGTGCGTGTATGGTCGGCCAGCTGAGCGATAGCTGACTCGGTCGCGCGTACGTTCGCCACGACGTCCAGTGCCTGACGCGGTCCCTGGTTCAGCAACTCGGCGATCGCGAGGCGTTTGGGCGTGACCCGGTTGCCTTCGATCCATGAGGACGAGATGGACTCCGAACGGATCAGGAGGTGATTCAGGTAGCGGCCCCGCGCTCCGATCCGCTCATCCGCGCGGGCAAGGACAGCCAGTGCGTCCTCCGCCGCGCCCTGCGCCTCGGCGCCCAGCGTCGGAAGGCGCTCGCCCAGTTCGTCGGGCACATAGGCGAGGTAGCGGCCGGGCGCGCGATCCTTGCGGCTCAGACCGCTCGCGTCCTCGGGATGCCACAGGCGCTCGACGTACGCACCCATCACAGCCTCCCTTCCGTCGTCACTATTTCTACTTTAGATGTACTAGCCGAGAAATAGCAGCGGTCGAGCCAAGGTTAGTCAGTCGGCCGTCGTGTCGTCGGCGAACGAGCTCAGGAACTTCTCGCGCGGGATCACGACGCGACGGCCGAGCTCGACGGAGGGATGGTGCCATCCGTGCGTTGCCGCGCGCGAGGATGGTGCATTCAACGGTGGAAGCTCGCGCTTACGTCGTCACGTACCGCGCTGCATGTTCTCACCATGGAAACAGGGCGGGTGAGGGGCAACCCTCCGGGAATCATGAACACGCACGTCGCCGCGAATCTCCGCGCCGCACGGCAAGCGAGCGGGATGGACTTGCACACCATGTCCGACGCGCTCGGCATCGACATCGACATCGACATCGCGACACGGAAAGTGCTCGCCTCCTACAAGGTCGCCCGCGCGGAACTGTCGTTCGAGCTGGCACGGGCCGACGCCTACATCTTCGGTGACGACGACGGAAGGCCCCGCTCACCCGACGCGATGACGAGCCGCTGGGATCGCCGCCTCAAGTGGGCCGCGGGGGTCAAGAAGTTCGAGCACCTGCCCCGCGTCACCCTCAAAGGACTCCGACACACGCACGCGACGATCCTCATGGAACTCGGCGTGCCGCCCAAGGTCGTGCAGGAACGCCTCGACCACTCCACCATCACCACAACCATGAACATCTACAGCCACGTCACCCCGACGATGCAGAAGAACGCCGTCGACCAGTTCGCCAGCCGCCTCGCCGGAGCCTGAACCCCGCGATGGGGCGAACGAAGGCGCTTGCCCCATATTTCGCCCCATAGCAACCAAACAGCCCCTCACCCGGATCATAAAAGCCCTGGTGAGGGGCTGGTTTCGTTCTGTTCGCGAGGGGGGACTTGAACTGACCTCGACCCCCTCGCGCCGTGAATCTTGACCGATCGTTCTGCCGCATAAAATCAACGATCTGCGGCATGTGACCTGTGGATAACTCCACCGCGATACCCCGACCTATACGTTGCTTAGCACTTTCGCTAGCACTTTCTGCCGCTCCCCGAAGCATCCGGGCCAGATGCGCGGGAGTCGACTGCAATCCTGCGAACCGACCTACTGTCCTCGGCGGGAATCGACGGCCTGCTATCAGGTCACGTCCTAACCGAAGAGAAAAGGCCGCAGGTACAGAGTCGCGATGTATCCCACGCAGCCGACGATCACGACGAGCACTGCCCCTGCCGCCGCACCCCACCAGCGCCAGCGCCGCCCCAGGAGCAGAGCTGTGGTGACTGCCCCCGCCACAAGGAGACTCCAGATGATGGCGGGCAGTAGGCGCGCGTCACCGGCGCATCCCGCCGACGGTGGCAGGATCGCGGCGCACACCCCGCTTGGCGGCGAGAGCGGCAGGGCGATGCCCCACATTGGGACCACGGCGAACACAGCGATGGCGAGTGCGGCGAGCCACGCAGGCAGCCTCGTCACGTTGTGCTCTTTTTCGTTCGCGGTCGTAGGAACCACTCAGAGATGTCCGCGGTCCAACCGTCAGTCGGCGGGTTCGGATACGGAGATGTCCGCCTTCCCGACGCGCTCGGTGGGAGGACTCAAGTTCCGGTCAGGTCCGAGCCTGGTGTAAGCGGCGCCGACAGCATCGCCCTGCAGCGACTCTCGTGCTTTCTCTTCTGCCCTCGATCAGGTCACGGCATCCTCGTGTCGCGCTTTTCGCAGTGGGGAGAACACGATGACGAGTGCGGCGACGAGGAAGATGCCGGCTCCGATGCCGATCGTCAGGTGGTAGCCGAGGAGCGTCATGAGCAGGCCGGTCAGCAGCGCGCCAAAGAAGAACACGATGCGGTTGATAGTGCGGATCGTGGAGTTCATGCGTCCCTGGATTCCGTCGGGGGCGACCGACTGGCGATAGGAGATGTCGTTGGTGTCTTCGATGCCCATGGCCAGGCAGTAAAGCAACTGCGCACCCGCGACCACCGTCAGCACCACTCCGACGCCGCTGTCGGAAGTGAGTGGCGCCAGCGCGAGGACGAGCCAGGGGAGCACGACCAAGACCCGACCGAGCAGAATGGCTCGCCCGGCGCCGAGCCGGGAACCGATACGAGGCGCGATCATCGCTCCAATGAAGCCGCCGACCCCTCCGCCCGCAAGAGCAACGCCGTACGCCCATGATGGTAAAGCGAGCTCACGCAGAACGAAGACCGCGAAGACGGTCGTGACGATGCTGTTGCCGAGGAACCAGACGTGCAACGAGAGCGCGAGAGGCCGGAGAGTCTGATGCTGATACGTGTACCGCATACCCTGGGCGATATCGTGCCCAATGTGACGACCCGCCGGGCGCGATTCCGGCTTCGGTTCGACGACCTTTATTCGCGACTGCAGAATTGCGGCGATCGCGTTGATGATCGCGTCGAATGCGAACAGGAGCGGTGCGCCGATCAGGTTGAGTAACAGGCCTCCAAGTGCGGGGCCCGCTGTTTCCGCGACGGTCTGACTCTGACCGAGCCGCGCATTCGCGGACACGAGCGATGGTCGCGGAACGATGCGTGGCAGCAGCGGTTGCGCCGCGGAATCCGCGAACAGCGTGAGCACCCCCAGCACGAGGATTACCGCCGCCAGAGACCAGAAACTGAGCGCGTTCACGAGCAGCAGCACAGCGATCGTCGCCAGCGTCACAACGCGTCCGATGGTGGTCAGCACCAGCGCACGTTGGCGACGCCAGCGGTCCATCAATGCGCCGACGATCAACCCGAGGAAGAGATACGGCAAGACACCAAGCGCACTCAGGATGCTGATCTGCATCGGGGTTGCATTCGCGACCGTGACGATGAGCACCTGGAACGCGACCCCTGCGATCGCGCCGCCGAAAGCGCGGATGGTCGTCGCGCTCCAGAAGTACGCGAACGCCGGGTGCCGAAGAATGTCTCGCGATCGCATCGCGACCTGGCCATCGGCACCTTCGGGTTCCACACTTTGAGACTATCGGGGCTCCGAAGCTCGGTGATTCTGGTCTCCCTGGTCGACGAAGTCCCCGCCTCCGCACCCCATCGAAGCAGCGACGGACGCAACCGAAATGTCGGTATGGACACATGGTGGACATTTCACTTGTTATCTCGCGGGACATCGGTGACAGTTCTGCCTCAGCACATCGGTGACGCTTCGAGGGGTGTTGGTGGTGACACTTGTCGGGTTCGTCGGCCGGGTGGCGGCCTTTCGGCTTGATGGATGCCGTCGAATGAGCCTGTTGATGCCCGTGTCCGTCTCGCTATCAGCCAGCGGCCCGAGGCCGCGCCGCGTGGCTCGGTGACCTCGTTCTGCGTCGAGCACGGTCTGTCGCGCAGGACGTTCTACAAGGTCCTGGCTCGTGCCCGCTCGGAGGGGCAAGCCGCGGTGCTGGAGCCGCGGTCTCGCCGCCCGAAGGTGTGGCCGTCGCGGATTGGTGAGGACGTGAAGCGGCAGGCGCTCGGCGTGCGTGCGGCGCTGGAGTCGTCGGGTCTGGACCACGGGCCGATCAGCGTGCACCACAAGACGACCGCGATGGGCCTGCCAGCCCCGTCGGTGGCGTCGCTGGCACGGATCTTCCGTGAGAAGGGCGTGGCTCGATGGGAGTCGAAGAAGAAGCCGCGGGCCGCGTATCGGCGGTTCGTGTGTCCGGCGCCGAACGCGTGCTGGCAGCTCGATGCGACCGAGTAGGTCCTGATCGGGGGCCGCACCTGCGTGATCTTCCAGCTTGAAGACGACCACTCCCGCCTCGCGGTCGCCTCCCACGTCGCCGACGGCGAGACCAGTCAAGGCGCTCTCGCTGTCATAGCGAAGGGGGGCGCCGCCCGCGGGGCGCCGCAGCGGCTGCTCAGCGACAACGGGATGACGTTGGACCCGTCACGTCGAGGCTGGGAGGGCCAGCTCGTCACCTATGTGACCTCGCTGGGCGTGGAAGCGATCACGGGCAAGCCGGGCCAGCCCACCACGCAGGGCAAGAACGAGCGCTTCCACCAGACCCTGTTCCGGTGGCTCGACAAACAGCCCCTCGCCGAGACGATCGAACAACTACAAGAGCAGGTCGACCGGTTCGACATCATCTACAACACCGAACGCCCCCACCAGGGCCTGCCCGGCCGGATCACCCCGCACGCCGCATGGGACGCCACCCCGGTCGCCGAGCCGCCGCGCCCCAAGCCCGCACCCGTCGACCCCGTGATCCCCGCACCGGAGCCCCTGACCAACGCTCCTGCCCCGGCCACGCGCTCGACGGTCATCCCGCCCACGGGCACCGGCGAGTACGTACGGAAAGTGCGCAGCAGCGGCGTCGTCACGATCCGCGAGGTCGCCCACCAGATCGGCCACGGCCACGCCTGCGAACACGTGCACGCCATCATCGACGCCGGCACGGTCAGCTTCTTCGACACCCGCACCGGAGAACTCCTCATCCACCACTCGCTGCCCCAGCCCGGCATCCGCTACGTCGGCAGCGGAAAGCCCCGCCACCCCCACCCGAAGACCGAACCGTCACCGATGTCTCGAGACATGAACCGTCACCGAAGTTCTGAGACATCACAGGGCTCAAGCTCGCGGCGTCCACGATCTCCGGGTACAAGAAGATCATCCGCAACCACATCCGCCCCCGACTCGGCACGATCCGGCTCGACAAGCTCACCGCCACCCGTATCACCCGCCACTACCGCGACCTCGAAGACCACGGCCGCAACGACGAGTACCGCAAAGGACAGCCGCTCTCGGCAAACAGCGTCCACGAGGTGCACGTCGTACTCGGGGCGATCCTCGACGCTGCGATAGACGACGGGCACCTGACCGTGAACCCGGCGAAGAAGAAGCGCACCGTCAAGCCATCGAAGTCCAGCGAGGTACGGGCGCAGAAACCTGAAATCGCGACCTGGACGGCCGAGCAGTTGCAGACCTTCCTCACA
>NZ_JBYRJA020000003.1:0-336019 GCF_058349825.2 Microbacterium longlingense
CGTTCAAGACCCCAAGTCAGTCAGGCGCAGAGTCAGGACGACCGCTGCGGGACTCCCACCACCATCATCACTGTCAGGCGCCGATCTCCTGGTAGGCGGCGAAGAGCAACGACTCGTCCGGCGCCTGCAGCACCGTCGGGCGGGCGATGTCATCGAGAACGATGAAGCGCAGCATCCCGCCGCGGCTCTTCTTGTCGCGCTGCATCGTGGCCTGCAACTGCGGCCACGCACCGGCCCGGTACGTCGTCGGCAGGCCGAGCGACTCCAGCACGTCGCGGTGGCGGGCGGCGGCGGCATCCGGGAGCCGCCCGGCGAGCCGCGAGAGCTCGGCGGCGAACACCATGCCGACCGAGACCGCCGCGCCGTGCCGCCAGCGGTAGCGCTCCGCGTGCTCGATCGCGTGCCCGAGGGTGTGCCCGTAGTTGAGGATCTCGCGCAGACCCGCCTCCCGGAAGTCCTCGGAGACGACAGACACCTTCATGTCGATCGCCAGCTCGATGCAGCGACGGAACTCGGCGCTGCGGACGTCCACGGCACGCTCAGGATCGCGCTCGATGATGTCGAGGATCTCTGGATGACGGACGAAACCGGCTTTGACCACCTCGGCGAAACCCGCCACCGCCTCGTTGCGAGACAGGCTCCCCAGCTCGTCGAGATCGCAGATCACCTCGCCAGGGGCCCAGAAGGCACCCACCAGGTTCTTGCCCTCCGCGGTGTTGATGCCCGTCTTGCCGCCGATCGATGCGTCCACCATCCCGAGCACGGTGGTCGGGATCTGGATCACCTGGATCCCCCGCAGCCAGGTCGCGGCGACGAAACCGGCGAGGTCGGTGACCGCACCCCCGCCGTACCCGATCACCGCGTCGGTGCGGGTGAAGTCGGACTGTCCCATGATCTGCCAGCAGAACGCTGCGACCTCGGCGCGCTTGCCCTGCTCCGCGTCGGGGATCTCGGCCAGCAGAACCTCACGCTGACCGTGCGTCGTGTCGGCCAGGATGCGCTCGCGCAGCGCAGCGGCCCGATCCGCCAGGGTGGGCGGATGCACCACCAGCACCTTGCGCACAGCGGGATCCAGCGCCTGCGACGCACGGTCGAGCAGATCGCGTCCCAGGGTGATCGTCGAGGCCGCAGCCCCGGTCACGTTCATCGTCGTCACCTGATCGTTCACCGGTTCTCCTTCGCCCATTCTGCGACCTTCTCGGCCACCCGGTACATCGGCGTGCTCGACGTGTCGAAGGTCACGTCTGCGACCTCGTCGTAGAGCGACCGCCGCTCTTCCATGATCGCGCTCCAGCGCGCGACCGGGTCCTCGTCCGCCGCCAGGAGCGGCCGGCCGGCTCCCCCGCGCAGACGCTCGGCGACCGCCGCGGCAGACACCCGCAGCTGCACCACCCACGTCCGGCGCAGCAGCGCACGCGTCTCCGGGTCCGTGACAGCCCCGCCGCCCAGCGAAACGACACCGTCGCCCGTCACCGCCTCCGCAACGGCCTGGCGTTCCCAGCCGCGGAAGACGGACTCGCCGTGGACGGCGAAGATGTCCGGGATGGGGCCGTGCTCCCGCACGATCTCTTTGTCCGTGTCGGTGAACGGCACGTCGAGGATCTTGGCGACCCGGCGCCCGACACTCGTCTTGCCGGCACCCATCGGACCGACCAGCACGAGCGCCGGGGACCGATCATCGGACGCGGGGGTCACAGCGCCGGGCCGGCGGCTTCCTCGTGGGCCAGCAGCGCCGCCTCCGAGGCCGGCGCCGTGCGCAGCTCCGCGGGGATCGCGGCCAGGTAGGACGCGAGGTTGCGCTGTGTCTCGGTGACGCTGTCGCCGCCGAACTTCTCCAGGACAGCGCGGGCCAGCTCGATCGCCGTCATCGCCTCGGCGACGACGCCCGCTGCCGGCACGGCGCACACGTCGGAGCGCTGGTGGTGAGCGGACGCGGCCTCGCCGGAGGCGACGTCGACCGTGCGCAGCGCCTTCGGCACCGTTGCGATGGGTTTCATGCCGGCGCGCACCCGCAGGACGGTTCCGGTGGACATGCCGCCCTCCGTTCCGCCGGCCCGGTCGCTCGAACGCGTGATGCCGTCCGCGGTGCTGAACAGCTCATCATGCGCTGCGGAGCCGCGGCGGCGGGTGGTCTCGAAGCCGTCGCCGACCTCGACGCCCTTGATCGCCTGGATGCTCATCAGCGCCTGGGCAAGGCGGCCGTCGAGTCGGCGGTCGAAGTGCACGTACGAGCCCAGACCCGGCGGCAGTCCGTATGCGAGTACCTCGACGATGCCGCCCAGGGTGTCGCCGTCCTTGCGGGCGTCGTCGACCTCTGCCACCATCCGAGCCGACGTCTCAGGGTCGGCGCAGCGCAGCGGGTCCTCGTCCAGACGCTGCACATCGTCCGGGGTGGGCAGCGGCGCTCCGTCGGGGACAGCGACAGGGCCGATGGAGATCGTGTGGCTGACCAGGCGGATGCCGAGCTCGGCGAGGAACGCCTTCGCGACGGCGCCGAGTGCGACGCGCGCAGCCGTCTCGCGCGCGCTCGCCCGCTCCAGGATGGGTCTGGCTTCGTCGAAGTCGTACTTCTGCATGCCCACGAGGTCGGCGTGGCCGGGGCGGGGCCGCGTGAGCGGGGCGCCACGCCCGCGGGAACGCTCCGTGAGCTCGACGGGCTCCGGGTTCATGACCTCGACCCACTTCGGCCACTCGGTGTTGCCGATGCGCAGGGCGATCGGGCTTCCGAGGGTGAGTCCGTGGCGGATACCGGTCGAGAGGGTCAGCTCGTCCTGCTCGAACTTCATCCGCGAACCGCGGCCATATCCCAGCTTGCGTCGCGCGAGATCGGCTTGGATCGCCTCCGCGGTGACGGGGACGCCGGCGGGAAGCCCCTCCATGAGGGCGATCAGTTCTTGACCGTGCGATTCGCCGGCCGTGAGCACACGAAGCATTCCCCTAGTCTTCCACGATTGCGGTGTCGTCCACGCCGGCCGGGCTCTCGATGGCGGCCCGCATCGCCACCACCACCGCAGACTCGTCCGGAAGGGGCGCTTCCGGGTCGCCGAGGAGAAACACCCGGACCTGCCGCACGGCCTGGTGCAGCAGCATCCCGCGTCCATCGACGGCACGGTGGCCTGCGGCCTGCCACGCCGCGGCGAGATCGGTCGGCCAGTGCCCGTAGACGACGTCGTAGAGCAGACCGCCAGACGCCGCGAGCACCGGCGCGAAGGCCGGATCCAGCCGCGCACCGCCAGGAAGGGTGGAGAGGGTCAGCGGGAGCGCGGGGTGCGGGCGGGCGTCGAAGGTGCCGGTGCGCACCGCGATGCCGAGCCGCTCCCCCAGGCCTGCCAGGGGCGCGGCGGCGTCCGGTCGCCGCACGATCATCTCGATGCCGCGCACGCCCAGCTCGCTCAGCGCGACCACAGCGGACGTCGCCGTCGCCCCGGCCCCGATGATGCGCACCTCGTCGGCCCCGTCGAAGCCGTGCTCGCGAAGATCCGCGACGATGCCGGCGACGTCGGTGTTGAAACCGTGCGGCCCACCCGCGCCGCCGAGCAGCAGCGTGTTGACCGCGCCGGTGAGCTCGGCCCGGCGATCGAGCACCGCGGCGGCGGCGTGCGCGACGCCCTTGAGGGGCATCGTGAGCGAGAGACCGCGCCAGCCGTCGTCCAGACCCGCCAGGGCGACGGCGAAGGCCCCCTCATCGACCCGGCGTCGGCCGTACGTCCATTCCCGTCCGAGCACCCGGTAGGCCGCCGCGTGGAGCTCCGGCGATCGACTGTGGGAGATCGGGTCGCCCCAGACGGCGAGCCGGGTGCGCGCGTTCATGCCACGCGCCTCAGCATCCGGAGTCGGGGTTCTCCGAGCACCACTGCTGCATCTGCTCGACGAAGACGAGGTGATCGGCGTAGGTCTCGGTGAACTCGGTCTGCCCGGTGTCGAGGTTGACCGTGACGAAGTACAGCCACGGGCCGTCCGCGGGCTTCAGAGCAGCGTCGATGGCGAGGTCTCCCGGATTGGCGATCGGCCCGGCGGGGAGGCCGGGGTGCACATACGTGTTGTACGGATTGTCGTCGTGCTGCGCCTCCTCCGACGTGCTCGCAGACCCCGCGTGCAGCTGCCCGTAGCCGTACTGCGCCGTCGAGTCCATCTGGAGCAGGCCATGCGTCTCCGGATTGTCCGGCAGCAGGCGGTTCTGGATCACGCGGGAGACCTTGTAGAAGTCGTCCTCGAAGCGAGCCTCGCGCTGGATGATCGACGCGATCGTGAGGACGCGCTGCTCATCACCGGCGGCGACGCCCGCATCGTTGAGCGACGTGCGGGTCCGCTCGACGAGGCGCGCGATGACGTCCGTGGCGGTCACGTCGGGCTCGAACTCGTAGAGCGCGGGGAACAGCCAGCCCTCCAGCGAGTCGGCCTGGACGCCGTAGGCCGACGGGTCGGCGACGGCAGCCTCCAGGTCTGCGAGGGGAATGCCCAGGCTCTCCGAGATCAGGGCGAGGCTCGCCGCCACGGTCAGCCCCTCTCGCAGCAGCACCGAGTTGTCCAGCTTGCTGGCGGGATCCAGGAGCGCGGTGAGCGCGTCCTCAGCCGTCATCTGCAGCTGCAGCCGGTACACCCCCGGGTAGAAGGTCGGCGATTCGTCCTTCTTCACCAGCAGATCGTAGAAGACGTCCTCCGTCTTGGTCACGCCGGCCTGGTAGAGCGACATCGAGACATCCGACCCGAGGTCGCCCTCGCTGATCGTCACCAGGGTCTCGCCATGCGCGAGCCCGGATTCGTAGTCCTTCGGCTCCCCCCAGCCCATCACCGCCACGATGCGGTCGCCGAACGCGTTCCACAGCGCCGCGACGCCCGCCCCGGCGCCGCCCAGGATCAGCAGCAGCACGATCACGCCCACCAGGCAGCCGCGCTTCTTGCGCGGTCTGTCGACCTTCCCGCCGCCGTCTTCGGTGAACAGCGCCGCGAGCGTGTCGGTGTCGTCAGGCACCGGTGCCGGGGTGGTCTGGCGTGGATCGGCTGCGACGGGTGCCGCCGCCTCTCCCGCCGTCAACGGCGCTGGGGCCGTGCCATCGTGCGGCGCCTGCCCGAGCGCGGCGGCCTCCGCTGCCTCCCGGGCAGCGCGGCGGCTCATCGGGGCGGGCGCTGCAGGGCCCGCGTCAGCACCATCGGGGGGCAGGTCGCTCATCGCTCTCCTTCTGTGCGGCTCCCCGGGGCTGGCTCATCAGGAGCCTCCCAGAGGATGCCGGCCGGTCCCCCCGTGCTCTTCTCGGTATCGATCGCGTGCTGCAGCAGCACGACAGCGGCGGCCTGGTCGATCACCGACCGCGAGGACCGCTGGCTGCGTCCGGCGGCGCGGAGCGAGGCGTGCGCGGTCACCGTGCTCAGACGCTCGTCCACGAGCCGTACCGGCACGGCGGCAGCCGCGGCGAGAGCGCCCGCGAACGCGCGCGCATCCTCGGTCGACGCGGTGTCCTCGCCGCGCAGATTCAGGGGCAGGCCGACCACCAACTCGAGCGGCTCATACTCCGCGGCGAGCTCCACCAGCCGGGCCACCGAGGCATCCGAACGGGGCACCGTCTCGACCGGGACGGCGAGAAGGCCGTCCGCATCGCAGCGCGCGACGCCGATCCGGGCTTTGCCCACATCGATCCCGAGCCGGATGCCCCGTCGGAAACCCGTCACGAGGCCGCCAGCGCCCGTTCGACGGCGACCAGCGCGGCCGGAATCGCTCCGGCATCGGCTCCGCCGCCCTGTGCGACGTCGTCCCGTCCGCCGCCGCCGCCCCCGAGCACCGACGCTGCCGTCTTGGCCAGCGCTCCGGCGCGCGCTCCCGCATCGCGTGCGGCGGGATTGGTCGCGACCACCACGAGCGGCCGTCCGGCGGCGACACCGGCCAGGGCAACGACAGCGGCGTCTGCGCCGAGCCGTTCCCGCACCGCGAGAGCGAGCTCACGCACGTCATCGCCGGAGCCGACGTCGCCGATCGACGCGCCGACGAAACGCACGCCGCCGACGACCGTCGCGGTCTCGGCGATGGCGGGGACCCGTCCCGCGCGCTCCTGGGCTTCGAACTGGGCGATCCGCTTCTCGGCAGCGCGCAGGTTCGCCGCGATCTCCGCGATCCGCTCCGGAAGCTGGTCCCGCGGGGTCTTCAACGCCCCGGTGAGCTGCGACACGATCGCGCGCTCCGCCGCAAGCTCACGGAACGCCTGCTGGCCGACGAGTGCCTCGATGCGGCGGTTGGAGGCACCCACCGACGACTCACCGACGATGCTGACCAGACCGACCTCCGCGCTCGTGCGCACGTGGGTGCCGGCACACAGTTCGCGCGACCACGGACCGCCGATGTCCACCATCCGCACCACGTCGCCGTACTTCTCGCCGAACAGCGCCATGGCGCCGGCGTCCTTCGCTTCATCCAGGCTGACGATTCGCGTCGTCACGTCAAGCGCATCCTGGACGGCGTTGTTGGCGATCTCCTCGATCTCGGTGCGCGTCTCGCCGGACAGCGCCTGGTTCCACGCGAAGTCGAAGCGCAGATAGCCCGGCCGGTTGAGCGACCCGGCCTGGGTGGCCGTGGATCCGAGCGTGTCGCGGAGCGCGGCGTGCACCAGGTGCGTGGCCGAGTGCGCCTGGCGGGCGGAGCGACGCCCCACGGCGTCGACGACGGTCGTGGCGCGATCATCGACCGCGACCGTCCCGCGTGAGACCTCCACGGTGTGGCTGATGAGGCCGGGCACCGGTCGCTGCACGTCCACGACGTCCAACGCGAAACCCGCGCCGATGATCGTGCCCTTGTCTGCCACCTGCCCGCCGGACTCGGCGTACAGCGTGGTCTCGGCGAGCACGACCTCTGCGGTCTGTCCCTCGGTCGCCTCGGTCACCGGCACGCCGTCGACGAGGATGCCGAGCACGCGCGACTCCGTCTCGAGGTCGTCATAGCCGACGAAGGCGGTCTCGCCGAGACCGCGCAGCTCGCGGTACACGGTGGTGTCGGCCAGCTGCCTGCGGCGGCTCTTGGCATCGGCCTTGGCGCGCGCCCGCTGCTCCTGCATCAGTGTGTCGAAAGCACCGCGGTCCACCTGCAGCCCGGCTTCCTCCGCGATCTCCAGAGTCAGGTCGATCGGGAACCCGTAGGTGTCGTGCAGGAGGAAGGCCTCGGACCCGGCCAGGGTCTCCGATCCGCTGTCCTTGGTCTCGGTCAGCGCGAGATCGAGGATCGTGGACCCCTGAGCGAGCGTGCGCAGGAAGGTCTCCTCTTCCGCGACCGCTGCGGAGGACAACCGATCCCAGTCCTCGACGAGCACCGGGTAGGCGGATCCCATCGCATCACGGGACGCGGTGAACAGTTCGGGGAATGTCGGCGCGTCGACCCCCAGCAGCCGCATCGCGCGGATGCTCCGGCGCATCAGGCGGCGCAGGATGTAGCCGCGGCCCTCGTTACCGGGACGCACCCCGTCGGAGAGCAGCATCAGCGAGGAACGCACATGGTCCGCCACGATGCGGAAGCGCACGTCGTCCGCATGGTCTGCGCCGTAGCGACGCCCGGACAGTTCGACGGCGCGGTCGAGCACCGGGCGCACCTGATCGGTCTCGTACATGTTCTCGGCGCCCTGCTTGATGAAGGCGACGCGTTCGAGACCCATACCGGTGTCGATGTTGCGCTTGGGCAGCGGACCTGCGATGTCGAAATCGACCTTGGAACGCACCTGCGTCAGCATGTCCTGCATGAAGACGAGGTTCCAGATCTCGGTGAACCGGCTGTCGTCGACCGCCGGTCCGCCGTCGTTGCCGTACCGGGGGCCGCGATCGAAGTAGATCTCGGAGCACGGGCCGCCAGGACCGGGCTGACCGGTGTGCCAGTAGTTGTCCTCCTTGCCCATGCGCTGAATACGCTCCGGGGGCAGGCCGGCGATCTCGCGCCAGAGGTCTGCGGCCTCGTCGTCGGTCTCGTAGACCGTGACCCAGAGGTCGCGCTCGGCGAAGCCGAGGCCGCCGTCCGCCTCCGATGAGGTCAGCAGCTCCCATGCGTAGCCGATGGCCTCGCGCTTGAAGTAGTCGCCGAAAGACCAGTTGCCGAGCATCTGGAAGAAGGTTCCGTGCCGGGCGGTCTTGCCCACCTCTTCGATGTCGTTCGTGCGGATGCACTTCTGCAGGTCGGCCGCCCGCGGGAAGGGTGCTGGCACGACTCCGGTCAGATAGGGGACGAAGGGCACCATGCCCGCGATGGTGAACATCACGGTGGGGTCGTCGCTGACCAGCGACGCCGACGGAACGATGGTGTGGTTGTTCTTCTCGAAGTAGTCGAGGTATCGCTGGGCGATCTCCGCGGTTCTCATTCAGCTCTCGTCGTCGTCAGTTGCGGAAAGGCGAGCCTCCTGCGCATGGAAGGCTTCGGTGATGAGCCCGGTGAACTCGTCGATGCGGGCATCGACCTCCGCCAGGACCTCATGCGTGCGCGGGTCTTTGTTCATGAAGTGCGCGGCGACGAATCCGCCGATCACGCCGGTCAGGAACCACACCAGGTTCTTCATGTCGTCTTCCTCGCCTTCGGGGCCGTGTTGTGCGGCCCGTCCATCGTATGCAGAAAGACCGCCGGCGGGTGGTTCTCGCGGGCGGGCGGATACGACAGGGGGCGCCGGTCTCCCGGCGCCCCCTGTCGCGCGCGATCAGCGAGCCGCGTAGTACTCGACCACGAGCTGCACCTCACAGGTCACGGGGACCTCGGCGCGCTTGGGGCGACGCAGCAGGCGGGCCTGCAGCTTGTCGAGCTCGACCTCGAGGTAGCCCGGAACCGCGGGCAGGACCTCGGCGTGACCACCGGCAGCGGCGACCTGGAACGGCTCCAGCGCCTCGCTCTTCGGCTTGACGTGGATGAGCTGCCCCGGCTTCACGCGGAACGACGGGCGGTCGACGAGCTGGCCGTCCACCATGATGTGGCGGTGCACGACGAGCTGGCGAGCCTGTGCGGTGGTGCGGGCGAAGCCGGCGCGGAGGACGAGGGCATCGAGACGCATCTCGAGCAGCTCGACCAGGTTCTCACCGGTCAGGCCGTCGGTGCGGCGGGCCTCGTTGAACGCGATGCGCAGCTGCTTCTCGCGGATGCCGTACTGCTCACGCAGACGCTGCTTCTCGCGCAGACGGACGGCGTAGTCGCTGTCGGCCTTGCGCTTGGTGCGACCGTGCTCACCCGGAGCGTACGGACGCTTCTCGAGGTAGCGGGCGGCCTTCGGGGTGAGTGCCACGCCGAGAGCGCGGGACAGGCGGACCTTGCGGCGGTCCTGGGACTTCGTGACCACGAAGCATTCCTTCCGATGACGCGGCCGTGGCTTTCACGACTCGCGGACGTATCGCCCCGCTCCGCCCGACCGCGCGCACGCCGGGGCGCAGTGGTTCGGTGTTCCAGAAGCAGGGGGATGCCCGAAAACACGGTTTCGAGCCGATCCAGCTTATCAGGTGTGGCCCCGCCCTTCTCCCGCCGAACGCGGTCGGCGCCGGCGGGCTCAGTCCACCGGCCGGAGCATCGAGTCGACCAGCACGGTCCCTGCGCCGAAGCGCCGGTCCATCTCCCGCTGGATGCGGCCGTCGTCGTGCACGACGCTGACCAGGACGACACCGGCCACGGGGTTCCACCCGACGCCCTGGTATGCACCCCAGCCGTTGCCGGGCCCGTTCTCCGCCTCGATTCCCGCGATCACGTCGTCCACGACGGCCGCGATCTCTGCCGCGGACCGCGACGCCTCGCTCACGCACAGCATGCCGCCCCACACCTCACGCAGCGCGGCCTCGGCGGCGACCGTGTCTCCCACGAGGCTGACGTTGTAGATCGTGAGCATCGGATCGTTCATCCCGGAGAGCTGGGCCTCGATCTCCGCCGTCGTCGCGTCGTCGCCCCGTTCGACATCCGACCACGGGTTCGGCGACGGGTCTGCCCACATCGCCGCGTATCCCTCGAGCTGCTCCGCGCGGGCCCCGAGCTGCTGTTCTGCCTCGAAAGTGGCGCGCTCCGGATCGAGCACGCGCCAGCCGCCGGTCGGCTCCGGGCAGGGCGTGGTCGGCTCGACGTCGGCCGCGGACGCGTTCGCCGGCGCATCGGATCCGTCGGCGGATGCCGCATCGACCAGCACGGCCGTCCCGGCCGCCTCGTCCCACCGCACCTCCACGAGGTAGACGCCCCACCGGATCCCGCCGGCGTCCTCGTAAGGTCCGGGAGCCGTCTCCCAGTCCCAGCCCGTCAGCTCCGGCCCACCGCAGCCGGGTGGGATGGTCTGCACGAGGCCGCCAAGACACAGCTGGGTACGTCCCCCGTCGGTCAGCACCGTCACCGGGTGCCCCGGTGTCAGGAGCCGGTCCGCCGCGGCCGAGGCCCCGGCCCCGGGAGCGCTCTCCTCGGCGGATACCGGCCCGGTGCACCCGCTGGCGAGCAGGATCATCACGGTCGCCACGCCGGCCGTCGCCGCGCGGCGCGCGCTTCGCTCGCCGATGCTGTTCCTCCGACCGATCATGTCTCCCCCTCCGCGCCGCTGGCTCCTCCGCTGCCCCTCGCAGAACCGGTGTCGCTGGCACCCGAATCGTCTCACGATCCCTCCGCAGGCGCAGATATCGGTGTCAGACGGGCACGCGGCCGGCTCTGGCGTGGCGATTCGTCGACGCGGCCGACCTCGGGGAGCCGTCGACGGAGAGCGGGTTCTGACCCGGGGCGGGGAGGGCGTTCAGCCGCCGTCGAGGATCTTCCGGATGCGCTCGAGCCGCGCCCCCACCTCGCGTTCGGTACCGGCGGGCTTCGGGGTGTAGTAGCGCCGGCCGCGCAGCTCGTCGGGCAGGTACTGCTGCGGCACCACGCCCAGCTCGCTGTCGTGCGGGTAGACATATCCCTTGCCGTGGCCGAGGCGCTTCGCTCCCGGGTAGTGCCCGTCGCGCAGGTGCACGGGGACCCGCCCGAAGCCGCCCGCCCGCACATCGGCGATCGCCGCGTCGATACCCGTGTACGCGGCGTTCGACTTCGCCGCCGTGGCGAGGTACACGGTCGCCTCCGCGAGCGGGATCCGTCCCTCCGGCATCCCGATGAACGCCACGGCATCCGCGGCCGCCACCGCCAGCGGCAGCGCATGGGGGTCGGCCAGGCCGATGTCCTCCGCGGCGGAGATCACCAGCCGCCGGGCGATGAAGCGGGGATCCTCCCCCGCCTCGACCATGCGCGCGAGATAGTGCAGCGCCGCATCCGGATCGGAACCGCGGATCGACTTGATGAAGGCGCTGATGACGTCGTAGTGCTCATCGCCCTGACGGTCGTAACGCAGCAGCGCACGATCGACGGCCTGCGCCACGTCGTCGGCGGTGACCTCTGGCGCCGCTCCCTCCACAGCGCGATCCGGAGCGCCCGCGACCGAGGCCGCCGCTTCCAGACCCGTCAGAGCGCGGCGGCCGTCGCCCGAGGCGAGCCGCACGAGAGCAGCACGGGCGTCCTCCCCCACCACGATCCGCCCGGCGAAGCCGCGGGCATCGGCGACCGCGCGGTCGATGAGGTCGCCGATGTCGTCATCGCTGAGCGGCTGCAGCGTGAGCAGGAGCGATCGGGACAGCAGCGGGGATATCACCGAGAACGAGGGGTTCTCCGTGGTCGCCGCGATCAGGATCACCCACCCGTTCTCCACGCCCGGCAGCAGCGCGTCCTGTTGCGCCTTGGTGAACCGGTGGATCTCGTCGAGGAACAGGATCGTCGATTGACCGTACAGATCGCGCTGGGTGAGCGCCTCCTGCATCGCCTCACGCACGTCCTTCACCCCGGCGGAGATGGCCGACAGCTCGATGAAGCGGCGGCCGGAGGACCGGGCGATCGCCTGAGCCAGGGTCGTCTTGCCGGTGCCCGGCGGGCCCCAGAGAATCATCGATACCGTGCCGCCGGACCGCAGCGGACCCTTCTCCTGCGAGTCGGGATCGGCAAGGGTGACGATCGGCGAGCCGGGCCGCAGCAGATGCTTCTGCCCGGCGACCTCATCGAGCGACACCGGGCGCATGCGCACGGCCAAGGGCGTATGACCGCTCATCAGGGGCGCAGGCGAACTCACCCGTCCAGGCTATCCGGGGCGTCCGACATCCGGCGCGGAACTCCGGCTCGCGCAGATCGCACGCCGCCTCCGGCCGCATCATCGCTAGGCTGACTGTTGTCCTGTCCCTACTCCCGCGGGCACGTCCCGCGCAAGGAGCTCCCCGTGACTGCCAACGAGTCCGCCGTCCCCACCCCGCCGCAGCCCGCGCCGACGCCCGCACCGGGTCCGCGCCCGGCCGCACCGAGCGTCGTCCCCGCCGCAGCCCAGCGCTCGGCATCGGCGTCGGAATGGGGCCGTGTCGACGACGCCGGCGTCGTCTCCGTCCGTGAGGGCGACCAGTGGCGCGTCGTCGGCGAATACCCAGACGGCACCCCGGACGAAGCCCTCGCCTACTTCGTGCGCAAGTACGACGACCTCTCCTTCAAGGTGCGCACCATCGAGCAGCGCCACGCGGGCGGCGGCGCATCGGCGTCTGAGCTGCGCCGCCAGGCGACACACCTGCTGGGCGAGCTCGCCGATGCCGCCGCCGTCGGTGACCTCGCCGCCCTCCGCGCTCGCCTCGACGTGCTCGTCGCAGAGCTCGCGGAGGCATCGGCCGCCGAATCGCAGCAGGCCAAGGAGGCCCTGGATCTGGCTATCGCTGAGCGCACCCAGCTCGCCGAGGCCGCGGAGGCTCTTGCGGCGAAGGATCCCGCGACGGTCCAGTGGAAGGCGATGACGGCCGATATGACGGCCCTCTTCGACCAGTGGCAGCAGCACCAGCAGACCGCGCCGCGCCTGCCCAAGGGTGTCTCCCAGCAGCTGTGGAAGCGCTTCCGCGACGCGCGCTCGATCGTCGATCGCAACCGTCGGGCGTTCTTCGCCGATCTGGATGAGCAGCACAAGAGCGCGCGTGATCAGAAGAACCGCCTGATCGCGCAGGCCGAGGCGCTCGCTCCCCGTGGTTCCGACGGCATCCCCGCCTACCGCGACCTGCTCGACGAGTGGAAGCGCAGCGGCCGGGCGGGACGCAAGGCGGACGACGCGCTCTGGGCCCGTTTCAAGGCGGCGGGCGATGCGCTCTACGCCGCGCGGGCCGAGCAGTCCGCCGCGGACGAGGCGGAGTCTGCCCCCAAGATCGAGCTGCGCACAGCGCTCCTCGAGGAGGCGAAGGCCGTCGCGGACGAGGCCGATATCGCCAAGGCCCGCGCCCTGCTCACCGGCATCCAGCGTCGCTGGGACGAGGTGGGCCGCATCTTCCCGCGGGACAAGGAGCGCGCCCTCGACGACCGCCTCCGCGTGATCGAGCAGGCGCTCAAGGCGCGCGAGGATCTCGACTGGAAGCGAAACAACCCGGAGACCAAGGCTCGCGCCGGATCGATGGCACAGCAGCTGCAGGATGCGATCGCGCGTCTCGAAGGCGAGAAGGCCGCGGCCGAGGCCGCCGGCAACGCCAAGGCGGCTGCCGAGGCCGCTGAGGCCCTCGAAGCGCGCCGGGCGTGGCTCGCCGCCCTCAGCTGAGCCCGGTTTTTCCGACTCCACCGGATGCCGCGGGTTCTCCACATCGTGTGGAACCCGCGGCATCCGGCATGGCGGTGCGGTGCATGCTCGTGGCATGAGCACACTCCTGCTACGTCCCTTCGATCGGCTCTCCCTCGCTGAGCTCAGCGCGGCGCGGCTCGACGGGCACCTCGTCGAGCTGGGCGACGCCTATGTCCCCGCAGACACGGCGGAGGACGCCGCCATGCGTGCGGCGTCCATCGCGCATCTCATCGCCGTATCGTCGCAGCTCGCGTTCTGCGGGCGCAGCGCCGCGTGGATCCACGGGGCGCGCGACGCCCCTCCCGCGCACCACGAGGCCCGGTCTGCGGGCTCGCAGCACGCTCGCACGACGCTCTCCGCGGCCATCGCGCTGCGCGCCAGGCCGATGCTCCCGACCGAGGTACAGCAGATCGGCGGGGTGCGCGTCGCCACGGCGGATGCCGTGCTGCTCGAGCTCGCGATGGACGTCGAACGCAGGCCGGACAGCATCGACTGGGTGCGCGCGCTCGCGGCGATCTCCCCCCACGCGCTCGTCCGCGCCCTCGCCCGCCTGGACAGCATCCGACGACGCCCCGGCAGTCGCACTGCACGGCGCGTGCTCGCCGCGTGCGCGACGGATCAGGACGAGGTCACGCGGTAGACGTCGTAGACCGCTTCGATCCGACGCACGGCGTTGAGCACCCGATCGAGGTGGACGATGTCGCCCATCTCGAACACGAAGCGGCTGAGCGCCAGCCGGTCGTTGGTGGTGGACACGGTGGCAGAAAGGATGTTCACGTGGTGCTCGCTGAGCACGCGAGTGACATCGGAAAGCAGTCCGGAACGGTCAAGCGCCTCGACCTGGATGTGCACGAGGAAGACGCTCTTCGACGTGGGCGCCCAGCTGACCTCGACCAGACGCCCCGGCTCGGCAGAGAGGGCCGCCACGTTGACGCAGTCCGTGCGGTGCACCGAGACGCCGCTGCCGCGCGTGACGAAGCCGACAATCTCATCGCCCGGCACCGGGGTGCAGCACTTGGCGAGTTTGACGAGGATATCCGACGCGCCCTTCACCAGCACACCGGAGTCGCCGCCCCGCGATGGTCGGCTGGGCACCGGAACCTCGATGGCTCCCGTGCTGGTGTCCTCCGCCGGCCCGACCAGCGCGGTCACCTTCTCGAGCACCGACTGGGTGGACACGTGTCCTTCGCCGACGGCGGCGTAGAGGGCCGAGACGTCCTCGTAGCGCATCTGCTGCGCCGCCTTGAGGAAGATCTCCTGGCCCATCAGGCGCTGCAGCGGCAGGTTCTGGCGGCGCATCGCGCGGGCGATGGCCTCCTTGCCCTGTTCGATCGACTCCTCGCGGCGTTCCTTGGTGAACCAGCCGCGGATCTTGTTGCGGGCACGGGTGCTCTTGACGAAGTGCAGCCAGTCCTGGCTCGGGCCCGCATCCGGGCTCTTCGAGGTGAAGACCTCGACGACGTCCCCGCTGTGCAGCTCCGTCTCGAGCGGCAGGAGGCGGCCGTTGACCTTGGCGCCCATGGTGCGGTGACCGACCTCGGTGTGCACGGCATAGGCGAAGTCCACCGGCGTCGCCCCAGCGGGAAGCCCGATCACGCGTCCCTTCGGCGTGAAGACGTAGACCTCCTTGGCGCCGATCTCGAAGCGCAACGAGTCAAGGAACTCGCTCGGGTCGGCCGTCTCCGCCTGCCAGTCCGAGATGCGCGCCAGCCACGCCATGTCCATGTCGGTATTGGTCGGCAGCGCATCGGACCGGCCACCCGCCATCCGCTCCTTGTACATCCAGTGCGCGGCGACGCCGAACTCCGCCTGCTGATGCATCTCGTGCGTGCGGATCTGGATCTCGACCGTGCGCCCTCCTGGGCCGATCACCGTCGTGTGCAACGACTGGTAGAGGTTGTACTTCGGGGTGGCGATGTAGTCCTTGAACCGGCCGGGCAACGGCGTCCAGCGCGCGTGAATCGCGCCGAGCACCGCATAGCAGTCGCGCACCGAGTTCACCAGCACACGAATGCCGATCAGGTCGTAGATGTCGTCGAACTCGCGCCCCCGCACGACCATCTTCTGGTACACCGAGTAGAGCTGCTTGGGGCGTCCGGCGACCTTGCCGCGGATGCGAAGATCACGCAGATCCTCCTCGACCGCGACGACCACCTGCTGCAGATAGCTTTCGCGCTGCGGGGTGCGCTGGGCGATGAGACTCTCGATCTCGGCGTAGATCTTCGGGTGGAGCACAGCGAACGAGAGGTCCTCGAGCTCGCTCTTGATGGTCTGGATACCGAGTCTGTGCGCAAGCGGCGCGTAGATCTCGAGGGTCTCCTTGGCCTTCCGCGCCGACTTCTCCGGCGGAACGAATCCCCAGGTGCGAGCGTTGTGCAGCCGATCCGCGAGCTTGATGAGCAGCACGCGGATGTCCCGCGACATCGCCACGATCATCTTGCGGACCGTCTCGGCCTGGGCGCTCTCGCCGTACTTGACCTTGTCGAGCTTGGTGACCCCGTCCACGAGCATCGCGATCTCCGCGCCGAACTCCTCGGTGAGCTCGGTCAGCGAGTATCCGGTGTCCTCGACGGTGTCGTGCAGGAGCGCGGCAGCGATCGCGCGGGGACCGAGGCCGAGGTCGGCGAGGATCTGTGCGACAGCGAGCGGGTGGGTGATGTAGGGCTCGCCGCTCTGGCGCTTCTGACCGGTGTGCTTCTCCGCGGCTACCGCATAGGCGCGCTCGATGATCGTCAGATCGCCACGGGGGTGGTTCGCCCGCACGGTGCGCAGGAGGCCGTCCAGCCCCATCACCTTGGGCGCACGAGAGAAGATCCGCGGCACCAGACGGCGCAGACTGGATCCCTGTGCGACGCCGACCTCGCTCATCGCCACCTCCCTAAGAGTTCAATCTTAGGGGGCCGCGCAGGCTCCCGATGTCCGGGGAGCGGAGTCCGCTGTCGCTGTGATGGGCGACAGCGGACTCCGGGGGATTCAGTCGTCTGCAGAGGCGTTGCGCTCGCGCTCCTCGCGCAGGCGGCGATCATGCCGGGCGATGTCCGACTCCCCTTCACGGAAGAGGGAGTACAGCGGTGCGGCGACGAAGATCGTCGAGTAGGTGGCGACGATGATGCCGACGAAGATCGACAGCGAGATGTCGGTGAGGGTCTCCGCCTTCAGCCAGAGCGCACCGAGGAAGAGGATCGCGCCGACCGGGAGAGCGGCGACCACGGAGGTGTTGATCGACCGGACCAGGGTCTGGTTGACCGCGAGGTTCACCGACTCCCCGAATGTTCGCCCGGATCCCCCTGTGGTGTTCTCCCTGATCTTGTCGAACACCACGGTGGTGTCGTAAAGCGAGTACGCCAGGATCGTCAGGAACCCGATCACCGCGGCCGGGGAGATCTCGAATCCCGCCAGAGCATAGACGCCCACGGTGATCACCAGCACGTCGAGGAGCCCGATGATGGCTGCGGCCGACATCTTCCAGGTGCGGAAGTAGATCGCCAGGATCAGGAATGTCAGGGCCAGGAAGATGGCCAGCCCCCACAGGGACTGCCGGGTCACGCTCTCGCCCCAGCTGGGGCCGATGAACGAGTCGTTCACGGCCTCCGCGTCCACGTCATAGGCGGCGGCCAGGGCGGCGGCGACCTGCTGGGTCTCGGTGGCGCTGAGCTGGTCGGTCTGGACGCGGATGTCCTGGCCGCCGATCGTCGTCACACGCGACGTGGCGCCCGGCACGATGTTGCGCACCGTCTCGGTCGCCAGGCCCTGGTCGGTGTTCGCCGGGGCCTCGACGGTGAACTGCGAGCCGCCGGTGAACTCGATCGAGAACTGCACCGGCCGGATCAGCGGGACCAGCGCAGACCCGACGACCAGCGCGATAGCGATGATGAACCACAGGCGGCGCTTCCCGACGAAGGGGAACGAGGTCTTGCCGGTGTAGAGATCGTTTCCGAACTGTTCGATGGTGCGCATCACGCGTCTCCCTCTCCGGTGCCGGCCTGAGCCTCGGCCCGTTTGCGCTCTGCGATGGTCTGACGACGCTCTGCCTCCCCGCGCGAGCGGGCGTTGCGTGCTGCGCGTCCCTCCGAGCCCACCCGCACCTGCCGGTAGCTGGTGCGGGAGTCGTAGACGGCGCCGAGTGCCTGCGGATCCATGCCAGAGAGTGGATGGCCGCCCCCGAAGAACCGGGTGCGCGCGAGGATCTGCATCACCGGGTGCGTGAACACGACGAAGATCAGCACGTCGATCACCGTGGTGAGGCCGAGAGTGAAGGCGAAGCCCTTCACCGTGGCGTCGGCCAGGATGAACAGCACCACCGCGGCGAGGATGTTGATGGACTTGGAGATGTAGATCGTCCGCTTGGCGCGCCCCCAGCCGTCCTCGACGGCCGCCGTGATCGACTTGCCGTCGCGGAGCTCGTCTCGGATGCGCTCGAAGTACACGATGAACGAGTCCGCGGTGAAGCCGATCGACACGATGAGACCGGCGACACCGGCCAGCGACAGGCGGAAGCCCATGCGCCACGCGAGGATACAGACGGCGATATAGGTGAGCACGGCCATCACAGCGATCGACGCGATGATGACGAAGCCGAGCGCGCGATAGCTGATGAGCGAGTAGATCGCCACCAGCGCGAGGCCGACGAGACCGGTGATCAGACCGATCTGCAGCTGCTGCGAACCGAGGGTGGCGGAGATCGTGTCGGAGCTGACCACGGTGAAGCTCAGCGGCAGCGCACCGTAGCGCAGCTGATCGGCGAGGACCGTAGCACTCTCCTGGGTGAAATCACCGCTGATGCTCGGGCGGCCGTCCAAGATGAGCGCCTGCATGCGCGGGGCGGAGATCACCTGGCCGTCGAGCACGAACGCGAACTGGTCCTGCGGAGACGCAGCCTGATAAAGACGGTTGCTGATCTCGGCGAAGGTCTTGGTGCCGGGGTCGTCGAAGGAGAGCTGCACGACCCACAGGCCGCGCTGCTGCTCGAAACCGGAGCGGGCGTCGGTGATCGCGGTGCCGTCCATCTCCACCGGGCCAAGCAGATAGCGCACCGCGCCGTCCGGGCTGCAGGCGACGAGGGCTTCGTCGGTCGGTGCATGGGCGGCGTCGTTGGACGAATCTGCGCAGTCGTAGGACAGCAGTTCCGCCTGCTTGTACTCGGTCATCCACGCCACGTCGCTGCCGTTGGTGGGCTCCGGCGACGGGGTCGACTGCATCGTCGGGTCCGGCGTCGGGTACGGCGTCTCGTTGCCGTCCTCCCCGACGTAGCTCGTAGGGCGATCGGTCGCGGCGATCACCGCGCGCAGCTGAAGCTGGGCACTGGCCTGGATGCGCTCGCGGGTCTCGTCATCGGCACGCCCGGGGATCTGGACGACGATGTTGCGGCCGCCCTCGGTGGTGATGTCCGACTCCCCCACGCCGGAGGCGTCGACGCGCTGACGGATGATCGCCGCCGCCTGATCGAGCTGGTCCTGCGTCGGGTTCGAGCCATCGGGTGTGTCGGCCTCGAGGATGATCTGGGTGCCGCCCTGGAGGTCGAGGGCGAGCTCGGGGGTCCAGGAGCTCTGCTGGAATCCGTAGACGCCGAGGGCGTTGATCCCGAACAGGACCGCCGTGGCGATGATCAGGCCGGCGAGGACACGCCGGGCATGACGGACGGGGGATGAAGCTGCCAAGGGGTTACGGACTTTCTAGGAAGCTCGCGAGAGCGCTGTCAGGAAAGCGGATTCACGAGGGTGAGCCGCCGAAGCGGGGTCACTTCTTGTCGTCGGCGTCGCCCTCGAGGCGGGCGCGGGTCTCCTCGGGCGTCTCGAGTGTCGCCTCAGAGGGGAGATCGTCGAGGATGACCTGCTCCTCCTCGACGTCGGCGCTCTCGTCGGTCGGGTCGATGACGCGCAGGATGGCCTGCGAGTGCATGTCGATCACGACGCCCGGGGCGATCTCCACCCGGACCGGGGCGTCGAGGTCGTCGACGTCGTAGGAGACGATCGTCCCGTAGAGGCCGCCCTGCATGAGCACGCGGGCGCCGGGAACCGTCTCGCGGCGCTTCTTCTCCTGCTCGTCGCGCATCCGCTGATTGCGGCGGCGGGTGCTCATGATCATGAAGACGAGCAGAGCGCCCAGGAGGATGAGCATGCCGTACTGGCCGAGGAAGTCCATAGTGAGGCGGGGCCTTTCGAAAGCGTTGCGCGCCGTCGACGACGCCGGACATGGGGCTGAGGACAGCCTTCAGAATTATAGGCCATCGAGCACGGCGTCGCCCTCGGATCTCGGCAGGCCCAGGTGCACGTAGGCCTCCGGCATGGCGATGCGTCCGCGCGGCGTGCGCCCGATGAAGCCGATGCGCACGAGATACGGCTCCACCACGCTCTCCACGGTGTCTGGTTCTTCGCCGACGGCGACAGCGAGGGTGCTGAGGCCCACCGGTCCCCCGCGGAAGCGACGCACCAGGGCCTCGAGCACGGCTCGGTCGAGGCGGTCCAAGCCGATGCTGTCGACGTCGTAGAGATCGAGGGCGCGACGCACGTCGTCGAGGGTCGCCGAGGGGCCGTCGCCGTGGACCAGCGCATAGTCGCGCACCCGGCGCAGAAGACGGTTGGCGATACGCGGGGTGCCGCGAGACCGCAACGCGATCTCATCGCGCGCCACCGCGGGGAGCGCGACGCCCAGGACACGGGCCGAACGGTCGATCACCTGCTCGAGCTCGTCCGCCCCGTAGTACTCCAGGTGACCGGTGAAGCCGAAGCGGTCGCGCAGCGGGTTGGGCAGGAGCCCGGAACGCGTGGTCGCGCCGACGAGGGTGAACGGCGCGAGCTCCAGGGGGATGCTCGTCGCGCCGGCGCCCTTGCCGACCATGATGTCGATGCGGAAGTCCTCCATCGCCAGATACAGCATCTCCTCTGCGGAGCGCGCCATGCGGTGGATCTCATCGATGAACAGCACTTCCCCCGGGGTGAGGGAGGACAGCAGGGCGGCGAGATCGCCCGCGTGCTGGATCGCCGGTCCGCTGGAGAGCCGCAACGGACGCGCGCTCTCGTGCGCGACGATCATCGCGAGGGTGGTCTTGCCGAGACCAGGCGGGCCGGCGAGGAGGATGTGATCGGCGGGACGGCTCTGGATGCGTGCGGCATCGAGCAGGAGCTGCAGCTGTCCGCGGACTTTGGGCTGACCCACGAAGTCGCCGAGACTCGACGGGCGCAGTGCGCCCTCGATGGCGAGCTCGACGTCGTCGACCGGCTCCGATGCGTCGAGGTGCTCAGCCACGCGCGCCGCCCGGAGCCCGGCCCAGGGAGGCCAGCGCCACGCGCAGCAACGCGGCGACGGAATCGCGGTCGCCGGGTGCGGCGTCTTCGATGGTCTGCGCTGCGGCCTCTGCGGCGATCTTCTCGCTCCAGCCGAGTCCGACCAGTGCTGCGGACAGCTGCTCCGTGACGGCGGGCGTCGACGGCGTGGCTGCGCCGCCGGGGGCCGTGGCGAGGGCGCCCAGCTTACCGCTGAGCTGGACCACGATGAGCTTGGCCGTCTTCGGGCCGATTCCCGAGACGCGTCGGAACGGGGCATCGTCATCGGCCGCCACGGCCCCGGCGATCTGCTCGACCGTGAGGTGCCCGAGCACGCCGAGAGCAGATTTCGGCCCCACTCCGCTCACGCTCAGGAGATGCTGGAAGACCTCGAGCTCGAGAGCGTCGCCGAAACCGTAGAGCGACAGCGCATCCTCACGCACGATCAGCGCCGTGTGCAGGAAGGTGTCGTCGCCGACCACGGCGGACGCCGCGACGGCGCCGGTCACGGCGACGGCGAAGCCGACACCGCCCACCTCGACGACGAGGGAATCGGTCCCGCGCGAGCGCACGGTTCCACGCAGGGAGGAGATCACCCTTCCACCCTAGACGCGCGGTCGTATATATGTTCGAGCGACACGCTCGGCATCAGCCCACGCCCGCTGCGCCGGGGTGAGCGCCGAGGAATCGGCCACGGCGCCGCCGGAACGCCAGGCGTGGCACAGCGCGATCGCCAGGGCGTCCGCGGCGTCCGCGGGGGTCGGCGGGGCATCGAGCCGCAGGATGCGGGCGATCATCGCCTGCACCTGCCGCTTGTCCGCGGCGCCGTAGCCGGTCACGGCGGCCTTGACCTCGCTCGGCGTGTGGGTCGCTGCCGGGAGACCGGCCTCCGCTGCGACGAGAAGCGCGACGCCACTGGCCTGCGCTGTGGCCATCACGGTCTGCTTGTTGTGCTGCGCGAACACCCGCTCGACGGCGACGGCATCGGGGCTCACCGCGACGATCACCTGGCGGATACCCGCTGCGACCGCCGCGAGCCGCTCGTGCACGGGGGCATCCGGCGGGGTGCGCACGACGCCGACGTGCACCAGGGTCGCCCGCCGCGAGCGATCGACGTCGACCACACCGACGCCACACCGGGTGAGACCGGGGTCGATGCCGAGCACGCGGCGGGTCGCAGACGTCACCGTCTCAGCGTATGCGGCGGCGCCCGGCCAGGGTCTCCCCCGCGCCGGGCGCCGCCGGATGCACAGGACTCTCAGTCGTCGTTCTCGAGCTCCGCCTGCACGTCCGCGGTCAGGTCGAAGTTGGTGAAGACGTTCTGCACGTCGTCGCTGTCCTCGAGGGCGTCGATCAGCCGGAAGACCTTGCGGGCGGTGTCCGCGTCGATCTCGACCTTCAGGTTGGGGACGAACTCCACGTCGGCAGACTCGTAGTCGATCTCGGCCTGCTGCAGCGCAGAACGCACCGAGACGAGATCGGAGGCCTCGGTGATGACCTCGTAGCCCTGGGCGTGCGGCTCGATCTCCTCGGCGCCGGCCTCGAGAGCCGCGATCATGACGTCGTCCTCGGTGGTGCCCTCCGAGCCGACCACGATGACGCCCTTGCGCGTGAAGTTGTACGCGACGCTGCCCGGGTCTGCGAGGTTTCCGCCGTTGCGCGAGAGCGCCGTGCGCACCTCGGCGGCCGCACGGTTCTTGTTGTCGGTCAGACACTCGATCATGAGCGCGACGCCGCCGGGGCCGTAGCCCTCGTACATGATCGAGACGTACTCGACGGCCTCGCCGCCGATGCCGGCTCCACGCTTGATCGCACGCTCGATGTTGTCCTTGGGGACCGAGGTCTTCTTCGCCTTCAGCACCGCGTCGTACAGCGTCGGGTTACCGGCCTGGTCGGGACCGCCGAGCTTCGCCGCGACCTCGATGTTCTTGATGAGCTTGGCCCAGGACTTCGCACGGCGTGCGTCGATGACCGCCTTCTTGTGCTTGGTCGTGGCCCACTTGGAGTGTCCGGACATATGTCTCCGCTCGTATCTGCACGCCCGTGCTCTGCGGGCGGTGGCTCGCGACGGTTCCGCGCCGGAGCCGTCGTCCATTGTAAAGGAGGGCGTGTCTGACCGTCGTTTCCGCGATCGGCCGCGCGCCGTTCTCGCACATGTGCACCGGACTCGGCCTGCCGGAGGGTCGCCGTGCGAGCGAGCACACATGGGCGAACGACGCGGCGAGACGACCTACGAGGCGCGTTCGGCCACCCGCTCGAGGAAGCGGCGGTGGAACCGCGTCTCCCCCGTGATCTCCGGGTGAAAGCTCAGACCCAGCAGATTGTCCTGTTCGACGGCCACCACCCGGCCATCGCCGAGGGCGGCCAGAACCGACGCCGCCGGTCCGACCGCCTCCACGACCGGGCCACGGATGAACGCTGCGTGCACGGCCTCCCGGCCGAGCGCCGGCACGTCGAGGTCGACCTCGAAGGACTCCGTCTGCCGCCCGAAGGCGTTGCGGCGCACCACGATGTCCAGGCCGCCGAACGACTCCTGCCCGGCGATCGCGTCGAGCACGGTGTCGGCGAGCAGGATGAGCCCGGCGCACGTGCCGAGCACCGGCATCCCCGCAGCGATGGCAGCACGGATCGGCTCCTGCATCCCGAACGCTCGCGCCAGCTTGTCGATCACGCTCGACTCGCCCCCGGGCAGCACCAGGCCGTCGACCGCGGCGAGCTCCGCAGGCCGCCGCACCAGCACCGTGTCGGCGCCCAGGTCCGCGAGCACGGACGCATGCTCGCGGACGTCGCCCTGCAGGGCGAGGACGCCGACCCTCAGGTTGTCACCAGCCACGCTCGGCCAGGCGGTGGGGTGCGGGAAGGTCGGCGACGTTGATGCCGACCATGGCCTCGCCGAGCCCGCGCGACACCTCGGCGATCACGGCGGCGTCGTCGGCGAACGTGGTCGCCTTCACGATCGCGGCGGCACGCTTGGCCGGCTCCCCCGACTTGAAGATGCCGGAGCCGACGAACACGCCGTCGGCGCCCAGCTGCATCATCATCGCGGCATCGGCCGGCGTCGCCACGCCGCCGGCCACGAACAGCACCACGGGCAGCTGACCGGTCTCCGCAACCTCTGCGACCAGGTCGTACGGCGCCTGGAGGTCCTTCGCCGCGACATACAGCTCGTCACGGGAGAGACTCGACAGGGCCGCGATCTCGCTGCGGATCCGACGGATGTGCTTCATCGCCTCCGAGATATCCCCCGTGCCCGCTTCGCCCTTCGAACGGATCATGGCTGCACCCTCGGTGATACGGCGCAGGGCCTCGCCGAGATTCGTGGCGCCGCAGACGAACGGCACGTCGAAGCCCCACTTGTCGATGTGGTTGACGTAGTCGGCGGGCGAGAGCACCTCGGACTCGTCGATGTAGTCGACGCCGAGCTCCTGCAGCACCTGGGCTTCGACGAAGTGACCGATGCGTGCCTTGGCCATGACCGGGATCGAGACGGCCTCGATGATGCCGTCGATCATGTCGGGGTCGCTCATGCGCGAGACACCACCCTGCGCGCGGATGTCGGCGGGCACCCGCTCGAGGGCCATGACGGCGACGGCGCCGGCGTCTTCCGCGATCTTCGCCTGATCGGGCGTGACGACGTCCATGATGACGCCGCCCTTGAGCATCTCGGCGAGGCCCCGCTTGACGCGGGCGGATCCGGTGGTGGCTTCGGTCATGGCCGCTCCCTGGGTTCGGTGCTGTCGCGGATGGCAGCGACGCACAGTTTGTCATAGGCCAATGATTGACCTATGCCAGAATCTACCATGTTCCTCTCGTACACTTCGAACATGCCTCGAACCGCGTCGGACCTCCGCACCGGAATCCGCGGCACCTCCGCCGCCGAGATCGCCGACAGCATCCGTGAGCTCCTCGAACGCGGCGAGCTCGGGGCGGGCGACGCGCTCCCTCCGGTGCGCTCCCTCGCCGAGACACTCGGAGTGAACCGCAACACGGCGATGGCCGCATACCGCCTGCTCGCCCAGGCCGGTCTGGTCATCTCGCGCGGACGGGGCGGAACCGTCGTCGCCGAACGCTCCCGAGCGCCGCAGGAGGGCTTCGCCGGAGCCACCGCGCTGCACGACATCGGCACAGGCAACCCTGACCCGCGGCTCATCCCGAGCCCCGCCGCAGCCCTGCCCCGCGTGACCGGCCGCCCTGTCCTCTATGGCGAGCCCGTGATCGACGCCGATCTGGAACGCTGGGCGGCGGCGTGGATGTCCGACGCCATCCCTGCCCGGCGGGCGTTCCGTCTGACGATCACCGCCGGGGCGGTTGACGCCGTCGAGCGCCTGCTCAGCCAGGCCCTCACCCGCGACGACGCCGTCGCGTTGGAGGACCCCTGCTTCCTCGCGAGCATCCAGACCGTGAAGCTCGCCGGATACCGCGTGGTGCCCGTTCCGGTCGATGCGGAGGGCATGACCCCCGACGGACTGCGCGCGGCGATCGCCGCCGGCGTGCGGGCGGTGGTGTGCACACCGCGCGCCCAGAACCCGACCGGCGCCAGCCTGAGCCGGCGACGCGCGGCCGAGCTCCAGGAGATCCTCGCGGCGCACCCCTACCTTCTGGTGATCGAAGACGATCACTTCTCGATGCTGTCGCAGCGCCCCTACCAGTCGCTCATCGGCGCGGGGCACCAGCGCTGGGCACTGGTGCGCTCTGTGTCGAAGTTCCTCGGCCCGGACATGTGCCTCGCCGTGACGGCGTCGGACCCGGAGACCGCGGACCGGCTCGGCCTTCGCCTGAGCCCGGGCACGACCTGGGTGAGCCACCTGCTGCAGCGCCTGACGGCGGCCCTCGTGACCGAGCCGGAGATCGTGGCGTCGATCGCCGAGGCCGGCCGTCACTACGCCGTGCGCAACGCCGCGTTCGCGGACCGCCTGCGCGCCCACGGCCTGGTCGCCGAGGCCGCCGACGGGCTCAACCTCTGGGTGCGGCTGCCGGTGCCCGCGCGCACGGTGGCGACCCTCCTGGAGGCCCGCGGCTGGCTGGCCCGCACCGGAGACGAGTTCGTGCTCGACGGCGCGAGCGCGCGGGATCATCTGCGCCTCACCGTGCATGACCTCGATGACGCCGACGCGGCGCGGCTGGCGGCCGATATCGCCGCGACCGTCTCGGCGGCCGCCGCAGAGGTGGGATGATCGAGCGATGAAGATCCTCTCCATCCAGTCCGCGGTCGCCTACGGCCACGTCGGCAACTCGGCAGCGGTGTTCCCGCTGCAGCGGATCGGCGTGGAGGTGCTTCCGGTCTACACCGTCACCTTCTCCAATCACACCGGGTACGGCGCGTGGCGCGGTCCGCTGATCGACCCGGCTGACGTCGCCGAGGTCATCACCGGCATCGAGGAGCGCGGCGTGTTCGGCGACATCGATGCCGTGCTCTCCGGCTATCAGGGCGGCGAGGGCATCGCCGACGTCATCATCGACGCCGTGGCACGGGTCAAGGCGGCGAACCCGCGCGCCGTCTATGCGTGCGACCCGGTGATGGGCAATGCGAAGTCCGGTTGCTTCGTCGCACCGGCCATCCCGGTGCTCCTGCGCGACCGGGTCGTACCGGTCGCCGACATCATCACTCCGAATCAGTTCGAACTGGGGTTCCTCACCGGCACGGAGCCGGACACACTGGCGTCGACCCTGGACGCGGTGGACGCGGCCAGGGCGATGGGGCCGCGCACCGTGCTCGTCACCAGCGTCGAGCGCCCGGACCGGGAGGCCGACACCATCGAGATGCTCGCCGTCGACGACCGTGGCGCGTGGGTCGTGCAGACCCCGCAGCTGCCGATGAAGGCGAACGGCTCCGGCGATGTCACCGCAGCGCTGTTCACCGCGCACTATGTGCGTACCGGCGACGCCGCCGACGCGCTCGCGCGCACAGCGTCGAGCGTCTTCGATCTGCTGTCGAACACGCTGACGTCCGGCGAGCGTGAGCTGCAGCTGATCGAGTCGCAGGAGGCCTACGCGCACCCGCGGATGCAGTTCGCGGTCCGGCAGGTGCGCTGACGCACCGCACGCACACCCACAGAGTGCACCGGCAGCGCTGACGGCCACCACCCGGGACCGTCTGGACGCTACGCCGGCCAGGCCTCGGCCATCAGCACGCGCACATCGCCGAGCAGCTGCGGCAGCGGCTTGGTCTTCGCGATGATCGGGAAGAAGTTCGCGTCGGACATCCACCGCGGCACGACATGCTGGTGGAGGTGGCCGGCGACCCCGGCCCCGGCGACCTCGCCCTGATTCATCCCGATGTTGAAGCCGTCGCAGTGCGAGACCTCTCGGAGAACGCGCATCGCGGTCTGGGTGAGCGCTCCGATCTCAGCGACCTCCTCGGGGGTCGCGAGATCGTACGTGGGAATATGCCGATACGGACATATGAGAAGGTGGCCGGAGTTGTACGGGAAGAGGTTGAGCAGGGCGTAGGCGGTTTCGCCGCGGGCGACGATCAGCGTCTCCGCATCCTCGTGGCGCGGAGCCTCGCAGAACGGGCAGTCGACACGCAGCGGTTCCGGACCCGCCGTGATGTAGGCCATCCGGTGCGGCGTCCAGAGCCGCTGGAACTCGTCGGGGACACCGACGAGGTGCTCGGACCCGGGCGTCGCGCTCCGCGCGGTCCCGGAGGACGACGCCCCCGGGACCGCAGCGGAGCCCTCGCTCATGCCAGGTCCTCAGCCGTCAGCACGCGGGCATGCGAATCGACGGCAGCGCGGATGCGGGCGATCGCCTCGCCGAGAGGAACACCGTTCTCCTGGCTGCCGTCGCGGAAGCGGAACGAGATGGTCCCCGCTGCCCTGTCCTGCTCCCCCGCGATGAGGAGGAGCGGAACCTTCGCGGTGGTGTGGTTGCGGATCTTCTTCTGCATCCGGTCGTCGGAATGATCGACCTCGGCGCGGATGCCTGCGGCACGCAACTGCCCGATGACCTCGTCGAGGTAGGGTGCGTACTCCTCGGCCACCGGAACCCCGACCACCTGGGCCGGCGCGAGCCACAGCGGGAAGTCCCCGGCGTAGTGCTCGAGGAGGATCGCGAAGAAGCGCTCGATCGACCCGAACAGGGCACGGTGAATCATCACCGGACGGTGCTTGAGACCATCCGGGCCGGTGTACTCCAGTTCGAAGCGCTCCGGCTGGTTGAAGTCGAGCTGGATGGTCGACATCTGCCAGGTGCGCCCGATCGCGTCCCGCGCCTGCACCGAGATCTTCGGGCCGTAGAACGCTGCACCACCCGGGTCAGCGACCAGCTCGAGCCCGGAGGATTCCGCGACCCGGCGCAGGGTGTCGGTGGCCGCCTCCCACTGCTCGTCCTCGCCGAGGAACTTGTCCTTGCTGTCGTCCTTGGTCGACAGCTCGAGATAGAAGTCGTTGAGGCCGTAGTCGCGCAGCACCTGGAGGACGAACTCCAGATTGCGGGTCAGCTCCTCTTCCACCTGGTCCTGAGCGACGTAGATATGCGCGTCGTCCTGCGTGAGGCCGCGCACCCGGGTGAGCCCGGACAGCGTGCCGCTCTTCTCGTAGCGGTAGACGGTCCCGAACTCAGCCAGCCGCAGCGGCAGCTCCCGGTAGCTGCGTCCGCGCGAGCGGAAGATCAGGTTGTGGAAGGGGCAGTTCATGGGCTTCAGGTAGTAGTCCTGGCCCTGACGGGTGACGTTTCCCTCGTCGTCGACCGCCTCATCGAGGTGCATCGGCGGGAACATGCCATCGGCGTAGGTCTGCAGATGACCGCTGGTCATGAACAGATCCGCCTTGGTGATGTGCGGCGAGTTCACCATCTCGTAGCCGTGGCGCAGCAGCTGTTCTCGCATGTAGCGCTCGATCTCGTACCGCACGATCCCGCCGCGAGGGTGGAACACGGCGAGCCCCGGCCCGACCTCGTCGGGGAACGAGAACAGGTCCATCTCCGCACCCAGGCGACGGTGATCCCGCTTCGCGGCTTCCGCCAGGCGCTCCTGGTAAGCGCGCAGTTCGTCCTTGGTGGGCCATGCGGTGCCGTAGATGCGCTGCAGCTGCGGGTTCTTCTCGCTGCCTCGCCAGTAGGCGGCGGCGACGCGGGTGAGGTCCCAGCCGTTGCCGAGCATGCGGGTCGAGGGAACATGGGGGCCCCGGCAGAGGTCCTTCCAGGCGACCTCGCCGTCTTTGGTGACGTTGTCGTAGATGGTCAGCTCACCGGCGCCGATCTCGACGGAGGCGCCCTCGGCAGCATCCGCGCCGGATCCGGGGCCGCCGGCGAGGTCGATGAGCTCGAGCTTGAACGGCTCGTCCGCCATCGCGGTACGCGCTTCCTCCTCGGTCACGACCCGACGGCTGAACCGCTGGCCTTCGCGGATGATCCGCTGCATCTCCTTGGAGATCGCTTTGAGGTCTTCCGGGGTGAACGGGGTGTCGACGCCGAAATCGTAGTAGAAGCCGTCGACGATGGGCGGACCGATACCGAGATTCGCCTGCGGCCGGATGCGCTGCACGGCCTGGGCGAGCACGTGCGCGGCGGAGTGGCGCAGGATGGCGAGTCCATCGGCACTGTCGATGGTGACCGGCTCCGTCGTCTGCCCGTCGGTGACCTCGGTGGCGAGGTCTTTGAGCTCACCGTCGACGCGCAGCGCGACGACGTTCTTGTCGGGGTACAGATCGAATCCTGAGGTCACTGACCCATCCTACGGCCGGGCTCCGGCCGCGAGAGAACGGCAGCCGTCCGAGACGATCGTGATGTCGGACGAGTGCACCGACAGCGGCGCTCGGCAGGAACGAGAAAAGCCCCTGATCTCTCAGGGGCTTTCGTCTGTGCGCGATACTGGGATCGAACCAGTGACCTCTTCCGTGTCAGGGAAGCGCGCTACCGCTGCGCCAATCGCGCCTAGAAGGCTGTTCAGTTATGAGGAGAGGTGGCGACGGGATTCGAACCCGTGTAAACGGCTTTGCAGGCCGGTGCCTAGCCTCTCGGCCACGCCACCGCGAGGTGGATTCGAACCCACATGCCGAAAACCCCCGGAGGGGTTCCTGCACTCGAGCGGATGACGAGACTCGAACTCGCGACCCTCACCTTGGCAAGGTGATGCGCTACCAACTGCGCTACATCCGCATTTTCTCGCCAGGATTTTGTCCCGGCGACAAGAATTACTCTAGACGAACTTGGCGCGGACGGCAAAACCTGAGGGTGATCCCGCGCGTGTCGCCCAGGGGTCGCGCACAGAAACCCGCGGTGAACGGCGAGAAACGGCATCGGTAACAGAACAGGGCGATCAGTACCCGGGAGCGGCGGCGTACCCGAGGTACTCCTCCAGCGAGTGGAAGCCGCTCGCCCGGTAGTCCAGAGCCAGCTCCGGCCCGACGTAACGCAGGTGCCACGGCTCGGAGATGTACCCGGTGATGTCGGTCTTTCCGCTCTCGTAACGGATCACGAACCCGTATTCCGCCGCGTGCTGCTCGACCCACCGATGCTGATCTGTTCCGCCGAAGTCCTCGATGGATCCGCAGACGCCGTCGCTGCAGGCCTGCACGTCCACGGCGAGCCCGGTCTGATGTTCGCTGTAGCCGGGGCGCGCCGATTCGAGCTCAGCGACGGCCTGGCCGCTGCTCTCGACGAATCCCGCGTGGAGCTCGACCTGATACTCGTACGACCGGTAGGCGCTCGCGGCCCGGATCTCTCCGGCGCCCGCGTCACGGGCAGCCGACACGAGCGTCTCGAATGCCGTCGCCGCATCGGCGCGCATGAGATAGCCACCGGACGCAAGCGTGACGAGGTCAGCGGGGGCGTAGTCGATCGGGCTGAGCGGGTTCCGCTTGTTCACCAGCACCCAGATGCTGTCCGGCTCCGTCGTGCTCCGACACTCGGCACGATCGGCCACGAGGCCACGCACCGATTGGGCACCACCGACCACGGTGACTTGCCCGGAGCCCTGCTGGTCGAGGTACGAGCGCAGCGCCTCGTCGGCGCACACCGGAGTCGAGACGATGATCGGGGCGCTGCGCGCCTCGGCGAGCCCGACTGTCGCCTGCGCCTCGGCGTAGTCACTGCCCGAGACCACGATGGCCGCACCGGCCGACGTCGGATACTGCTTGGCGATCTCCACCGATGTCTCCGACCTCGTCGCGCCGGCCACGCGTGCCACCGCGATCCCGGTGGCACGGATGTCCTCCTCGATGCCGGCCGAGATCTGCTCTCCGCCCCCGAGGAGGGTCGCGCTCGTGACACCAAGGTCCGTGAGGAGCTGAAGGAACGCCGCGCTGGGGTGCTCGGCATCGCCCGGAAGAATCAGCAGCGGCGCACCGGTGGCTGCCGCCAGCGCTCCCCCGCTCAAGGCGTCCGAGAAATCCGACCCATCCGCGACGTAGACGTGGGAGGCCGCGGCCTGTGCCGGGCGCGAGGCCTCATTCTCGGCCACCGCACGGATGTCGACCGCCTCCGCCGCGGCCGCGCCGGAGGCAGGCGCCGCCGTCGGCACAGCGGCCGCTGCGCCCGCTGGGAAGGCCAGCCGGACCAGGCGGTCGGCCAGCTCGAACTGGTCTGCGCCCTCGACCCGGATGATGTTGGGGGTGACTCTGCTGAGCTCCGCGACGACCGCGGAGGACACCACGGTCTCGCCGCCCACCACAACGACGCGACTCGGACGCAGGCGGCGCAGCTCGGCCAGAACGTCATCGCGGACCATCTGGCCGTCGGTGAGAAGCAGCGGTCCCCCGAGCTGCGCGGCGATCGGGCCGGCGCTCACACCGCCCGTCGCGTCCGCTCCGGCCGCGATCGTGACCGTCGACACGCCCGAAGCGTCGGGATAGGCGGCTTGAGAGAGCGCCACGGCCGTGGCATAGCTGTCGGCGCCCGCGATCCGCTCCACCGGCGGCGGATCGCTCGGCGGGGTCTCGGCGGGCGACGCGGCAGAGCCCGCTGTCGCACCAGCCGGGGACGCTGACGGCGTCACCGCGGAGGCCGGTGCGATCGGGGCGAGCGCGACGACGGCCGCGACCGCGACGGCCGCGAGGCACGACAGCGCCCGCTTGTTCTCCATGAATCCTCGTTCTCCCCCGAGCGAGCGCGATTCGTCACCCACCGTGGCCATACTATAGAGTTGGTTCTCGGCCCGAGAGTTCATCGGGCCAGAGGGCGATTGGCGCAGTTGGTAGCGCGCTTCCTTCACACGGAAGAGGTCGTCGGTTCGAGTCCGGCATCGCCCACCAGAAAGAGGCCCGGTCAGGAGAAAAATCCTGACCGGGCCTTCGTCATCCAGCGGCGCGATGTGGAGCACGTTCACGATGCCCGCTCCGCCGCGCACCCTCTCGCGAGGGTTCGAGATGAGCAGCCGCGTTGGCATCCGGCGCTGGCGACGCACGAGCCGGAGCCGCGAAAACCCGCCAGGCGTGGCCGCGGACGACAGCCCCGCCCCGGAGGAGCACCAGCGGTCCGCATCACCGCGGTGCAACCCGGGGCTCTGGACATGCACAGGGACCTAGGCTCTGGACATGGACATGGACCTCATGAATCTCATCGGACCGCACCTGATGATCACGCTGGCGATCTGGGGACTCATCATCCTGATCTTCTGGCTCCTCATCTACAGCGCCGTCCGCGCCGGCGCCCGCGCCGCTCTTCGGGGACACGCCGCGGAGGAACGCCGCCGCTCTCGCCACACGTGAACATTGACAGCCAAACCACCCCCGCTTCATCACGATGCGGAAGAGGGGACGATTCGCGTTGAGGGGTCGGGCGCGGCGGTCGCGGCCCAGCTGCGCGCGACGTGATCGGTTCACGTGCGCACGGTGGGACTGTCTGATCTCCGGCGTCTCTTGCAGGCCTGACCCAAAGGAACGGGCCGTGATGGACACGACACAGGTGATCGATCCCGTGACCAGGGAGATCATCGATGAGCAGCAGCGCGGGGAGCAGCTGCTGAAGCAAGCGAAAGAAAAGCGTGTCGATCTGCTGGGCCCGGATGAGCTGCCGCTCGGGCAGCATGTAAGACCAACTTTACATTCCGTGAGGTGAGAGATATGACGATCGGGAAGTTCTTCGTCGTTTTGGCCGTCACGCTGTCGTTGCTCGTCGCTGGTTTGGCGCTTGCGCATCAGCTCGATCTGCAGTGGCTGCGGACGGTGTCGTTCGTCGTTCCGATGCTGCTCGGAAGCGCCGCGGTGATGGTGATCAAGACGCGCGCACAGCGACGGTCTCGGTCGATGGCCGAGGGCAGCGTAGAGCGGGAGATCGACGTCCGCGCGCGGGCTGGCGCGTTCATCGATACGATCGTGCTGGCCGCCGTGACTCTGGCGGCATGCGCTGTGTTCCCCCAGGTGGCGAGCTGGATCTTCTTGCTCATCCTCATCCTCGCGATCATTGTCTCGTGGTGGGTGCGCCGGGCGTGGGAGGGTCGTCGTGCGGGTGGTGAATAGCCTCCGGGAGGCTCGACGTGACGCCGGGCTGACACAGGAGGAGCTCAGCAGCAGATGCGGTGTCTCACGTCAGACGATCATTGCGGTCGAGCGCGGAGCGCACGTTGCATCCCTGACCCTCGCATTGCGGCTCGCCGATGTGCTCGGTCATCCGGTATCCCGTCTGTTCGCGCTCGAGCGCACCTCGTCGGATGACGAGATGCGCTCGGCGTGAGGACGGCCTGACAGTGACAGACGACCGGTCGTCCTGCTGAAAGAGGTGGAGCCTGACCTGGTCAGGGCAGAGCGATGGCTGCGGGCTCCGCACGACCGAAGCAACGGCAAGAGCAGTCTGGATGATGCCGCATAAGACGCATCCGATGCCGGGCAGAGCGCACGCGGCCAGACCGATGACGGGGATGGCGCCAGAGGCGTGACAGGTGCATGCGGTCAACGCCGGGGCTCCGTCCATGAGCGGCAAGCGACGTGCCCGAGAACAGACGTCACCACGGCAACGAAAGACGGCGGCCAGAGCAACGACACGTGCCACCCGCGAGGAGCAGCACGTGGCCCACCGTCTTGGCAGCGGCCTCGAAGCGAGTCGCGATCTGCTCCCGACCAGTTCCGCGCGCCGTTCGGACTCAGCCGGTCGGCGTTTCCAGCGTGTTCGGAGGCACGATGCGCACAGCAGACCGGCCGGAGCATGTCGTGATGCCGTGTCGACGGGGAACCGTTCGAATCGTCCACGGTGCGTCCATGCTGTGGCCATGCGGCATGCAGCACAGCTGCGCAGCCCGCCGGCTGACCTGCACGAGTGTGCGCGAACGCGGAGGTCAACGATTCCCGCGTCCTGCACGTTCGTCTCAGCCGCCTCCTCCGCGCGCAACTCATACCAAATTGCTTGCACCTCCGTGCAGGCCACCGCCACTCTGAAGCGATCCGTCAGCGAACAGGAAAGGGCGGGGTCATGACCATCGCGTCCGGCAGAGCAGGCGGCACGGGCAGCACCGTCACGGTGCACCCGCCCGCCGACGTTCTCACCATCGGCACGGCCCCCGCTGATCCCCGCTCTGTTTCCGCCGTCGCCGTCGAAGCTGCCCCGGCCCGGCAAAACACGGCACAGCCATTCCCCCGCGCGACGCCCACGGCTACGCTGACGGGGGTGAGCGAAGCCACCGCGGAAACGCCGGGATCGATTCGGAAACCTGTGCCTACTCCGCGATCCACCGCCACGCCACGGAGCGCGCAGCAGCAGAGCGCGCACCGGCGGCACGCGGACCAGGTAGACCAGCCCGGGCACACGGACCGAGTCCCGACCGGCGCCTAACACGGCAGCGCCATCGCGCTGCCTCCCCCTGTCGCCGGCGTGGACGCCTGCGATATCGATAACGAAAGGTCGATGTAGACATGAGTGAGATTCACCTCGGGCTGTATTTCTTGTCTGAGCTCGTCGGAACCTCGATGCTGCTTCTGCTCGGTGGCGGTGTCGTGGCGAACGTCATCCTCGCCAAGACAAAGGGCAACGGCGGCGGAACGCTGATGATCAACTGGGGATGGGGTCTCGCGGTCTTCGTGGGTGTCATCGTCTCGGCGTACTCCGGCGCCCAGCTCAACCCCGCGGTGTCCCTCGCACTGCTGATCGCCGGGAAGATCGGCTTCACGCTGTTCCTCACCGCCGTCTCCGCCCAGCTCCTCGGCGGCATCCTGGGTGCGGTGCTCTGCTGGCTGGCATACCGTCAGCACTTCGACGCAGAGCCTGACGCCGCCACCAAGCTCGGCGTGTTCTCGACCGGCCCGGCGATCCGTTCGTACGGCTCCAACCTGGTCACCGAGATCATCGCCACGTTCGTGCTGGTTTTCGCCATCTTCGCCTTCGCCGACTACGGCGACATCCAGATCGGCACCCCCGGTGCGCTCGGCCCGCTGACCGCACTCCCGGTCGCCCTGCTCGTGGTGGGTATCGGCGCCTCGCTCGGTGGCCCGACCGGGTACGCGATCAACCCGGCACGTGACCTCGGACCCCGTATCGCCCACGCGATCCTCCCCATCAAGGGCAAGGGCTCGAGCGACTGGTCGTACGCCTGGGTTCCTGTCGTCGGCCCCCTCATCGGTGGCGCGCTGGCCGCCGTCGCCGCCCCGGCTCTGCTGAGCCTCGCCTCCTGATTACCCGCACACCCTCAAGATAAGGAAGTCAACAGCATGTCTGACTACGTCATCGCGATCGACCAGGGCACGACGTCGAGCCGCGCCATCATCTTCGACCGGTCCGGGAACATCGTCGCCACCGGACAGAGCGAGCACGAGCAGATCCTCCCCCGCGCGGGCTGGGTCGAGCACGACGCGATGGAGATCTGGCGCAACGTCCAGCTCGTCATCGGCATGGCTCTCGCCAAGGCGGATCTGACCCGCCACGACATCGCCGCCATCGGCATCACCAACCAGCGTGAGACCGCGGTCGTCTGGGACAAGAAGACGGGCAAGCCGGTCTACAACGCGATCGTCTGGCAGGACACCCGCACCCAGGCGCTCGTCGACGAGCTCGCGGGCGATGAGGGCGTCGAGCGCTTCAAGGAGATCGTCGGGCTGCCGCTCGCCACCTACTTCTCCGGCACGAAGATCCGGTGGATCCTGGACAACGTCGAGGGCGCGCGCGAGCGCGCCGAGGCCGGCGACCTGCTCTTCGGCACCACCGACACGTGGGTGCTGTGGAACATCACCGGTGGCGTCGACGGCGGCGTGCACGCCACCGACGTGACCAACGCCTCGCGCACCCTCTTCATGGACCTGGAGACCCTGGAGTGGCGTGACGACATCCTCGCCGAGTTCGGCGTTCCGCGGTCGATGATGCCGGAGATCCGCTCGTCGTCCGAGATCTACGGCTATGCGGAGAACTCGTCGCTGCTGCGCGAGGTGCCCGTCGCTGGCATCCTCGGCGACCAGCAGGCGGCGACGTTCGGCCAGGCGGCCTTCGACGCCGGTGAGAGCAAGAACACCTACGGCACGGGCAACTTCCTCATCTTCCAGACCGGGACGGAGATCGTGCGCTCCGACAACGGCCTGCTCACGACCGTCGGGTACAAGCTCGGCGACGGCCCCGCGCACTACGCGTTGGAAGGCTCGATCGCCGTGACCGGTTCGCTGGTGCAGTGGCTGCGCGATCAGCTCGGCCTCATCTCCTCCGCCCCTGAGGTGGAGACGCTGTCCGAGACGGTCGAGGACAACGGCGGGGTCTACTTCGTTCCGGCGTTCTCCGGCCTGTACGCACCGTACTGGCGTCCTGATGCCCGCGGCACCATCGTGGGCCTCACGCGGTTCGCGAACCGCGGCCACATCGCCCGGGCAGCGCTCGAGGCCACGGCGTTCCAGACCCGCGAGGTGCTCGACGCGGTCAACGCCGACTCTGGTGTGGCGCTGACCGAGCTGAAGGTCGACGGCGGCATGACCGCGAACGACACGCTGATGCAGTTCCAGGCGGACATCCTGGGTGTCGAGGTCGTTCGGCCGGTCGTGTCGGAGACGACCGCCCTGGGCGCTGCCTACGCCGCCGGTCTCGCCGTCGGATTCTGGGCTGACCTGGATGACCTGCGCGCGAACTGGCAGCAGGACCGCCGCTGGACCCCGGGCGCCGACGTCGAGGAGCGCGAGCGTCTGCTGCGCCAGTGGAAGAAGGCCGTCACGAAGTCGATGGACTGGGTCGACGAAGACGTGCGATAACACGTTCTGAAGCGAAGTGGGCTGCGACGGTTTCCCGTCGCAGCCCACTTCGCTTCCCGAGAGGCCGCATAGCGCTGCCATTTCGGGAAAATGGCAGCGCTATTCGGCCTCTCGCGGGGAGGAGATCAGGTCGAGGGTCTGGCGCGCGATCTGGAGCTCTTCATTGGTCGGCACGACCAGCACCGCCACGGCAGAGGCATCCGACGAGATCCGCCGGACGCCGCGCCCCGGCGCCTGGTTGCGCTCCTCATCGATCTCGACACCAGCGAAGCCGAGGGTGCTCAGCGCCCCGCTGCGCACGGCGGCGTTGTTCTCTCCCACGCCGGCGGTGAACGAGATGACGTCGGCACCGCCGAGCTGCGCAAGATATGCGCCGGCGTAGCCGCGCAGCCGGTGCACATACACGTCGAAAGCGAGCTGAGCGGCCTCGTCACCCGCCGCGATCTGCTCCTGGAGGTCTCGCATGTCGGAGACGCCGGCCAAGCCCGCCAGGCCGCTCCGGCGGTTGAGCAGGGTGTCGAGCTCGTCGATCGACATGTCGCCCTGCCGGGCCAGATGGAAGAGCACGCCGGGATCGATGTCTCCCGCTCGCGTGCCCATCACGAGTCCCTCCAGCGGGGTCAGGCCCATCGACGTGTCGATCGCCTTCCCGCGGTCGATCGCGGTCACCGATGCGCCATTGCCGAGGTGAAAGACGATCTGCCGGAGCTCGGAGACGGGGCGGCCGAGGAAAGCCGCAGCCGCCTCGGAGACGAACTGATGCGATGTGCCGTGGAAACCGTAGCGGCGCACCCGGTACTTCTCTGCGACGTCACGGTCGATCGCATAGGTGTAGGCCTCCGGCGGCAGGGTCTGCAGGAACGCGGTGTCGAACACGGCGACCTGCGGAAGGTCCGGATAGGCCGCACGCGCAGCACGAATGCCCTGGAGCGCTCCCGGGTTGTGCAACGGGGCGAGGACGGCGAGCTCCTCGATCCGCGACTCCACCTCCGGCGTCACCTGCACCGGGTCGACGAACTCCGCACCGCCGTGCACCACGCGGTGTCCCACGGCGAGAGGCGGGTGCTCCGCGAGCGACGGACCGTAGGCCGCGAAGGCGTTGAGCATGGCGTCGAAGCCGACGGTGTGATCCGGGATCGGCAGGTCGAGCGTGTGCTCTGTCCCTGCGGCATCACGATGCACGATACGACCGTTGTCCTGGCCGATCCGCTCCACCAGGCCCGACGCGAGCACCGCGCCGGAGGTCGGGTCGACCAGCTGATACTTGAACGACGAGGAACCGCTGTTGATCACCAGCACCGTGCTCATGCGAAAGCGCCTTCCTGTGCCTGGATCGCGGTGATCGCGATGGTGTTCACGATGTCGTCGACGAGGGCGCCTCGCGAGAGGTCGTTGATCGGCTTGTTCAGGCCCTGCAGCACCGGACCGATCGCGACAGCGCCCGCCGACCGCTGGACGGCCTTGTAGGTGTTGTTCCCCGTGTTCAGGTCGGGGAAGATGAAGACCGTCGCCCGGCCGGCGACGGCGGATCCCGGCATCTTGGCTGCGGCCACCGCCGCATCGGTGGCCGCGTCGTACTGGATCGGCCCCTCCACCAGGAGCTCAGGAGCCCGGGTGCGGACGAGCTCGGTGGCCGCACGGACCTTCTCCACCTCGGCCCCGCTGCCGGACTCGCCTGTCGAGTAGGACAGCATGGCGACCCGGGGCTCGATGTCGAAGCCGGATGCGGTCGTCGCGGACGAGATCGCGATGTCGGCGAGCTGCTCCACGGTGGGATCGGGGATCACCGCGCAGTCGCCGTAGATGAGCACGCGATCGGCGAGCGACATCAGGAAGACCGAGGAGACCACCGACACGCCAGGGCGCGTCTTGATGATCTCGAAAGCGGGCCGGATCGTGTGCGCTGTCGTGTGCATCGCACCCGAGACCATGCCGTCGGCGAGCCCCATGTGCACCATCAGCGTGCCGAAGTAGGACACATCGGTGACGACGTCGGCGGCCTGCTGATAGGTGATGCCCTTGTGGGCTCGCAGCCGCTCGTATTCACGGGCGAACATCGCGACGTACTCGGGGTCGAAGGGCGAGAGCACCTGGGCCCGGGAGATGTCGATGCCGAGCTCGCGTGCGCGCTCGCGCACGGCGGCTTCCTCGCCGAGGATGGTGAGCTCTGCGATCCCCCGGGACAGCACAGTCGCCGCTGCCCGGAGCACCCGGTCGTCCTTGCCCTCCGGCAGAACGATGTGGCGCGGGATGGAGCGGGCGCGTTCCATCAGCTGATACTCGAACATCAGCGGGGTGAGCACATTGACGCGGGCGACCCCGATCGCGGCGGTCAGTTCATCGCCGTCCACGTAGCGCTCGAAGGCGGCCAGAGCGGTGTCGTAGCGGCGCTGCGAGTCCACCGCGATGCGCCCGCGGGTCCGTGTGATCCGGGTGGTGGTCTCGTAGGTGCCGAACTCGGTCGTGATGATCGGCAGCGTCGGGTTCAGGCCGTCCAGGAGCCGGTCGATGGGCTCCGGCAGCTCGAACGGCCCGTTGAGCACGATGCCGGCGATCGAGGGGAAGGTGCCGGACGCCTGGGCCAGGAGCACCGCCAGCAGCACCTCCGTGCGATCGGCGGCGATCACCACGATCGCGCTCTCGGTCAGTCGGGGCAGCACGTTCACCATCGACATCCCGGCGACGACCACACCGAGGACCTCCCGGGTGAGAAGCTCGGTGTCGCCGCGAATGAGGGTGCCGTCGAGAGCTCGCATCACGCCACGCACGGACGGCGCGACCAGATAGCGGTCCTCGGGGATGGCCCAGACCGGGATCGGGTGCTCGTCGGCGGCCGCAGCGGGGGGCGCCGCCTCGAACATCGTGTCGATCACCGAGCGCACGGCGCCGATCGCTGCCTTTCGCGCGTCGGGTTCGACGCGGTTGACGATGACGCCGAGAAGCGCGGCGCGCTCGTCCTGCAGTTCCGCGAGTGCGAGCGAGGCGAGCTGGGCGATCTCGGCGGCGCTGCGGCCGTCGCTGATGCCGAGCTGCTCGCCGGATCCGGCCTGCGCTCGTCCGCCGAGGACGAGCAGCACCGGGGTGCCGAGGTTCGCCGCGATCCGCGCGTTGTAGCCCAGCTCTGCCGGGCTGCCGACGTCGGTGTAGTCGCTGCCCAGCACGACGACGGCGTCGCATGCGGCCTCGACCGCCTTGTACCGCGAGACGATCCGTGCCAGAGCGGCGTCCGGGTCGACGTGCACGTCCTCGTAGGTGACGCCGATGCAGGTGTCGGCGTCGAGGTCGACGCCGTCGTGGTCCAGCAGCATCTGCAGCACGTCATCGGGCTCGGAGGCCGAGCGCGCGATGGGCCGGAACACCCCGACCCTCACCCCCGCGCGGCCGAGGAGATCGATGACGCCGAGCGCCGCGATCGACTTTCCGGAGTGCCCCTCCGCGGACGTGATGTATATGCTCTGCGCCACATGCCCAGCCTAGGTGGTGCTTTTTCTCGGCGCCGGAGTACCGGGCGGATGCTCAGCCGATGCGCCATCCGTGGCGCGCAGACAACGCTGCGGCCACCCGGTCGAATCGGGTGCGATCGAGTTGCGCTGCCTCGCGGCGCATCCCCCGCGTGTGCACGCTGTAGAGCTGGTCGATGTCGACCCACGACTCCCGCCCCTGGGAGTCCCACGCCCCGGTGCCGATCGAGAGGAAGTCCCGGCGGCCGTCATGCGACTTGCTGGTCATCTTCACGGCGAAGACGCGCTCCGACCCGTCCTGCCCAATCACGAGGACGGGTCGATCCTTGCCGCGTCCGTCGTTCTCGGCGTAGGGCACCCAGGTCCAGATCACCTCGCCGGCGTCGGGATCGCCGTCCGGATTCGGTGCGTAGAGGATGCGCAGATCGCGGACGCGCGACGGATCGAGCTCGATCGTCTCGGTGCCGGAGCCCCGCCCCGTCTCGCCCGCCGGAGCGCCCGAGACGCCACCTTCCGAGCCCCGCGGAGTGCGCGGTTTCGGCGTGAGCACGGCGGTGGGCGCGCCGGAGCGCCCCGCCGAAGAGCTCGGACGGGGCGCTCGGGGCCGACCACGCGATGACAGCAGAGACGTCGCGAGGTCGATCAGCACGGTGAGCCAGCGGGTTCCGGAAGTCACTCCGTCACCCTACTCACCTCAGCCGGCGGAGGACGGCGCCGGTGCCGTCTGCTCCACCAGGATCGCGTAGCCTTCCTCGCCGTGCACGGCGAGGTCGACACCCGCGAGCTCCTCCTCGTCGCGAACGCGGAAGCCGATGGTCTTCTCGATCGCGAGGCCGATGACCAGCGCCGCGACGAAGGCGTAGAGGCCCACTCCGACGGCCGCGATCACCTGGACGATCAGCTGGCGGACGTCGCCACCGGTGAACAGTCCGGTACCGGTTGCGAAGAAGCCCAGGTAGACCGTGCCGAGCAGTCCGCCGACGAGGTGGATGCCCACGACATCGAGCGAGTCGTCGAAGCCGAGCGAGAACTTCATGTCGACGGCGATCGCGCACAGCACCCCCGAGAGCGCACCCAGCAGCAGAGCCCAGCCCGGAGTGAGGTTGGCGCAGGCCGGGGTGATCGCGACCAGACCGGCGACGGCACCCGATGCAGCGCCGACGGCGGTGGGCTTGCCGCCCCGGATGCGCTCGATGAGGATCCAGCCGAGGATCGCCGCCGCGGTGGCGCCCAGGGTGTTGATGCTGATGAGGCCGACCCCGCCCATGTCCTCGGACGCCCACTCCGCGCCCGCGTTGAATCCGAACCAGCCGAACCACAGCAGAGCCGCGCCGAGAAGCGTCAGCGGCACGTTGTGGGGCTTGAAGACGCCCTTGCTGAACCCGATGCGCTTGCCGAGCACGATCGCCAGAGCGAGCGCTGCAGCACCGGCGTTGATGTGCACCGCGGTTCCCCCGGCATAGTCGATGACCTCGACCCCGCTGTCGGCGCCGAACATGATCTCACCGAGGCTGCCGGCCCAGCCGCCGCCCCACACCCACGCGGCGATCGGGAAGTAGCCCAGCGTGCCGAACAGCCCGGCGAAGATCATCCAGGAGCCGAAGCGCGCCCGGTCGGCGATCGAGCCGGAGATGAGAGCGACGGTGATGATCGCGAAGGTCGCACCGTAGGCGACTCCCAGCAGACCGACGTTCGCGTCCGGCGCCTGAGCCATCTCGGACAGCCCGACGTCGGCGAAGGGGTTGCCCGCGAACTGCCACGGGCTGTCGACGGCGCTCATCGAGAAGCCATACAGGATCCAGAGCACGGCGATCAGCCCGATCGAGCCGAAGCTCATCATCATCATGCTGACCACGCTCTTGGCCTTGACCAGGCCGCCGTAGAAGAACGCCACGCCGGGTGTCATCAGCAGCACCAGCGCGGTGGCCGTGATCGCCCAGGAGATGTTTCCGGGAGCATCCATGGGGAGCCTCACTTCCGTTATCAGGAGACTCCCAGTGTCGGGAGGGGATGTTTCCGGAGCTGGCTCGATCTGTTACGGCGGCGTTAAGAGTCCGGCGTCGATGTGAACACCGTGTGACGATCGGCCGCCGGGGCCGTCGACGTTCAGCCGAAACGGGTCAGGAGTGCGTGAGCGCGACCAGACGGGAGATCGCGCGCAGATACTTCTTGCGATAGCCCCCGCCGAGCATCTCCGCGCTGAAGACGTCGTTGAGCGGGGTTCCGGTGGCCAGGATCGGGATCTGCGCGTCGTAGGCGCGGTCGACGAAGGCGACGAAACGCAGGGCTTCAGACTGGTCGGTGAGCTGGTGCACATCGCGCAGGCCGATCGCATCAACGCCGTCGATCAGACGGATGTACCGCGACGGGTGCACCTGCGCGAGGTGACGCACGACATCCCCGAATGCGTCGTCCGAGACCCGTTCCGATTCCGCGCGGTCGGCGATCGCCGCGGCGTACTCCGCGACGGAGAGCACGCGGGCTCCCCCGTCGAGCGAGCGCTGGCGGAAGTCGGTGCCGTCGATGCGGATGGTCTGGAAGCTGTCCGACATCTGATGGATCTCGCGGAGGAAGTCCTGCGCGGCGAACCGTCCCTCCCCGAGGGCGTTGGGCGGGGTGTTGGACGTGGCCGCCAGCCGTGTGCCCGTCGGCACGAGCTCGCCCAGGAGGCGCGTCATCACCATCGTGTCGCCCGGATCGTCCAGCTCGAACTCGTCGATGCAGAGCAGGTCGGCACCCCGCAGCAGGTCCACCGTGTTGCCGTAGCCGAGCGCCCCGACCAGGGCGGTGTACTCGATGAACGATCCGAAATACTTCCGTCGCGCCGGCATCGCGTGATAGATCGACGCGAGCAGATGGGTCTTGCCGACGCCGAAGCCGCCGTCGAGGTAGACGCCGGGCTTCATCTCCGGCTCCTTCGGTGCCCGACGGAACAGCCCGGAGCGCTTCACGGGCCCGCCGCGGTCGGCGAAGCGCACCAGGAGCTGCTTGGCATCCTCCTGGGACGGATACGCCTCATCGGAGCGGTAGCTGTCGAAGGTCGCACCGTCGAACTGCGGCGGCGGGACGAGACTGGCGAGCATCTCCGTGCCGGACACCTGCGGGTTCCGCTCGATGAGGTGGACAGTACCGGTCGGGGTGGTGCTGGAGGTCATGCGAGTCCTGTGTCGTCTTTTTACGGCGCGAGTGCACCCCCTCCGGTGGCGGTCTACCGTAGAAGGGACGGCTCAACCATACGCCGCCCGCGGGTCGTTCCCGCACCACACCGGAGGAGGATCCCGTGACGATCGAGTTCGACACCACGACCGAGAAGTTCGCCGCGTACGCGGAGCCCGGACGCCTGGTCAGCACGCAGTGGCTCGCCGATCGCCTCGGCACCCCCGGACTGGTGGTCGTGGAGTCCGACGAGGACGTGCTGCTCTACGAGACCGGGCACATCCCCGGCGCCGTCAAGGTCGACTGGCACACCGAGCTCAACGATCCCGTGGTGCGCGACTACGTCGACGGCGAGGGCTTCGCCCGCCTGCTGAGCGCGAAGGGCATCTCGCGGGACGACACCATCGTGATCTACGGCGACAAGAGCAACTGGTGGGCGGCATACGCGCTCTGGGTGTTCTCGCTCTTCGGTCACGAGGACGTCCGCCTCCTCGACGGCGGCCGCGACAAATGGATCGCCGAGGGCCGCGAGCTCACCACGGAGCCAGCGGGCCGCCCCGCCACGGAGTATCCGGTCGTGGAGCGCGACGACAGCGTGCTGCGTGCGTACAAGGAGGATGTGCTGGAGCACCTCGGCCGTGGACCGCTGGTCGACGTGCGTTCCCCGGAGGAGTACTCGGGCGAGCGCACGAGCGCCCCCGCGTACCCGGAGGAGGGTGCGCTCCGCGCCGGCCACATCCCGAGCGCGCACAGTGTCCCCTGGGCGAAGGCAGTCGCCGAGGACGGCACGTACAAGACCCGTGCCGAGCTGGAGAATCTGTACCGCGATGGCCTGGGTCTGCAAGACGACGACGCGATCGTCGCCTACTGCCGGATCGGGGAACGCTCGAGCCACACCTGGTTCGCCCTGAAGCACCTGCTCGGCTTCGACGACGTGCGCAACTACGACGGATCCTGGACAGAGTGGGGCAGCGCGGTGCGGGTGCCGATCGCGACAGGAACAGAGCCGGGCACGGTCTGACCGCGGGCTGCGCGGCGTGACACAATCGGGGTGATGACCGACGCGCCCGTTCCCGCGGCTCTCGCCGAGATCCGCGACGACTTCCTGTCCCTCCCCGCGGATGACCGCCTGCAGCTGCTCCTGGAGTTCTCCGGCGAGCTGCCGGACGTCCCCGAGGAGTATCGCGACAACCCCGCGTTCCTCGAACGGGTTGTGGAGTGTCAATCGCCGGTGTTCATCCTCGTCACCGTCGAGGACGGGGTCGTCGCGATGCACGCGACCGCGCCTGCCGAGGCGCCGACGACCCGGGGTTTCGCCAGCATCCTCGCGCAGGGCCTCACCGGGCTGTCGGTCGAGGAAGCCCTCGGGGTGCCGGACGACTACCCGCTCACCCTGGGGCTCACCCGCCTGGTCTCGCCGCTGCGCATCGGTGGCATGACCGGGATGCTGATGCGCGCCAAGCGTCAGATCCGGGAGAAGACCGCGGCCTGACGCCTGCCCCGCCCGGTTCAGCCGGCGAGCACGTTCGCACGCAGCCAGTCGACGATCGCCGTCGTCCAGCGCTTCTGGTCGTAGTTCCACAGCTTGGTGTGGCGCGCGACCTCGAAGGCGTGCAGCTCAACGAGGTCGGGCCGTGCAGCGGCGAGGGCATGAGAGGCCGACGACGGCACGAAACCGTCGTCGTCGCTGTGCAGGACGAGGATCGGCGTGCTCAGCTCGTCCGCGCGGGCGACCATGTCGAGCCTGTCGAAGGAGATCGCATCCTCCGCCCCGCTCAGCCGTGCCGTGAACGGCGCGGAGAGCGCCTGCATCGCCAGCCGCGGAACCGGCTCGCGCAGGCGTGCCTCGCGCGCCTGGAAACGCAGCACATCACGCCAGTCGACCACCGGCGAATCCAGCACGATACCGGCGATCCGCTCCCGGTAGGCCGAGGCGACCGCTGCCTGCAGCACGATCGCGCCGCCCATCGACCAGCCGACGAGCACGATGCGCTCGGCGCCGTGATCGATCGCGTATCCGAGAGCCGCCTCGATGTCGCGCCATTCGCGGTCGCCGAGCGCGTAGTCGCCCCCGCGGCTGGCGGGTGCCTCGCCGTCGTTGCGATAGGAGACGACGAGGTTCGTCAGACCCTCGGAGTGGAACACCGGCACGCCGCGCAGGCACTCCGCGCGCGCCGCTCCCCTGCCGTGCACATGGATCGCCCAGATCTCGGCGGCAGCGGACCCCGTCGCCGCCGGGAAGAACCAGGCAGGGCACGGTCCGACGGGCGCGTCGATCGACACCGGCTCATAGGGCAGGTGCAGTTCGCTCGGCGCCGCGTAGTACCACCCGCTGAAGGTCGCTCCGCGGTCGACCTGCGCGCCCGGCTCGATCTGGGTGAGGAGCTTGCGGCGCACGCGCTCGCCGTCCTGACCGAGCACGGCGCCCAGCTTGACGTAGCCGTAGGTCCCGCCGGTGAAGAGTCCGTACCGCCCGGGCAGCTCGGTGTCCGGGGTGCGGGCGAGCTCGATCGTCTGCGCTCCGGTGTCGACGCCGAGGATGATCGTGTCCCGTTGACGCGGCACGGGTGTGACCACCCGGCGCGCGACCCGGAGGATCACGAGTGCCCCGAGCGTCACCCCCGCCATCGCTCCGATGAGCAGGAGAGCCGCGGCGTGCCTGAGTCTGTTCATCGCCTCCTGACTCTAGTCTGTCGGCGTGATGGGTCTTCCCGGCGCAGACGCCGACTTCGACGCCGCCGTCGCGGAGTTGCGCGCGGTGGGTCTGCGTGACGACGTCGTCGTCGGGGATCTTCCCGCGCCCACCGGCATCGCCCCGTTCGCCGCGGCGTTCTCCGCGGATGTGCGTCCGGGCCCCGACGGTGAGTCCGTCTACGGTACGGGGCGCCTCGTGCTGCTCCACGATCCGGACGAACCGGACGCATGGGGCGGCGCCTGGCGCATCGTGATCTTCGCCCAGGCCCCCCTGGAACCCGAGATCGGGACCGACCCGCTGCTGGCCGACGTGGCCTGGTCGTGGCTGGTCGACGCCCTCGATGCGCGCGATGCCCGATACGATCATCTTTCCGGCACCTCCACCAAGACGTTGTCCCGCGGCTTCGGCGGTCTCGCCCATGAGGGCGATGGCGCGCAGATCGAGTTGCGGGCGTCCTGGACTCCGGCGGCACCATTCGGTCCGCATGCCGCAGCCTGGGTCGAGCTGGTGGGGATGCTCGCCGGCCTCCCTCCGGGGTCGGAGGGCATCGCCGTGCTGGGCGCACGAAAAGGAATCCATGACTGAAACGCCCTCCGACGCTCTCCCCGGCTACGCGGTGATCGACGATCCGCGCGACTTCGAGCGTGCTCTCGACGCCCTGGCCTCCGGCTCCGGTCCGGTCGCCGTGGACGTCGAGCGCGCGTCCGGCTTCCGCTACTCGCAGCGGGCCTATCTTGTCCAGGTCTTCCGCCGGGGCGCCGGTGTGCACCTGATCGATCCGGTGGCCCTGCCCTCCGTCGCCGGTTTGCAGGACGCCATCGGGGACGTGGAATGGGTGCTGCACGCCGCGAGCCAGGATCTGCCGTCCCTGCGTGAGGCCGACCTCGTTCCGGCCGCCATCTTCGACACAGAGCTCGCCGCGCGCCTGGCCGGATTCGAGCGGGTGGGCCTGGGCGCCGTCGTCGAGGAAACCCTGGGCATCTCGCTCGCGAAGGAGCACTCCGCCGCCGACTGGTCGACGCGCCCGCTGCCTGGTCCGTGGCTGGAGTACGCCGCCCTGGACGTGCTGCACCTGATCGACGTGCGTGACCGTCTCGCCGAAGAGCTGGAGAGCCAGGGCAAGGCGGAGTTCGCCGCGCAGGAGTTCGACGCCACCCTGCACCGGCTGCCCAAACCACGGCGCGCAGACCCGTGGCGCCGCCTCAGCGGGCTCCACCAGGTGCGCGGGGCCCGCAACCTCGCGGTCGCGCGCGAGCTGTGGACGGCACGCGAGGAGTACGCCAGGGAGCAGGACGTCTCCCCCGGGCGCCTGGTGCCGGATCGTTCCCTCGTGGCTGCTGTCCTCGCCGCTCCGCGGAGCCGTGGAGAGCTCGCCGCGCTGCAGTCCTTCACCGGGCGGGCGAGCCGTTCCCAGCTGGACCGGTGGTGGGCGGCCATCGAGCGCGGCCGGCAGTCCCCCGAGACCCCGCGGGAGCGCGTTCCCTCCGACGCCCTGCCCCCGCCCCGCGCCTGGGCCGATCGCAACCCGGAGGCCGATGCCCGGCTCCGTGCCGCGCGTCCCGCCGTCGAGGCGATCGCCGAGCAGCTGCGGATGCCGACCGAGAATCTCCTCACGCCGGAGTACCTGCGCCGCGTCGCGTGGGAGCCGCCCGGCACGGGCGCCGAGGAGATCGCTGCTGCGCTGCACGAGCAGGGCGCCCGGCCCTGGCAGATCACGCAGACCGCTGAGGCGATCGCGGCCTCGTTTGTCGCTGCCGCGCAACAGCAGGCCGCTCCGGAGACACCTTCCTCGTAGAGACGATCCAACCAATTCCGTGAGACTCAATCTCACCGTTTGGATCTAGACTGTTGTCCACCCTTAACAATGGAGGCAGAGTGGCCGAGATCTCAGAGGTCTTCTTCGTCGATGGAATGCGTACCCCCTTCGGGCGCGCCGGCGAGAAGGGCATGTACTGGAACACCCGCGCGGACGACCTCGTGGTCAAGGCGATCATCGGGCTCATGGAACGCAATCCCGAGGTTCCCAAGGACCGCATCGAGGAGGTCGCGATCGCGGCCACCGCGCAGACCGGCGACCAGGGCCTCACCCTCGGCCGCACCACGGCGCTCCTCGCCGGCCTCCCGCAGTCGGTTCCCGGTTACGCACTCGAGCGCATGTGCGCCGGTGCGATGACCTCCGTGGCGACGATCGCCGGCTCCATCGGCTTCGGCATGTACGACATCGCCCTCGCGGGCGGCGTCGAGCACATGGGCCACCACCCGATCGGCAGCAACGTCGACCCCAACCCGCGTTTCGTCGCCGAGAAGCTGGTCGACCCGCAGGCGCTCAACATGGGCAACACCGCCGAGCGTCTCCACGACCGCTTCCCCCAGCTCACCAAGGAGCGCGCAGACCGCTTCGGGATGCGCAGCCAGCAGAAGGCGCAGGCGGCCTACGAGGCCGGCAAGATCCAGCCTGATCTCGTGCCGGTGTCCGTCAAGGACGCCACCGGCGCCTGGGGCCTGGCGACCGAGGACGAGGGTCGTCGTCCCGGGACGACGATGGAGGATCTGGCGGGGCTCAAGACGCCGTTCCGTCCCCACGGCCGCGTGACCGCCGGGACGTCCTCGCCGCTCACCGACGGTGCCACCATCAGCCTCCTCGCCAGCGGCCACGCCGTGCGGGAGCTCGGCCTGACGCCGAAGATGCGCCTGGTCTCCTACGCCTTCTCCGGCGTCGAGCCCGAGGTCATGGGAATCGGCCCGATCCCTTCGACCGAGAAGGCCCTCGCCAAGGCCGGCCTGACGATCGACGACATCGGCCTGTTCGAGCTGAACGAGGCTTTCGCCGTGCAGGTGCTGTCGTTCCTGGACCACTTCGGCATCGATGACGACGACCCGCGCGTCAACCCGTGGGGCGGCGCGATCGCCGTCGGACACCCGCTGGCCTCGTCCGGCGTGCGCCTCATGATCCAGCTCGCGGCGCAGTTCGCCGAGCACCCCGAGGTGCGCTACGGCCTGACCGCGATGTGCGTTGGCCTCGGCCAGGGCGGCAGCGTCGTCTGGGAGAACCCGCACTACACCGGCCGCAAGAAGTGAATGAGAGATCAGAGATGACCGACTACGACTCCATCGACTTCAGCACGCTCGAAGAGCAGTCCGACGACGAGGTCGTCACGCACGCGCTGGTGCGCGACGTGACCCTCCCCAGCGGCCGGGTGCTCGCGCTCGTGACGCTGGACAACGGGCGCGACCACACCCGCCCGAACACCCTGGGCCCGCGCACGCTCGCCGAATACGGGCAGGTCCTCGACACCCTGCGCGATCGCGCAGCCGCCGGAGAGATCCAGGCGGTCGGCGTCACCGGAAAGCAGTACATCCTCGCCGCCGGCGCCGATCTCTCGCAGGTCTCCAGCGTCCCCTCGCGCGACATGGTCAAGATGCTCGCCCAGCGCGGACACCAGGTGCTCGGCAAGCTGCACGACATCGGGGTCCCCTCGTTCGTGTTCGTCAACGGCCTCGCCCTCGGCGGCGGCCTCGAGATCGCCCTGCACGCCGACTACCGCACGGTCGACGCATCGGCCGCGGGGATCGCCCTCCCCGAGGTCTTCCTCGGCATCATCCCCGGCTGGGGCGGCGCCTACCTGCTGCCGAACCTGATCGGCATCGAGAACGCCCTGGAGGTGGTGATCTCGAACCCGCTCAAGCAGAACCGTATGCTCAAGCCCGCGCAGGCGCACCAGCTCGGCATCATGGACGAGATCTTCCCGGCGGCCTCCTTCCTGGAGGACTCGCTGCGCTGGGCCGATGGCGTGATCGGCGGCACCGTCAAGGTCGAGCGCAAGAACGAGCCGGGCAAGATCGAGCGCATGACCAAGTGGCCGCTCGCGATCAAGGCGGCCCGCGGAATGCTCGAGTCGCGCATCGGCAAGGTGGCGCGTTCGCCGTACGCAGCGCTCGAGCTGCTGGACAAGGCCAAGAGCGGCACGCGTGAGGAGGGCTTCGCCCGCGAGGACGATGCCCTGGCCGACCTCGTCGTCGGCGACCAGTTCGCCGCATCCATGTATGCGTTCGACCTCGTCCAGAAGCGCGCGAAGCGCCCCGTCGGCGCACCGGACAAGGCACTCGCCCGCCCGGTCACCAAGGTCGGCGTCATCGGCGCTGGTCTCATGGCCAGCCAGTTCGCCCTGCTGTTCCTGCAGCGCCTGCAGGTGCCGGTCGTGATCACCGACATCGATCAGGAGCGCGTGGACCGTGGCATCTCCTACATCCACGATGAGATCGCCAAGCTCCAGGCGAAGGGGCGGCTCGACGAAGACGGCGCGAACAAGCTGCGCGCCCTGCTGCACGGCACGGTCGACCGCGGTGCGTTCGCCGACTGCGACTTCGTGATCGAGGCCGTCTTCGAGGAGGTCGGCGTCAAGCAACAGGTGTTCGCCGACATCGAGAAGATCATCTCCCCCGAGGCGATCCTGGCGACCAACACCTCATCGCTCTCCGTCGAGGAGATCGGTGCGAAGCTGGAGCATCCGGAGCGCCTGGTGGGCTTCCACTTCTTCAACCCGGTCGCGGTCATGCCGCTGGTCGAGATCGTCAAGCACCCGAAGGTCAACGAGCAGACGCTCTCGACGGCTTTCGTCGTGGCGAAGAAGCTCCGCAAGAACGCGATCCTCACCGACAACGCCCCGGGCTTCGTGGTCAACCGCCTCCTTGCCCAGGTGATGGGCGAGGCTGCGCGCGCGGTCTACGAGGGCACCCCCATCGCCACGGTCGAGAAGGCGTTCGCGCCGCTCGGCCTGCCGATGGGCCCGTTCCAGCTGATCGACCTGGTCGGCTGGAAGGTCGCCGCGCACGTGCAGGACACGATGACGGGCGCGTTCCCCGACCGCTTCTTCACGTCGGAGAACCTGCACGAGCTCGCCGCGCTCCCGAAGGTGGTCGAGAAGGACAAGGCCGGCAAGGTCACCGGCTGGTCCAAGGAGGCCCAGAAGGTGCTCAAGACCGACAACAAGCCGGTCTCGGAGGAGGAGATCCTCCGTCGCGTGCAGGACGGCCTGGCGCGGGAGATCCACATCATGCTCGAGGAGGGCGTGGTCCCGGAGGTCGAGGACATCGACCTCGGTCTGATCCTCGGCGCCGGCTGGCCGTTCATCGACGGCGGCGCATCGCCCTACCTCGACCGCGAGGGAGCGTCGGAGCGCGTGTTCGGCGGGACGTTCCACAACCCGCAGATCCGCGGCGCAGCCAACCGCTGACGCCCGACTGCCAGAAGGCCGCGACCCCGAGGGGGTCGCGGCCTTCTGCTTGCCGAGTCCTCAGAATATTCAGGTCGGCGGGGCGCGAAAGCGCCCCGCCGACCTGAATATTCTGAGGACTCGGCAGCCGCGCACAGCGCGGACTGCCGATCCGGGGATCGGCGGCGGGGCGTGGTCAGCGCTGGTCGTGCACCGGCACGTCGATCGCACCGGTCTGATCAGAGCCGCGCGCAACCGGGATACGGGTGCCGAGCACCTGCGCCACGACGTCCTGCGCGATCTTGGCCGCCGTCAGGCCGGCGTCCGCGAGGATCTGCTCCCGCGAGGCGTGATCGATGAACTCATCGGGCAGGCCCAGCTCGTCGACGGCCGTGTCGATCCCCGCCTCGCGGAGCACCTGACGCACGCGCGTGCCGATACCGCCCACCCGGATGCCGTCCTCGAGGGTGATGACCAGGCGATGCCGCGCAGCCAGCTCCACGATCGCGGGCTGCACCGGGATCGCCCACCGGGGGTCGACCACGGTCGCACCGATGCCCTGGGCGCGCAGGCGTTCGGCGATCTGCACCCCCAGCGCGGCGAAGGGCCCGATGCCGACGATCAGCACATCCTCGTCCTCGTCGCGGAAGAGCACGTCCGTGCCGTCTGGAAGCTGCTCGAGAGCCGCCAGGTCGTCGGCTACGGCCCCCCGGGGGAAGCGGATGACCGTGGGGGCGTCCGTCACCGTGACAGCCTCGGAGAGGGCCTGCTGCAGGCGCACGCCATCGCGGGGGGCCGCGATCCGGATGCCCGGCACGATCTGGAGCATCGCGAGGTCCCACATGCCGTGATGACTGGGGCCGTCCGGCCCGGTCACCCCGGCGCGATCGAGCACGAAGGTCACCCCGGCACGGTGCAGCGCGACGTCCATCAGCACCTGGTCCATGGCGCGCCCCATGAAGGTCGCGTAGATCGCCACGACAGGGTGCAGACCCCCGAACGCCATGCCGGCCGCCGATGCGACCGCGTGCTGCTCGGCGATGCCCACGTCGTAGACGCGATCCGGGAACCGTTCGGCGAAGGGGGCCAGCCCCGTGGGCCGGAGCATGGCGGCGGTCATCGCGATCACCTCGGGGTGCCGCTCCCCCACGTCGACCAGCGCGTCGGCGAAGACGTCCGTCCAGCCACGACCACCGCTGGAGAGGGCCCCGCCGGTGGCCGGGTCGATGCGGCCGACGGCATGGAACTGGTCGGCCTCATCGTTCAGCGCCGGCTGGTAGCCGCGCCCCTTCTCGGTGATCGCGTGGACCAGCACCGGGGCGCCGTACGCCTTCGCCAGCTCCAGCACCTCGATCAGGGCCGGCAGATCATGCCCATCGACCGGGCCGAGGTACTTGATGTCGAGATTCGAGTACAGCTCGTCATTGCCGGTGAAGCGCGAGAGGAAGCCACGGGTTCCGCCGCGCACGCCGCGGTAGAAGGCGCGCGTGAGCGGTCCGAGGCGGTGGAAGACGCGTCCGGACTTGTGCTCGAGATCGCGGTAGGTCTCGGCCGTGCGCATCCGGTTGAGGTAGCGGGCCATCCCGCCGATGGTGGGCGCGTAGGAGCGGCCGTTGTCGTTGACGACGATCACCAGGTTGCGATCATTGTCGTCGGTGATGTTGTTGAGCGCCTCCCACGTCATGCCGCCGGTGAGGGCGCCGTCTCCCACCACCGCCACCACATGCCGGTCGGAGCGCCCGGTGGCCGTCAGCGCCCGGGAGACACCATCGGCCCAGCTGAGCGAGCTGGAGGCGTGGGACGACTCCACCACGTCGTGCGGGCTCTCGGTGCGTTGCGGGTAGCCGGCGAGGCCGCCGCGCGATCGCAGATCGGAGAAGTCCTGGCGCCCCGTGAGCAGCTTGTGCACGTAGGACTGGTGCCCGGTGTCGAAGATGATCGGATCGTCCGGTGAGCGGAACACCCGGTGCAGCGCGATGGTGAGCTCGACGACACCGAGGTTCGGGCCGAGGTGCCCACCAGTACGGGCGACGTTCTCGATCAGGAATCCGCGGACCTCCGCTGCCAGTTCCTGAAGCTCGTCGATCGAGAGCGGATCGAGATCCCGGGGGCCGGTGATTCCCGACAGTGACGTCATACCCGCTCCCCTCATCGCGATCGCGGCCGCTCCGACGGCGACCTGACAATTCTACTCCCGGCCCCTGACGCAACGCCGGAGGGCCCGGTCGCGCTTCTCGCGTGACCGGGCCCTCCGATGGGGCTCTGTCGATTCAGACCAGCGAACGAAGCACGTACTGCAGGATGCCGCCGTTGCGGTAGTAGTCGGCTTCACCCGGGGTGTCGATACGCACCACGGCGTCGAAGACGACGGGCTCCTTGCCGGCCGGGGAGTGCTCGCTCGGGGCGGCGGTCACCCGGACGGTCTTCGGGGTCACCCCCTCGTTGAGCTGCTCCAGCCCTTCGATCGAGACGATCTCGGTGCCGTCCAGTCCCAACGACTCCCAGCTCTCGCCCGCGGGGAACTGCAGCGGGACGACGCCCATGCCGACCAGGTTGGAACGGTGGATGCGCTCGAAGCTCTCGGCGATGACCGCCTTGACGCCGAGCAGGTTGGTGCCCTTCGCCGCCCAGTCGCGCGAAGAGCCGGTGCCGTACTCCTTGCCGCCGAAGATCACGAGCGGGATACCAGCGGCCTGGTAGTTCATGCTCGCGTCGTAGATGTAGGACTGCGGACCGTCCGCCTGGGTGAAGTCGCGGGTCCAGCCGCCCTCGATCTGCTCCCCATCGTTCACGGCCTTGACCATGGCGTTCTTCAGGCGGATGTTCGCGAACGTGCCGCGGATCATCACCTCATGGTTGCCGCGACGCGAGCCGAAGGAGTTGAAGTCCTTGCGCTCGACGCCGTGCGCGACCAGGTAGTCCGCCGCCGGGGTGCCCGGCTTGATCGGACCAGCGGGCGAGATGTGGTCGGTGGTGACCGAATCGCCGAGCGTGGCCATGACGCGGGCACCCGAGATGTCGGCGACCGGGGTCGGCTCCATCGTCATGCCGTCGAAGTACGGCGCCTTGGCGACGTAGGTGGACTTCTCGTCCCACTCGAAGATCGGCCCCTCCGGGGTGGGGAGGCTGCGCCAGCGCTCATCACCGTCGAACACCGTCGCGTACTGCTTGATGAACTGCTCACGGGAGATCGACGTGTCGATCGTCGCCTGCACCTCATCGGCGGTGGGCCAGATGTCGCTCAGGAACACGTCGTTGCCCTCGGGGTCGGTGCCGAGCGGATCGTTCTCGAAGTCGAAGTGCATCGAACCGGCCAGCGCGTAGGCGACGACCAGCGGCGGCGAGGCCAGGTAGTTCATCTTCACGTCGGGGCTGATACGTCCCTCGAAGTTGCGGTTGCCGGAGAGCACAGCGGTCACGGCGAGGTCGTTCTCGTTGACGGCGGCCGAGACCTCCTCGATCAGCGGACCGGTGTTGCCGATGCAGATCGTGCAGCCGTAGCCGACCGTGTAGAAGCCGAGCGCCTCGAGGTCCTCGTTGAGACCGGACTTCTCGTAGTAGTCGGTCACGACCTTGGAGCCCGGACCGAGGGTCGACTTGACCCACGGCTTGCGGGTGAGCCCCTTCTTGCGCGCGTTGCGGGCGAGAAGACCGGCGGCGAGCATCACCGAGGGGTTCGAGGTGTTGGTGCAGGAGGTGATCGCCGCCAGCACCACGGCACCGTTGTCGAGGCGATAGCTGTCGCCGTCCGCGGTGGTGACCTTGACCGGCTTGGAGACGGTCGCCGGAGCACCGCTGGAGATCAGCACGTCGCGGGTGTCCGCGTCCTCATCACCGGGCACGGGGCCCGGGTCGGAGGCCGGGAAGGACTCCTTGCCCTCGAGGTCGGTCATCTCGTTCGACACAGCAGGCGCGGCGTAGCTGACGATGTCCTTCTCGAACTGCTGCTTGGCCTCCGAGAGCAGGATGCGGTCCTGGGGACGCTTCGGGCCGGCGATCGAGGGGACGACCGTGGAGAGGTCGAGCTCCATGTACTCGCTGAAGACCGGCTCGTTGGCCGGGTCGTGCCAGAGCTTCTGCGCCTTGGCGTAAGCCTCGACGAGGGCGACGGTCTGGTCGTCGCGACCGGTGAGGCGCAGGTAGTCGAGCGTGACGTCGTCGATCGGGAACATCGCGGCGGTCGAGCCGAACTCCGGGCTCATGTTGCCGATGGTGGCCCGGTTGGCCAGCGGCACAGAGCCGACGCCCTCACCGTAGAACTCGACGAACTTGCCGACGACGCCGTGCTTGCGGAGCATGTCCGTGATCGTCAGCACCACGTCGGTCGCGGTCACGCCGGCCGGGATCTGCCCGGTGAGCTTGAAGCCGACGACACGCGGGATGAGCATGGACACCGGCTGGCCGAGCATCGCGGCCTCCGCCTCGATGCCGCCGACGCCCCATCCGAGCACGCCGAGGCCGTTGACCATCGTGGTGTGCGAGTCGGTGCCGACACAGGTGTCCGGGTAGGCGCGCAGCACGCCGTTGACCGCGCGGTCGTAGATGACCTTCGCCAGGTGCTCGATGTTCACCTGGTGCACGATGCCGGTGCCGGGAGGAACGACCTTGAAGTCCTGGAAGGCGGTCTGGCCCCAGCGCAGGAACTGGTAGCGCTCACCGTTGCGCTCGTACTCGATCTCGGTGTTGCGCTCGAGCGCGTTCGGGGTTCCGAACAGGTCGGCCATCACCGAGTGGTCGATCACGAGCTCCGCCGGCGACAGCGGATTGATCTTGGCGGGATCGCCGCCGAGGTCCGTCATCGCTTCGCGCATCGTGGCGAGGTCGACGATGCAGGGCACACCGGTGAAGTCCTGCATCACGACGCGGGCGGGCGTGAACTGGATCTCCGTGTTGGGCTCCGCCGCGGCGTCCCAGTTGCCGAGCGCCTGGATCTGCTCCTTGGTGACGTTCGCGCCGTCCTCGGTGCGGAGCAGGTTCTCCAGCAGAACCTTCAGGCTGAAGGGCAGCTTGTCGTAGCCCTCGACCGTGTCGATACGGTAGATCTCATAGTCGGTGCTGCCGACCGTCAGGGTGCTCTTGGCACCGAAGCTGTTCACCGTGGACACGAATCCGTCTCCTTCTCCGTCGGATGGGGCGCGCTCGACGCGCCTCCATCATGCTCGCCCGGACCCTCTGATCACTAGCAAGGCGGACCTAACCAGCCGAGCCAGGGAATCCCGAGGCCCGTCGGCGACCGGGCGGCGTGCGGAGACCCGAGGAACATCCGGATCGCCGTACCGCCAGCACGCTGGGCAGTCGCGTTCGATGGGCGCATATTTATCTTGATGTCAAGATAAATCTACCATGCGGAATGCATCACTCCTGCCGCGCTGCCGTCGTGGCACGCGCGTTGACGGCCCGGATCACGAGCCACGTCACCGCGACCATCGGCGCGAACAGCGGAAGGCCCATGATGAGCTTGATCGTTCCGAGCGCGACAGCGCCGGCATCCGGGTCCCCCGAGGCGATCGCGCTGAAGTAGATGGGCAGCTGCACCCCGAGGCGCAGGAAGAACAGCCCGGCCCACCCGAGCGACAACATCGCGTAGGCGCGACGGCGGCGCCGATCGGCCCGCCAGGCGCTGCCCTCACCCGTGAGGAAACCCGCGACCAGCCCGATGAGCGGCCAGCCGACAAGCACCGACACCAGGAACGCGGTGCCGTATCCCGCGTTCGTGACGAAGCCCCAGACGAAATTGTCCGCACCGCGCCCCGTCCACATCGCCAGCGCCGCTGCGCCGACCGTGGCGACGAGCCCGCCGATGGCGGCGGCCGGAGGAGACTTCATCACCAGCCGGACAACGGTGAACACCACGGCCATTCCCACCGAGATGACCAGAGACCAGAACAGGTCCTGGGTCAGGGTGAACACCACGATGAACGCCAGGCTCGGCAGGATCGATTCGAGGATGCCACGCCACCCGCCGATCGCGCGCCAGACCACGGTCGGTGCACTGGCGTCGTCGGGGATGTCCACACCGATCCGGCGCACCGCGTCACCGACGGCCGACTCCAGGCTCGGCGTCGCGTCCGGGGCAGAGCCTTCGTCGCCCCCGCGGTCCTCGCTCACGCGGAACCGGGGGTTGCCGGGACCTTGAGCGGGATGAGGTCGCGCGGGGGCATCGGCGTCCCGCCGCGCACCACGACCAGCGAACGGAAGAGGTCTTCGACCTGGGCGGCAGCATCGACATCCGCCGCCGCCGCGCCGGAGATGACGCCGCGCAGGAACCAGCGCGGTCCGTCGACGCCCACGAAACGAGCCAGGCGGGTCTGACCCGCCTCGCCACCGGGGAGCTCGGCGAGCAGCTCGGGGCCCAGCGGGCCATCGCGCTCTTCGATGCGACCGCCCTGCTGGGTGACCTGGTCGCGGATCTGCTCGCGCGTCTCCGGCCACAGCTCACCGGAACGCGGCGCGGCAAAGGGCTGCACCTGCAGCGATGAGTTCGCGTAGTCCAGCCCCACCGCGACAATGCGCTTGGACTGCTCCTCGATCTCCAGGCGGAGGTTGAGCCCCTCGCGGGGCAGAACCTTGATGCCGCCGAGGTCGATGTACGGCCGTACCGGGTTCGCCTCGGACTCGTCGAACGGCCCGTCGACGGAGCGTTCGCCCTGCAGGGCCGCCGGCTCCTGGATGTCACTCATCGTGGTTCTCCTGTCTGCGCAGCGTCCTGCGCGGCGGTGCCGGATGTCGGCGCCGCGATCTCCGCGGCGTGGTAACCGGTCGAGCCGAAGCCGCCAGCACCGCGCACGGTCTCGTCGAGTTCATCGACCGGGATGAAGCGCGCCCGCACCACCGGCGAGACAATCAGCTGGGCGATCCGGTCCCCCGGCTCCACCCGGTAGGCGTTCTCGCGGTCGGTGTTGAGCAGGCACACCCGGATCTCACCGCGATAACCGGCGTCGATCGTCCCCGGGGTGTTGAGCACGGTGATGCCATGCTTGGCGGCCAGGCCGCTCCGGGGCACCACGAACGCCGCATAGCCCTCGGGCAGCGCGATGCGGACGCCTGTTCCGACGAGCTTGCGCTCGCCCGGCGCGATCACGGCGGACTCTGCGGCGACCAGATCGGCACCCGCGTCACCGGGGTGCGCGTAGTGCGGCAGCGTCGAGGCGACGACGGGAAGGTCGATGGGTTCCATCACAGGCACGGGCCGCGGTGAGACGGGGCGGACATCGTCCGCCCGCTCATCACGCGGCGCACTCCTTGCAGATGCCGTCGTGGGCGAGCTGCGAGCGGTGCTTCACGAGGAAGCACTCCGCGCAGGTGAACTCGTCTTCCTGAGCGGGGAGGACCACGACGTCGAGCTCGACGTCGGACAGGTCGGCACCGGGCAGCTCGAAGCCGGACGGGTTGTCCGAGTCCTCGACGTCGACGGACCCCGAGAGCTTGTCCGGAACGCGCTCCTTGAGCGCCTCGATCGACTCGCTTTCGTCCTCGCTCTTGCGGGGGGCGTCGTAATCGGTAGCCATGAATCTCCATCTCCTATCGAAGCGCCGGTCGAATGCACGGCGCTGCCCCAGGCAGCTCGGGCGCGGGTGCGGCGCTGACAGTGTGCAGGAGCGCCGCGCGATTCGCAAATGCGCACACCCAGAACCGCCGGACACAGAGGAAACTCACGGCGCGCCCGCATTATTCCCGCCCTCTCCCCCGTGCGCGTGAAAGCATGAACCGAACGACTGGAGGACACTCGCCATGGAACACGTCACCATCGTCGGCATCGAAGACAGCCTCCTGATCCTGGCAACCGAGTCAGGGGCGCGTTTCGCTCTGCCGGTCGACGATGTGCTGCGCTCGCATATCCGACGCGCGTCCGCGGCCGACCCCAAGCCGGCGCGCACCCTCGCGGCGAGCCCGAAAGAGATCCAAGCCCATATCCGGGCCGGGCTTTCCGCGCCGGAGGTCTCCGAACTGCTCGGCATCTCGATCGAGGACGTCGAACGGTTCGAAGGGCCTGTCCTCGCGGAGCGCGAGCATGTCGTCGATCAGGCCCTCGCCATCCCGGTGATGATCGGCAGTGACGTCGAGCCGGACGCGCAGCCCACCTTCGGCGCGGTGATCCGCGAGAAGCTCGAGAGCCTGCACGCACAGGGCGAGCGATGGACGAGCTGGAAGGACGACACCGGCTGGGTCGTCAAGCTCGAGTTCTCCGCGAACGAGGTCGACCACGACGCCCGCTGGAGTTTTGACCCGCGGCGCAGCGCCCTGGCACCGCAGAACGCCGATGCCACGCAGCTCTCGCGTCAGGGATCCTTGCCGGAAGGACTGATCCCCCGCCTGCGTGCTCTCGACTCCGACCGCGTGAGCGCCTACAAGGACGACTCCCGCTTCGACTCCGGTGCGTTCGGCCCGCGCGTGCTTCCCGATCCGGAACCGCAGCACTCGTCGCCCGAGGTGCAGGACGCCGCGATCAACAGAGCACCGGATGTGAGCGAACCCGCCCCCGAGACGGCTGACCTTCTCGCGGCGCTGCGTCGCCGACGGGGCCAGCGCGACTCCGACCCCCTCGTGCCGGGGCCCGCTGCGCCCTCGTCCGTCCCCGATGATGCGGAGACGGGCACCCCGTTCGCTCCGGCGCTGCCGGCGCGCGATCACGCGAACGAGCACCTTCCCGAAGCGCCGATCGCGTTGTTCGACGCCCTCGAGCCCGGTTACGAGCCCACGCGCCGTACCACGGCGCACGAGGAAACGCTCTTCGATGCCGCTGCCGACGAGGACGACGACGTGGTGGATGACTCCGCGGGCGCGCCGCGCCCGCGCAGCGCATCGTCCGCCTCGGAGCGCGAGCATCCCTCCTCCGCCTCGCGGCGACGGCGGGAGATGCCCTCGTGGGACGAGATCGTGTTCGGCGCTCGCACCGACGACTGATCGCCGGTTCACGCGTATCGATCCAGCGCGAACACACCCAGGTCAATCCGGCGCGAAGGCGCCGAGGCGGATCCAGGGAACCTGGCGTTCCTCCGGTGTGACCGATCCGTGCTGGCCGACCATGCGCAACGCGGTGAGATCGCCGCGGGCGTCGTAGAGTGCCCACCGGCCGCGTGCCGCCACCACGAGGTCGCCGATCCGCGGCGCCACCGCCGCGGTCACCTCGGGCCCGAACAGGCCGCCAGAGATCGCCTCGGCACGCGTGGCGACGTCTGCCACGCCCGCGCAGCCCGCGCGCCACGCCTCCGCGGCACGGTCGGGGTCCATCCCCTGCTCCAGGTAGACATGCAGCATCCGCGGCTCACCGGCGATGTGCCGCACGCCGTCCCAGCGCGCGTCGCCCTCCTCGATGAGCACCTGGCGATGCGCCGGAACGTCGACCATGCCGTGATCGGCGGTCACGAGAACCCCGACGCCAGCCGGGGGCCGGGCTGCCAGCGCGGCATCGATCTCCTCGACGGCCGCCAGCCATTCGGGCGAGCCGACGCCGTGGCGATGCCCGGCCTGGTCGGCCTCGGGCAGGTAGCAGTACACCACGGCACCGGGCTGGTCTGCGGCGATGGCATATGCTCGCGCGACGCGCTCCTCCGGCGTATCCGCCGAGACGAACTCTGCTCCGCGCAGGATCGCCCTGCTGAAGCCGCTGCCGCGGTACGCGCCGCTGAGCACCGCGAAGGCAGGGCGCCCGGCGGCCCCGGCCTGCTCGAAGAGCGTCGGCGCCGCCTGCCAGGTCAGCGGGTCGATGCGCGCACGATCCCAGTCAGAGATCTGGTTGAACACGCGGTCGCGATCCGGGTCGAGCACCCGGTAGCCGACCAGGCCGTGCCGGCCGGGATCGACGCCGGTGAGGATGCTGGTCAGCGCGGCGGTCGTGGTGGACGGGAAGACCGAATGCGCCACGTCCTTCCTGCCCATGCGCGCGGCGAGTCGGCGCGCATGGCCGGCGTGCTCGCGCAACTGGATCGCGCCGAGGCCGTCGATCACCGCCAGCACGACCGAGCGGGCAGGGGCGAGGTCGGCGCTCGCGCCCTCGAGGGAGGACAGCAGCGCCCGCGCCACCCCGGTCAGGCTCCGCGCTGTGGCCGCTCCGGCCGGTAGCATAAGGGTCATCCGGGCCAGTCTCCCACAGGGGATGCGCGCTCACCCGAGGTCGTGTCCCGCGCATCTGGATGCGCCGCCCGGACCGCCCGGATAGCATCCGACCTCATCGACTTTGACGTGCGACGCCGCTCGCACGCTGGCAGGAACCATGGCACGCAGCAACGCATCAGCACCGGAGCCGACTCCGGAGCGCATCCAGGACATCGATCTCGCCGATGAGATGCAGGGTTCCTTCCTGGAATACGCCTACTCGGTGATCTACTCCCGCGCCCTTCCCGACGCGCGCGACGGCTTGAAGCCCGTGCAGCGCCGCATCCTGTACCAGATGGCCGAGATGGGCCTGCGCCCGGACCGCGGCCACGTCAAGAGCGCCCGCGTCGTTGGCGAGGTGATGGGCAAGCTCCACCCGCACGGCGACGCTCCGATCTATGACGCCCTCGTGCGCCTGGCCCAGCCCTTCGCGCTGCGGGTGCCCCTGGTCGACGGTCACGGCAACTTCGGCTCCCTCGACGACGGTCCCGCCGCGGCGCGGTACACCGAGGCCCGCCTGGACCCGGCATCGCTCGCTCTCACCGAGGGCCTCGACGAGGACGTCGTCGATTTCGTGCCGAACTACGACGGCCAGTTCCAGCAGCCCGCGGTGCTGCCGGCCGCGTTCCCGAACCTCCTGGTCAACGGCGCCGCCGGCATCGCGGTCGGCATGGCGACGAACATGGCCCCGCACAACCTGGTCGAGGTGGTCTCCGCCGCGATCCACCTGCTCGAACACCCCGAAGCGACGGTCGAGGAGCTGATGGACTTCGTTCCGGGCCCCGACTTCCCCTCCGGCGGGATCGTGATGGGTCTGGACGGCATCAAGGACGCCTATCTGACCGGTCGCGGCGCCTTCAAGGTGCGAGGCAAGGTGTCGGTCGAGTCCCTCGGACCGCGCCGCACCGGCATCGTCATCACCGAACTGCCCTACATGGTCGGCCCGGAGCGCTTGATCGAGAAGATCCGCGACGCCGTCCAGGCGAAGAAGCTGCAGGGCATCAGCGACGTCACCGACCTGACCGACCGGATGAACGGCATGCGCGTCACGATCGGCATCAAGACCGGTTTCGACCCCAACGCCGTGCTCGAGCAGCTCTACCGGCTCACCCCGCTGGAAGACTCCTTCAGCATCAACAACGTCGCCCTCGTCGAGGGCCAGCCCCGCACCCTCGGGCTGCGCGAGCTGCTCGGGGTCTACGTCGGGCACCGGCTCGAGGTCGTCACCCGGCGCAGCCGATACCGACTGGCCCGCAAGCAGGAGCGCCTGCACCTGGTCGAGGGTCTTCTCGTCGCGATCCTCGACATCGACGAGGTCATCCAGGTCATCCGCTCCTCCGACGACTCCGAGCAGGCCCGCACCCGGCTCCGCCAGGTGTTCGACCTCTCCGAGCCGCAGGCGGAGTACATCCTCGAACTGCGGCTGCGTCGGCTGACGAAGTTCTCGCGCATCGAGCTGGAAGCCGAGCGCGATCGGCTGCGCCAGGAGATCGCCGAACTCATCGAGCTGCTCGGCAGCGAGGCGCTCCTGCGAGCCCAGGTCGCCCGTGAGCTGGATGCCATCGCCACAGAGCTGGGCACGCCGCGGCGCACGCTGCTGATGAACGCGAAGCCCGCCGCCCCCCGCCGGACCGCGAAGACGGCAGACCTCGAGATCGCCGACGGCCCCACCACCGTGGTGCTGTCGACCACCGGCCGTGCGGTGCGCGTCGATCTCGCCGAGGGGCAGACGATCGTCGCGCCGACCCGCCGCAGCAAGCACGATGCGCTCAGCGCTGTCCTGCCCGCCACGGTGCGCGGCGAGGCGGGGGCGCTCACCTCGGCCGGTCGTCTGGTGCGCTTCAGCCCCGTCGACCTGCCGTCCGTGCCGGGAAGCTCTGTCCAGCTCGCCGCGGGGGTCCCGCTGCGCGACTATCTCGGCCTCACCGACCGGTCTGAGCAGATCGTCGGCCTCGTCGATCTCTCCTCGGACACCCCCGTGGCCCTCGGGACCGCTGAGGGCATCGTCAAGCGCTTCGTTCCGGCCGCGCTCCCCGCCCGGCCCGAGCTCGAGGTGATCGGGCTCAAGACCGGCGATCGTGTGATCGGCGCAGCCGAGGCTCCCGATGACGCCGAGCTGGTCTTCATCGCGTCCGACACGCAGCTGCTGCGCTTCGCCGCTTCCTCCGTGCGTCCTCAGGGCGCATCGGCGGGCGGCATGGCCGGGATCCGATTGGGCTCGGGCGCCACAGCGATCTTCTTCGGAGCCCTGGCGCCGGACGCCGACGCTGTGGTCGTGACCATCTCCGGCTCTGATGCGATGATCGCCGGCGCCGATCCGGGTCGGGTCAAGGTGTCCGCGTTCGCGGACTTCCCCGCGAAGGGGCGCGCCACCGGCGGCGTGCGTGCGCACGCCCTGCTCAAGGGCGAGGATCGCCTGACCCTCGGGTGGGTCGGCGCCGTCCCGGCTTTGGCCGCAGGACCCGACGGCGCCGCGCGCTCGTTGCCGGCAGAGCTGTCGCGTCGCGACGCCTCAGGGCAGCCGCTCGATGCGGTGGTCGGGTCGATCGGGCATGCGCTGTCGTGATGGGCGCAGCCTGATCTGACAGGCACAGATCGGGCTCAGTCCAGCTCAGCGCGCACGTAGGCGACGATGGCGTTCGCGTGCCCGTGGCCGAGCCCGTGCTCCTCCTTGAGCCAGGCGACGACCTCGCCATGCCTCCTGCCGTCGAGGTGATCGACGACGAGATCGAGCCACTCCTGGATCGGCCGACCGGTGTTCTTCTCGATGCTCGGGAAGTACGACGCCGGCCCTTTCGGCTTCTGCCCCGCGGCGATGACGGGTGCGGTCACACGATGCGCGCTCATGGCCCCACCCTACGCAGGCACGGCGCCGCGCGGCAGGTTTGCCGTGGTCAGGCGTCGATCGTCTCGCGCGAGAGCCGGTCGGACGAGTCTACGATGAACTCCCGTCGGGGAGCGACCTCGTTGCCCATCAGCAGCTCGAACACGCGGCCTGCGGCCTCGGCGTCCTCCATGCGCACGCGCCGCAGCAGGCGGCCGGACCGGTCCATCGTGGTCGTCGCCAGCTGGTCGGCGTCCATCTCACCCAGGCCCTTGTAGCGCTGCACCGGCTCGTGCCAGCGCTTGTTCGCCTTGCGGAGTTTGGCCAGCAGCGCGTGCAGCTCCTGCTCGGAGTACGTGTACATGGTCTCGTTGGGCTTGGAGCCCGGGTTGATCACGATCACCCGGTGCAGCGGCGGCACGGCGGCGAACACACGCCCGTCCTCGATGAGGGGGCGCATGTAGCGGAAGAACAGCGTCAGCAGCAGGGTGCGGATATGGGCGCCGTCGACATCGGCGTCGCTCATCAGGATGACCTTGCCGTAGCGCGCAGCGGACAGATCGAACGAACGCCCAGAACCGGCCCCGATCACCTGGATGATCGACGCGCACTCCGTGTTGGAGAGCATGTCGCCGACGGAGGCCTTCTGCACGTTGAGGATCTTTCCCCGGATCGGCAGCAGCGCCTGGAACTCGCTGTTGCGCGCGTTCTTCGCGGTGCCGAGCGCGGAGTCGCCCTCGACGATGAACAGCTCGGACTGCGCGACGTCATTCGTCCGGCAGTCCACCAGCTTGGCGGGCAGCGAGGAGGATTCCAGCGCGTTCTTCCGACGCTGGGTCTCCTTGTGGGCGCGGGCCGAGACCCTGGCCTTCATCTCCGCGACGATCTTGTCGAGCAGCTGGGAAGCCTGGTTCTTGTCATCCCGCTTGGTCGAGGAGAACCGTGCGGCCAGCGCGGTGCGCACCACCTTCGCGACGATCTGTCGCACGGCCGGCGTGCCGAGCACCTCCTTGGTCTGGCCCTCGAACTGCGGCTCCGGCACGGTGACGTTGATCACGGCCGTGAGCCCGGCGAGCACGTCGTCCTTCTCGAGCTTGTCGTTGCCGACCTTGAGGCGCCGCGCGTTCTGCTCGACCTGCGCCCGCAGCACCTTGAGCAGCTCCTGCTCGAAGCCCTGCTGGTGGGTGCCGCCCTTCGGCGTGGCGATGATGTTCACGAAGGAGCGGATGACCGTGTCGTACCCGGTGCCCCAGCGCAGAGCGATATCGACCTCGCACGTCCGCTCCAGCTCGGTCGCGACCATCGCGCCGTTCGGCTGCAGGACGGGAACCGTCTCGGTGAACGTGCCGCTCCCCTGCAGCCGCCAGGTGTCTGTGACCGGAGCATCGGTCGCCAGGAACTCCGCGAACGCGCTGAGCCCGCCCTCGTAGTGGTAGGAGACCTCGATGGGCTCCTCGCCGCGCTCATCGCGCACGACGATCTCCAGGCCGGGAACGAGGAACGCTGTCTGGCGGGCGCGGGTCTCCAGATCGGCGAGCTGGAAGGCCGCATCCTTGGTGAAGATCTGTCGGTCGGCCCAGTACCGCACGCGCGTCCCCGTGACGCCGCGGGCCGCTTTGCCGACCACGCGCAGCTCACTGCCGTCCTCGAAGGGGGCGAACGCCGTATCGGGCCGCGGATCGCCGGAATCGGTGAAGACACCCGGCTCTCCGCGGTGGAACGACATCGCCCAGGTCTTGCCGCCCCGATCGACCTGGACGTCCAGGCGCTCGGACAGAGCGTTCACGACCGAGGCGCCCACGCCGTGCAGGCCACCGGATGCCGCGTAGGATCCACCGCCGAACTTGCCGCCGGCGTGGAGCTTCGTGAACACGACCTCCACACCGGTCAGGCCAGTGCGAGGCTCGACGTCGACCGGGATCCCCCGGCCCTCGTCGCGTACCTCGACGCTGCCGTCGGGATAGAGGACGATCTCGATACGCGAGCCGTTCCCGGCGACGGCCTCGTCGACGGAGTTGTCGATGATCTCCCACAGGCAGTGCATCAGGCCGGGAGAGCCGTTCGAGCCGATGTACATGCCGGGGCGTTTGCGAACCGCCTCCAGTCCTTCGAGGACCTGGAGGTGATGGGCGGAGTACTCGGTGCTCACAACCGTCCATGCTAGGACGCAGGCGCGCTGCCGGGCCGGAGGACACCGGCGATGCGCGGGAATCGGCTGCACGCTGTACGCGTTGAGCGAAACCGGCCGCAATCCGGGCATACACCACCCATCCGCATGGTTGTATTGATCAACGTCAGCGACCGCACCGCGACAGAGGGAGGCACCACATGAACGCGACGACCGAGACCCCGACCACCGCCGTTGCCCACCGTCTCACCGCCCTCGACCGCTGCGATTCGTGCGGCGCGCAGGCCTACATCGCCGCCGAGGTCAACGGCAGCGAGCTGCTGTTCTGCGCCCACCACGGCCGCAAGTACGAGGAGAAGCTCCGCGCGGTGGCCGCCAGCTGGCACGACGAGACTTCTCGCCTGCTTCAGGACTGAGAGGGAGGGCACCAGCCCTCCCCGCGCGTGATCGCCCGGTGTCCGAGTGACACCGGGCGATCATGCTTCTTCTGCGGCCCTCTTCGCGCCGATCGCGGCTCAGGCGTCCACGCGGAGCACGTGCGGCGTGAGCCGGCAGAGGATCTCCTCACCGACGGTGCCGATCGCCTCGGCGAGAGTGGTCGGTGTCGCCTCGCCGCACCGGCCGCGCCCGAAGAGCACGACCTCGTCGCCGATCGCCGCGCCCGGCCAGGCCGTGACGCGCGCGGTATCCTCCGCGACGGCCACCAGGTCGCGCGGACCGGCAGGGGTACCGACACGCACACGTCCGGCGAGACTGCTCGGCAGTCCGTCGAACGATCCGATGCCGATCACCGCTTCACCATCGGTGACCCCCAGCACCGGGGCGACGAGCTCGGCGGCGGGCTCGATGCCGGCGAGGTCCGGACCGTCAGCGGAACGGATCCCGTAGCAGAACGCGCCGACCCGGACGAGCGTGCCGCGCAGCTCCGGTCGCGCCCATGTCGCCGCGGACGCCGTCAGATGCCGGTGCGGAAGCATCGCCCCCTGCTCGACGGCACGTTGCACAGCGCGCTGGAACCGCTCGTGCGCATCGTCGTCGTCTGCGTCACTGGCCTCACTGAGGTGGCTCCATGCGCCGACCAGCCGCAGCCGGCCCTCTCGCTCCGCCTCCAGCGCGGTGGCGACCGCCGCGTCCCACTCCGCCTCGGTGAGTCCGTTGCGATGCAGCCCGGTGTCGATCTTGAGGTGGATGCGCGCCCGGACGCCGAGCTCGGCAGCCACGCAGATCACGCGGTCGAGGTAGTCCACGGTTCCGACACCGAGATCGATGTCGGCCAGCAGTGCCGCGCGTATTTCTGCATCGTCGGAGGTGACCCAGGCGAACAGCCGCGGCGTCGTCCCCACGGCGGCACGGAGGCGCACCCCGGTGGGGATGTCGTAGCAGCCGATCCAGCCCACACCCGAGGCCACGGCAGCCTGCGCGGCCCGGAGGGCGCCGAGACCATACGCGTCGTCTTTCACGACGATCATCAGCTCCGCCGGGGCCACCCGTGCCATCACGGCGGCGATGTTCGCCCGCAGCACCGCCCCGTCGACACGCAGCACCGGCCTGCTCACGCCTCCCATGCTCGCTCCGTTCGCTGTCCGGCGACGGCCACCAGCTCACCAGCCGTCAGCCCGGTCGCACGCACCCAGTCGGCCAGCGCACCGGCAAGCGGTCCGCGCCCTCCGAAGTACGTCGCCGCTGCGCCATCGGCGACGTCATGGTCGCCAATGTCCGCCACGCAGACGTCCATCGCGATCCTTCCGACGATCGGGTGCACGATCCCGCCGATCTCGACCGCCGCCCGGCTGCCGAGGGCGCGCACGACGCCCTGCGCATAGCCGCCGGTGACCAGGGCCAGCCGCGAGTCCTTCTCTGCCCGGTGCAGATAGCCGTAGGAGACGCCGCCCCCCGCGGCGATGGGCTTGATCGACAGCACCCGGCCGACCACCCGCATCACGGGCTGGCCGGGGAGCTCGCCGGCAGCATCCGGCAGCCCATAGAGCAGCCGCGGATCGAGGTCGGGCTGCTCATCGCACGTCGCCGCGATGCCATGCCCGTGCAGCGCCGACACCTCATCCGGACCGTCCACGCGCACCGACAGGGCGCCGGCCTCGGTCACCGCCCGTGCCACGTCGAGGAGACCGTGCCCCCAGGCGTCGCGGCGCAGATCGGCGATGCCACGCCCGCCTGCCGCGACCGACCTGGCTGCACCGGACGCAAGCGCCGTTCGGGAGATCAGCGAGCGCAGGGTCACGCTCCCGGTCTGCTGTTCCACCATGACAGCCTACTCGCGGTTCTGCCGGCGCACCTCGGAGCCGCGGGCGTTCCGGGGGTCTCGGAGGAGGCCCTGCCTAGAATAGAGCGGTCCCTCATCCTCGACCCGGAGAACGCATGCCCTCCAACGGCCTCGGCCTCACATCCCGTCTCAGCTACCTGGCCGAGCGCGCCCGTCGCATCAACGTCGGCTCGGTGATCGAGCGGGCCAAGGAAGCCTCTGCGCAGCATGGCAAGGCGCTCCCCCTCGTCGTGGTGGACATGCTGTGGTCGGCAGGCCGGCACAACGTCGGCTTCCAGGACTACATCGACTTCGACTTCGCGATCCTGTCGAAGGCGGAGCGAGACACCTACATGACGCACCCGATCTCCAACCAGATCTCGGAGCGGTACGCGCATCCCGACTACCGTCATCTGTTCCACGACAAGATCGAGTTCGATCGGCGCTTCAGCGACTTCCTCCGCCGCGAGTGGATGGTCGTCGAACAGGGCAACGCCGCAGAGCTGCGCGACTTCGTCGAGCGCCACGGCACGGTCATCGTCAAGACGCCCATGGGACAGGCCGGTTCCGGCGTGTTCCGGTATCACGCGGCGGACATCGCCGACTGGGAGGGATTCCACCGCGACCTGCTCGCACAGGGCCGCCTGCTGGTGGAAGAGGTGATCGCCCAGCACCCCGACCTCGCAGCCGTCTGCCCCGGCACGGTCAACACCACGCGCGTGACGGCGTTCTTCGATGGCGAGAAGACGCACATCCTCGCGATGGCGCAGAAGTTCGGGCGTGGCGAGGTGAGCGACCAGATGTCCTTCGGCGGCTTCTACACGATGCTCGACGAGCACGGTCACGCAATCAGCGCCGGATACGACTCCCACGGACACGTGCATGAGCTGCACCCGGATTCTGGCTTCCGGATCGCCGATTTCCAGTTGCCGCTCATGGACGAGGTCACGGCGTTCATCGACCAGGTCGCGCGGGTGGTTCCCGAGGTGCAGTACGTCGGCTGGGACATCGTGGTCGGACCGGACGGCCCGGTGCTCGTCGAGGGCAACTGGGGTGCGGGTGTCTATGAGAACAAGCCCAGCGTCTCCGGCATCCGCACCGGGCACAAGCCGCGCTATCGCGCCGCGATCGGGTTCTGACCCGGAACGTCTTCGCGCCGGCCCCATGACGGGACCGGCGCGAAGACGTTCCGCGGGAGGACGACGTGCTCTCAGGCCGGGCGGATGATGCCCATCGGCGTCGACTCCGCGCCCTGACCGAGCGGGTTGTCCTTCAGGATCGACACCAGCCGGCGCTCGGCCGCGCGATCCAGGGTGGAGCCCAGGATATTGCCGCCCAGGTCGTTGATGTCGACCACGGCGACATCGCAGACGCCTCCGATGAGGTCGTGCACGTGACGGGCGACCTCCCGAGGGCGGTCCGGACCGAGCACCACGGCCCGATCATAGGGCGGCATGGTGCCCGCCGTCGGTCCATCGATCGCGCGTGCCTTGTCTCCGGCGATCCGGTAGAAGTCGCCCTTGCGTCCGAAGGCCTTCGTCACGGCCGCGACAGCAGCGGCGAACAGGATCCGCGGGGTGCCGCATTCCCGCAGCGCCATCTCCATGGTCTCCGGCATCCCGAGGCCGATGCCGTGCGGGGTCCGGGTAACATACCGGGAGAGGAAGACCGCAAGGCGGCGCGGCTGGATCTCATCGAGCATGAAGGAGCGGCCCTGGGTGATCCCGACGATCTTCTCCGTGATGAAGAGGATGTCACCGGAGCGCACCTGATCCAGCGCGTACTCACGGACGATCTCGTCGAGCACATCGCCGGGCATGACGACGCGCGTCCGGATCGGGAGCCGCGCGTAGCGGCCCCCGTCGACCGTGATCTCGAGACTCTTGCCGTCGTTCGGCCGGCCGGAACCGCTCACTCGAGGTAATCCCGCAGCGACTGGGAGCGGCTGGGGTGTCGCAGCTTCGCCATGGTCTTCGACTCGATCTGACGGATCCGCTCACGCGTGACGCCGAAGGTGTCGCCGATCTGGTCGAGGGTCTTGGGCTGTCCGTCGCCGAGACCGAAACGCATCCGGATCACACCGGCCTCGCGCTCCGACAGCGAGTCGAGCAGCTGCTCGAGCTGACGCTGCAGCATCGTGAAGCCGACCGCGTCGGCGGGCACGACGGCCTCGGTGTCCTCGATGAGGTCTCCGAACTCGCTGTCGCCGTCCTCGCCGAGGGGGGTGTGCAGCGAGATGGGCTCACGCCCGTACTTCTGCACCTCGACGACCTTCTCCGGGGTCATGTCCAGCTCGCGGCTGAGCTCCTCCGGCGTGGGCTCACGGCCCAGGTCCTGCAGCATCTGCCGCTGCACGCGGGCGAGCTTGTTGATGACCTCGACCATGTGCACGGGGATACGGATCGTCCGCGCCTGGTCGGCCATGGCACGGGTGATTGCCTGTCGGATCCACCACGTCGCGTAGGTCGAGAACTTGAAGCCCTTGGTGTAGTCGAACTTCTCGACCGCACGGATCAGGCCCAGGTTCCCCTCCTGGATGAGGTCGAGGAACTGCATGCCACGACCGGTGTAGCGCTTGGCGAGGGAGACGACCAGACGCAGGTTGGCGCCCAGGAGGTGGCTCTTCGCGCGCTGACCGTCACGGGCGACCCACTGCAGATCGAGACCGAGCTGGCTGGATTTCTCCGCCTCGCTCATGTTCGAGAGCTTCTCCTCGGCGAACAGGCCGGCCTCGATGCGCATCGCGAGCTCGACCTCTTCGGCCGCGTTCAGCAGCGCGACCTTTCCGATCTGCTTGAGGTAGTCCTTGACCGGGTCGGCCGTGGCGCCGGTGATCTGCGTCGAGTAGACGGGGATGTCGTCCTCGTCGTTGGAGGTGATGACGATCGCGCCGGTCGGCAGCGGCTCGGAGAACGCCGGCTTGGGCTTCTCCTCGTCGTCTTCTGCGTCGTCGGCCTTGTCGTCTTCTGGCGCGTCCTCGGTGACGTCCGCGACGGCCTCGTCGTCGAGAGCCTCCTCGTCATCCTCCGGCTCATCGCCTCCGGCCTTCGCGCGTCCGCGCGCGGGGGCCTTCTTCTTGGCGGCGGGCTTGGTCGCAGCGCTGGAACGCGCGGTCTTCTTCTCCGCAGGAGCGCCGTCGTCGGCGGCGTCCGCGGTGTTCTTGGCGGCGGTCTTGCGGGCGGTCGCGGGCTTCGCCGCAGCCGTCTTGCTGGTTCCCGTCGTCGATGCGGCGGCCTTGGCGGCCGGCTTCTTCGTCGTCTTCGCGGGCGCGGCGGCCTCCTCAGCCTCCGCTTCGGTGGCCTTCACGGTCGTGGCAGCAGTCACGTTTCACCTTTCCCCCGGACGCCTGAGACGCCCCGAGCCGGTTCGGGCACTAGTAAGACCCTTGTCAAGTCCCGTCGGTAAGGACGGCTCTTGACAATGGGTCGGTATATCAGTATCGCACACGAGAGCCGGGTGGGGTGGCATCTGCGTCGATCATGCCAGAGAAAACCCGCAGAATGCGGGCCGGAACACCGTCGGGAGCCCGCTCAGGGCTGACCTGGGCGCTCGTCGTCCTGCCCGCCACGTGAGGCCAGATAGCGCTCCAGCTCCGCGGCCAGCTCGTCCGCACTCGGGAGACTGCCCTCAGTGAGGCCAGACGAGAAGGAGGGGTTGTCCTCGCCACCCTCCAGGCCTGCGACGTAGGCGTCATATCTCGTCTCGAGCATCTGCAGCATCTGCGCGAGCTCATCGTTCGCCTGCACCTGTTCGTCGACGCGCGCCAGGAACTCGGCCTCCTGCTCGCGCACATCGTCCGTGGTCAGCACGAGGCCGGTCGCAGCCATCACCCGATCCGCGGCGACCAGCACCGCACCGGGGTTCTCGGTCTCGGCAAGATAATGCGGCACCAGGAGGACGAAGCTCACCACCGGGCGCCCTTCCTCCGCGAAGCGGTACTCGATGAGATGGCCGGCCGTGGCGGGGATCTGGCTGCGCGGCGTCCACACCGAGTACGCGGCCGCGAGATCCTTCCGGTTGCCGCTCACCGTCGTGCCGATCGGACGGGTGTGGGGCACCGGCATCGCGATCGCATGCGTCCAGGTCAGTCCGGACACCTGGAACTCCTCGGCGAGGTCGAGAACGGCCTGAACGAAGGCGTTCCAGGCGAAGTCCGGCTCGTACCCGCTGAGCAGAAGGAACGGCTGGCCGAGTGCGTCGGTCGCGAGCGACAGCTCCAGACGTCCAGGGCGCAGCTCGCTCAGGTGGTCCTGATCGAACGTGGCGACCGGACGACGGGCGCGGTAGTCCAGCAGGCGGTCGTTGTCGAAGATCACGACCGGGCTCTGCTCGACGCTCTCCTCCAGGTGCGTCATCAGGCCCGCGACGGCGGATCCGGCGTCCGTGAAGCCGGTCAGCAGCATCACCAGGGGCAGCCCCGGCGGAACGTCGGGGGCGTTCGCCACGCGTTCGTACAGCTCGGCAGAGGAGGACATGCATCCATGCTACGAGCCGGGTGGGGAAGGCGGCCCCCCTTCCTGCGCGCTCTCAGCGAACACGCCGCCCAGGCCGCCCGCGGCTCGGTGCGCCGACACAGCGCGACACCGGCACTCGGCGCTGCGCCCCGGGGCGTCCCTAGGATGGATGGCATGACGACGCCCGTGCTCTCCCTCTCGCCAGAACCACTCGCCGAGACCACCGCGGACGCCGCGGTGCTGATCCTGCCCGAGCTCGAGTCGATCGGCGACGCCCTTCCTGCCGAGCTGACGGACGCGCTCACCGGCATCGGGTTCACCGGCGCGGCCGGCTCCTATGCACGCGTGTACGCCCCGTCGATCTCCCCCGTCCCGCTCGCCGTGGCGGGGGCCGGGAAGAACGCCGACGCCGCGAGCGTCCGTGCGGCGGCCGGCGTTGCGCTGCGCACCCTCACCGGTTTCGAGACGGTCGCGGTCGGCCTCGCCGATCCTCTTGCCGCGCATGCGGCGGCCGCGGCGAGTGGCGCCCTCCTCGGCGGATATCGATTCGACTCCTACCGGCGGACCCCCGGTGCCGCGCGCGCGACCTCCGTCGTGCTGCACGCGGAACTCGACGATGACGCCGCCCGACGCATCCAGACCGAGGCGGACGCCGTCGCGCTGGTCAAGGACCTCGTCACCATCCCCGCCGACCGCCTCGGTCCCGCAGAGCTCGCCGACCGGGCCGCGGACGCGGTGTCCGGCCTCGCCGATGTCACCGTCGAGGTCTATGACGAGAAGCGCCTCGCCGACGAGGGATTCGGCGGCATCCTGGGCGTCGGAGCGGGATCGGACCGCCCACCCCGGCTGGTCCGCGTCGACTACGCTCCCGCAGACGCCGTCCGCCACATCGCACTGGTGGGCAAGGGCATCACCTTCGACACCGGCGGCCTCTCGCTCAAGCCGCCGGCAAGCATGGTCGGGATGAAGTACGACATGGCGGGCGCCGCCACCGTGCTCGCCGCCGTGCGGGCCATCGCAGAGGAGCGCCTGCCGGTGCGCGTCACGGCGTGGCTCTGCATCGCGGACAACATGCCGTCCGGGCGGGCGGTCCGCCCCGGTGACGTGCTGACCCTGCTCGACGGAACGACGGTCGAGGTGCTCAACACCGACGCAGAGGGGCGGCTCGTCCTCGGCGACGGCCTCGCCGCCGCCAGCCGCGAGAATCCGGACCTCATCGTCGATGTCGCCACCCTCACCGGGGCGATCATCGTCGCCCTCGGCCATCGCCACACCGGAGTGATGGGCGAGGCGGAGGCCGTCGACGAACTCCTCGATGCGGCGGCCGCGACCGGCGAGCTCGCCTGGGCGCTGCCGCTTCCCGAGCACATGGAGGACGAGCTCGACTCCCCCATCGCCGACGTGCTGAACGCGAAGATCGGCGACCCCTCAGGCGGGGCGATGTTCGCCGGCCTGTTCCTGCGTCGCCTGGTCGGGCGCGTCGGAGACGACGAAGACGGCCCGCGCATCCCGTGGGTGCACCTCGATATCGCCGGAAGCGGCTCCACCACGAGCGCCCACGGCTTCACCGACAAGGGCCCCACCGCCAGCATGGTGCGCACCCTGATCACGCTGGCCGAGCGCAGCGCGATCGCCGAGAAGAGCCTCTGATGACGGCACATGAGGCCGACGTCGTCATCCTCGGCGCCGGAAGCGGCGGATACTCGGCCGCCATCCGCGCCGCGGAGCTGGGCAAGTCGGTCGTCCTGATCGAGAAGGACCGTGTCGGCGGCACCTGTCTGCACCGCGGCTGCATCCCCACCAAGGCGCTGCTGCACACCGCCGAGGTCGCCGAGACCGTGCGCACCGCCGCAACGGCCGGCGTGAACGCCACTCTCGACCGGGTCGACGGAGCGTCGGCCCGCACGTGGCGCGATGGCATCGTCGCCAAGAAGTTCGCGGGGCTCCAGGGGTTGATCGCCAAGCGCGGCATCACGGTCGTCCCCGGGGCAGGACGCATCGACGGCGCCCGGACGGTGCGCGTCGGCGACGACACCTACACCGGCACCGACCTCATCCTCGCGACCGGCTCGTACAGCCGCACCCTGCCGGGCCTGGAGATCGGCGGGCGCGTCCTCACCAGCGAGCAGGCCCTCGCTCTCGACGAGGTCCCCGCGCGCGTCGCGATCCTCGGCGGCGGCGTCATCGGCGTGGAGTTCGCCAGCGCCTGGCATTCGATGGGCGCAGAGGTCACGATCATCGAGGCGCTGGACCATCTCGTACCCAACGAGGACATCGCGCTCAGCAAGGGACTCGAGCGGGCCTTCCGCCGCCGCGGTATCCGTTCCTCGCTCGGCGTGCGGTTCCGCTCCGTCGCCCAGGACGCCGACGGCGTGACGGTGACCCTCGAGGACGGCACGGAGATCGCGGCGGACTATCTCCTCGTAGCGGTCGGCCGTGGCCCTGCCACCGATGAGCTCGGTCTGGACGAGGCAGGGATCTCTCGCGAACGCGGCTTCGTCGCGGTCGACGACCTCCTCCGCACGAGCGTGCCGCACGTATGGGCGGTCGGAGACATCACACCAGGGCTCCAGCTCGCCCACCGCGGCTTCCTCCAGGGGATCGCCGTGGCGGAGCGGATCGCGGGGCTCTCCCCCGCCCCCGTGCCGGACGCCCAGGTGCCCCGCATCACGTACTCCACCCCGGAAGTCGCGTCCGTCGGCGTGACGGAGGCCGCCGCGATCGCCGCCCACGGTGCGGAGGCCGTGCGCGCCTACGAGTACAACCTCGCAGGAAACGCCAAGAGCGAGATCATCGGCACCGGCGGCAGCGTCAAGGTGGTCCGCCTGATCGACGGCCCCGTGATCGGCGTCCATCTGATCGGCGACCGCGTCGGCGAGCTCATCACGGAGGGGCAGCTCGCTGTCGCCTGGGAGGCGCTTCCCGAGGATCTCGCGCCGCTGATCCATGCCCATCCCACGCAGAGCGAGGCGCTCGGCGAGGCTTTCCTGGCCCTCGCCGGAAAACCCCTGCACGCCCTGTGACCAGGAGCCGGACATTCTCACTAAGCTAGATCCGCCCCTACTTCTCAAAAAGGAGACTCGGACATGAGCACATCCGTCGTCCTTCCCGCGCTCGGTGAGAGCGTCACGGAGGGAACGGTCACCCGCTGGCTGAAGCAGGTGGGCGATACCGTCCAGGCAGACGAAGGCCTGCTCGAGATCTCGACCGACAAGGTCGACACCGAGATCCCCTCGCCTGTCAGCGGCGTGATCGAGGCCATCCTCGTCCAGGAGGACGAGACCGTCGAGGTCGGCGCCGAACTCGCGCGCATCGGTGACGGCAGCGGTGCCGCCCCGGCAGAAGCCCCGGCTCCCGCTGCCGCTGAACCTGCGGCTCCCGCTGCACCGGCTGAGGCCCCCGCTGCGGCGACGCCGGCAGAGGCACCGGCCGCTGAGGCACCGGCCGCTGAGGCACCGGCCGCCGCGCCCGCAGCCGGCGGCGACAGCGCCGAGATCCGCCTTCCGGAGCTCGGCGAAAGCGTCACCGAGGGCACGGTCACCCGCTGGCTGAAGCAGGTGGGCGACGAGATCGCCGTCGACGAGCCGATCCTCGAGATCTCGACCGACAAGGTCGACACCGAGATCCCGTCCCCGGTCGCCGGCGTGCTGCAGGAGATCCTGGTCGCCGAGGACGAGACGGCCGCCGTCGGCGCCGTGCTCGCCCGGGTCGGATCTGGTGCGGCTCCGGCAGCGGCGCCCGCTGCCCCGGCGGAGACGCCCGCCGCTCCGGCTCCTGCCGCCCCGGCGCCTGCCGCACAGCCCGCCGCTCCGGCTCCTGCCGCCCCGGCGCCTGCCGCACAGCCCGCTGCCCCGGCTCCTGCTGCCCCGGCTCCTGCCGCACAGCCCGCCGCCCCGGCTCCTGCTGAGCCGGCCGCTCCGAAGCTCAGCCTTCCGGACGATGACGACAGCATCTACGTGACCCCGCTGGTGCGCCGCCTGGCCGCACAGCACGGCGTCGACCTCGCCACGGTCGCCGGCACCGGCGTGGGCGGACGCATCCGCAAGGAAGACGTGCTCAAGGCCGCAGAAGGCGGCAGCACGGCGTCGGCTGCAGCCCCCGCCGCGGCAGCACCGGCGCCGCTGGAGGTGTCGCCCCTGCGCGGCACGACCCAGCCGATGTCACGTCTGCGCAAGGTTCTGGCGTCGCGCGCGGTCGAGTCGATGCAGAAGACGGCTCAGCTGACCACGGTCGTCGAGGTCGATGTCACGCGTCTGGCCGAGTACCGCAACCGGGTCAAGGGCGAGTTCCAGCAGAAGACCGGCGACAAGCTGTCCTTCCTGCCGTTCTTCGCTCTCGCCGCCGGCGAGGCCCTCAAGGCGTTCCCGATCGTCAATGCGACGGTCGACGGCGAGAACATCGTCTACCCCGCATCCGAGAACCTCTCGATCGCGGTCGACACCGAGCGCGGGCTTCTCACGCCGGTTCTCCGCGACGCGGGTGACAAGACCGTCGCCCAGATCGCGCACGAGATCGCCGACCTCGCTTCTCGCACCCGCGAGAACAAGCTGAAGCCGGACGAGCTCGCGGGCGGCACCTTCACGCTGACCAACACGGGTTCCCGCGGCGCGCTCTTCGACACGCCCGTGGTGTTCTTGCCGCAGTCGGCGATCCTGGGAACGGGTGTGGTCGTCAAGCGCCCGGGTATCGTGACCGTCGACGGCGCCGAAGCCATCGCCGTGCGGTCCTACGTGTATCTCGCTCTGTCCTACGATCACCGCATCATCGACGGTGCAGACGCCGCCCGTTTCCTGGGCGCGTTGAAGAGCCGTCTGGAGACCGCGGACTTCGCGGCCCAGCTCGGCATCTGATCGGCAGGTCCAGACGCTGAACGCCGTGAGGCCCGCCCCATCAACGATGGGGCGGGCCTCACGGCGTTCCCGAATCCGTCCGGAACGCCGTCAGCCGCCGTCAGCGACGTCGTAGATCGCGCGGATGAGCCAACGCTCTCCGTCCCGCTCCAGCACCACGATCTGCTGACGCGGATCCCCGGATGCCGCCGCATCGGACAGGCGGAGCACCGCGATGTCGCCATAGTCCTCGACCAGCTCAGGGACAGCATCGCTCAGACCATCGCCGTCGACAGCGAGCGTTCCGGTCGCCGCGGGCACGCGAGCATCAGCACACACCGGATCGCCGTGGGCGGCGCACATCGCCGCCGCCGCCAGCAGTGCCGGCAGCGCCGCGGCCGCGCTGCTGTCGGCGAGATCCGCCGGCGGTTCTGAGGGATCGGGACCGACGGTCGCCACGTCTTCCGCCGGCTGCTCCCCCACTGACCCGCTCCCCGACCTCCCCGACGACGGGGCCACGTCGTCAGACGCCGGTGCGGGCCGGGGGCTCGTGCTCGCCACCCCGGTGACTCCGGAATCGCCCGCCGTCGCCGCGCTGTCCTCCGGGGCCGCAGGCCACAGCATCCCGCCCGCGAGCACCAGCGCTGCGGCAGCCACGGCCACGATGACCGGGGTCCGCCGGACCGGCGAGCGACCCCGGTCGCCCCCGGGTTCTCCGGCCGCTCGGCCGCGCAGACCCGGCGGATGCGCCCGCAATCGTTCGCCGCAGGCCACGAGCCACCGGTGCACCCCGGTCAGGAGCGCTCTCTTCTGCCCCCGGTCCGGTTCGCCATCATCGACCGCCGCCGCGGGGACGGATGGCGGTCGACCCGCTGTCTCGTGCTCATGACCCCCGCCGCCCAGCGCCCGGGGCGCCGCGAGGGCGAGCATCTCCGCCTCCCAGCGGGCGGCGTCCGCGCGGACGCGCTTCGGTCGCTCGAGGGCCTGACCGAACCGGTCGATCAGGCGCTCAAGCGCACGATCCGCGACGGCCGCGCGCAGCCGGTCGAGCACGGCCGAGGTCGCGACGATGATCTCTTCCCCCGTTCCGATCACGAACAGCGGACGCCCGTCGTGCGTGAGCCACCATCGACCGTTCTGCACCGGGCAGCCGGCGCCCTCTTCGAGGCCCCGGAGGATGCTCACCAGGATCGTCACGATCTCGCCGGGGAGCAGCGCCGGCCCGTCGGCCTCACGCCGGCCCAGCACGCCGGCAAGCGTGGCCGTGCACCACGGCAGCAGCACATCGTGTCCGTCCGCGCGGCGGACCACGTCCACCGGCGCCGCGATGTGGGCGCTCCCCGCCAACGGCCACACCGGCGAGCCGGAGAGAAGAGCACCGTCGCACACCACGCGCGGCTCTCCGCTCGCCATGACCAGACGACCGGGAAAGGGACCCTCGTTGGCCGCGAGCATCCGCACCACTCGATAGGCCTGCAACGGGACCGAAGGCTGCGACGTCATGGTCCCAGTTCACGGCACCGGGCACGAACGCGGTTCCAGAAAAGCAGCGGCCGGGGAGAGATCGCGTTTCGGTGCCGCTGTGGAAGGCTGGGTCGGCCCCCACCGCCGCTCCACGCCGCCCGGCGGGGAGCGGCGTGGGAATCGGTAGGCTGGGAACTATGGCACGAACTCCCGAAGTCGAGAAGCGCCCCGGGTTCTTCTCGCAGATCCGATCCCTGTACCGGTTCACCCACGAGACCTACCGGTGGCTCCCGTGGCTGCTCGCCGGCATCCTGCTCGTCGTCGTGGGCATCGGCATCGGCATCGGGTTCCTCATCCGCCCGGTCACGTGGTGGTCCGTGCTGCTGTGGGGCATCACCGGCCTGATGGCCGGCTTCCTCGCTGTTCTGATGACTATGACGCGGCTGTCCACCAAGGCGATGTACGAGCGCATCGACGGCATGCCTGGAGCGGTCGGGCACGTGATGAGCACCGGACTCGGGCGGAACTGGCAGGCCGCGGACATGCCGGTCGGGGTGAACCCCAAGACCCAGGAGGCCGTCTATCGTGCGGTGGGACGCGGCGGCATCGTCATCGTGGGCGAAGGCGCCCGCGGCCGGCTGACCCGCCTCATCAACGACGAGCGCACGCGTGCGCAGCGCGTGGCGCAGGGTGTGCCCGTCCACGTCTTCTACGTCGGCCACGGCGACGAGGACATCGCGATCGCCGACCTGTCGAAGACGATCAAGAAGCTCCCCAAGAAGATCGACAAGGCCACCATGGCAGCCGTGATCCGGCGCCTGGAGTCGGTCTCGCAGTCGTTGTCCTCGCTGCCGATCCCGAAGGGGATCGACCCCCTCAAGGCGCGCGCACCGCGCCCCCGCTGATCCCTCGTGCCCGCGGGCCCCGGCGTGCTGACGCACCCGGGGCCCGCGGCGTCGGGGACGACGTGCTCAGGCGCGGATGAGAACCGTTCCGGCCGCCTTGTCGTGCAGCCCCCGCTGGTCCTGATCCCAGATGGCGGCGGGGATGACCAGCGCCAGCAGCAGCGTGCGGACGATCGGCCGCCACAACCCGACCCACCCGCCTGAGAGCGCGACCACGCGCATGCCGAGGATGCGATGGCCCGGACTGCCCCCGGCGGTCGGGATGAACAGGATCTGCACCAGGGCGAAGATCACGAGCGTCGCGAAGGGGTCGTAGTCGAAGAACGCGATGGAGATGATCATCGCGGCGGCCCAGTCGATCGCCAGAGCGGCGAGGCGACGGCCGACCCTGGCAACGCTGCCGGCTCCCGCCGGGGGAAGCCCCAGCCCTTTGCCCGGATACGTGGTGTCGGTCTGCGCCATCCCTCCAGCGTAGCCGGGACGGCGCTTCGAGCCGTTCCGCAACCGGCATCCCCCTGCCCCGGAACGGCGGACGTAACATCCCGGAAACACACGGGATACTCGAGGGAAACGCCACCCCCCTACCGTGGTCACCGGCAGCAGACCCTTCGAACAGGAGACTCCATGTTCACAAGTCCTTCGGAAGTGCTCGCTTATATTCGCGAGAACGACGTCAAGTTCCTCGACATCCGGTTCACCGACCTCCCGGGCGTGCAGCAGCACTTCAACATCCCCGCGGTTTCGGTAGACGAGGAGTTCTTCGAGGTCGGACAGCTCTTCGACGGGTCGTCGATCCGCGGCTTCGCGAGCATCCACGAGTCCGACATGCAGCTCATCCCCGACGTCACCACGGCCTACCTCGACCCGTTCCGCGAGGAGAAGACCCTCATCATGGTCTTCGACATCTACAACCCCCGTACCGGCGAGATCTACGCGAAGGACCCGCGGCAGGTCGCCAAGAAGGCCGAGAAGTACCTCTCCTCCACCGGCATCGCCGACACTGCATTCTTCGCCCCCGAGGCCGAGTTCTACATCTTCGACGACGTGCGCTACGAGGTCACCGCCGGCAAGAGCTTCTACGCGGTCGACTCCGACGAGGCCGCCTGGAACAGCGGTCGCAAGGAGGAGGGCGGCAACCTCGGCAACAAGACCCCCTTCAAGGGCGGCTATTTCCCGGTCTCCCCGGTCGACAAGCAGGCAGACATCCGCGACGACATCTGCCTCAAGCTCGCGGATGCCGGTCTCACCGTCGAGCGCTCCCACCACGAGGTCGGCACCGCCGGTCAGGCCGAGATCAACTATCGCTTCGACACCATGGTGCACGCCGCCGACGACGTGCTGAAGTTCAAGTACCTCGTCAAGAACACCGCGGAGCAGTGGGGCAAGACCGCGACGTTCATGCCGAAGCCGCTGTTCGGAGACAACGGTTCCGGCATGCACACGCACCAGTCGCTGTGGCTCGACGGCGAGCCGCTGTTCTACGACGAGAACGGCTACGGCCAGCTCAGCGACATCGCACGCTGGTACATCGGCGGACTCCTCAAGCACGCTGCAGCGGTCCTCGCGTTCACCAACCCCTCGCTGAACAGCTACCACCGGCTGGTGAAGGGCTTCGAGGCGCCGGTCAACCTGGCATACTCGGCCGGCAACCGCTCCGCGGCCATTCGCATCCCGCTGACGGGCTCGAACCCGAAGGCCAAGCGCATCGAGTTCCGCGTGCCCGATGCCTCCGGCAACCCGTACCTGGCCTTCGCCGCGCAGATGATGGCCGGCCTGGACGGCATCCGCAACCGCATCGAGCCGCTCGAGCCCATCGACAAGGACCTGTACGAGCTTCCCCCGGAGGAGGCGAAGAACATCCCGCAGGTGCCGAACTCGCTGCTCGACTCGCTCGAAGCGCTCCGCGAGGACCACGACTTCCTCCTCGAGGGCGGCGTGTTCACCCAGGAGCTCATCGACACCTGGATCGACTACAAGTACAACCAGGAGATCCTGCCCATCGCGCAGCGTCCGCACCCGTACGAGTTCGAGCTCTATTACGGGGTCTGACACCTCTCCGCCAGACCCGAGGGCCCGCTTCGCACCGTCGCGAAGCGGGCCCTTCGGCGTTGGCGGGCGGCGGCTGCGCCGCCCGCTTCGCCGAACCCAGGCAAAATCGGCAGAAACCCCGGTTTCCGGGGTTTCTGCCGGGCCGAGCCCGATTGTGCCTGAGTTGGGGAAGAGCGGCTCAGCGCACGCGGAGAGCACCGGGCTGGATGCGCACGGCGAAGGCGTCGACCTCGCCGATCTCCTCCCCGTCGATCTCGAACTGCTGCGGCTCAGCGAGCGTCACGCGGATGCGCTCCGCAGAGGCGTGCGTTGCGGAGTCCGTGCTCACCGCACCGTCGTTGGCCCCCAGGATCCGCAGGAGGCCGTTGTCCCAGAGCATCGACTTGGCAGTGTCGAACCAGCCGGCCACGCCGTCAGCGCTGATCATCAGCATGTCGAGTCGGCCGTCGTCCGGCTGCGCATCCGGCAACAGCGTGATGCCTCCCTGGATCGTTCCGCAGTTGCCGATGAGCATCGTGTGCACCCGGCATTCCTCGGCGTCCTCGTCGTCGAGGGCCACGGTCGCGTCCACGAGTTCCGTGGCCACGGCCGCACGGCCCAGGGCCTGGACGTATGCCAGCCAACCGATCTTGGCTTTGAGGTCGCTGTCGGTCTCGGCGAGCATCTGCGCATCGAGCCCCAGACCCACCATCACGGTGAACGCGTGCTCCGCTCCCTCATCTCCCACGGCCACCCAGCCGAGATCGATCTCCCTGGCGCTCCCCTCGCGTGCCCGCTCCACGGCCGCGCGGACATCGTTCAGCGGTACCGCGAGGTTACGTGCGAGCAGGTTGCCCGTGCCGCGCGGCACGATCGCCAGGTCGACGTCTGTGCCGGCGAGGGCTTCCGCGACGGCTCGGACGGTCCCGTCTCCGCCCACCGCGATCACCAGCGATGCACCGTCCGCGACGGCCTCACCTGCCATGCCGCGACCGGGGTCGTCTGCACTGGTCTCCCACCAGACGGTCTCGGTCTCGGCGCCGAAGACCCCGTCCACAGCGGGCCGCAGCTCGCTCTCGTCGACCTTGCTCGGGTTCCAGATGATCGCGATTTTGTCGGCCATCTCTCTACTCTGCGTCCGCGGGGTCGATGCGGCAAGAGTGCCGGAGAATATTCATCTGACACGCCGGTGGTCCGGCGTGTCAGCCGTAGAAGACCCGCTCGAAGGCCCGTCGCGCCCGCCTCGTGACCGCGAGGTAGTGCTCCTCCAGCGCCGTCGCCGAGCGGTCCGGATAACCGAGGATCGTGGCGAGACCGTCAAGCTCCCGCCGGTCGGTCGGGAGGACATCGCTCGGCCGGCCGGTCAGCAGCACGATCGCTGACCGCAGCCGCGCCGCGAGCAGCCAGCCCTCGCGCAGCAGCTCAGCGTCGGCCCCGTCCAGCACCCCGGCTCCGACCGCCGCTTCGAGGGCGTCGAGAGTGACCGGCGTGCGCAGCCCGGCGATATCGGCGGCGTGACGGAGCTGGATCAGCTGCACGAGCCATTCCACGTCGCTCAGCGTGCCGGGGCCGAGTTTGAGATGTCTCCGCGGATCGGCGCCCTGCGGCAGCCGCTCCCCTTCCACCCGGGCCTTGATGCGCTTGATCTCCCGGTCCGACTCGATCGACAGCCGCACCGGGTACCGGATCTCGTCGGCCAGCGCCGTGAACCGCGCGATCAGCGCTGCACTCCCGGCGACGCCCCGGGCGCGCAGCAGCGCCTGCACCTCCCACGGCTGCGCCCAGCGACGGTAGTACTCGGCATAGGCGTCGACCGTCCGCACCAGGGGGCCCTGCTTGCCCTCCGGTCGCAGGTCGGCGTCGATGTCGAGCGGGAGGCGGGCGTCGGCGACATCGTCGCGGAGCAGACCGACCAGGCGCACCGCGGCGCGCTGGGCCCGGTCCTGGTCGATCGGCTCCCCGTCCGCGGTGCGGGGCTCCATGACGAACAGCACGTCGGCGTCCGAACCGAAGCCGTTCTCCGCCCCTCCGAGGCGCCCCATCGCGATGACCGCGAACTCCGGCACCGGTACCCCCTCGGAGACCAGTTCCCGGCGCCCGACCTCGATCATCGCCTCGATCGTCGCGTCGGTGATGGCGCTGATCGCGCGCCCGAGCTCCTGCACGGTGATGTCGTCGAGAACGCAGGCCATCGCCACCCGGAGCGTCTCGCGTCGGCGCAGGCTGCGCAGCGCGCGCACTGTCGGGGGCCGCGTATCGTGCCGGGAGCGGATCGCTCTGGCCTCGTCGGCGAGAGCCTGGCGGCCACGCGGGCGCAGCGCGTCGGCATCGTCGAGCCACGCGACGGACTCCGGGATCCGCTCCATCCGGTCTCCGACGAACTTCGAGGTGGACAGCACGCGGGTCAGGCGCTGCGCCGCTCCGGACGAGTCGCGCAGCATGCGCAGGAACCAGGGCGTGTCGCCGAGGGCCTCGCTGATCCGTCGGAAGGCCAGCAGGCCCTGATCGGGGTCGACGCCCTCGGCGAACCAGCTGACCATGATCGGCATGAGGTGGCGCTGGATGGTCGCCTTGCGGCTGAGTCCAGACGTCATCGCGCTGATGTGCCGGAGCGCTCCGGCGGGGTCCCGGAACCCGATCGCCGCGAGACGGTCGTGCGCCTGCTCGGCGGAGAGCTCGCGCCCTTCTTCGGGGAGGGCGGCGACGGCACTCAACAGCGGTCGGTAGAACAGCCGGGTGTGCAGCTCACGCACCTCTTGCCGCACGCGATCCCAGACCCGCCCGAGGCCCTCGGCGGTATCGGTCACGCCGCTCGCCCTGGCGAGGACCCGCATCTCCTGCGGGTTGCGCGGCATGAGGTGGGTGCGTCCCAGGTCGCGCAGCTGCAGACGGTGCTCGAGCAGCCGGAGCGTGCGGTAGTCCTGAGCGAAGACGGCTGCCTCCGCACGACCGATGTACCCGCGTTCGACGAGCGCGTCGAGGCTTTCCAGGGTCCCCCGGGTGCGCAGTGCCACGTCGGTGAGGCCGTGAACCAGCTGCAGGAGCTGAACGGTGAACTCGATGTCGCGGAGCCCGCCGGGGCCGAGCTTGAGCTGATACGGTACGTCTTCCGGGGCGATATGCTCCGAGACGCGCTCCCGCATGCGCTGCACGCTCTCGACGAAGTTCTCCCTGGCGGCGCTTGACCAGACTTTGGGCTGCACGGCAGCGACGTAGGCGCCGCCTAGGTCGCGATCACCCGCGAGCGGACGGGCTTTCAGAAGCGCTTGGAACTCCCAGCTCTTCGCCCAGCGGTCGTAGTAGGCCAGGTGCGACGACAGGGAGCGCACCAGCGCGCCCTGCTTGCCCTCCGGCCGCAGGTTGGGGTCCACCTCCCAGAGCGCGGGCTCGGTCTCCATCGCGACGATCTCCTGGGTCATCTCGCGGGCCAGGCGCGTTGCCAGATCGATCGCGCGACTCTCGGAGAGACGCTCCTCGTCGGCTGTCGCCGCCACGTAGATCACGTCGACGTCGCTGACGTAGTTGAGCTCGCGTGCTCCGGCCTTGCCCATGCCGATCACCGCCAGGCGGGTCAGCGCGAGCTCGTCCCGCAGGTCACCGGTGGTGGACAGCCGCGACCGGGCGACCGCGATCGCCGCCTCGAACGCGGCTCCGGCGGCGTCCGCGAGCGCAGCGGAGACATCGGCGACCACATCGAGCGGCGCAGGAGCCGAGAGGTCGAACGCGGCGATCTCCGCGATGGCTCGCCGATACGCCACCCGGAGGGCGATGCGCGCCTCCGCGGGGTCGGCCAGCGCGACGCCCTCCGATGCGTCGACGGCGGCGAGGAGGCGTTCCTGCAGCTCCGCCGCATCCGGCAGCGCGGTGCGCGGGCGAGCGATGGCGTCCAGCTGCTCCGGGTGCCGCAGGAAGAACGAGCCGAGACCGTGCGACGCTCCGAGCACACGCCACAGCGTCGCGCGGGCGATGTCGTCCTCGAGCGCCCGCCCTGCCGCGGCGGGGTCGCGTCTGGCGATGCGCAGAATGCCCGTGAGAGCGCCGTCGGGGTCGGCAGCGGCCACCCCGTCGACCAGGCGCGCCCGGGCGATGCCGACCACCTCGGAGAGTTCCGCGAGACCGTCGACCGCGCGGCTCAGCTCGGTGAAGCCCAGCCGTGCGAGCGCTGTCAGTGAGGTCGCGTCGTCGGATCTGGCCATCGGTCAGGAGGGTGGGCCTAGAGCATGCCCAGGCTGCTCTGCAACTCGAACGGCGTCACCTGGGCGCGATACTGCTCCCACTCGCGACGCTTGTTGAGAAGAACATAGTTGAACACCTGCTCGCCGAGCGTCTCCGCCACCAGCTCCGATTCCTCCATCGCCTGCAGGGCGACATCGAGGCTCGCCGGGAGGGCTTCGTAACCGAGCGCACGGCGTTCGGCATCGGTGAGCTGCCAGACGTTGTCTTCGGCCTCCGGCGGCAGCTCGTACTCCTCCTCGATGCCCTTGAGCCCGGCGGCAAGGAGCAGCGCATAGGCGAGGTACGGGTTCGCCGCGGAGTCGAGCGCACGATACTCCACCCGGGCCGACTGGCCCTTTCTCGGCTTGTACATCGGCACCCGCACGAGCGCGGAACGGTTGTTGTGGCCCCAGGTCATGAAGCTGGGTGCCTCGTCGCCGCCCCACAGACGCTTGTAGGAGTTCACGAACTGATTCGTGACCGCGGAGATCTCGCGCGCGTGCCGCAGCAGGCCGGCGATGAATCGGCGCCCGATGACCGAGAGCTGGTACTCGGCACCCTCCTCGTAGAACGCGTTGACATCGCCCTCGAACAGCGACATATGGGTGTGCATGCCGCTGCCCGGCTGACCGCTGAGCGGCTTCGGCATGAACGTGGCGTAGACGCCCTGCTCGATGGCGACCTCTTTGATGACCGTGCGGAAGGTCATCACATTGTCGGCGGTGGTGAGCGCGTCCGCGTATCGCAGGTCGATCTCGTTCTGACCGGGACCGCCCTCGTGGTGGCTGTACTCGACGGAGATACCGAGGTCTTCGAGCATGCGCACCGCACTGCGACGGAAGTCGTGCGCGGTACCGCCGGGCACGTTATCGAAGTAGCCGGCGGAATCGACCGGGATCGGGCCGGCCGGGCCGACCTCGGAAGACTTCAGCAGGTAGAACTCGATCTCCGGATGGGTGTAGAACGTGAAACCCGCATCCGCCGCCTTCGCGAGCGTGCGCTTGAGCACGTGCCGGGGGTCGGAGACCGCCGGCTGGCCGTCGGGCGTCACGAGGTCGCAGAACATCCGCGCCGTCGGATCGACCTCACCGCGCCACGGCAGGATCTGGAAGGTCGTGGGATCCGGCTGCGCCAGCAGGTCCGACTCGAAGGACCGCGTGAGCCCCTGGATCGCCGATCCGTCGAACCCGAGCCCCTCAGCGAAAGCGCCTTCGACCTCGGCGGGGGCGATCGCGACGGACTTCAGCGTCCCGATGACGTCCGTGAACCACAGGCGGATGAACTTGACGCCGCGCTCCTCGATCGTCCGGAGAACGAAGTCCCGCTGCTTGTCCATCCCTCAGTCCTGCACCGCGGCGTCACCGCCGGCGCCCCAGGAGTCCTCCGCCGACTCCTCTTCGGCCCACGCCCGCGAACGCTCGCGGAGGGTGTCCAGCGCACGGGCCGCTTCGGCCTCGGTGTCGAACGGGCCGACCCGATCCGTCGATGGCGACTCCAGGCCGAACTCGACCGCTCCCGTGTGCATGTTGTACCAGTACTTGTGCTCGGCGTCCGACATCGCGCCCTCCTTCGTTGTCACACACTGATCCTAGCTTCGCGAAACGGGATACCTGTCCGACTCACTAGGCTGTTGCCCATGACTCAGGCGATTGGTGTGGACATCGGCGGAACCGGAATCAAGGCCGGTGTCGTCAATCTTGCTCACGGCAAACTCGATTCGGCGCGCGAACGCATCCCCACCCCGCGGGGCGCGACGCCGGACGATGTTCTCGCCGCCGTCAAGGAGGTGCTCGAGCGGCTCGATGTGACCGATTCCCGTCTGCCGCTGGGTGTCGCGTTCCCGGCGATCGTGAAGCACGGACGCACACTTTCCGCCGCCAATGTTTCGCCGGACTGGATCGACTTCGAGGCCGAGAAGTTCTTCGAGGACGGCCTCGGACGCGACATCGTCTTCATCAATGACGCTGACGCAGCGGGTGTCGCCGAGGTGCGGCACGGCGCCGCGCGCGGCACCACGGGGCTCACCATCCTCGCGACGCTCGGCACCGGTATCGGCTCGGCTTTCCTGAACGACGGCGTTCTGATGCCGAACAGCGAGCTCGGCCACCTCAACTGGGAGGGCGAATCGATCGAGAAGATCGCCGCCTACTCGGCGATGGAGCGCGAGAATCTCAGCTGGGAGGCCTGGTCGGCACGCTTGCAGACCTTCTTCTCCCACGTGGAGTTCCTGTTCAGCCCCGACCTCTTCGTCGTCGGCGGCGGCGTCTCCAAGCACCCCGAGAGCTTCCTGCCGCTGCTCGATCTGCGCACGCCGATCGTCACGGCGGTGCACCGCAACAACGCCGGCATCATCGGCGCCGCGTCCCTCGCCGCGGACTGACCGCCGCGCCGAACCCGAAGGCCGCTCACCCTCCGGTGGGCGGCCTTCGCTGTGCGATCGCGTCGTGAGGCGCCGGGCGCGGAATCACGTCGAGCGGGCTTTCGCGGACTCGCTGACCCCGCCGGGCAGGGCACGGTCCTCGTCTCCTGCGGCCCCTCCGGAAGCGCTGTCCGACCGATCTTGCGCCCGCGGACCCGGGAACCGGGAGTTGATGCGCGACGGTTTCCGACTCAGGCTCTGTCATCCGGAGTGCCGCTCTGTCTCCCGCTGTGCCGGTGCCCCTTCTCGCTCCTGGCCCCGCAGCTGGATAGGAGGTCATCGTCTTGATCGGAGGTCGTCCGCCGACATCGACCAGGACCGGCGTTCCGTTCGGCTGCTCCCGGAACGAACTGCTGCGTGGCCCGCGCCGGAACCGTCAGGTGTCCGGTCCGCCGAACGCGGTTGAGCCGTCGTGCGCCCCGGTGTCTCGGAGCTCCCGACCGCGCGACCGCGACCCCACCTGATCTTGCCCGGGCGACCCCGCCCGGTCGGCGCTCCAGAAGCTCGACGGCTGACGCATCGAGGCACCCCGGGTCGCAGGCGTGCCGTCATGCCCCGCCGCACGCCGTCGGTATGCGGCGGGCGCTATCCGAGCCGGAGATAGACGATGTTGAACGCCACGGCGATCGTTACCGGCCCGGAGAGGAGCACGACCCAGGGCAGCGTGCCTCGGACTCGTGTCGCAGCCGCATAGATGAGGAGCCCGACGCTCGCCACGATCATCGCGACCCAGTACACCGGACTCGTCGTCGCGCCGACCACGGTCAGGCCATAGAAGCCTTCACCGAGTCCGATGCCCGCGAGTACCGCTGCGCCCACGGCGGCCCGCAGATCACGCGAACGCAGCCAACACGCAGCGATCCCGACGAACGGCCCGACGATCACGCCGATGATGGAGAACATCAGCGGGTCATAGAAGAAGCCCCGCCAGGTGGAGACGATCGCGTATCCGACGGTGAGGGCGACGAAGCTTCCCGCGCCGAGAACGGCCGCGTAGGGCCAGCGAACCTTGGACAGCACGACCAGGATCATCGTGATGAGCGTCCACCCACTCGCGGAGTTCGCGAACGAGTGCAGCGAGCCCGGCAGAATCGTCTGCCCGTATGAGGTCAAGCCGCCCAGGATGACGCTGACGACGACGCCCGCGGTCGTCGCGACCAGCGCTGAGAACCCGGAACGATCTTCGGTATCCGGGCGGTGCGCTGGCAGAGCGACATCGACCATGCCAAAGATCGTAACGGAGCGGCTCACCGTCGTCCGGGAGGTCACAGCACCGCTCGGCACCTGTCCACCCGCCGGTCAAGCATCGGCGAAACGGCGTTCGATCATCACCGGTGGGTGCCCACTCCGTGCCCCGGTTCCGCAGCGCCCACGCCGCTGGCCGCTGGCGAAGAATCTCGCACAACCGGACAGCGCAGCGAGCGATGCAGAGCTGCTGCGACGGCGCAGAACGGGACGAACGCTCGAACGCACGCGCGGTCAGAAAGGCCAAGGCGAATGGGCCGGCCTGTACGCCGGGTTCTGTCCGGGGGCTTTCGCCCCGTAGACGGTCATCTCTCTCGGCGACATGTTGCCATGCCGCTCCAGCGGCCTACCCGGGGACTCGGCGAGCCGCGTCGTCATCCCCTGTCTGGCCTTGCTCCGGGCGAGGTTTACCTGGCGAGCCGTGTCACCACGGCCCCCGGTGGTCTCTTACACCACCCTTTCACCCTTACCCCGTTGGCCTGCGCCGGGCGCAGGTTCGCGGGGCGGTCTTCTCTCTGTGGCACTGTCTCGCGGATCGCTCCGGGTGGGTGTTACCCACCGCCCTGCCCTGTGGAGCCCGGACGTTCCTCGGTGCGGTTTCCCGCCACGCGACCGTCCGGCCGACCCATTCGCCCATCCAGTCTACGACCGCGAGCGGTGCCGTTCCTCACTTGCTCCCGTCATCGGCGATGCGGAGGTCGAGCGGAACCTCGACCGGGAACGCGGGGAACAGCCGTGCCGTGGCCGCAACTGCGGCATCTCGCACGGCTGCGGCAACGGCATCGGCCTGCGCCAGCGGCGTGTGCACGATGACCTCGTCGTGCAGGAAGTACACCAGATGAGGACGCCGGGAAAAGACAGGGCCCGACGCCGGCGCGGGTTCGGTGCGCTCGACGATCGGCAGACGCCACAACCGATGCCGGATCTCCGCCAGCCACAGCAATGACCATTCCGCCGCCGTGCCCTGCACCACGAAGTTCCGTGTGAACCTCCCCCAGGTCCGAGCCCAGCGCCGTGCCCGGGACTCGTCGGCCTCGCTGGCTTCCGGGCCCCCCGCACGGGCCTGAACGCCCAGCCAGTCCGCACCCGGCTCAGGGGACGAGCGGCCAAGGAGCGTGGACACCACCCCGCCGCGCTCGCCCTGCTCCGCCGCGGCATCCACGAGCGCGATCGCCGCGGGGTACGCCCGCCGCAACCGCGGCATCAGCCGGGCGCTGTCGCCGGTGGTCGCGCCGTACATCGCACCGAGCATCGCGTACTTCGCCTCATCCCGCGAGGTCACGACGCCCGCGTCGACGACCCCCGCGTAGAGGTCGACGCCGCGGGCGGCGTCCGCCATCTGCCGGTCGCCCGACATCGCCGCCAGCACCCGGGGCTCGAGCTGGGCCACATCGGCGAGCACGAGCGTCCACCCCGGATCAGCCCGGACGGCGGGGCGCAGACTCCGCGGAATCTGCAGCGCCCCGCCGCCGGACGACGCCCAGCGCCCCGTCGGCACCCCTCCCGGCAGATACACCGGGCGGAAGCGACCGCCGCGCACCCATTCGGCCAGCCACGCCCACCCGTTCGCGGTGTGCAGCCGTGCGAGACGCTTATAAGCGAGAAGAGGCGGGATCGCGGGGTGCTCGATCTCGCGCAGCTCCCAGCGTGAGGTGGAATGCACATCGATGCCCGCGCGGCGCAGCGCGCGGAGCAGCCGAGGAGGACTGTCGATGCTGAGCGCGGCGTCACCCAACGCGGCACGCACCTCGGCCGCGAGCTCCGCCATCCGGCGGGGAGGTCCCCCGGTGGCCGGTCGTGCGCCGAGGGTGTCGACCAGGATGCCCTCGTGCACGGCGGCGTCCCACGGGATGCCGGCGGCGGTCATCTCCTCCGCGACGAGGCCGCCTGCCGACTCTGCGCGGCACAGCAGAGCGAGCCTGCTGTCCGGCGCGCGGCGGAGTGCGGCGAGCTGCGCCGCGTGCTCGGCGAGGAGGTCGTCGACCGCGGCGACCGGGGCGCCCTGCTCGCCGCCGTCGCCCTCCCATTCGAACAGGGGGACCGCGGACGTGTCGCTCTCCCCCACGGGCTCGCGACGACGCCACAGCGCTGATCCCGCCAGCGGCGGGTGAAGCAGCGCGGTACCGGAGAGGATCGCATGGCACAGGGTGAGGTCGTGCGCGAGGCCGATGCGCACGCCGGATGCGAGAAGCGGGGCGTAGTCCTCGCGCACGCTGCGCACGACCCAGCGGGGTCCGCGCTCGGCCTCCACCGCCCTCACCCAGGCGATCACATCAGCACCCGGGAGCTCGATGCGCGCGACCTCCGCCCCGGCCGCATCGAGGGGCACCGCGGTCGCGTCCCCGCTCGCGCTGTCACGCCAGAGGACCACGGCGTCGGTCGTCGCGGGCAGCTCGGTGGTGATCACCCTCTGACGTTACGGCCTGCGACCGACATCACACGGCGCTGCCCGTCACGCCTCCCGGGACGGGCAGACACCGCGGAATCGGTCAGAACAACGTCTGCGGAGCCTCGGACACCGGCTCGGCCGCGCCCGCGACGCCGTCATGATCCCGCGCGAAGCTCGCGCGCAGGTCCATCGACTCGTTGGCCGCGGCGTCTGCGAGCCGGTTCTGCTCGCGCGGCACCCACTCGAAGGCGACCGTGTGCCCCGCGATGAGATCACGCGCGCGGCGGGCCAGCTCCTGCATGTCGGGGTGCTTGATCTTCCAGCGTCCGCTCATCTGCTCGACCACGAGCTTGGAGTCCATGCGCACGCGCAACGGCGCGGCGGGATCCCGCTCGAACGCGGCTTCGATCCCGGCGATCATGCCCCGGTACTCGGCGACATTGTTGGTGGCTGTGCCGACCCACACCCCACGTTCGGCGACGACCTCACCAGAGTCGGCATCGATCACCACCGCACCTCCGGCCGCCGGGCCGGGATTGCCACGCGAGCCGCCGTCCGCCTCGACGATCAACCGCCGCTTCGCGCCGGTCACAGGCCGGACTCGTCGGTGCGCACGAGGATGCAGTTGCACTCCGGACACACGACGACCGCGTCGGCGGCCGCTTGACGGATCCGGTTGAGATCGGTGCCGGAGAGCATCATCCTGCACCCCTCGCACGTGCCTCCGCGCAGGAGCGCCGCACCGGTATCGCCCCGGGCCGCCCGGCGATCGTAGTCGGCCACGAGGTCGGCCGGAATCGTCCCGACCAGCGCAGCGCGGTCCCGGCCAAGCTGCTCCTCCTCCGCGGTCGCTGCGGCGACGGCGGCTTTGGCGCGAGCGGTCAGCTCCGAGCCCTCCGCGGTGGTGGCGTCGATCAGTGCCTGCTGCGCGGCGACGGCGGCCTCTGCCTCCTCCAGGCGCCCCATCGCCTCGAGCTGGGCGTCCTCCAGGTCGCTCAGCCGCCGGGCAAGGCTCTCCAGCTCATGCTCGAGGGCGACGGCATCCTTCGGGTTGGTCGATGCCGCGAGTCGGTCGGTGTCACGAGCGCGGCGCTGCTCGACCAGACGCACGTCGGTCTCAAGCTTCGTGACCTCGGTGGCCAGGTCGTCACGGGCACCGGCGAGGTCGACGAGCTCACGCGTCTGCTCCTGACGCTGGGCGACCAGCTCCCCGATGCGGGCAGCCTCGACGGGCCGGGTGCGCGCATGCGCTGCCTGCGCCCGACGCCGGTCGTTGTCGGCGAGATCGAGCAGGATGCGCTGGTGTTCCGGAGAGGCGTTCACACCACCAATCTAATCGCTCACCCTCGCCCCGTCCGCGGCGACTCCGCTGCCACCGAGAACCGCACGATCCCGCCGGGGGGCAGCTGGGCCACCCGATCGAGGTCGGCGGGGTGCACGCGCGCGATCACGGGGTATCCGCCGGTGACCGGATGATCGCGCAGGAACACCACGGGCATCCCGTCCGGCGGCACCTGCACCGCCCCCGGCAGCATCCCCTCGCTCGGCAGCTCGCCGTCCCGCGCGCGCTGGAGAGCGGCCTCTGCCCGGAGACGGAGACCGACGCGATTCGTCTGCGCGGTCACCTCCCAGGGCTGGTCGCAGAGGCGTTGCAGCGACTCCGGCGTGAACCAGTCGTCCCGGGGGCCCAGGGTGACCCGAACCGTGGTCGGGTCGCCGGGTATCGGCAGCCCGGGCTCCGCCGGCAGATCGACCGCGGCGACCCTCTCAGCGGCACGCCGCACCACGGCGCCAGCGCCGAGTGCCGCGGGGCCGAGCCCGGCACGCAGATCGGAGGCCGCAGAACCCAGCGTCAGCGTCGCCGCGACGCCGCCGCGAAGGGCCAGGTAGCGATACACGCCGCCGAGAGACGGAGAGACCCGCACCAGGTCTCCCGCCGCGAGGGCGACAGGGCGGGCGGGGTCGTGCTCCACCTCACCGCCCGCCGCCTGCTCGACGAGCACTCGGCTGACCGCGCCGGTTGCTGCGACCACGCACGCCGTGAGCGCCGCGACGACCAGCTCTCCCCCGGCCTGTTCGATCGCCGCCGCACCGGCGGGGTTGCCGACCGCGGCGTTCGCGCGGCGCAGCGCGGCACGATCCATCGCCCCGCTTCCGGCGACACCCAGCACGGCATGGCCAGGACGCCCGAGGTCCTGCAGCAGGGCGACGGCTCCTGGCTGCACCACGCGCAGCACCGGTTCACCGGCGGGCGCGGGCGGCACCACGGATCCCGGCGCATCCCCGAGGACATCGACCGGACGGAACCGCACGCGCGACCCGGGTTGCAGACGGGCGGGGCGCGCGGCATCCGGCTCCCACATCGGAACGTCGGTGCGCCCCAGCAGCTGCCAGCCCCCGGGGCCAGGCCGCGGGTACACGCCGGTGAATTCTCCTGCGATCCCCACCGCGCCGGCCGGGACCCGTGTGCGCGGGGTCGCCCGCCGCGGCATCCGGAGCGCCGGATCGCCCCCGACCAGATAGCCGAATCCCGGCGCGAAACCGGTGAAGGCCACGCGATACTCCGGCGCGCTGTGCCGCTCAACGACCTCCGCGCTGGTCATGCCGGTCGCCGCGGCGATCACGGCGAGATCTTCTCCGTCATAGCGCACCGGGATCACGATGCACGCGGCACCCGCATCAGCGTCCGTCACGGGAGCCCTCACGGCGCGCCGGGCCGCGCTGAGGATCTCCGCGACGCTGCCGAGCCCGCGCGTGGTGCGGACCAGGACCGTGCGCGCAGCGGGCACCAGCTCCACGACGCCGGCAGGAGGATCTGCCCGGAGGCCGGCATGCACCCGCATCGACGCGGCGAGATCACGGCACTCGATCAGCACCGCATCGGGGCCGAACGGCATCGCCCTCACGGACGAACCTGTGACAGAGGCGTCTCGCGCAGCAGGTTCGGGCTCATCGCGCACACTCATCGGTCCGCGCAGAAGGCCGAGACGACCACGCCAGCGCCGACGAGCGCATCGCGCACAGCAGCGGCGATGGCCACCGCGGCCGGGGTGTCGCCGTGCACGCACAGCGAATCGGCACGGACGCCGATCGTCGACCCGTCGACGGCGATCACGGTGCCCGTCGTCGCGAGAAGCCGCACGCGTTCTGCCACCGCCGCAGCGTCGGTCACGAGCGCGCCGGGCTCGGAGCGGGGCAGGAGCGTGCCGTCGGCGGCGTACCCGCGATCGGCGAAGACCTCCTCGACCACCCGGATGCCGGCAGCACGCGCCTGCTCGGCGAGCACCGATCCAGACAGGCAGAGCAGCGCACCGTGCGGCAGGAGAGAGATCATCGCATCGACGATGGCATCCGCATGCGCCCCGCCGCGGGCCGCGACGTTGTACAGCGCGCCGTGCGGTTTGACATAGGTGACACGGGTGCCCGACACGGCGGCGAGGGCGTTGAGGGCGCCGATCTGGTACACGATGTCGGCGCTGAGCTCTGCGAAGGACGCGTCGATGAATCGCCTTCCGAAGCCCACGAGGTCGCGATAGGACACCTGCGCCCCGATCGCGACGTCTCTCGCAGCAGCCTCCCGCAGGACGGTGCGCAGGCTCAGCGGGTCGCCCGCATGAAACCCGCAGGCCACGTTGGCGCTCGTCACGATGTCGAGCATCGCGACGTCATCCCCCAGCGTCCAGCGACCGAACCCCTCCCCCAGGTCGGCGTTGAGATCGATCGACGTCATGGCGCCTCCTCGCTGTGTTCTGCCTCTCCCGTGCGACGTTACCGGCAGGATGGAGGCAGGAGGTCCGACCATGACACGCATTGCCGCCTCGACCGGCCACCCGCTCGCCACCGCGATCGCCGAAGAGATCGGCCGCGATGGCGGCACCGCGGTCGACGCCGCCATCGCCGCCCAGGCGGCCGTCGCGGTGCTGCTGCCCCAGGCGACCGGCCTCGGCGGCGACGCGCTCTCGATCGTCGACGACGGATCCGACGCCATCGCGGTGAACGGCACGGGGTGCGCGCCCGCCGTGTGGCCGGATCCCGACATGAGCAGGGTGGGCGAGCACGTGACCGTGCCCGGTGCGGTGAGCGGGTGGCTGGCCATGCATGCCAGCCATGGCCGGCTGCCGCTCGCCGACCTGCTCGCCCCCGCTGCCGCCCTCGCGCGCGACGGGTTCGTCATCGACGAGCACCTGCACCGGATGATCGATGCGCAGCGCGCACGGATCACCGCGGTCTCTCCCGAAGATCCGCTGCTGCGCGTGTCGATCGGCGATCGCTGGCACCAGGAACCGCTCGCCGTCCTCCTCGAGGCGATCGGCCGCGACGGCGCCAATGCCTTCTACCGCGGCGCCTCGGCCGACGCGATCGCTGCGGCCGTGCTTCGCCACGGCGGCAGCCTGAGCGTCGCAGACCTGGCATCGCACGCGCCGGAGGTCGCGCCTCCCCTGGGCGTTCCCTGGGCGGGCGGACAGGTGGCCGTGCAGCCGCCGATGTCCCAGGGCGTGCTGCTCGCCATGGCTCTGCACTGGCTCGACGACCGGTTCGACGCGGAGTTCCGCGCGCTGTCTGCTGCGGCGCGCGACCACCTGCTGATCGAGGTGACCGGTGCGGTGTTCGAACGACGCGACGACTGCGGGCTCGGCGCGCCATTGCTCGATCATCCTCTCGTCGTCGACCAGGACCGCGCCCGCCCGCGGTCGGGACCACGCGCTTATCTGCACACCACCGGCGTCGCCGTCGCCGACGAGAACGGCCTGGTGGTGTCGTCGCTGGTGTCGGTCTTCGATCTCTTCGGCTCGGCGATCCTGGTGCCGGAGCTCGGCATCCGCCTCAACGACCGCGCGCTCGGCTTCACCCAGGGGCGCAACGCCGCGCGGGCGGGAACACGGCCGGTGCACACGCTCGCTCCGGCCCTCGTGCGCGCCGCCGACGGTGCCCGCTACGCGCTGGCCACCCCTGGCGCAGACGGGCAGGTGCAAACCCTGCTGCAGGTCCTGGCCGCCCACCGGGCCGGAGTGAGTCTGCCGGCCGCGATCGATGCACCACGCTGGCGCTCCCAGGAGGGCACCGTGCTGGTGCCGGATGACCATCCTTCGGCGCCAGAGCTTGCGGAGCGCGGACACGTGCTGCGCTTCCTCCCCTCGAGCGACGACTACTACGGCGCCGTCGTGGTGGCAGGGCTCGACGCGGACGACGAGCTGTTCGCTGTTGCGGACTGGCGGCGCCAGACCACCGCGATCGTAGCCGCGCGCTGAGCACCGCCCGCAGATCCCCTCAGGAGGAGAGATGAAGCTCGCCCAGCGCGCCCTCGCCGTCGAGACCTTCCACGCGATGGCGTTCGGCCAGCGCGCCGGCGAGCTCACGGCCGCGGGTCACCATGTCGTGAAGCTGTCTCTCGGGGAGCCGGATTTCGGCGCTCCGCCCGCCGTGCGCGCGGCCATGACAGAGGTCATGGACGGCCGCCCTCTCCCCTACACGCCGGCGATGGGGTTGCCGCAGCTGCGCGAGGCGATCTCCGGCTTCTACCGCGACCAGCACGGCGTCGAGGTGGATCCGGCGCGCATCCTCATCACCAACGGTGCATCATCGGCGCTGCTGCTGGCCCTCGCGGCGTCGACGGACACCGGCGACGATGTGCTCATGGCCGACCCCTCCTATCCGTGCAACCGGGAGATGGTCCGGGCGTTCGGCGGCGAGCCGGTCGCGATCCCCACGACAGCGCGTTCGCGCTATCAACTGGACGCCGCAGCCCTCGCGGCGGCATGGACCGACCGGACGACGGCGGTGATGGTCGCCAGTCCCTCCAACCCGACGGGGACGACGATCCCCGCTGCCGAGCTCGCCGCGATCGTCGCGCACGCCAGAGCCCACGGAGCGTGGCGCATCGTCGATGAGATCTACCTGAACCTGTCCGATCGCGGTGCCGACGGCGCCGCGCCGCGGTCGGTGCTCAGCATCGACCCGGACGCGCTCGTCATCAACAGCTTCTCGAAGTACTTCGGGATGACGGGATGGCGGCTGGGGTGGCTCGTGGTGCCAGAGACGATCGTCTCCGCAGTCGAGAAGCTTGCGATGAACTACTTCCTGTGCGCGTCGGCACCTGCCCAGCACGCTGCCGTCGCGGCGTTCACGGCCGAATCGCTCGGCGTGTGCGAGCAGCGCCGGTCGGAGCTCGGTGCACGGCGGGCGCTCGTCCTCGACGGGCTCGCGCAGATCGGTCTTCCCGTTCCCGTGCCGCCGGACGGCGCCTTCTACGTGTACTTCGATGTCTCGGAGACGGGCCTCGGCGCGTGGGAGTTCTGTGAGAGGGCGCTCGAGGAGGTCCACGTGGCGCTCACGCCCGGGCGGGATTTCGGGCCGAGCACGGCGCAGACGCATGTGCGGCTGTCGTACGCGGCGTCCCGCGGCGAGCTGAGCGAGGGCCTGCGCCGACTCGGCACGTTCGTCGCAGCGCTCCGGTGACGCCACGCTCCCCTCGCTCGCACCTGTGCGTCCGGCTCTGCGCTATCCGCCGCGCACCAGCGCCGCAAGCGCACATGTGCGAGCCGACGGCGGGCCGGTCACCGGCGCCACCAGCGCCGCCGCCGCGCGCCGTCGGCTGACGACGGCGTTGCCGCGGCGTCCTGCGCGGCCCGCGATCGTTCCGCCGCTGCACGTCGCTCCCGCCAACGCTCGACGTCGGCTTCGATGTCACGTGTCGGGGTGACGACGGGAGGGCCGCCGAGCAACTGGAGGCGTGCCCCGATGATCCGCCGATTGAAATCCTCCAGGATGTCGCGAACCTCGTTCTCCTCGCGGAGGTCGTCGAGACGGCCATCGAGCTCTGCGTCCTCGACGCGCAGCGTCAGCGCCGCCGGCCCGAGCCCGCGCACATTCTCCTGCTCGATCTTGCGGCGGATCCACCGATCCGGATCGTGCTGCGCGCCGAGATCGGGAATCGGCTTCCCTGCGCCGGGGAGATTGTCAAAAGCACCCTCGCGCAGTGCCTGCTCGATAGCTGTTTCAACGATCATGACTTCCTCGACGAATTGCTGATCGCCCGTGCGCCGGGGCTGCTCTACCGGCTCCGGCGCGTTCTTCCCCTGCTGGATGCGCCGCGTGGCGGCCGCCCGGGGGTCCTCGTCTGCCATGCCCCCACACTAATCGCATGCCGGTGCGCCCTCGCCGCCGGCCGCAGCTGCTCGGAAAGCGGATTCCAGCGGAGGGCGGCCTGACGCTCGACGGCGGGTGGCACACCCCCGAAAGAAGTGAGATAGATATTATCAACACTTGACATTGTCCAAGCTCGGTCTTATCCGCTCCATCTTATTCTCTCCGATTCGCTCCGGAACAGCGCCCGACGGGGCATGAATGCGGCGGACTCCGCCGCCATCACCGGCCGGCTTCGCGGGCACCGCGAAAGATGACCCCTCTCGCGGACAGAGACCTTTCAACATTACATTGAAACGGTCGCGATTGTCTGTAGGACGAAGAGAGGACAGAGAGTCGCGACGATCCGCAATATGCTGAGCCTGAATACCGCCGCCATTCGGGCGGCAATAGCGAAGGGAACAGTGAAATGAAGAGACGGACATCTGCTATCGCAGCGTTCCTCCTTGTTGTCGCCGGCTTGTTCGCGGCGCAACCCGCAAGTGCCACGTCCGGCGGCAGCTGGGATCCGAAGGGCGGGTCGTTCTCTGCCCCCAGCAACTGGCACTGCGGCCCGACGATCGACAACCCGATGGTGAGCCGGCAGACGTGCGTGGTCCGCAGCGGCAACTATGTCCAGTCCGCGACGGTCGTCCGTAACCGGACGTCCGCGCAGTTCGCCACCGCTATCCGCCAGGAGCTTTTCTCGTACAGCGGGAGACTGACCTACGGAGAATGCGGTCTTTCGGGGATCGCGGCCAATAGCGTGTCGGTCTGCTTCACCCCCACGGTGATCAACCCGGGTCACGTGCAGTCACGGGCGATGCTGTGGCAGACGGACACGCTGTTCGTCAGCCCGTGGGCCTGATCGCACCAGCAGAGAACCGACGCTCGGGGAGTTGACAACGACGGCAGCCGACCCCGTAAGGAGACTCTCGGCCGCTGTTCCGCTCAGGCCTCATCCTCCGCTTCGCTCGCACATGTGCGCACTGCTCAGGCATACCCACGACTTTCGTGCGCAGGAAGAGCACATGTGCGAGCGAAGCGTCGGCGGTCCGCTCGCGCCAGGTACGCGAGCGGTCACGGTGCACCGACGGGACGGTTCAGCTGCGCTGCTGCCCACGGGATCAGCGCTTCGTCCATCGCGTAGTAGAGGGCGTAGAACCGTCGGTACACATCGACGAGCCAGGCTTCTGATCCCAGGCTCTCGCGCAACCGGCGGTCCAGCCAGGCGGCTTCTGCGCCACCGCCGGAGGACGGCGTCATCTCCACCATGACGGCTGCCCCGACCTCGTCGAGCACCGGGTCGGCGGCAAGGGCATGGCCGCTGATGTCCAGCAGAGCGGTGACGGCACCATCACTGTCGACCAGCACATTGGCTGGCGCCAGGTCCCCGTGGCAGAACGCCGGTGCGACACAGCGCTCGCGCACACGCGCCAGCAGGCTATCGACCTGAGCGCCGAGGTCCGGCACCATCGCCGCGAGCCGGCCACGGCTGAGCGCGATGCCGATGTCGATCTGCGCGGACAGAAGCTCCGGCAACGAGGCGTACCGCTGCGCATCGCCGAGCACCCGGCCGAATCCGGCCGCGGACAGCGGCAGCTCGCGCAGCCGCCTGGCCACGTCCAGCAGACCGGCGAGCGCGGCACGCCTCCGGCCGACGTCTGCGGTCTCGGCCAGCCACTGCGACATCGGGATGCCCGGAAGGCGTCGCTCGATCCGGATGCGCTGTTCACCCCGCCTCCCCTCACGCAGGATGCGCGGCAGCGCGATACCGAGAGACACGCCATCCCATCGGTCCAGGAGGTCAGCGAGCGCAGCGTCAGGACCAGCGTCGCCAGGCGCCTCGATGCGCAGCACCCGGTCATCGTCGAGCGCGAATACGCGCGCCTCGCCACCGCTGCCCAGCAGGTCGGATTCATCGATCCCGAACTCAGCGAGGATCGTCGGCTCGGCAGGCCCCGCCACGGTGTACGTCTGATCGACCATCCCCCGTCACCTCCCGCTGCTCGGTGTACGTCCATCCGCCCCCTCGGCAGACTCTATCCGGAGCGTCTTGTCGCACGAAGGGCCCAGAACCGTCCATGACGGAGGATCGCGCATCTCCGCTGGCCGGCGATGCCGCGTCCCGGTCGTTCCCGTCAGGTATAGGTCACCCGCGCGTCCCCGCGAAGCAGACGTGCGCCGAACGCGACCAAGCGATCGACCTCTGAGCCGAAAGGACTGTCGGAGACCATGTACGTCCACGTCGAGGCCGGTCGGCGCAAGCGGAGATCACCGAGGCTCACAGCGTCATCGGGAGCCGCCTCGAGGACACGACGGGCCTCGGCCCGGAAACCCGAACGGAACGCCCGAAAACGCTCGTTCGCCATCCGGTTGAACTCATCGATCGGGCTCTGCCTCCCGAGCGCCCGGAGATGAACGCCCTCACGAATGACCGCGAGGTCGTTCAGATGATCCGCCCAGCCGCGGTCGAGGAGGGCGAGCATCACGTCGGTGGCCAGACCGCGCCGCGCCGTCGCCCACGTTTGCGTACGGTCCCCGGCGTCGCCGAAGACCTCCACCAGCCAGCGATCCACGGCGTCGGGCTCGGTGAGAAGGCTCTCGCGTGCAGCGAGAAGCACCGCTCGGTGCTGGTCGGTCAGCGTGTGATCGTTCCGTGTCGTGCGATGCAATTGCAACTGCTTTCCCTCGGCCACGCGCTGCGCATGATCGTAAAGCCGCAGGAGCTTCTGATCACGGACCCCGCCGTCATCGGCCACGGAGCGCGGCTGACAGCCGATGCGCAGCTGCGTGCTCACCACGTCGTCGTCCAGGCTCGAGTAGAAGACCGACGTGCCGGGCGAGCCCTGTCGGCCGGATCTTCCGCGCAGTTGCCGATCGAGCCGCCTCGAGCTGTGCCGGCCCAGACCGATCACGAGAAGACCGCCGAGCTCTTCGACCTCTGGATCGATGCGGATGTCGGTTCCTCGGCCCGCCATCTGCGTGGAGACGGTGATCGCTCCTCGTGCCCCCGCACGAGCGATCATGGACGCCTCCGCCGCGTCGTTCTTCGCATTGAGCACCTGCGCTGCGACCTTCAGGTCAGCGAGAATGCGCGTGAAACGCTCGGAGTCAGCGACGCTGCCTGTTCCGATGAGAACGGGTTGCCCCACAGAATGCGCCTGCAGCACGGCTTGCGCAGCGGCCGTGTCCCGCCCTTCGCGCGTGGAAAAGAGTCGATCGGGGGCGTCTTCCCGCACACACGGGCGGCGCGGGGGAATGATCCCTGTCGCCAGATCGAGATCCTCGGCGAGGCGCACGGCCGCTTCGAGGGCACTCCCGCTCATCCCGGTGACGGTGCGATAGCCACGGGCCACGGTCTCGACGAGCACCTGATCGAGAATCTCCGTTTGCTCCGTGACCGGCAGTCCCTCCTTGCGTTCGACGGCGGCGTGGAGTCCTTCTGGCCAGCGCTGCCGCTCGGCCACCCGGCCTCGCGCATCATTGATGATCTGCACGCGATCGTCGGCGACGATGTCGTGCACGTCGCGCTCCAGCAGCGCTCGGGCATGCAGCGCAACGTGGGCTGCTGTCAGCAGCTCGAAGCATTCCGCGGCGTAGAGGTCATCGACGCCGAAGGAGGATTCCAGCCAGGCGATCCCGGCGTCCGTGAACGACACATTCCGCCGCTCGCCGTCGACGTCGAAGTGCGCCCCCTCCGTCAGGTTCGCGACGGCCGACGTGACCGTGTCATCTTCGGCGCACGCGTCGCGCTCTCCCGCGATGACCAGCGGCACCATGGCGTCGTCGAGGAGCACCGCATCGATCTCATCCACGACAGCGGTGTCGAGAGCAGCCAGCACGCGCGATGTGCCTGCGGGGCGCTGGCGGTCACGGAGCAGGTCGAATCCCACCTGATGCACGGTGGTGTAGACGATGTCTTTCCGGTAGACCTCGGCCCGCGCCGCCGCATCCATCTGCTCCGCCACCGCACCGCTACGGAGACCGAATGCGGCGAAGAACGGCGCTCCGGCCGCGGCGTCCCGTGCTGCCAGGTAGTCGTTGGCGGAGAGGACGTGAACCTGGCGGCCGGCAGCTGCGTACCCCGCAGCGACGAGCAGACCCACGAGAGTCTTGCCCTCGCCGGTGCCCATGTCGACCACCTGGCCGTGCAGCATGCTCACGGCGGCGAGCAACTGAACCTCGAACGGTTCCATCGCGAGACGGCGTCGTGCGACCTCGCTCGCCACGGCGAGAAAGCGGATAAGTTCCCCCTCGTCACGCAGGTCAACCGGCATCGCTTCGGCAACCTGGCGGCTCATCTCCCGGTCGCTGAGAACGCGCAGCGCCGCACGCCGCGATCCGATGCGTTGGACGATCGGCGCGTACCCGCGGACGTCTGTCGTACCCGGCTCCTGACGGAACCGGCTCAGCCATCCCGGGGCACCCTGGCGTCGAGTTTCCCCGTCGGGAAGCGTCCTGAAGCGCGGCATGGCGTAACGCTAACGCCCGGCCCTGGACTCGTGCCGTATGGCCACAACGTGCCCGCCCCATCTCCCCCGCCCCCGGCTCGCTGGGCGCATCGCTCTCAGGACGCACATACCCGGTGACAGCGACCTCCTCATCTCTGATCACTCATCTCTGATCGCCGGCTGCCGAGGCCTCGTTCGGCGTGGAGCGAGTATGAGTGACCTCAGACGACACCGTGGACGCGACATGCTCCCGACGGCCATCAGCCAGACACGCGTGTTTCCGAGGACTGGTGTTTCTGGTCCGGCTGTCACTAATCGCGTGAAGAGCGGATAACCCAACGGATCTCGACAAAGCCGGTCCAGGAACGGCAAGTCGTCTCTCCACGCGCGCGCCAGAGATTGCTGATCCCCGAACACTGGCTGCCTCACCTCGCGCCGAACTCCCGTACCGCTATCCCGCAGGACGCTTGATCGGAGCAGCACGCTTGATCGGGTCTGTGTAAACCGCTTGGAGACTCTTACCAATGTCCTCCCAGCCGTCCCGCAAGGCGAACCGGAACATGTGCGAATCAGGCAGGTGATGCAGACCTGCATCGTTACGAGCGGCCAGGCCGTGTTGATCGGCTTCGGCGACGCCTCAGAATCTGTCGCAGACCGCGATGCGGACGTTCTCTGTGCCGCGGTTTTTGATCTTGGTAACCACACCGCGCGGGGACTCCTCACCCTCGACCCGCCAGTGGCCCGGATCCCGAGAATTTCGCTATCCCCGTTAACGGTGAGTAGATCGGGTGGTTGCGCACGTGTTCCCCTCGTGGACCTTCACCAGGGCGTCAAAGGCCACCGCGGGACACAAGCAGCCCCATTCGTCCACTCCGGTACCCCGCTGCTGTCGTGTCTTCACGACAGCCGGCTCGAACGATCCCGACCCGCCACGCGGTCCGGCTGATCTCAACCGGGCTGCCCGCAGTCAGAGATGTGTTCGAACCGCTACCGTTACGGATGTTGTCGCTCTCAGCCTGCGCGCGCTTCGTGTCACCGAGGTGCTCGGTCATCCCCGTCTCGAAGGCTTTCTCCAAAACTCGTTTGGCGGGTTGCTCCAACAGCCCGACGAGGCCGAGGCACTGCGACCTCGCTGGCAGAGGCAGGTACTCCACGAGCTGCTGTTCGTCGATGATCTCTCCAGCCACAGGAGCGGTGATCTCGACGACATCGGTCATCGCCCTTCCTTTCGGTCAGACCCGACCAAATTCACCTTTCGTCGGACAATCTCGCCGCGAAGAGGCCCACCGGTCAGCGGGCCTCTTCGCGGTCTCATCGTTCGGCCGGGGCGTCAGATCGTGATCGCGCCAGAGCCTTTCTGCAGAGTGAGGGGTGAGCCTGAGTAGCTGAGCGATAGGCCGAGGAAGCTCGCAGAAACGCCGGTCAGTCCTCCACCCTGGTTGCCTTCGTAGATGAAGCCGACCTGGACGTCGGCGGATCCGCAGTTGGCCTTGTCATATGTGACAGAAACCTGCACCAGATCTGCCTGATTCGCGAAGCCACTGGTATATGCGTCCACATTCCAGGTCGGCGCGCCCGTGCCTGCACCGCCATCGCGCAATGTCGCAAGCCCGGTGCTCCCGCCGCCGAGCGCGTACGTGGCTGCAGAGTAACCGGAGAAGGTTCCACACTGGCTACTGAAGCCGAGCGACGCAATATCGTACGGGGCAGCCTGGCCTGCGAAGTCGTCACGCCAGTCGGCCGTGCCCGTAACACCCACCTTCGTGCTCGCCGGGTGCGCGGACGAAGTAATACTGACGGTGAAGACGTCCGAGGGGAAGTCCGCGCGCGGACCAATCTTCGGCGTGTCTCCAGGGGTGGAGTTATGCTCCATGACCGACTGAGCCTCCGCCGGTGACGTCGGTCCGGTGACATTCGTGGAGACCTGGATGCTGCCGCCGTACTCTTCGGCGACCTGCGCAAGGCCCTCATAGTCAGTCGGGTGAGCTTGTTGGTATTCCTCGACGGCGGCGAAAAACGCGTCGGGGTCGGATCCTTTTACGTCTGCCATGGCAGGCTGTGCGAATATAAGGGGCGCGAAAGCAACGGTCGTTGCAGCGGCCAGTGTCCACGTCGCGCGAGATTTGCTGGTTCGACTAGTTGTCTTCGTCATGACCATGCTCCTCCATTCGAGAACAGCCCATGGAGAGCGCCATCGATAATTCGGCGAGGTTGGTCACCTTACGGCGCTTCATCGGGCTAGTGATGTTATCCGCTCTATTAGCGAGGCTATCGTCAACCTCTTGACGGCCAGGCTACGTGCTATAAAGCACTTCTGCAACAGGAGTAGCAAATTCCCACCGAAGGAAGGACATCAACTCCTTCCGTCTTCTCCTAGTTCACCTGATCGTCTTGCAGCCCGTTGCTTATCGTAATCTCGCATCCCATCTCGCACACCCTTTTGTACAGCGCAATACACGACGTACGCCATGACCGCAAGCATGAGTGCCGTGAGCGCAAGTGATGACAGCGGATCCATCTGCTTTCCTCTCTCAATGACCTCTCTGCCCAAATAACGTTGCCGACGTGTGTTTCAGAACGTTTCGGGGTCTTCCGGAAGCTCGTGAGACGCCCTCGAGCAGCAACAGACAACGCAGCAGCCGGTTAGAATCCCGCGACCATCGCCGGAGATCTGGGAGACAGGACCTAAACCGCTGATTAAGCTCCTACCCACACGGTAGCAGCGCAAATGAGAACTGGGGCAGCCTAGATGAAAAACGCCGTTCGCAGATGCTCCGCAAACAACTGGATACGGACGATCGCGCCGCGCGACAGCAATGAACCCACAGCATATAAAGGCGCGTGATTCCCCTCTACTGCGGGTGGAACTCCGCGGTCGCTTGGCACTGGGGTGTGCCCTCGGGAGCGTAGCCAGCCCCGGTTTGCTTTCGACGGGTAGCCCTTGTCTGTCAGCATCCAGTGCGTCGCCGACGTCGGACCGGGGATGCCCGCGAAAACAATCGCGGCGACGTAGCGAGCGCATCGCGGGGGCTCCCCTGGTCCGAAGACGGTTCGCGATGCCGGTGTCGGCGCCGGGACAGAGGTTCGCCCGTGTGGTCGACAATCACGCGGGGCGTCTCCGCCCGCCTCTCGCTCCCCTCGGAGCGCGCGGAGGCCCCTCGTACGATTGATGGATGGGAACCACTGCGGAGCGTGAGCATCGTGATCGTCACGAATCGCGTGCGCGTGGTTTCTCCGTTCCTGGGATGCGATCGCGTCTGCTGACGAGTTCGGTGCTCGGGCTCGCGGTGTTCGTGGGGCTCTGGTTAACCGTCACACCGGACGACGTCATTGCTCGCGGGGCGCAGCTCGCGTTGGGTGCGGTTGCGGTAGCCGGTGTGATGTCCGGTTCACGTGTGCCGGTTGTTGCGGTGATCGTGACCGCGGTGGCGACTGCCGGCGCGTGGCTTCTCGGGGTGACAGCTGATCCTTTCGTGCTGACGGGGTTCGCGGTGTTTCGGCTTTCGGAGGCGCGTGGAGGACGCCGGTTTCCGTGGTGGATGTTCACCGGCGCGCTTGTCGTGGTGGTCGCATCTGCGATCTTCGGTGCGGAGGGCGCGGAGGATCGCTTCCGAGGGATGTTGCTGAGCGCGCTCGTGTTGTCCGTCGCGTGGGTGCTCGGTGTGCGGACACGAGAGGTCGAGCGCGAGGCTGCGGCGCGGTCACGAGCAGAGGAGCGTCTTCGCCTGGCGCGCGATGTGCACGATGTGCTGTCGCACTCCTTGGGGGCGATGGGGGTGCAAGCAGGCGTCGCCGCGCATGTCACCTCCCTGGGCACTGACGAGTTGCGTGCGGTGCTGCGCAGCGTCGAGAGCGACGCGCGGTCGTCGCTGTCGGAGCTGAAAGCGCTCCTGCAACGAGAGCGCGCAGACATCGATAGGGACGACGTGGCGTCGAGCCCTCTCTCGGCAGCGCTTGCCGGTGTTATGCGGACCGCGGAGAAGTCGGGTGTCGTCGTCCGCCTCGACGCAGAAGAAGCAATCGATGCGCTTCCGGCCGATGTGCGGACGACAGTGCTCCGGATCGTTCAGGAAGCGGTGACGAACGTGATCCGGCACGCGTCGGCGTCGTCCGCGGTCGTGACGCTCCGTGTGTCGTCGGAGACGGTGACGGTGGGCGTCCAGGATGACGGCCAGGGGGCACAGAGCGGGATCCGGCCCGGACACGGTTTGAGGGGGATGCGCGAGAGAGTCGAGCTGCTGGGCGGCACCGTGGCCTTCGCCTCCTCGGCTTCCGGCTTCCGGGTTTCGGCAGCCCTGCCGTGTCAGCGGCCTGCGGTCGGAGGTCACGCATGACGGCGATCCGGGTGTTGATAGCCGATGATGAGCCGGCGATCCGCTCGTCGCTTCGGCTGCTGGTCGACAGCGATGACGACATGGAGGTCGTCGGCGAGGCCGGTGACGGCGAAGCGGCGGTCGAGAGTGCTGCGCGGCTGGGCGCGGATGTCGTGTTGATGGACGTGCAGATGCCGCGGATGACGGGACTGGCAGCCACCCGCGCCCTGACCGGGCAGACCGACGGGCCGCGGGTGATCGTGCTGACGATGTTCGACGTGGACGAGTACGTGTATGAGGCACTGCGGGTCGGGGCGTCCGGATTCCTGTTGAAGAACAGCCCGCCCAGCGAGGTGCTGCACGCGATCCGCGTCGCACACGAAGGGAACGCGCTGCTCGCACCGGAAGTGACGAAGCGCCTGATCGGACGATTCGCGCCCGTGCGGGAGGATCACCGACTCGACCCCCTCACGGAGCGGGAGCGCGAGACCCTGACGCTCATCGGGCAAGGCAGATCGAATGCGGAGATCGCGGCTGAGCTGTTCGTCACCGTGACGACCGTGCGCACCTACGTCAGCCGCATCCTGACGAAACTCCAGACCCGCGATCGTGCGGGGCTCGTCGTGATCGCCTACGAGAGCGGCATCGTGACGCCGACATCTTTCTGATTCCGTCACCGCCTCCGGCGCATACGATTGTCAACTCTCGCAGACTGACATCCGCACGCAGGCTCGGTTGGCTGGGAGACATGATCGAAGTCAGTCACCTGGTCAAGCGCCACGGCTCACGCGCCGTCGTCGACGACGCGAGTTTCACCGCACTTCCGGGCCGGGTCACCGGGTTCCTCGGGCCCAACGGCGCCGGCAAGAGCTCGACCCTGCGCATCCTGCTCGGATTGGATCGCGCCACCAGCGGCACGGCGCTGATCGATGGGAGCCCCTATCGCTCGTTGCGGCGACCCCTGTGGAAGGTCGGTGCGATGCTCGACGGACCGGGCGCGCACACGGGCCGCACGGCACGGGCGCATCTGATGTGGGTGGCGCAGTCGAACGCGATCCCCGCCCGGCGCGTGGACGAGGTGCTGGAACTCACCGGGCTGCACGGCGCCGCGAAGACGAGGATCGGCGGGTTCTCGCTCGGCATGGGGCAGCGGCTCGGCATCGCCGCCGCGCTCCTCGGCAACCCCGACGTGCTGGTGCTGGACGAACCCACCAACGGCCTCGATCCCGACGGCATCCGTTGGACCACACGCTTCCTGCGCTCCCTCGCCGATGACGGCAAAGCGGTGCTGGTGTCCAGCCATCTGATGAGCGTGATGGAGGACACCGCAGACGACTTCGTGATCATCGCCCGCGGCCGAGTGCTCGCGGCAGGCACAGCGGCAGAGGTCACTGGCACGCACAGCACCGTGGAGGACGCGTTCTTCTCACTCACTGACGAGCACACGGAGTACCGCGCCACCGGCGGCGACGAGGCGACGTCGTGAACGGTCTCTTGCGAAGCGCTCTCCCCCTCGCGCGTTCGGAGTCCTCCAAACTGCTCACCGCTCGCGCAACCGGGATTCTCGGCGCCGTGACGATCCTCGGCACGTGGCCGATGGCATGGACAAACGCCGCGTCCGCCGTGGGCATCGCACCCGATGACCCCCGCCTGTTCTCCGCCGAACCGACCCGCCTCGCGTATCAGGGCTTCGAGATGGCCGGCTTCGGCTATGTCCTGGTCGTCGCGCTCGCCGCGTTGTGGGCCGGGAGCGAGTATGGCGGTGGCAAGCAGATTCGCACCACGCTCCTGGCCACCCCGCAAAGACTCCGCGTGTTCCTGATGAAGACACTGCTGCTCGCGGTGACGGTCGCGTCGGTCGCGTTCGTGACGATGTGGGGCACGCTGGTGATCACACATGCAGCGGGCGAGACCGGCGTCGCCCCCTGGGGGTTGACCTCGGAGATCTGGGCGAATCTCGGCAGCGTCACGATCGCGTGGACGTTCACCGCGCTCATCGCGTTCGCCGTCGGCGTGCTTGCACGCACCGCCATCCTGCCGTTGATCCTCGTCGTACCGCTCGTGATCGGCGTGGGCGACCTGCTCTCCGAATTCTGGGCGGGTGCGCGTTACCTCCCCGTTGCCGCCGGAGCTGCCCTCTACTCCGATCCTGCGGCGGGCCTCCACCTCGATCCGCTCACCGGGGGTCTCATCCAAGCCGCATGGGCAGTCGTGCTGCTCACCGCCGCGGCGCTGGCCTTCGTGCGCAGAGATCTGTGAGGCACCGATGATCCACACACTCCGCGCCGAATGGACCAAGGCGCTCACCCTACGCAGCATTCAGGGCACCCTCGCCGCCGCGCTCCTCGTGCCCCCGGCTCTCGCGCTCGCCTCCGGCCTCGCATTCGACGGCGAAAAAACCGCAGCGATGTCATTCCCCATCGCGTCACACGGGTTCGAGACGGCCGGATTCGGGCAACCCCTGATCATCCTGCTCGCAGCGCTCATCGCCGGGACCGAATACTCGGACGACCAACTCCGCACCACGCTGACCGCCACCCCCCAGCGGGGGCGTGTGCTCGCGGCGAAGTTCGCTGTGATCGCGGTGGTCGCCCTGCTCATCGGCGTTCTCGCCACGAGCGCCGCTGTCCTCCTCAAGCACGCGGTGCTCGGTGACCACGGTCTGGCTCTCGGGGAGTTCACCGCCGGAATGGGATGGAACGTGGTCGGCGTCGCCGTGAACTACACGCTGATGGGCCTGATCGCCGCAGCGATCACCGTCCTCGCACGCACGTTCATCGTGACGCTCGTCGTGCTCTTGCCTCTGGTGCTCGGGCTCACCATCTCCGTGCTCGCCGTCATCCCGGCGTTGAAGTTCCTGCCCGACCTCGCGGGCATACAGCTCCTGACCAGCTATCCGGGAGTCGGGCTCCTCGACCCGATACCTGGCGGGATCGTGATGGCGACCTGGACGCTCCTGCTCGCGGTGGGGTCCTGGATCGCCTTCCGAAAACGCGACGTCACGGGCTGAGAACGGCGTGGGCAGCCGGCCCCCGAACGGACTTCACGCCGTGGACGCACGCTCTGCGCGCTGGCTGGGCGGAAACGTGAAGGGCTGCATCATCCATTCGGATAGAGGATAGAGGATCGCAATTTCGAAGCAGGACGCTGCGCCGGGAACTCCGCTCCCATAACCTCGTCGGGCCAATGGGTGGGGTCGCTTCTTGCGGCGGCAACGCGGCGATGGAGTCGTTCTTCAGACTGCTGCAGAAGAACGTCCTGAACCGACGCCGCAGGGCCACCCCGCACGGGTCTGCGGATCGCGATCGTGTGGTCTTGCCCGAGGTCCAGGAAAGGTTCCGACGTTCAGCCCGTGAATACGGCGACAGCAGGTGCTTCGAGGACCCCGGGCTGAGTGATCGTGAACGGCAGATCAGCGAGCGGAGATCGACGCCGTCGTGGTCGCTACCGACGACGATTCCCCGGACGTTCGGCGCCGATGCCGCGCGGGCAGCGGGAGCGGACGAAGCAGCGATCGCGGATGACGCGGTCATCCTGGCCGATGCGGGCTGGACCATCGAAGGCGCCGACACCAGTCCTCTCGCGAGCGATACGGCTCTCATGGTCGTCACCGCATGCACCGGGTCTTCCCCGTACGGCGGTTACCTCTCCCGGATCGGATACCAGTGGGCGTTGAACTCGAATGACACGGATACATTCATCGCTGCTCTCACGGTGAGCGTTGCTGGGGGCTCGGGGGTCGCCGCTGTCGCGTTGCTCACCGAGATTGGCGCACCTGTTGCAGCTGTTTCCGCTGCCGTGATCGGGATTGCCGGGATCGGCGTCGCAGTGCCAGAGCTGTGTCAGACCGTGAGCACACAGAGCGCGGTCTCCATCAACTCGGTCGGAACTGTTCCGCCGTGCTGCTGGGGACAATGATCTGGCTATGTCGGGTGAGACGGCATATCGAGTGACGCTCTCCGCCGGAGCGGTGACCTCTTTCCTCGCCGTCACGCTGCCCTCGCCGTCACGCTGCTCGTCGTTGGTCTTTTCCTCGGTGCAGCCCAACGCTTCGGCTCCCCTTTCCCCCGTGGAACTGGCCTACGGGCACCGATCTCGTTCGGCACACGTGCTCTCTGCCTCGTGTGGAGATGGCAGCGGGGACGTCAAGCCGATTCGAGCACAGCGTCGTGACCTGACCGGAGGGCACCGCGTAACGCCATCAACACGCGGTAGCCATCGGTCGCCGGGGAAGGTCCGTTCAACGCAGGTTCGACAGGAAGCGTTCTCAGTCCCCCAGCGGGAAGCGTCGTCGGTTTGAAAATCGACACGTGGGGTGGAAGCAATTGGGCGCTGTGGGAACAGCCGACCACGGGTTCAGAAGCTCGTTTCCGCATGGAATCAAGGGGGTCGCGGGGATGCGGAATCCGAGAGGGGCGCCGACGACCCGTTGATCGGCGCCTCGGCGGAACCAAGTAAACGACCTCGAACTCGGCTCACAGACAGCGAAGTGGACGCTATGCGAACAGCTCGCGCGCAGGGGATCAGTGTGAAGGCTGTGGCGCGTCAGTTCGGGGTGCATCGGGGCACGGTGTGGTCGAAGACCCGCTGAAATCGTAGTGATCACTGGAGCGGGAGCAGGATTCTGGTCACCGCGTCGCCGGGGGCCGTCACCGCTGGATCGGTGAGGTATTCCTCGAATACCGGGTGGTCACGAGGTTCCTCCCCGGAGGCAGGAAGCCAGACACCGTACAACCACTGGTAAGCGGTGTGCATCGAAGAGTACGGCCCGACATAGTGGAGCACCGCGTGTCGTCCTGCGGGGATGCTGATTCGTTCCAGTCCGTCGGGAACGTGAGCATCAGCACTGATGATAACTCCCGCTGCGGAGCGAAGCGCTGCCCGAGGCGTGGCGTCGGGGTCATCGTGGTAGATCGCGATCATCCGACCGCTCTGCGCCATCCGGTCTCTCACACGCGAGAATGCTCGGCCGACGTTCATGTACGAGCCGGTGTGTCCAGAAGCGGCGAGTTCGATGAGTTCGTTGGTGGTGATCTCGACGGGGTGCGAGTCAGGATCGTGCTCGACCAAGACCGGCCTGGCAACGGTGCTGGTGGCGGACCCGCCGGTGCGAAATCCGCCCGGAGGCACGCCGTAAACACGGGAGAATGCTCGACTGAACGTGGTCGCATTCGTGAACCCGGAACGGCGGGCTATGCGTGTGATCGGCAACGCGGTATCCGTGAGTAGCGCCGCAGCACGTTCAAGCCTGAGCCGCTGCACTGTCTGCGCAGCCGTTTCGCCGCGCACCGCACGGTAGAGGCGATGCCAGTGGTAGGGCGAGAACCCAGCGACCTCCGCGAGGATGTCGAGACGGAGGTCGTCATCAAGGTGGGTGTAGATGTACTCCGTCACCTGATCGAGTTGATGCTGGTATTGCTCTGCTTTCATGGTTCCTGGTGTAGACCGAGTGAAATCTCGATGGTTCCGTCGCTGCCGTACCGCTCGTAGTCGGCCACATAGCTCAGCGGGAGGTCATCGCGCCTCCAGATTGTCTCCCACGCCGCAGGAACCAGGTCGCGACGTGCAGGTTCAACCGCGACGCGCTCACGCACTGAAGCAGGAACCGACACCGCGACAAGACCATCCGGTACGGGGTGGTTCTCGTCTACTCGATATCCGATGACGTGCGTATAGTCTCCCAGGTTGTCCACGCCTTCGTGCTCGTGATCGGTGTAGACGGCATAGACATCACCCGCAACACCAAGACGCTGACCCACCTCCGCCGCTGCGAACGCTTTCCAGTGCCCAGGGATCGTCTGCATCGCTTCCCGGTTATTCGTCCGAAGCGGAAGACCGATCACGCGGAACTGTTCCTGATGCGCACTCATGCGACCATCATCGCAACTACGGAATGACAAATCTTGCGGACATCTCGACGGGGGCAAGAGCGCCTGTAATGCTTTCAGGAATTCAGTCACAACGTCAGCTCCGACCCACTATCTCTTTGACTCGGCTCGCGGAACAGAGAGGCGCGGAGTTGCCGTTCACGCTCAGCAAGCATGCGGGCGGTCTCGCGCTCGGACTCCTCGGCTGCGCGGGTCTGCATGATTCGTTCGACGGCCTCGGCGGGAGTGAGTGCGCGCAGCGTCTCGGCTTCGGCTCGGGCGTGCTGGGCGGTGCGGGTCGCATCTTCGGCCTTGCGGGCTGGGCGCGCGTTTATGTAAGCACCGGGATTTTTCCGTACGGCGTCTGCTCCGAAGATGCGCGCGTAGACGCCCAGGCTGGGCCACGGGTTCGGTTCTAGCGCGGCGTGCAGGGCGTGAGCAGCGTTCGCTTGCTGTTGCTCGGCGTCGATTACACGCGGGTCGGCGTCGATCCGGGGCTGGGTGACGCGCTCGATCCATGCAGCCTGGTTCTCGTTCCAGCGGGACGGTTCACCCCAAGCCTTCGTGAGCTTCCGCTTCGCGTCGCGGGCGGCGCTTTGGGCGGTGTCGTGTTCGGCGGTCGCGCGGCGTTTCCTGAACCTCCCCACTGTCCGCGCCCTGTCGCGGGCGGTCTTCTCGGCAGCGTCAGCGGCTTGCCAATCGGTGAGCGCTTCCCCTGCCTGCGCGGTCAGTGGCTCTGCGACCTCAGAACGTACGAGTTCGACGTATCGCTTCGCCTCGTCGTTCGCCTGGGCTACCTGGTCGCGTTCGGCGCGCTGCCGCGCATAGAGGTCGTCCAGGGCGTCGGATGCTTGCCGCCAACGTGCCGCTCGCACCGCGGCGCGCCCGGCCCGTCGAATCAGCGCAGCTATCTCAGTGGTGACGAGTTTCGCGGGGCCGTTGTCGATGAGACCTCGCACGGCTTCTGCCGATTGCTGGGCGGCGTGGATAAGTCCTCGGTCTGCGCGGTCACGTTCTATCGCGTCGATGAACTGCGCTCGGGCATCAGCCGTGCTGTCGGCGATGATGTGCAATTGGTTCTCGCCCGTGCCTCTCGTCATGCCGACGTACACGGCCGCTCCGCTCATGGCATCGGAGAGGATCGTGTGCGACCCCGTTACAGTGACGCCCTGCACCCCATAGGCAGTCGAGGCGTAGGCAAGGTGCGCATGCTCGGTGACATAAGTAGCGGGTAGTTGCACGGTGTGCTCGCGTTTCCGGTCGCTGCCCGCCTCGGCCGCCCACACTGCTCCGTCGTCGGCGACGTGTTGCACGACCCACTGCTGCCGGTTCGCCACGGCCAACCCGGTGTCGTTCTTCCGGGTCTGGATCAGGTCACCGCGCCCGATAGGGAGGTCGTCGCTGCCGGTCACGGTCACCGCGTCGTCTACGGCCCCGGCGTGCGTGCGTTGGTCACGGATGCGCTCGTTCCAGCGGGTGGCTTCGTCGTTGGTGGCGACCGTGACAGCCTCCCCATCGCCGCGATGCTGGGCGACGTACTCTTGCAGGCTCTCAGTGTCGGCGTGCAGGCGGATGAGGCCGAGCGCGGCGAGCTGATCGAAGACCTTGCCGGGATCATCCCGTTCCCGCAATCGCACCGTGAGTTCTGCGTAGTCGGGGTCGGTGAAGCGGTGGACTTCGGCCATGTCGATGGTTCGGCCGCGAATCTGCGCGGCCATGTCGAGCACGCCGCCTCTGCCTACGGCAGGGAGTTGTGCCCGGTCGCCGACGAGCGCGAGCGTCGCGCCCGCCCCGGCGGCGACGGTGAACAGGGCAAGGGCGGAGTCTTGATCGAGCATCCCGGCCTCGTCCACCACGATCCGTCCACCAGCTTGGAGGCGCGCAGTCTCGGGTGGGCCGGTGTAGGTGCGGCCGGTCTCGGGATCGGTTTCGCCAGGAGTGAGGCGTGTCCATACGCCATCGGCGTTCCAGCGGTAGCCGTGGGCGTGGAGGAGCGCGGCCACCGAATCCGCAGGCACCCCGAGCGCCTGGTGTGCGACGTCGGCGGCCTTCTTCGTCGGCGCAACCACCCGCGTTGCTCGCCCCTCCCGTTTCGCGGCTTGGATCGCGGTAGCAAGCATGGTCGTCTTCCCACTGCCCGCTGCCCCTTCCACGATCACCAGCGGATCAGTGGAGGCGAGCGCTGCGGCAGCGTCGGTCTGGTCTGGGTCGAGACCGGCGTCCTGCGCCAGCCGTTGCACGTCCGGAACAGCCGGCTCATCCGCTGGCGCTCGGGCGGTGAGGAGGTCGCGCAACTCGGTTTCGGCTTGTATGACGCGCACGCTCGTCAGATGCGCCACATGCTCCAACGCAGGCTTGCCGGGTGGAAGGATCGTGAAGCAATCCTCCAACGCCAACCGCGACACAGCCGTGATGAACTCGCGTATCTCCGCAGGCGTAGCGCGGACGCCGTATTCGGTCATAATCCGCGTCGCGTGCTCGGTCACCGTGTGCGCCGACCATGCGGAACTGGATGCGGCGCAGCGGTCGAGCGTGCGTGATGCAATCTCCTGCACGCTCAACTCGTCCAATGCCACGGATGGGCGCGGTGCGGGTCGTTGCAGCGCTGCGGGATCGTATCCGGCCTCGCGCAGCTCTGTCACCCATCCGGTTTCCTCGGCCAGGGTGGTGGGCTTCTTCGCGGGCCGCTCATGCGCCCACGCGTCCGCACGCAGGCGCGAAGCGACAACTGGCCCCATGCTCTCACCGGGATGCTGCTGATCCCATTCGGCTTCGAGACGTTCCAGGTTCATACCTACTTGCTCGCCCCGCTTACTCATCAGCGCATTGAATGGCTGCAACTCGACCACCTCACCGGTTACGGGGTTGAGGGTCAGGCCGTGCCGGTCAAGCACCGCATGCAGTTCGGGGCTGGCGGCGATCACCGCGGTGCCGAGGGCGCGGATCGCTCCCTGCTGCTTGAACAGGGCGCCGGTGAACAGACCCCGCCACTTCCCGGCGGCGAACACGCGGGTGCCGATCTGCATGTGAATGTGCCGGTGCGGATCACCCGCACGCGACGTACGATGCGTGATCCCGACGACATGCATCTGCTCGACGGGTACGACCTCCTGCGCCCCAACGGGCCAACGCGAGTGACGGAGTGCTGGGCGAGCCAACGACGAATCTCCGCCAAGGCGTCCTGCTGCGCGGCATCGAGTGCTTCGGAGACCTCCGGGTGCAGTGCGGCAGCGATCGACAAGCTCTTGGGCCTGTTGATGACCATCTCCATGAACCGGGGCGACGATTTTCGATCCGACCCCGCACCACGCGGTTTCCCCATCGACTCACCTATGAGCGGGTTCTCCCAGTCCACCCACCCCGCATACGTGGCAGGGTCAAGCGCCGCTTCAGCGGTCACCGCGCCCGACCCGTCGAGCGCCGCGAACTGCGCGACCGTGGTTTCTGCACCGAGGTAGTAGTGGATGCGGCGTTCGACAAACGCAACGCAGGCCAGGATCAGGAAGTCGCGGACTTGACCGCGAACCGAGCACGCCTGGAAGCAGAATCCGACAAACTCCTCGCCGCGCACTTCGCCGACGCCATCGACCTGTCCACGTTGAAGCGGCACCAGGACCGCATCCGCACCGGCCTCGCCGACATCAACCGTCGCCTCACGGAACATAGCGAGCACCACACCGGCGGGCGCGCGTTCCTCCACGACTCGCTGCGGCTACTCACCGATGCGCACCGCGCCTACGCCTACTCCGGTGATGCTGACCGGCGGTTGGCGAACCAGGCGTTCTACACACGCCTCGACATCACCGACGACGAACACCTCCGCCCACGCCTCGCGGAACCCTTCGCGACGATCTTCCGCGAAGCACACGACCACGGCGACGAAGGCAAGGAAGCGAAACGGGAACACTCAACATCTACTGATGTCGCGTGTTCCCGTAAGACACTTTGGGTGGGCCCTGCCGGGATCGAACCGACGACATCCACGGTGTAAACGTGGCGCTCTACCAGCTGAGCTAAAGGCCCTGGCCCAACCATGCTACCGAGCCGTCGCTACTGGCGGCGTATCGACGCCCCGACCGCGCGCAGGAAGGCGAGGACCTCGTCGCGCTCGGGGTCACCGGTTGACGGTTCCCAGTTGACGAGGCAGGAGAACACGAACGTCTGCGCGCCGAGCCGGACGAGGCCGGAGTCGGCGCGGATCCCCGCGTCCGTGCCGGTCTTCGCGACCACCGTCACGCCACGGTCCGGCGCGGAGTGCGCGAGAGGATCCAGGCCGAAGGCGTCCGTGACCATGCTCAGGTCCATGCCGTCGGCGAACCAGGCCAGCACCCGTAGCGCGACCCTGTCGCCCGCCGTGGATCGAGCCCAGAGCAGAGCGAACGCATCGGCGTAGGCCGCTGCCGTGCCGGTGCTCAGTGTGCTCGGATGCGGCGCGACCCGCTCGTCGCGCACGATGTCGTGCAGCCGGAAGCCACCCACACCGTAGCGGGCGGCCCGCTCGGTCACCGCGTCGACGCCGCCGAGAGCGTGGATCAGCACGTTCGTCGCGAGGTTGTCCGATACCGTCCCCACGAGCTTCGCCACGTCGACGAAGGACAGCGTCCGCTGATCGAGGTGCGACCAGATGCCCGAATCGCACACCGGCTCCACGACACCGCGGTCCAGGCGGCTTCCCGCATCGACCTCGCCGGTCTCGATAGCGAGCGCCGCCGCGACCAGTACCGCGACCTTGGCGGAGCTCGCCGAGCGCAGCTCTCGGTCCGCACGATAACGCAGGATCTCGGCTGGCTCCGGCCCGACGCGGCGGACGCACACCCCCACGCGAGCGCCGCAGCTGACCTCGAACCGGGCGATCGCGTTCTCGTCCACCCGGTCACTGTAGCCATCTCGGTGCCGCAGCGGCAGACTCTGGCCGCCCGACACGACACCGGTTCGCCGCCGACGACGCGGGTGTCGACGATCGACCGGCGCGCCTCGCGGCGCGCGCACAATCGTGCATGGCAGTGCCGTTGGGATGCGGCCATGAGTAGGCTGATCCACAAGAGCGCTTGTGCGAGGCCGACAAAGCCCGCGAGCGCTCCCGAACCGTTTCCGTTGGCATGACCTGCCAGTTCGACGAAAGGCCGCCGGTGTCCGTCAACACTCAGGATCCGTATTCGCAGGGCGCCTACGACAGCGATCCCGAAGAGACCAACGAGTGGCAGCAGTCGCTCGACGAGCTCGCCGAGGCCCGCGGTCCGGGTCGCGCACGGGAGATCATGCTGAGCCTGCTCCAGCGCTCGCGAGAGCTGCACCTGGGCGTGCCGATGGTCCCCACCACCGACTACATCAACACCATCGCGTCGGAGAACGAACCGGCCTTCCCCGGCGATGAGGAGATCGAGCGGCGCTACCGCTCGTGGATCCGCTGGAACGCCGCCGTCACCGTGCACCGCGCACAGCGCCCCGGGATCGGGGTCGGCGGTCACATCTCGACCTATGCCTCGTCGGCATCGCTCTACGAGGTCGGCTTCAACCACTTCTTCCGCGGGCCAGACCACCCCGGCGGCGGCGATCAGGTGTTCATCCAGGGTCACGCCTCCCCCGGCATCTACGCACGTTCCTTCCTGGAGGGACGCCTCAGCGAGAAGAACCTCGACGGCTTCCGCCAGCAGCAGTCATGCGCTCCCTACGGCCTTCCGTCCTACCCGCACCCGCGGCAGATGTCGGACTACTGGCAGTTCCCGACCGTGTCGATGGGCCTCGGCCCGATCAACGCGATCTATCAGGCGATGACGAACAAGTACCTGCACAACCGCGGGATCAAGGACACCGCCGAACAGCATGTCTGGGCTTTCCTGGGCGACGGCGAGATGGACGAGATCGAGAGCCGCGGCCAGCTCCAGGTCGCCGCCAACGAGGGCCTGGACAACCTGACCTTCGTCGTGAACTGCAACCTGCAGCGCCTCGACGGCCCGGTGCGCGGCAACGGCAAGATCATCCAGGAGCTGGAGTCGTTCTTCCGCGGAGCGGGCTGGAACGTCATCAAGGTCATCTGGGGCCGCGAATGGGACGACCTGCTCCAGAACGACATCGACGGCGCCCTGCTGAACATCATGAACACCACGCCGGACGGCGACTACCAGACTTACAAGGCGGAGTCCGGCGCATTCGTGCGCGAGCACTTCTTCGGTCGTGACGAGCGCGCCCTCTCCCTGGTGAAGGACTACACCGACGACCAGATCTGGGGCCTGCGCCGCGGTGGTCACGACTACCGCAAGGTGTATGCGGCGTTCCAGGCGGCGATGGCGCACAAGGGCCAGCCGACGGTGATCCTGGCCAAGACCATCAAGGGCTACGGTCTCGGCCCGCACTTCGAGGGCCGCAACGCGACCCACCAGATGAAGAAGATGACGCTGGACGACCTCAAGGCCTTCCGCGACGCGATGCACATCCCGATCAGCAACGCGCAGCTCGAGGAGAATCCCTACCTGCCGCCGTACTTCAACCCGGGCCCCGGCGACGAGACGATCCAGTACATGCTCGAACGTCGCAACAACCTGGGCGGCCTGCTGCCGTCTCGCCGCTCGACGCACGTCGACATCACGCTTCCCGACGACAAGGCCTACGCCCTGGCGAAGAAGGGATCCGGCACCCAGGAGATCGCCACCACGATGGCGTTCGTCCGTCTGCTGAAGGATCTGCTGCGCGCGGAGAACTTCGGCAACCGTGTCGTGCCGATCATCCCGGATGAGGCGCGCACGTTCGGTATCGACGCGTTCTTCCCGACCGCCAAGATCTACAACCCCAACGGGCAGCACTACACCTCCGTGGACCGCGAGCTCCTCCTCGCGTACAAGGAGAGCCCGCAGGGCCAGATCATGCACGTCGGCATCAACGAGGCCGGCGCCGTCGCAGCCTTCACCGGCACCGGCACGGCCTACGCCACGCACGGTCAGCCACTGATCCCGATCTACATCTTCTACTCGATGTTCGGTTTCCAGCGCACCGGCGATGCCCAGTGGGCAGCTGCCGACCAGCTTGCGCGCGGCTTCATCATCGGGGCGACGGCCGGACGCACCACGCTCACCGGCGAGGGCCTGCAGCACGCGGACGGTCAGTCGCACCTGCTGGCCTCGACCAACCCGGCCACGGTCTCCTACGATCCCGCCTACGGGTACGAGATCGCCCACATCGTGCGGTCCGGACTCGAGCGGATGTACGGGGGCAACCACCCGGATCCCAACGTCATGTACTACATGACGGTCTACAACGAGCCGATCGTGCAGCCGGCGGAGCCGGAGAACGTCGATGTCGAGGGCATCGTCCGCGGCATGCACCGGATCAGCGAGGGCGAGGGCGAGGGCCCGCGCGTCCAGCTGCTCGCGTCCGGCGTCGGCGTGCTGTGGGCGCTGGAGGCTCAGCAGCTGCTGCGGGAGGACTGGGGCGTGGTCGCCGATGTCTGGTCGGTGACCAGCTGGACGGAGCTGCGCCGCGACGGCCTCGCCGCCGACCAGCACAACTTCCTCTACCCCGAGGAGGAGCCGCACACCGCCTATGTGACCGAGCGCCTGCGCGACGCGCAAGGACCGGTCATCGCCGTGAGCGACTTCATGCACGCGGTGCAGGACCAGATCCGCGAGTGGGTTCCGCAGCGGTACGCGTCGCTGGGCGCCGATGACTTCGGCTTCTCGGACACCCGCGCTGCGGCACGCCGCTACTTCAAGATCGACGGACCGTCGATGGTGGTCCGCGCCCTCCAGGCGCTGGCCGATGAGGGCGCGGTCGACCGGTCGCTCTCCGCGCAGGCGATCCAGAAGTACGAGCTTTACAACGTCAACGCCGGCACGAGCGGGAACGCCGGCGGCGAAAGCTGACACGAGTGACCGACACCCGCAACGCGGACCCGATTCGCGAATCGCCGCGAGGTCCGGACAACCAGGCCACCCTGGCCTGGCTGCGCCGGATCTCGGGCGATCTCGCGACGGCCACGCTGCAGCGCCTGGAGGAGTCCCTGCCGTGGTACTCCGAGATGCCGCCGGCCCGCCGCTCCGCGGTGGGCCTGGTGGCCCAGGCGGGCATCACGTCGTTCATCCAGTGGTTCGAAGACCCGACGTCGACGCCGTGGATCGCGGCGGACATCTTCGCTGCGGCGCCCCGCGAGCTGTTGCGCAGCGTCAGTCTGCAGCAGACCCTGCAGCTCATCCGGGTCACCGTGGAGGTGACGGAGGAACGGATCGCCGGGAAGAGCGAGGATCTGCGCGAAGCAATCCTGCTCTATTCGCGTGATGTGGCCTTCACCGCCGCCGATGTCTACGCGCGCGCTGCCGAGGCCCGCGGCCTGTGGGATGCACGCCTGGAGGCGCTCGTCGTCGACTCGATCCTGACCGGCGAGGCCGACGAGCAGCTTCCGAGCCGGATCGCTGCGCTCGGATGGCACGGCCACGGCGAGGTCTGTGTTCTGGTCGGGACGACGCCGGCACAGTTCGACGTCGATCTGGTACGACGCGCGGCGCGCAAGCTCTCGGTCGACGTGCTCATCGGGATCCAGGGGTCACGGCTCGTGCTCGTGATCGGGCGCGCGCGCCACGACAGCACCCGTGCGACGAACGAGGAGCTCCGCTTCGGTGAGATCGCCGAGCGACTGGAGCCGTGGTTCGGTGCGGGGGCCGTCGTTCTCGGCCCGCCGGTCACCGCGCTCGTCGACGCGGGGTTGAGCGCCCGCGCGGCGCTGGCGGGTTTCGCCGTCGCCGGCGCCTGGCGGAGCGCTCCGCGCCCCGTCGAGGCGGACGACCTGCTGCCGGAGCGTGCGCTGGCCGGGGACCCCCTGGCCAAGCAGACCCTCGTCGAGCGCATCTACCGTCCGCTGCAGGCACATTCGACCGATCTGGTCACCACCCTGTGGAGCTACCTCGACAACGGCCGCTCCCTCGAGGCGACGGCACGCGAGCTCTTCGTGCACCCGAACACCGTGCGATACCGGCTCAAGCGCATCAGCGAGGTGATCGGCTGGGACGCCACCGGCCCGCGCGAAGCGCTCATCATGCAGACCGCGCTGATCCTGGGCTCGGTGGGCGGCGGCGACGGCGTGCGTCGGCGGACCGCGCGCCCGCGGCCGACCCGACCCTGACCCGCCACAGCCGGCACGCGGTCCGTCTGGGCGCATTCCGTCTGGGCGCCTTCGTCGCGACATCGCCCGGACATCCCCTCCCGCTGAACGAAACCCACAATGAGTTTTCGATTTGTTGTGAGGGTCTCACCACCCAAACCGCGGATTCGTTGGCAGACTGGTCAGGTGATCGTCGTCGTATGCCCGGGACAGGGCTCGCAGACCCCCGGCTTCCTCGCCCCCTGGCTCGAACTGGACGGCGCTGCCGAGCGCATGGCCGCATACGCGGACGCCGCGGAGGTCGATCTCATCCGACACGGCACCGTGTCGGATGCCGACACCATCCGCGACACCCAGGTGGCGCAGCCGCTGATCGTCGCAGCGTCGCTGCTGGCCTGGCATGCACTCGGCGAGGCACGCGCACGAGCGCAGGGCCTGGCCGGTCATTCGGTCGGCGAGCTCGCTGCCCTGGCGGCCGCCGGTGTCGTCTCCGATGAGACGGCGCTGCGCATCGTCGGCACCCGCGGACGCGCGATGGCGGCGGCCGCCGCCCTCGAACCCACCGGCATGAGCGCGGTCGTCGGCGGCGTGGAGGCCGATGTCCTCGCGGCGCTCGAGGATCACGGACTGACGCCGGCCAACTACAACGGCGCAGGCCAGATCGTCGCGGCCGGTCCGCTCGATGCGCTTGCCGCACTCGCGGAGCAGGCGCCCCGCGGTGCGCGGGTCATCCCGCTGCAGGTGGCGGGCGCCTTCCACACCCGCTTCATGGCCCCGGCACAGGACGTGCTCGGCCCCGTCGTCGATGCCGTGCCCGCCGAGAACTTCTCGACGCCGAGCACCCCGCTGTGGACCAACAGCGACGGCTCGATCGTGACCAATGGTCGGCGTGCGCTCGACCTCATCGTCTCCCAGGTGGCCTCCCCCGTGCGCTGGGACCTGTGCATGGCGGGCCTCGCCGACGCCGGTGTCACCGGCATCATCGAGCTCACCCCCGCCGGCGCCCTCACCGGGCTCGCCAAGCGTGGCCTGCGCGGCATTCCGGCCGTGGCCATGAAGACACCAGACGACCTGCCCGCGGCGCTCGAGCTCCTGAACGCCTGACGAGAACGAACGCCCGAGAAGGATGGCCCCCATGACGCAGCCGACCCTGGCCCAGACCCGCGGCCCGGAATACACCCGGATCCTCTCCTACGGAGCGGCCCGCGGAGAGCGGACCGTGCCCAACGAAGAGATCGTCGGGCCGATCGACTCGAGCGACGAGTGGATCCGTCAGCGCACCGGCATCATCACCCGGCGCCGGGCGGACCCGGAGACCAACGCCATCGACCTGGCCATCGAGGCGGCCAGCGAGGCGGTGCAGCGCAGCGGAGTGGACCCGGCTGAGATCGACCTCGTCATCGTCGGAACCATCAGCAATCCGCGTCAGACCCCATCGGTCTCCGCGATCGTCGCCGACCGGATCGGCGCGAACCCGGCCGCCGCCTACGACTCGAATGCCGCTTGTGCGGGATTCTGCTACGCGATCGCTCAGGCGGACGCTCTCATCCGTGCCGGTGCCGCGCGCTACGCGGTCGTGGTCGGCACCGAGAAGCTCTCCGACGTCATCGACCCCACCGACCGGAGCATCTCCTTCCTCCTCGGGGACGGCGCGGGCGCGGTTGTCATCGGCCCGAGCGACATCCCGGCGATCGGCCCCGTGGTGTGGGGCTCGGATGGCTCGAAGAACGAGGTCATCCAGACCACCGGAACGCTCACCGACTTCCGGGACGGCAAGGTCGCGTGGCCGACGCTGCGCCAGGAGGGCCAGACGGTGTTCCGCTGGGCGGTCTGGGAGATGGCGAAGACCGCGCGGCGCGCCCTCGACGCGGCCGGCATCTCGGCGGCGGACCTGGCGGCCTTCATCCCGCACCAGGCGAACATGCGCATCATCGATGAGTTCGCCAAGCAGCTGAAGCTGCCGGACACCTGCGTGATCGCGCGTGACATCGCCGACACGGGAAATACCTCGGCCGCATCGATCCCGCTCGCGACGCATCGGCTGCTGGAAGAGCACCCGGAGCTCAGCGGCGGCATCGCGCTGCAGATCGGCTTCGGCGCTGGGCTCGTCTTCGCCGCGCAGGTGGTTGTCCTTCCCTGACGCCCGGCTGCCGGGCGGCGGCTCCCCCGTTCCCTACACTTGAACAGCACACCATCACGGTCCTCGTGACCACGAAAGAAGAGGAAGACTCATGGCCTTCAGCAACGAAGAGGTCCTCGCCGGACTCGCAGAGCTCATCACCGACGAGACGGGCATCGACGCCTCGGAGGTCGCGCTCGAGAAGTCGTTCACCGACGACCTCGACATCGACTCGATCTCGATGATGACCATCGTCGTGAACGCCGAGGAGAAGTTCGCCGTCACGATCCCTGACGACGAGGTCAAGAACCTCAAGACCGTCAAGGACGCCGTCGACTTCATCGCCGGCGCCCAGGCGTAAGCACGAGAGGGATGCCGGTGCGCCGTCCGGCCGCCGGCATCCTCGCTCTCCCCCCGACACCCCGCTTCGACGTCCCACCTCGCGGCGAAGCCTTTTCCTGCCCGGAGCATCACCTCGCTTCGCGCACCATCTCGTCTCGAAGAGAGAGTCCCCCATATGACGAACCGCATCGTGGTGACCGGGATCGGAGCCACTTCGGCTCTCGGCGGCACAGCACCGGAGAACTGGACCAACCTGCTCGCCGGTGTCTCGGGCGCACGCACGCTGGAGCACGACTGGGTCTCCCAGTACGACCTGCCGGTCACGTTCGCCGCCGAGGCGAGCGTCCGACCGGAGGAAGTGCTCCCGCGCCCGCAGCTGAAGCGGCTCGATCCGTCGAGCCAGTTCGCCCTCATCGCCGCGATGGAGGCCTGGGAGGACGCCGGGGCACCCGAGGTCGACCCTGACCGCCTCGGGATAGATTTCGCCACCGGCATCGGCGGCCTGTGGACGCTGTTGGACGCGTGGGACACCCTCCGCGAGAAGGGCGCCCGCCGTGTGCTCCCCATGACAGTGCCGATGCTCATGCCGAACTCCGCCGCGGGCAACCTCTCGCTTCACTTCGGGGCCCGCGCCTATGCACGCACCGTCGCGAGCGCCTGCGCGTCCAGCACGGAGGCGATCGTCAATGCGGTCGAGCATCTGCGGGCCGGCCTCGCCGACGTCGTCATCGCCGGCGGCACCGAATCGGCGATCCATCCCGTGACCATCGCCTCCTTCGCCTCGATGCAGGCCCTCTCCAAGCGCAACGACTCCCCCGAGACGGCTTCGCGCCCCGGGAGCGTCGACCGCGACGGCTTCGTGATGGGCGAGGGAGCCGGTGTGCTCGTGCTCGAGACCGAGGAGCACGCCCGCGCCCGCGGCGCGAAGATCTACGCGGAGGTCGCCGGTGGCGGTGTCACCGCTGATTCGTACCACATCACCGCGAACGACCCCGAGGGCCGCGGTGCCGCGCGCGCGGTCCGTCTCGCGCTCGAGCAGGCGGGCGCTGAGCCGGAAGAGCTCACGCACGTCAACGCCCACCTCACCTCGACCCCGGTCGGCGACCCCAACGAGTACAAGGCCCTGCACGCCGTGTTCGGCGACCGCATCCGGGAGGTTCCGGTCTCGGGCACCAAGGCGTCGACCGGCCACCTCCTGGGCGGCACCGGAGCGCTGGAGGGCATCTTCACCGTCCTCGCGGTACGCGACCGCATCGCCCCCCCGACGATCAACCTCACCGAGCAGGACCCGGAGGTGCCGTTCCTGCTCTCCGGAGAGCCGACGCCCCTGAGCGCCGGCCCGCAGTTCGCGATCAGCAACTCGTTCGGGTTCGGCGGTCACAACGCGGTAGCGGCGTTCCGCAGCGTCGACGACTGAGCCAGCCTGGGATCGTGAAGAGGCCCCCGGCATTCCTGCCGGGGGCCTCGTTCTCCTGCAGGGGCGGTGATTCGTTTTCTCAGCCGCCGGGATCACTCACCGGCTTCCGGTAATCGCGCCTCGCCCACCCCGGTCCTTCGGCACTCGAGCCCTACCATGCCCTCCTGCCGCTGGCTTGTCTAGCCCACCTTGTGCAGCCAGATCACACGGGCATCGTCGCTGGCGTGACGGAACGGCTCGAGCTCGTCGTCCCATGCGGTCCCGAGCGCGACATCGAGCTCGCGCTGCAACTCCGCCGCGCTCCCCCCGGCGATCTCCATCGCATAGCGGATACGGTCCTCACCGATGACGATGTTGCCGGCAGCATCGGTCTGGCCGTAGTGGATGCCGAGGTCGGGCGTATGCAGCCAGCGTCCGCCGTCGCTGCGCGGCGTCGGATCCTCGGTCACCTCGAACCGGAGATGCTCCCAGCCGCGGATCGCGGTGGCAAGCGCTGCTCCGGTGCCGGCGGGGCCGTCCCAGTAGAACTCCGCGCGCCGCGCGCCATCGAGGACGGGCTGATCAGCCCACTCGAAGTTCACCGCACGACCAAGGGCGCGTCCGACCGCCCATTCGAGGTGCGGGCAGAGCGCGCGAGGGGTGGAGTGGATGAAGACCACTCCGCGTGCCTGTGCAGTCGCCATGATCTCTCCGTTTCATCAGGTGCGTCTTCCCCTACGACCTGACTCGGAACAATGGCCTGCGTATACGGTTATGCGCCCATTCTCACCCACCATGTCCAGAATCACAAGCGTGTGACTCCGCCTGTTCGCGCCGGGCGACCTCGTCCGGCGCCGACGGACGAGAAAGGCCCCGGTGCGCGGAGCTGATCCGCACGCCGGGGCCCGAAGGCGAACGAGGCTCAGGCCTCGCTCATCACCTGCTTCTCCTGCTGGCCCTTCGCGGCGTAGTAGGCCGCACGGGCAGCGTCGCGACGTGCCTGCTCGACCTGGCCGGCCTCGAGCACGTCTTCGGCGACCTCGAACTGCGTGTAGTCCGACGTGCCGTGATACTTCTCGATGTACGCGTCGAGCTCTGGACCCGAGGTCCACGAGGTGATCAGGCAGTAACGCGCCTCGTCGCCATCGTGGTGGACCGCGTGCCACAGGCGCTGGGTGTCGACGATCAGCTGCGCACCCGCCGGGAGGGCGATGCGGTACTCGATGCTGGGGTCTGTGCGGTTCTCGCGCAGCACGAAGTAGCTGTTCTTGTCGTCGGTGAGGTTGAAGAAGCCGCGGACGACCCAACCGGTGCCGTCCGGGTTCAGACGGTTGTTGTCGTCCTGGTGGAGGTTGTAGAGGCAGTCCGCGTAGCTGTTCGGCTGCAGCTCGATGATGCGGCAGCGACCGACGTTGGCGCCGGGCTCCTGCGCACGAGCGGTGAGGGTCGGGGCCAGCTCGGTCTGCGAGTCGATCCAGACACCGTCCTTGTCGGTGCGAGGCGGCGTGTGGTTCCAGAAGCCGTTGCACTCGACCTCGCCCTTGGCCGAGGCCAGCGGCGCGAAGCGGGTGTCACCCGACGACTTCCAGTCGACGTACTCGATGTCGAGCCACTCCTTGGGGTCGATCGGCTTGTCGTAGCTGTCCAGGACGACGAAGCCGGTCTCCTCGAGAGCGGCGCACTTGATGTAACCCATGATCGAGATCATGTCCTTTCATGACGAGGCCAGCGAAGTTTTTACAGGCCTGCTTAGGCGAGCCTAACATCGACTTCTGCAGGATCCGCTGAACGGCGGACCGTGAGTAATAGGCTGATCTGCGGGGTGCTCAACGGCGCCCCGGATCACACGCGAAGGAGTCCGTCGAGAGCATGAGTGCTGCCACCAACGTCGAGGCGACCGCCGTCAACACCGTCGAGTGGCTCTCCGCGCCGGGCACGAAGATCGTGGTCCCCGTCTATCAGCGCCAGTACCGCTGGGACATCGGTGGATGCGAGCAGCTGCTCGCCGACATCCGCACCGTGGCCGCGGACGACGGCACGCACCGGCACTTCATCGGCTCCATCCTCTCTGCCGAGGACGCCGGCGCCGACCCCGAGTTGATCCTCATCGACGGGCAGCAGCGGATCACCACCCTGATGCTGCTGGTCGCCGCCCTGCATCACACCGTGCGAGACAGCGACCCCGCGATGGCCGCGGAGCTCACCCGCGTGCTCGTGCGCGATGGCTCTCCCGCGTCACCGGATGGGGCGCGCCCCCGCCTCCGGCCGCATGACGCCTGGGCGGATCTGTTCGAGGGTGTTGTGCTGGACCGTCGAGGACCGGCGGATCGGCATCGCGAGTCGCGGTTCGACGACAACTACGCCTTCTTCCGCAGCCAGATCCAGGCCGGCGAGGCGCCGCGCATCTGGGCGGGCCTGCGCAAGCTCGAGCACGTCGCGATCACCCTGGGGCCCGACGCCAGCGCTCAGCAGATCTTCGAGAGCCTGAACTCCACCGGCGAACCGCTGCGCGATCACGAGCTGATCCACAACTATCTGCTGATGGGTCTCTCGCACGCCGACCAGAACGCCATCGAAGAAGAGTTCTGGCTGCCGATCGAACGCAACACGGGTGAGACCATCGCGAGCTTCTGGCGCCACTACCTGGTGATGACACTCGGCCGCGAGGTCGCGTTCGACGCCGACCACGGGGTGTACAGCGCCTTCCGCGAGCGTTTCCCCGCGATGGACCTGGAGACCCTTCGTGCGCACGCCACGCAGTGGCGCGACTACTCCGAGATCTACCGCGCGCTCCTGGACCCCGCCGTCGAGGAGGATCCGGAGATCAGTCGCCAGCTGCGGTTCGTCAACACCTTCGGCCGCGGGATGTATCCGCTCATCATGCGCAGCTACCGTGACTACCGCACCGGTCACCTCGCCGCAGCCGAGCTGGTCGAGACCCTCGAGCACATCCAGTCGCTGCTGCTCCGGCGCAGCATCGTCGGCGTGCCGAACGAGCGCCTCGTCGCGCGGCTGTGCCGGGCGCGCGAAGCAGGCAGAGACCAGCTGCGCGCCGCGATCGCCCGGATCACGCCATCGGATGAGCGGGTGCGGGTGTCGCTGAAGTACGGTGCGCTCCCCCACGCGCTGTACGTGCTGGGACGGCTGGAGGGCGTCGACGATCCGAGCGGCTACGACGTCGACAGCATCCTGCCGGTCGCCCCTGCCCCGCAGTGGTCGGGCGACGGAGAGCGCATGTGGTCCGAGTACACCGAGGACGAGCAGAACGCGCACCGGGCGCTTGCCGCCACCGTGGGCAACCTCACGCTCCTCGAGGAGGGCATCGCCGAACGCAGCTACGGACTCCCGTTCCCGGACAAGAAGGAGACGGCCTACCGTGCCAGCCGCGTCGCCGACACCCGGGCGCTGGCCGACACGCCGTCCTGGAACACCACGGCGATCGCCGAACGCACCCTGGTGCTGGCCGACCGCTTCGTCGAGATCTGGCGCCGCCCTGCCGTTGTCGACATCGACGACGACGGCCTCACGCCGATCCTCGATGCGGTACGCCGCCGGGGCTGGCCGCGCGGCTGGGAGCGCGAGTTCTCCTACGTCGAGTACTGCGGCGAGCACTGGGAGGTTCCGGACGTGAAGTACCTCTTCAACCGGATCTTCAAGAGGCTCTGGGCCGACGATCGTGAGCCTGTGATCCGGTACAGCGCGCGGCACGGTGGGCCGCTGTACCGAGAGAAGGCGTGGAACGGCCCCTGGGACTCCCTCGACGACGAGACCTTCCTCTACATGGGGTGGGATGCCCGCTACATGATGACGGCCGTGCAGGGTCTGCTGGAGGAGGCCGGCATCGCGCAGCGCGTGCTGGTGAAGTACTCCTACGTGGCCGCCAATATGTGACAGCGCCCGCGTCTGGGTATTCTGGGACGCGTGCCTGCGGGCGCACGGGGCGGTGGCCAAGCTGGTCAAGGCAGCGGGCTCATAACCCGACGATCGTGGGTTCAAGTCCCACCCGCCCTACTCCCTCCCTCCCCGCGGTGAGCGCGGGAGGCGATGGCGATCAGCCCACGGGATGCGCCGCGCGGTGCTGGTCGATGTGCTGCAGGTAGATATCCGCGTTGGCCTGCAGGCCAGCGATCTCCTCCGCGGTCAGCGCGCGCCGCACGCGAGCCGGCATGCCGGCGACGAGGGAGCCGTCCGGGATCTCGGTGCCGCCCAGCACGAGGGCGCCCGCGGCGATCAGGCAGTCGTTGCCGATGCGCACACCGGGGAGGACGGTGGCGCTCATGCCGATGAGCGTGCGGTCGCCCACGGTGCACGAGTGCACGACGGCGTTGTGCCCGACCGAGACGTCTTCGCCGAGGTGAACGCCGTAGCCGTCGCCCGAGTGCACCGAGACGTTGTCCTGGATGTTGCTGCGCGCGCCGATCTCGATCGGCTCGGAGTCCGCGCGCAGAACGGCGTTGTACCAGACGCTCGCACGATCGCCGAGGACGACGTCGCCGATGATCCGGGCCCCGTCCGCAACGAAGACGGTCGGCGCGAGCCGCGGCGTGCCGTGACCGATGGCGAGGATCGAAGCCGTGTCTGAGATGCTCATGACTTGACCATACCGGCCGAGCCCCACCCAGCCGAGGCGAGCCTCTCCTTCATTTCCTCCGATGTCTTAGCAGAGCCTAAACTTGCCCGCGGACCTGGGATTTAGCAGAGCCTCAACTTGCTTGCGCATCTCTCAGAAGCGAGTAACTTATTAGTCATAGCAACGCTTGATCCACAAGAGAAAGAGGCAGCCATGACCAAGGCGCAGACCACTCCCACCGTCTCCATCGACCCCTCCGTCGCAGCAGCGGCCTCCCAGTTCCTCTCCCCCGTCGTTCTGGGTCTCGAGGCCCTCGTCGTCAACGGCAAGCAGGCTCACTGGCACGTGCGCGGTGCCAACTTCGTCGGCGTGCACGAGCTGCTCGACTCGATCGTCGAGCACGCTCAGGAGTTCTCCGACACCGCCGCGGAGCGCATCGTCGCTCTGGGCCTCCCGATCGACGCGCGTCTGTCGACCGTCGCCGAGAAGGTCAAGCCCACCCACGTGCCGGCCGGCTTCACCCAGTCGGACGAGCTCGTCCGCGACGTGATCGCCGACATCGACGACATCCTGGTGGATGTCCGCACGGCCATCGACGGTCTCGATGAGATCGACCTCACCAGCCAGGACGTGGCGATCGAGATCATGCGTGGTCTCGAGAAGGACCGCTGGTTCCTCGTCGCACACGTCGCCGAGTAATCTCCGCGCTTCTGCGTGACGACGGAGGGCCGGAGCACCGAAAGGTGCTCCGGCCCTCCGTCGTCGGCGCTCCGGACTGTCGCGCTTCCTGTCCTGCGCTTCGCTCCCACGCGTGCGTTCGGCACGGCGGTCCCGGCCGGATTCGTGCCCGCACGGCACGCCGTTCGGGCGAAGCGCGCGGCTCACGACAGGTGCGTGAGCCGTCCCCCCAGCAGGGTCGCCGTGACCGGCATCGCACGCAGCTCGTCACGGGATGCGCTGAGCGGGTCGATGCCGCAGAGCACGATGTCCGCAGGAGAGCCCGGGCGGATGCGGCTGTCCCCCGCGGTGCCCCCGTGTGCCGACGCGCGCAGGGCCGTGGCGACGTCGACCGCCTCCTCGATCGCCCATCCGGGGCGGTCGTCATCGCTGCGGAAGACCGCTGCGGCGATCGCCTGCCACGGATCCAGCGCGGCCACCGGCGCATCCGAACCGAACGCGAGGTCACCGCCGGCCCGCAGAATGCTGGCCAGCGGATAGGCCAGGGCGGTCTGGTCCGCCCAGTAGCGCGGCACCAGATCACGATCGTCGACCGCGTGCTGCGGCTGCACACTGGCGACAACGCCCAGCCGCCCGAATCGGGCGAGATCCGCGTGCGCGACCAGCTGGGCGTGCTCCATGCTGCCGCGAGCCCCGACGCGCGCGAACGCGTCGAGGACCTCCGCCGCCGCGTGGTCTCCGATCGCATGCAGCGCCGCCTCGATCCCGCCGGCCGCCGCGCGGGTGAGCAGGTCGTCGAGGTCATCTGGCGTCACGGCCATCACGCCGCGGTTGCGCGGATCGTCAGGGTAGCCGTGCGTGCACGCCGCCGTTCTCGTACCCAGCGAGCCGTCGACGATCACCTTCAGGCGGCCCATCCGGATCAGGGGTGACGCAGCGTCCGGGATCCCCTCGCCGGTCACGAGCCCCGACGCGATCGCCCGATCGAGGTCAGGGGCGTAGACCCCGAACTCCACCCGGTGCGCGTCGAATCCGAGCGCCGTGCGCCGCGGCCAGGCCTCTGCATTCCAGGCCATGTCGAAATCGACGATGCCCACCACGCCCCGGGCGGCCGCCGCCCGTGACGCCGCCAGCACCGCGGCATCGGCGGCGGCCGGGTCGAGCGCGTTGAGGCGCCGGGAGATCTCGAACGCCGGCTCCTCGCGCAGCAGCCCGCCGCTGAGCGCACCCAGCGTCTCGAATCCCTCGCGACGCAGGGCGGCGGAGTTCAGCCACACACTGTGCACGTCCGCATTGATGAGATAGGTCGGGGTACCGCCCGTCCCCGCGTCGAGCAGATCGAGCGCGGGCTGGTCCGGCCACAGTCCGTCGCGGAAACCAGACCCGACCCTGCGCCCGTCGGCGAGCACGGGGGCGCTGCGCATGATGGCGGCCGCCTCCGCCGCGCTCGCCGCCGCCCCCAGCGGCTGACGCTGCGCGGACAGTGCCCACTGAACGGTGTGGACATGATGGTCCCACAGTCCCGGGACGGCGAAGCTGCCGGCGGCGTCGAGCACGTCGCCACGCGGTGGCACCGCGCCGGCGGGAGCGATGTCCACGACCTCCCCGTCCGCGAGAAAGAGATCGACCGGCTCGTCGAAGGGAAGATAGTCCGCGCTCTCGCCGGTGACGCGGACGCCTCGGACCGTGCCGATGGTCTCTCCGATCGACGTCATCGTCCTTCTCCCCTCGCAGCGTGCTGTCTCCGCCCACCGGCGGCTTCCCCGGGCGGCATCACGCCTGGCAGCGCGGACACCAGTACAGCTTGCGGGCGCCGATCTCCTCGAGCACGATCTCCGTGCCGCACACCCGGCACGGCAGCCCCGCACGGTGATACACCCAGTGCCGGTCGTCGCGATGAGCCATCGCCGCCCGATACTGCTCTGGCGTCAGATCGTCCATCGTCATCATCTGCCCGGTCTCCACGCCGATCACCAGGAGCCGGCACCAGTCGTGCCACAGCGCGCGCACGATCTCCTCCGGCACGTCGCGTCCCGGAGTATGCGGGTTCAGGCCGGCACGGAAGAGCAACTCCGCGCGATACACGTTGCCGATGCCGCTGACCACGGCCTGGTCCATGAGAAGCAGTGCGATCGGGGTCGGCTTGCGGCGCACGATCGCGGCGAACCGCTCCTCGCCCTCGCGCTGATCGCCCACGAGCGGGTCCGGTCCCAAGCGCCCGACGGTCGCGGCCATCTCATCGGGGGTCTGCAGCACGCATGCCGTGGGGCCGCGCAGATCCGCGCACGTGGCGTCGGTCAGCAGCCGAAGCCGCACCTGTCCCACCACCGGCGGCGGCCACTCGTCGTCCTGGTGCAGGCCGGTGGTCTGCTCCGACATGCGCACATGCACGCGTGACCGGCGCGGGGCGCCGATCGAGCTCAGCGAGTTCTCCCCCGCCGCATCGAGGATCGGTGCTGCCACGTCGGTTCCGCGCTGGTTGGTCTGGCCCATCCGGCCATTCGCCGCGGCGATGGTCTGATCGACGAGGATCTCGCCGGAGAAGTCCCAGGCGCCGTAGAGGCCCAGGTGCACGCGCAGCCAGAGGTCGCCGGAGACCCCGAGGAACATCTGCTTGCCGACGGCGCGAGCCGTCTCCGCGACGCGACCGTCCAGCATGGCGGCGCCCTCGGCGAAACGTCCCTGCGGACTGGAGGCGCGCAGCACCTGCCCGGCGAAGTTGCGCTCGAACTGCCGGGCGATGCGGTGGACGGAGTGCCCCTCGGGCATCAGACGGCGCGCGGGTCGGGAAGCAGGGTTCCGGAGGTCTCGAAGTCGGCGATCTGGTCGATCCGGCGCACATGACGCTCATCGCCCGAGAACGGTGTCGCGATGAAACGGTCGATGAACGAGACCACCTCGTCGAAATCGTGCTGACGCGCGCCGATCGCGATGACGTTGGCATCATTGTGCTCGCGGGCCAGCTCCGCCGTCGCAAGGCTCCAGACGAGCGCGGCTCGGATGCCCGCGACCTTGTTCGCCGCGATCTGCTCGCCGTTGCCGGAACCGCCGAAGACGATGCCCAGTGCCGTCTCTCCCGCCGCGGTGTCGGCCGCGACGGCCTGCGCCGCACGGATGCAGAACGCCGGATAGTCGTCCACCGGGTCATATGCCAGCGGGCCGTGATCGACGACCTCGTGACCGGCGTCCGCGAGGTGCTGCTGCAGCCGCGTGGAGAACTCGAGACCGGCGTGATCGGTGGCGATGTGGATGCGCATGGACACCATCCTAGAGTCGCGGCACGCAATGCCCGGCCGGATGCGGTTGGCCCTGCGCACCCGCGCCGTTAGGCTGTACGGGCCCCGGCGTATCTCTCGCCGCGATCGCCACCAGAGGATCGCGTGCAGCGCCGAGGCAGAGCCCCTCACACCAGGAGACGATATCCGTGCCCGGAGAGAACCTCACACGCATCGAGGCGCAGGAACGCCGCGCCGTCATCGACACCGAGTCATACCAGGTCGCGCTCGACCTCACCAAGGGACCGGAGGTCTTCGGGTCGCGCAGCGTCGTGCGCTTCACCGCGACGCCAGGGGCCGAGACGTTCATCGACCTCATCGCCCGCGATGTTCGCGAGATCACGCTGAACGGAGAGGCGATCGACCCCGAGACGGCCTTCGCGGACTCCCGCATCCGCATCGCCGGCCTGCAGGCGGAGAACACCCTCATCGTCGACGCCGACTGTCTCTACACGAACACCGGAGAGGGGCTGCACCGCTTCGTCGACCCGGCGGACGGCGAGGTGTACCTCTACTCGCAGTTCGAGGTGCCCGACTCCCGCCGCGTCTTCGCCGTGTTCGAGCAGCCCGACCTGAAGGCCACGTTCCAGTTCACCGTGACCGCTCCGGCGAACTGGAAGGTGGTGTCCAACTCCCCCACCCCCGAGCCCATCGTCCACGACGACGAGACCGTGGCGACGTGGGGCTTCGAGCCGACACCGCGCATCTCCTCCTACATCACGGCGATCGTCGCCGGACCCTATGAGGCGACCTTCTCCGAGCTCACCAGCGCCTCCGGCGCCGTCGTGCCGCTCGGCGTCTTCGCCCGCAAGAGCCTGTGGGACCACCTCGATGCCGAGGAGATCTTCGACGTCACCCGCCGCGGCTTCGCCTACTACGAGGACAAGTTCGGCGTTCCCTATCCGTTCGCCAAGTACGACCAGCTCTTCGTGCCGGAGTTCAACGCCGGAGCGATGGAGAATGCCGGCGCGGTGACCTTCACCGAGACCTATGTGTTCCGCAGCAAGGTCACCGATGCGGTGCGCGAGCGGCGCGTCGTCACGATCCTGCACGAGCTGGCCCACATGTGGTTCGGCGACCTCGTGACGATGAAGTGGTGGAACGACCTGTGGCTGAATGAGTCGTTCGCCGAGTGGGCGTCGACGATCGCCACGGCGGAGGCCACGGAGTGGACCGGCGCGTGGACCACGTTCAACGCCATGGAGAAGACCTGGGCCTACCGCCAGGACCAGCTCCCCTCGACGCACCCGGTGTTCGCGGAGATCAACGACCTCGACGACGTGCAGGTCAACTTCGACGGCATCACCTACGCCAAGGGCGGATCCGTCCTCAAGCAGCTCGCGGCATGGGTCGGTATCGAGGCGTTCTTCGCCGGGGTCTCGCAGTACTTCCGGACCCATGCGTGGGGCAACACCGAGCTGAGCGACCTGCTCGTCGAGCTCGAGCGGACCAGCGGCCGGGATCTCTCGACGTGGTCGTCGAAGTGGCTCGAGACCGCCGGGGTCAACACGCTCTCCCCCGTCGTGGCGGACGACAACGGCACCATCACCCGGTTCGCCGTCACGCAGACGGCTCCGGCGGACTACCCGACGATCCGTCCGCACCGGCTGGGGATCGGCTTCTACACGCTCGGCGACGGCGGCCTGACGCGCACGCACTACGCCGAGATCGACGTCGACGGCGATCGCACCGAGGTGCCGGAGCTCAAAGACCTTCCTCGTCCCGACCTCATCCTGCTCAACGACAACGACCTCGCCTACGCGAAGATCCGTCTCGACGAGAACTCGCTGCAGACCGCCATCGAGCACCTCTCCGACATCGCAGACCCCCTCGCACGCTCGCTGGTGTGGGGTGCGGCCTGGGACCAGACCCGCGACGCCGAGAGCCCCGCAAGTGACTACATCGACCTCGTGCTCGGGAACATCGGCCGCGAGACCGAGTCGACCACGGTGCGCACCACGCTCGCCCAGCTCAAGACGGCGGCGAACCTCTATGTGATGCCGGAGAAGCGCGCAGAAGCGCGCCGCGCGGTCGCCGACGGACTGTGGGCGCTGGCGGAGGCCGCCGAGCCGGGAAGCGATAACCAGCTGCAGTTCGTGACCGCGTTCGCCGGGATCATCGTCACCGAGGAGCACGCCGCGATCGTCCGCACCCTGCGGGACGGCAGCCGGGTGCTCGACGGGCTCGAGATCGACACCGACCTGTCGTGGCAGCTCCTGGTGGGCCTCGCCGCCGCCGGGGAGGTCGACGAAGCGGCCATCGACGCCGCCCTCGCCGCCGACAACACCGCCAAGGGCGCTGAGTTCGCCGCAATGGCACGTGCCGCCCTGCCCACCGCGGAGACCAAGGCGGCAGCCTGGTCGGCCATGGTCGAGGCCGACGACATGTCGAACGCGATCCTGCGTTCCGCGGCGCAGGGCTTCGTCCACCCGACGGGCGTGGAGGTGCTGCACCCGTACATCGAGAAGTACTTCGAGATGCTGCTGCCGGTGTGGGAATCCCGCACCTACCAGATCGCCCAGTACCTGATCGTCGGACTGTATCCGACACCGCTCACCGGCCCGGAGCTGCGCGATGCCACGCGCGCCTGGCTCGCAGCGAACACCGATGCCCCGGCTGCGCTGCGCCGTCTCGTGCACGAGAACCTCGCCGATGTCGAGCGGGGCATGGCGGCGCAGGTGCGCGACGAGGAGTGACCGCACAGACACGGTGAATCGGAGGGGCACGGCGTCGCTGAGATGCGCGTGCCCCTCCGACCGCGTCCGGCCCGTTCCAAGCGGGCATGATTAGGCTCGGAACGTGCCCCTTCACCCATTCGAGACCACCGACCCCGTCGAGGCGACCAACGACGTCTGGGGAACCATCCTGGATGTGCTCAGCACCATCGGTGAGCGCGCGCTGTGGTCGCTCCTGGTCATCGTGGTGGCCGTCCTGGTCGCTCTGGGCCTGCGCCTGGTCATCCGCCGGATCGTGCGCCGCATCGTCGACGGCGCCAAGTCGCGTGCTCAGGTGACCGACACCACGGCGCTCGAGCGCTCCCCGCTCGCCGACATGCGTCTCGTGCAACGCACCCGCACGCTCGGCTCGATCCTGCAGAACATCGTCAATGTCGCCGTGGGCCTGGTGGCCATCGCGATGGTCATCCAGATCTCGGTCCCGTCTCTCCTGGGGTCGCTGACGCTGCTCACCGCTGCGATCGGCGCCGGTCTCGGCTTCGGCGCGCAGAACATCGTGAAGGACGTGCTCAACGGCATCTTCCTCGTGGCGGAAGACCAGATCGGCATCGGCGACGTCGTCGATCTCGGTCTGGCCAGCGGGGTGGTGGAGTTCGTGACCGTGCGCATCACACAGGTCCGCGATGTGAACGGCACGCTCTGGTATGTGCGAAACGGTGAGATCACGCGGATCGGCAACATGTCTCAGGGTTGGGCGCGCGCGATCATCGACGTGACGGTACCGTCGGACGCCGATGTTCCCGCGCTCGAGAAGGCGCTCCTGAGCACGGCCCGCGAGCTCACCAAGGAGCCCAAGTGGCGCACCAGGATCGTCGATCTGCCGGAGGTCTGGGGCCTGGAGTCGGTCACCGGCGAGACCCTGGTGATCCGGCTCGTGATCAAGACCAGGGCGAACACGATGGAAGATGTCGCGCGGGAGCTGCGTATGCGGCTGCGCGAGACCGTCGCCTCCCTCGACCTGCCGCTGACGGGCCTCGAGTCGGTGGCCCTGGAGGGCGCGGAAGGCGCCAGGCGTGTCCGCGGCGCCAATCCGCCGCAGACCCGTCCCACCCCGGTGCCGTCCGCAGCGGACCGCGGCTTCTGGCGACGCCGGAAGCCTGCCGACGAGATGGTGGACCCGACGCCGACCAGGACGATGCCCACCGCGTCGAGCCCTGACGCGCCAGACCGGAAGCCGCAGGAGCACGGGTCCGAGACCGAGGAGAGGGACCGCTCATGAGCTTCTACGACGAGGTGGGCGGTGAGGAGACGTTCGACCGCCTGGTCGCCGTCTTCTACCGCGAGGTCGCCGATGACCCGGTACTGCGACCGATGTATCCGGAGGAGGATCTCGGCCCAGCCGCGGAGCGCCTCAAGCTCTTCCTCATCCAGTACTGGGGCGGTCCGAGCACGTATGGCGAGCGGCGCGGCCACCCGCGTCTGCGCATGCGGCACATGCCCTTCCGCATCGACCCGGACGCCAGGGACCGCTGGCTGCGCCACATGCGCACCGCGGTGGATGAACTCGGGCTCTCCGCGCTGCACGAGGCGACGCTGTGGGACTACCTCGATCGGGCAGCGCACGCGATGGTCAACGCGCTGCCGGCCGCTCCGGCTCCGGGAACGCGGCAGACGCTCGAGGCGCGGCCGGCGCACCCTGGCGCCTGACCGCCCCCTCAGACGGCGGAGGAGCCGGTCCGCCGCACCGGCGTGAGACCGCTCACGGCGGGTCCGCGCGCCAGGATGTGCCCGCGCTGCAGCGAGATCCTGCTCCAGCGGCCGGACCGCCAGACGGTGGCCGTCTCTGCCCCTGCGACGAAACCGAAGGCATGTGCGGCGTAGGCGATCCCCCGGGGCAGGTCGAGGAGCACGTCCTCCGGCTCCCCCCAGATCGCCGCGCGCAGCATGCGGACCGCCTCCTCCCCTGAACCCGGCACCGCGCCGAACGCCACCGCGGAGATCCCCCACTGCGCGCGCTCGCCGAGCACGGAGGCCGGGATCTCGCCCACCCGCTCCCAGCCCTGGCGCGGCGGCGACATACCGGCCCAGGCGGGGGCGAGGCCCGTCTCGGGCAGCGCGAGCTCGTGGGGTGCTGCGCCGGCCTCCAAGCCGGAGACGACGATGTCGCACTCGAGTTCGGGGTCGGCGCGCACCATCCGCATCGCCAGCACGGTCGGGGTGGCGTCCATCAGGCCGCCCGGCGCGAGCGCGGGAGCGGTGAGCACCAGAACCCCCGCGGCGGCCTGCAGCCGGACGCCGTCGCCCGATGCCACCGCGGCGCGTCCGGCGAACGTCAGCACGTCGCGGGCGGTCTCCGCGTCAGCCAGCACGAGGGGGGTCGACACCCGATCTAGACTACCGATCAGACCCCGGCGCGGGGTCCGCGGATCACCGCGGGTGTCACGAGAGGAACGGCATGACAGAGGATTCCGGTGCGACCCCGTCGATCGAGATGCTCCGGCGGGTCCTCGACCTGGATGACTCGGTGGCCCGGACCACGGAGGACATCTTCACCGGCGTCTCGCATCCCATGCCCACGGGACGGATCTACGGCGGTCAGGTGGTAGCCCAGTCGATCGTGGCCGCAGAGCGCACGATCCCCGAGGGACGGAACCTGCACTCGATGCACGGCTACTTCCTGCGCGCCGGCGACTCCACCAAGGGGGTCACCTATTCGGTCGATCGCATCCACGACGGTCGTTCCTTCGCGACCCGGCGCGCCCAGGGTTATCAGAACGGCCTGCCGATCTTCTCGATGATCGCGTCCTTCCAGGACGAAGACCGCGGTCTCGAACACGCTGCGCCGATGCCCGCGGGGATCACCGACCCGGAGGACCTTCCTCGGGAAGACCGTTTCTTGGCCGAGGTCGGCGGCGGGCTGAAGAGGATGTTCCGCGATCGCCCTGTCGACGTCCGGCACGTCGAGGGTCCGCTCTACACCGACCCCGATCCGTTGAAGCGCACCGGACAGGCGGTGTGGATGCGGCTGAGCCCTGGCCTGCCAGACTCGGCACGGCTGCACCGCGCGGCGCTGGCCTACCTCAGTGACTTGACCATCCAGGAGTCCGTCGTGCGCGCGCACGGGCTCACCTGGCGGCACAACGATCTGAAGATCGCCAGTCTGGATCACGCGATGTGGTGGCATCGTGACGCCCGGGTCGATGACTGGCTGCTGTATGTGCAGGAGTCGCCCAACGCGCGCGGCGGGCGCGGTTTCATCAACGGCCGGTTCTACACCCGCGACGGGATGCTGGTCGCCAGCTCCGCGCAGGAGATCATGATCCGCGTGCCGCGCGCGGAGGCGGAGGCGTAGCCGCATCGCCCGCCGCGGCCGCAGGAAAACAGGAGAACAGCGCCAGAACAGGCCGTTTCTGGCCAGTGCTGCCTGTTCTGGTGCTGTCTGCCTGCTCCGGGGCGTCAGCGGCGCCGGAAGCGGTTGGGCTCCCCGACGAAAGGCTCCCACGCGGCGCGCATCTCGTCGGTGACCCGACGGGGGCGGCCGGTCGCGGCATCCGTCAGCACCATCTCCACGTCAGCGCGCGCGTGCACGACGTCGCCGGGGCCGCGCACCTCGTAGGAGACGATGACGTTCGCCCCGCCGAGCCGCGAGATCCACACCTGGACATCCAGCGGTGTCCGACGGTACTCCACCGGCGCGAGGTACTCGATCTCCTGGCGGGAGATCAGCGCGCGCAGCGGCGCAGCAAGGCTGCTCGGAAGCACAGCCGTCGGCGGGGCGTGCTCGCCGGCGGCCGGCGTCCACAGCGCACGGACACGGGCCTCTTCGAGGAGGCGCAGCATCGTGGCATTGTTGACGTGCCCGTATGCGTCCTGGTCTCCCCACCGCAGCGGCACGGGGATGCAGAGCCGCTTCCCCGTGCCGCCATCGATGACGGACCAGCTGTCAGTCACGCGTGAGCTTGCGGTGGGAGGTCCGGTGCGGCCGCGCCGCCTCCGGTCCGAGGCGTTCCACCTTGTTCGCCTCGTAGGACTCGAAGTTGCCCTCGAACCAGTACCACTGGTCGGGCTTCTCCTCGGTGCCCTCGTAGGCGAGGATGTGCGTGGCGACGCGGTCGAGGAACCACCGGTCGTGGGTGATGACCACCGCGCAGCCGGGGAACTCGAGCAGCGCGTTCTCGAGCGACTGCAGAGTCTCGACGTCGAGGTCGTTGGTCGGCTCGTCGAGGAGGAGCAGGTTGCCGCCCTCCTTGAGGGTGAGCGCCAGGTTCAGGCGGTTGCGTTCACCACCGGACAGCACACCGGCCTTCTTCTGCTGGTCCGGTCCCTTGAAGCCGAACTTCGACACATATGCCCGCGAGGGGATCTCCGTCTTGCCGACGACGATGATGTCGAGTCCGTCCGACACCACCTCCCACAGCGTCTTGTTGGGGTCGATGTTGGCGCGCGACTGGTCGACGTAGCTGATCTTGACCGTCTCGCCGATCTTCAGGTCTCCGCCGTCGAGCGGCTCCAGGCCCACGATCGTCTTGAACAGCGTGGTCTTGCCGACGCCGTTCGGGCCGATGACGCCGACGATGCCGTTCGGCGGCAGGCTGAAGCCCAGCCCGTCGATGAGGCTGCGCCCGTCGAAGCCCTTCTGAAGGTTCTTCGCCTCGATCACGACGCTGCCCAGGCGCGGCCCCGGCGGGATCTGGATCTCCTCGAAGTCGAGCTTCCGCGTACGCTCCGCCTCCGCTGCCATCTCCTCGTAGCGGGCCAGACGCGCCTTGGACTTGGTCTGACGGCCCTTCGCGCTGGAACGCACCCACTCCAGCTCTTCCTTCAGGCGCTTGGCGAGCTTGGCGTCCTTCTTGCCCTGGACGTCGAGTCGCTCGGCCTTCTTCTCCAGGTAGGTCGAGTAGTTGCCCTCATAGCCGATCAGGCGACCGCGGTCGACCTCGGCGATCCACTCGGCGACGTTGTCGAGGAAGTACCGGTCGTGCGTGATCGCGATCACCGCACCCGGGTAGGACTGCAGGTGCTGCTCGAGCCAGAGCACGCTCTCCGCGTCGAGGTGGTTGGTGGGCTCGTCCAACAGCAGCAGGTCGGGCTTCTGCAGCAGGAGCTTGCACAGCGCGACACGACGCTTCTCACCGCCGGAGAGATGCGCGACGTCGGCGTCCGACGGCGGGGTGCGCAGCGCGTCCATGGCCTGCTCAAGCTGCGAGTCGAGGTCCCAGCCGTCTGCGGCGTCGATCTCCTCCTGCAGAACGCCCATCTCGGCGAGCAGCGTGTCGAAGTCTGCGTCGGGTTCCGCCATCAGCGCCGAGATCTCGTTGAACCGATCGACCTTCGCCTTGATCGCGATGCCCTCCTGGATATTCTCCAGGACCGTCTTGGACTCGTCCAGCTCCGGCTCCTGCATGAGGATTCCCACCGTGAATCCCGGAGTGAGCTTCGCCTCGCCGTTCGAGGGAGTGTCGAGACCGGCCATGATCTTGAGGATCGTCGACTTTCCGGCACCGTTCGGGCCGACCATGCCGATCTTCGCACCGGGCAGGAACGCCATCGTGACGTCATCGAGGATGAGCTTGTCGCCCACCTTCTTGCGCGCACGCACCATCGAGTAGATGTACTCAGCCACGGAAAATACTCCTTCTCCAGCGTCACGGATCAGCTCATCAGCCTACCGGTGCAGGCTGATGAGGCGAGCACAGACAACGGCTCCGTTCCGGTCGATCAGAGCTCCGGCACGGTCATCGTCTCGCCGAGGAGGCAGCGACCACCTGCCAGCTGAATCATGACCGTGGTCACGGGCTCCCCCGTCGACGGGCCCACCTGACCGACCAGACACTCCTGCGTCCCCCAGCGCACCGAGAACTGAATACTCTCGGCGGGGTTGCCCACCGTCGACATGTCGTCGGTGACCTGCATCGCCGTGCGGTCGAATCCCGCCGCGGTCAGCGCGTCGACGTAGGCGAGCGCATCCGCACGCCGCTCCGAGGCCCACACCTCGGCGGTCACGGCCGCGAACAGCGGCAGATTGTCCGCCGCTGTTCCTTCGGGAGACGGAGTCGCGTGCCCGCTCTCTGGGTCGTCTCGCACCGGAGCCGAGGTGGCCGCCGGTGCAGCCGAGGTCGCGGTGGCCCCGGGCGCGCTGTGTGGCGACGGGGCGCAGCCCACCAGAACCGCAAGGGCGGTGAAGCCGAGTGCCATCGGGGCGAGCGCGGGGCGGGACGGACGCACGTCCCCGAGTCTAGAAGCCGTTCCGCTCGGCGGGCACCGGAACCCGTGGCGCACCGTCGCCACCGGGCGGCCGACGCTCCGCGCGTCTGGGCAGGGCCAGACGACGGCAGGGGCCAGACGACGGTAGGGGCCAGACGACGGTGGCAACGGAACCCCGTCGACAGCACCATCAGATCAGAACGGCGTCGACTCCCCACCCCGACGCATCGGCGGACGCTGTGGGGTCCGCCTGGCCTCCCTGCGGCGCGAGTCGCTCATTCTGGCGCGGACGGCGATGATAGGTGCTCGTTCCCCAGCGCAGATCGTGCCCGATACCGTCGGCCTCGATCTCCGCGCTCGTTCCGGTCTTCCCGCTCGCCGCCTGCCATTCGCGCAGACGCAGTCTGCCGGTGACGATCACCGCATCGCCGCGCCGCAGCGAGGAGAGCACGTTCTCGGCGAGTCCGCGGAATGCGGACACGGAGAACCAGTTCGTGCCGCGCGGCTCCCAGCCGCCCGTGCTCGGATTTCGGCGCCGGACGGAGCTCGCGAGGCGGAAGCTCGCCACCGCAGCCCCGTCCGTCGTCGCCCCGCGCTGCGGGTCGGTGGCCACGTGTCCGGCAATGGTCAGGGTCTGGGTCATGCGGCGCTCCTTGTGCGTGCCCGGCAGGGACACCACCAGCGTGCAGGGACGAGCGACCACACCGACGCCGCGCTGCGAGACCTGGGGAGAACCCGTCGTCCCGAACCGCCTGGGCGCAGCGTCGTGATCAGACGTCGAGGTACTCCGCGAAGTGCGCGCGGACCTTGTTCACCTTCGGCACCGCCACGGCGAGGCAGTACGCCTGGTTCGGGTTGTTCGCGAAGAAGTCCTGGTGATAGTCCTCCGCGGGGTAGAACTCCCCGAGCGGCTCAATGGTGGTGACCGGCTCGCCGTCCCACATCTCGGCGGCGCGGTCGCGTGCCTGTTCGAACAGCTCCTTCTGCGCGTCGCTGGTGTAGAACATCGCGCTGCGGTACTGGGTGCCGATGTCGTTCCCCTGGCGATTGAGCTGACGGGGATCGTGCATGGTGAAGAAGGCGTCCAGCACGACCTCGACGGGAACCTGCTCCGGGTCGAAGGTGATCGCGACCGCCTCAGCATGTCCCGTCCGGCCGGTGCAGACCTCCTCATATGTGGGGTCGGCGACGTCTCCGCCCGTGTATCCCGACACAACGGACTGCACGCCCCGGAGGGGGCGGTAGGCCGCGTCGAGGCACCAGAAGCAGCCACCGGCGAGCACGAACGTCTCCATGACACATCCTTTCGAGATCGAGCGTCGACTCCACGCTACGCCCCCTGCCGACGACCGGCGCGGCAATGTCCGACCCCCGCCGTATTGTCCGGATCACGAGGAGCCACGAGGAGCCAATGGAGAGGAGCTTCCATGTCCATCACGATCGAGCGAATTCGTCCGAGCAGCATTCCCACGGCGGCGCCCCACCTGCGGGTCCCCCGCGCGGCGCCAACGCTGCGATCCTCGCGCGAGCACCTGGTCCGAGCGGGCGACCGTCTCTGGCGGGTGGTCACGCGCGATCAGCGCATCCTCGGGCACGTCCGTGCGGTGCACGATCCGCGGGGGGTGCGATACCGGGCAGAGCGCCTCCACCTCTCGACCGGCGCGTTCCGCCTGGTCGGGGAGTTCTGGAGCCCGGACGACGCCGTGGCGAGCCTGCGCAACGGCTGATCCGGGGCGCCTGTCACCCTGCGCCGGTTTTCCCCAGTCTGCGAGGCGGTGCGTGCACCCGGCGATCGCATACCCTTCACCCCATGGACAACGAGTACGCCGAGGACCTCACCGCCGTGACGATTCGCACCCCGGATGGCGCGGTCGCCGCCGAGCAGCTGCACATCAACACGGAGCTGTCGGAGATCGGCGACCTCACCCGCCGCGACCGCGGGCTGCAGGCCCTGCCGGGCGTCGATGCCGACGCGTGGCGGCACAACTACCCCTATGACACCAAGATCACCCGCGCTGCCTACGAGAAGCAGAAGCGTCGGCTGCAGATCGAGTTGCTCAAGCTGCAGGCCTGGGTGAAGGCGTCCGATGCGAAGATCGTCATCCTCTTCGAGGGACGAGATGCCGCGGGCAAGGGCGGCGCGATCAAGCGGTTCATGGAGCATCTCAATCCGCGCGGTGCGCGGGTCGTGGCGCTGGAGGTGCCGACCGACCGCGAACGCAAGCAGTGGTATTTCCAGCGGTACGTGCAGCACCTCCCCACCGGCGGTGAGATCGTGATGTTCGACCGATCCTGGTACAACCGGGCCGGCGTCGAACGTGTGATGGGCTACTGCAGCCCGCACGAGTATCTGGAGTTCACCCGTGCCGCCCCCGAGTTCGAGCGGATGCTCGTGCAGAGCGGCATCCACCTCGTCAAGTTCTGGTTCTCCGTGGGCAAGGCCGAACAGCGCGCCCGATTCGCGAGCCGCAGCATCGATGCCGTGAAGCAGTGGAAGCTGTCCCCCACCGACCTGGCGAGCCTGGACAAGTGGGACGACTACACCCAGGCCAAAGAGGCCATGTTCTTCTACACCGACACACCGCAGGCTCCCTGGACCGTCGTGAAGTCCAACGACAAGAAGCGCGCGAGGCTGGAGGCGATGCGCTGGGTCCTCTCGCAGTTCGATTACGACGGCAAGGATCCCGAGGTCGTGGGTGTTCCGGACCGCCTCATCATCGGCAGCCCGGCAGCCATCTACGACGAAGGCGAGACCGCGTCCGAGCCGTTCCCCGTGATCGGTTCCTGACCCGCGCACCCGGCAGAGCAGGACGGATCAGGCGTCGCCGTCAGCCGTCAGCCGTCAGCCGTCAGCCGTCAGCCGTCAGCCGTCAGCGACGATCCGAGCGATCGTGCGGGCACCCAGCCCCAGCCCCACCGTCATCCCGACCCCGGTGGTGACCGTGACGACGTCGACACCCGGCTGCGGCGCTGCCCGCAGCACGTCCTGCATGCCGCTGGTGGCATAGACGCCCTGCCAGCGTTCCCGCACCTCGAGCCGGTCTGCACCGAGGAGGGCTGCGACCTCGTCGACCAGAATGCGCGTCCACCGCTCGTCGAGGAACGGTGGCGCGCTGTCGTGAGCGATATGTGAGTCGCCCACGAGGAGCGTCCCGTCGGCCTGTTGGGTGAACATGACGTTCGCATCGATCTCGATCAGCTCCGGCCGCGTGCGTGCGAGCTCCCCGCGCAGCGCCTCGGCGGCGGGGCCGGCGAAACCGCCGTAGCGCAGCATCGACGACCCGGTTAGCACGGCCGGTCCGCAGCCCATGTCGTGGGGTGCCGCTACCCGCACCATCTGCAGAGCGCACTCGCGAACACCACCGGATTCGGCGAGGTCGGGGAACAGACGACCCAGGAGATGCCCGGCCGCCACCACAACCCGATCAGCCTCGATCCCGCCCCTGCTGGTGCGCACCACCGTTCCGCCCGGTGCCGGCTCGATACCGTGCACTGTCGTGCGGAAGCGCACCTCGCCCCGTTCATGCGCGTGCACCCACCCCGCGATGCGGCCGACAGCCGTCCGCGGGTCGGCGGTGAGATCCTCGCGCAACAGCGCGCCCGCGAGCGGACGCCGCGCCCGTCCGGGCAGGCGCAGCAGCCGCGCAACCTCCTCCCCGGACAGGATCCGGGTGGCATCGGTCGCCCGTTCTCGCGCGAACTCGTTCACGACGGCGACTTCGAGCTCGGATCCCGCGACCACGAGCGTTCCGGATCGGCGCGCTGCCACGCCCGCCCGGTCGACGAGCGACATCCAGATCGCATTGGCCTCCCGCGCGATCTCGCCCAGTTCCCCGCTCTGCGCCGCCGTCGACACGTGGCCGAAGTTCCGCACGCTCGCCAGCACCGCCGCTGCGTCCTGCTCGATGACGGTCACGCGGAACCCGGCGTCCAACGCCGCCACCGCGTGCCCGAGGCCCACGATCCCCGCACCCACCACCACAAGCCGCGGCGCGGATGCGGCCGAGGTGACGTGGGGATCGGGGCGACGGGTGGAGCGATTCATGTCTCGATGCTCCCGGCGTGAGCAGGGCCGCCGCGCCGGCTCAACGCGAGTTTCTCGGATGTTCATCACACACGCCGCGTGGCACACCGATGGTTCACCGGTCGTTGTCTCCCCGGCCACCGACCGCGGCCATCCGCAACACATGCGCTCACTACGCTGGGCGCGACCGCCCCTACCCGACTCTGCTGAGGAGCACCGATGATCGCGCTCGCCGCCTTCGACATGGCTGGAACCACCATCAATGACGGCGGGGCGGTGTACGAGGCCCTCCGCCGCGCGGTCGAGGAGACCGGAGTCGCCGTCTCTCCCGATGACCTGCAGACGTGGATGGGGACGGAGAAGCGCGCAGCGATCACCGCCCTCATCGAGCTCGGCGGCGGCGACCCTCGCAACCCGGAGGACACCGTGGACGCGGCGTTCGACCGCTTCCGCGACATCCTCGATGAGCTCTACACCGCTGCTCCGCCGACACCGATCGATGGCGTCCCCGAGACCATCGCCGCCCTGCGCGCACGTGGTGTCCGCGTGGCGCTGACCACCGGCTTCTCCCGCGACGTGGCCACCGGCATCCTCGACACCCTCGGATGGACCGTCGGCGCCGAGACCGACGGAACCGTCGTGGTCGACGCCCTGGTCTGCGGTGACGAGGTCGACGCCGGCCGGCCATCGCCCGACATGATCCACCGCGCGATGGAGCTCACCGGTGTGCGCGAGCCCGCCGCCGTGCTCGTCGCCGGAGACACGACGGTCGATGTGCAGGCCGGCGCGGCCTCGGGTGCTGCCGTCACGATCGGAGTCCTCACGGGCAAGCTGCGTCGCGAAGACTTCGCCGGACAGCCCTTCACCGCGGTGCTCTCATCGGTCGCCGACATTCCGGACTTCCTCGACGCGCAGAACTGACCGCACCGGCGTTACGCCGGGTGGAGCACGCGGAAACGCTCGCAGACGACGGGCATGTCCGGCTCGTACCCGCGTGGGTTCTCGGAGTGCGTCCGCCAGTACTGTTCATGCACCGCTCGCCAATGCGCGAGCGTGCGATCCCCCTCGCCCTCCGCGTCGGCGTGGCCGGAATCGACCTCGTCGAACGGCACGATCACGATGTCGGTGGTCTCGATGACGGCCCGCGGCACACCGGCGCCGTCGAGGACGATGCTGAGATCGCCCGGCTCTGGCACCGGCTCGCCCGTCTCCTCGTAATCCCACAGCGACGAGGCGGTGCCGGTCTTCACACCGGCGAGGACGAGGGCGAGGAGTTCATCGGCCTGTTCGCGCGTGGCGCCGAAGCCCCAGGCGAGCGGCGCGTGCTCTGGCAGAGACGGATGCTCCTGCCGGACCCGATTCCAGAAGTCCGTCTGTGCCTGGTCGCTCGTCATGGGTCCCAGCCTAGATACCCGTGGGCCTGCCTCAGGGCGCGCCTGAGGTCGTCCACGGTCAAGCGCTTCCGCGGCGTGAGGAGGGCGAGCGCTCTGCCACGCTCTCGCCTCAGCGAAAGACTTTGCCCCCGGCTCGGAAGCCAGGGGCAAAGTCATTGGGGTGAGTAACGGGACTTGAACCCGCGACCCCCTGGACCACAACCAGGTGCTCTACCGACTGAGCTATACCCACCATGTGCCCGCACGCAGGCAACTACACGATTGTATTACATCCCGAGGGGTGCCTCGGACACCGGCGGCAGCGCGTGTCAGAGCGGCGCGCTCTCGGCCACGACATGCGCCGCATGACCGCGTGCCTCGTCGCTCGACGGCCCTGGCTCGGCCACGAACACCGCGCGCCGGTAGTAGCGCAGCTCGCGGATCGACTCGAGGATGTCCGCCAGGGCGCGGTGTCCGCCGTGCTTCTCCGGAGCGTTGAAGAACACACGCGGGTACCAGCGGCGCGCAAGCTCCTTGATGCTCGAGACGTCGACGTTCCGATAGTGCAGCCACCCATCGACCTGGGGCATGTACTTGGCGATGAACATGCGATCCGTTCCGATCGTGTTTCCCGCGAGCGGCGCCTTGCGCTCCTGCGGGACGAACCGGCGGATGTACGCGAGCGTGCGCTCCTCCGCCTCGGCGAGGCTCACTCCGCCATCGAGTTCGTCGAGCAGCCCGGACGTACGATGCATCTCGGTCACGAAGTCGCCCATGTTGGCGCGGGCCCGGTCGGTCGGCGCGATCACGACCTGGAAACCCGGGTCAACCGGCCGCAGCTCGAAGTCGGTGATCACCACCGCGATCTCGACGAGCTCATCGACCGTGAGGTCGAGACCCGTCATCTCGCAGTCGATCCACACCAGGCGGTCGTTCTCAGAAGCGGTGACCATCCCTCGATTCTAGTGAGGGCCGACGACACCGCAGTTCCCGTCGGCGAGCTCTGCCACGTCGCCGCTGCCCCTCGGCACCGTCGATGACCCGTCATCCCGGGGCCGGGCGCGTGTCCCGCACCGGCGGACGCGCATCGGCGAGGCACGAGACGATGGCGAGGCACGAGACGATGGCAATCTCCGTGCCCTGTCACCGGCCGCCCGGGCCGGCTCGTGGCGCACGCCGGACCGACACTCCCCACGGAGCCTCCGCCATCCTCGGGGGCATCGCCGTCGCCGACATCGGAACCGAGCGCACCCGCCCGGATGGCACGGCAGGGGCCCATCGCGCGGTACCGTAGAGACAACCCGCCTCCGTAGCTCAGGGGATAGAGCAGCGGCCTTCTAATCCGCCGGTCGATGGTTCGAATCCATCCGGGGGCACCGATGTTCGACGTGGGGGACATGCGACACGCGAACACGGCGCGTCGCATGTCCGGGACGGCTGCGGGGGCCTTCGGCCGGCAGCTGCCTCGATGTGCTCGCCGGGCCCAGCAGCATGCTGTCGGGCCGCCGGAGGCTGACCCTGGCCCGGGAAACGGCGCGCGCCGGCGGGTCCGCACGTCCCACCGGTGATGGAGCGTCCCGGGCCGCTGAGGGATGCCCTGCTCCTCCCCCGCGGGAGGACGACGGCGAAGCGCGCCGCACCCGTTCCGGTGGGTGCACCGCGACGACGGGGCGCGCGGCCCCCTGCTCCTGCCACCCCGCGTCGCCTCGGCCCCACGCTCACCGTGCGTCGTCGTCGGGCGGTGCCGCCTCACCCCCGCTCCGGGTCCGGTGTGCTCCTCAGCCCTCCTCGGACTCCGTGTGGCCGGCAGAACCCGCCGTCCAGTACCCCACGGCCCGCTGGTCTGCCCGTGACATGCCGCGGTCTCTCCGCAGGTGGGTGCGGATCAGTCGGGCGGACCGTGCCTCGCACGCGGCCCACGCATAGCCTCTGCCCTCCGGCAGCGCCAGGCCCTCGACCGCCGCTGGGAGGCCGCTCTGATGTCCGCCGGGCCCGTAGAGCCAGGTCCACCGGACCGTTCCGCGCGTCGGCCACTCCTGCCGATCGGCGATCGTCGGCACCTCGGCGACGGCATGCACCACCGCGCCGTCCGGCAGTTCCTCGATGATGCGGCCGAGACCGGGAAGACCCGTGGCGTCGGCGACCAGCAGCTGCCAGTCCGCCTCCGCCGGCGGAGCATAGTACGCACGAGAGGCCGAGGCGCCGCGAAAGACGCCGACGCGCTGACCCGGCTCCGCCCCCTCGGCCCACGACGACGCCACACCGCCGGGGTGCACGACGAAGTCGACGTCGAGCTCCCGACCGTCCTCGTGCACCGCGCGCACCGTGTAGTGACGCCAGGGCGGCGGGGCATCATCGCGCTCGATCCCGGCGTCCTCGTCGAGGAAGTAGCCCACGTCTGCATCGGTCTCGCCAGCACGCGGGAACGCCAGATCGATGCGTTCGTCTCCCCGGCCGTCGACGAACCAGCGCCACGACCCCACCGCGCGCAGCCGCACCCGGATGAACGACGGGCTGAGCCGGGTGACCTGCACCACTTCGGCGGGTTCGCAGAACGCCATGATCTTCCTCTCCGGACGATGCGCTTCACACCGGAACCGCTCCGGGGCACGTCCTCTCAGGCTAGGACGGCGGTGCACGCCCCGGACGACCGAAGCACGCGCAGTCCGGACGACTTGTGTCGCACCCCGGACACGGGGCGTCCTTGTCCGCGCTCGCCTCCCGGCGTTGCGCCCCCCCCTTTCCATGCGGCCGATACACCTCGAGGTAGGCCGCAGCACGACGGCCGCATAGGCTGGAGGCGGTGAATGATCGATGATGCAGATGGATGATGACGCGTTCGAGGCCCTCGTCTCGGACGAGCTCGACCGACTGCCCGATGAGATGGTCGCCGGCCTGGACAACGTCGTCTTCGTGGTCGAGGACCGACCGGAGGATGGCAGCCTCGATCTTCTCGGCCTGTACGAGGGCTTGGCGCTGACAGAGCGCGGCGCTTATGGCATGGGCGAGCTTCCCGACCGCATCATCATCTACCGTGAGCCGCATCTCGACGCGTGCGATGACGTCGCGGCGCTGCGCGCCGAGGTCCATGTCACGCTGGTGCACGAGATCGCCCACTTCTACGGCATCGACGACGCCCAGCTGCACGATCTGGGGTGGGCGTGAGCGGCGTGCTGCCGGCGTCGGCCCCGGACGCCGTCGAGGAGCGCGTCGAGCGCCCCGGGCTGAGCGCCGCGCCCATCGAGCCCTGGCAGCTCGTCGTCTGGAACGACCCGGTGAACCTCATGAGCTACGTCGTGCGCGTCTTCCGCACGTACTTCGGCTACAGCCTCGACCGCGCCACCCGGCTCATGCTCGACGTGCACCATCGCGGCCACGCCATCGTGGCGACGGGCCCCCGCGAGACGATGGAAGTGCACGCGCAGGCCATGCACGACTACGGACTCTGGGCAACCGTGCGGAGGATCCCATGACGGGCCGCGATGAGGGGACGCAACGATGAGCGATGACAAGACCGTACTGATGCCGATGGCCCGCATCGAGGGCAGGAACCTCGACAGCCTCGTCGGTCAGCTCGAATCCTTGCTCACCGACCCGGGAGAGCCGGGGGTCACCCGCCTCGTCCCCGATGCGTACCCCGATGACGCAGGCGCCTCGTCGGACTTCGCCGCCGCGACGCGCTCCGACCTGCTCGGCCGTCGGGCGGCGGACGCGGCGACCGTCCGCACCGCGCTGCGGCCGTTCGCAGAGCCGGGCATCGAACTCGAAGAGATCGACGCCGAGATCGCCGTCGCCGACCTCGACGCGTGGCTGCGCACGCTCACCGCGCTCCGTCTGGTGATCGCGACGCGTCTCGGGATCGACACCGAGGACGAGGAGCGGGACCCTGCAGACACCCGCTTCGCCGTGTACGACTGGCTCGGATACCGCCTGGAGCTCCTGGTCGAAGCAGCAGACGCCGAGGACGACACCCTGCTCTGAGCAGGGTCCGGCCGCGCATCACCCCAACGGCACGACCAGATCTGCCAGCTCGCGAGGCCGGTCACGGGAGATGTGACGATCCTCCTGACGGGCCCAGCGGTCCCAGTGGGGACGGTAGGCGTCACCGTCGCGGTGGAGTGCCCGCTCCTTGCGCAGCGCATCCGGGGCGTCCGCCCAGATCCGCAGGTCCGCGAGCGACGCGGTGCCGGGTGTGAGCGCGCCGGCGCCCTCGATCAGCACACCCCGGTCCGGCGTCACCGTGCGCGATTCCGCCTCGGTCTCACGAGCCCAGTCCCACGTCCACCACGTGCCCGGCTCCCCGCGGCGATGCGGCAGCAGGATACGGTCACGCGCCCGCTCGACACCCGCATCGAGGCCGTCCCACCCCGGGTAGAGCGAGTCCAACGCGATCGGCTGCACCGGCGCGTCGAGAGGCCAGCGGGCCACGATGAGCGCCGCAAGCGTGGTCTTGCCGGCGCCGCTCCGGCCATCCAGAAGAACAACCGGCGCGGGCACGCCGAGCGCACGGATGTGCTCGACCACCGACCGGGCGGCGTCCTCGAGGAGTCCGCTGCCGGGTGCCGTCACTTCTTGAGCGCGCGGATGATGCGGCTCAGCGCCCGCCCGGCGACCCACACGAAGGGGATGCCGACGGCCAGCAGCGAGACGATGTTCGGCTCGAAACGCAGGCCCTCCTCGCGGCGAACGTAGACGCCGAGAGGAATCGACGAGCCGCCGCCACCGCCGCCCTCGCCTGCGCCTTCCGCTGAACCGCCGCCGAACCCGTAGCAGGTGAGCGCGACCGGCGCGTAGACCGCGCCATCGATCTCCTGCGGTTCGCCGTAGGCGCTCTTGACGCCGATGTTTGCAGCGTTCTTACCGAGTTCGACTGCGATGTGAGGCATATCTCCACGCTAGTCGAGACCCGCGCCGGATGCGACGGGGATGTGAGCGGCGGCGCGGCGGATCCGCACCGATTCGTGGCGCACGGTCCGTGCTGGTGCTCGTCCGCCTGCCCCGCGGGGACGCCGTGCACGTCAGTCGAGACCGTGCGCTCGGGGGTGGGCAGCCGCTCCTCGGCCGTCGCCCTGCCCGAGGTGACGCGCCCGGGTGATGGTGGCGCTGCCAAAGCGTTCGCGCGCCCGGTCCATCGCGCTCTCGACACTGCGCCAGTCGGCATCATCGTCCCAGAGCACGGCGGCGGTCGTGGCGTCGCGGAGCCGCTCGGCACGCACGCCGACGAGTCGAACCGGGTCGTGGCGGGCGATCGCGTCGAAGAGCGTCTGCGCAGCCTCGCCCAGCCGCTGGCCGACGGATGTCGGCTCCGGCAGCGTCAGTGAGCGCGTCACAGTGGAGAAGTCCGCGAAACGGATCTTGATCGAGACCGTGGCCGCCTCCCAGTCCGCGCGACGCAGCCGCGCGCCCACCCGGTCGGCGAGCCGCAACAGCTCGGACCGCAGCGCCTCACGATCGCTCACGTCCACCTCGAAGGTCTCCTCGTGGCCGACGCTCTTCTCGATGCGGGTGGTCTCGACCTCGCGCGGGTCGACACCGCGGGCGAGGTCGAGCAGGCGACGCGCGAGTGCCGGCCCGACGGCGCGCTCGACAGCGGCGAGCGGACTGTCGCGCAGATCCGCGATGGTCTTGATGCCGCGTCCCTCCAGGGACTCAGCGGCTTTCGGCCCGACCCCCCACATCGCGCGCACGGGGCGCGGGTCCAGGAAGTCTTGCGTGCGCGATCCCGGGACGATCAGCATGCCATCCGGCTTGCACAGGGTCGAGGCCATCTTGGCGACGTGCTTGGTGGCGGCAACACCGACACTGCACGTGATGCCGATCTCCGCCTCGACCCGGCGCCGGATCGAGGCGGCGATCGCGGCCGGACTCCCCCACAGCCGCCGCACGCCGCGCACGTCGAGGAACGCCTCGTCGACCGAGAGCGGCTCGACGAGCGGCGTGAAGCTCTCGAACAGCGACATCACCTGCCGGGAGACGTCGCGATACCGCTCGTACTGGGGCCGGACGATCCGCGCATGCGGGCAGAGCCGAATCGCCCGCGCCACCGGCATCGCGGAGCGCACCCCGAAGCGGCGAGCCTCGTAGGAGGCGCTGGAGACGACAGAGCGTCCGTCCGGACTCCCGATGATCAGCGCGAGGCCGCGCAGCGACGGGTCGTCGAGGACGGCGACCGCGGCGTAGAAGGCATCCATGTCGACGTGGAGGATGCCGGTGCCGGAGTCGTCGTCGCCTTCGTGCGAGACGATGCGCCCCCTGCCGTCTCCGCGTCCCATAGCCCCATTCTCACCGCGACCACCGACATCCGGCCCTTCCCCTCCCCCGAATCCCCCTCTCGACGCCGAATCCACCCTCTCGCTGCGCCCGCACGAGGCGGACGCGGCACGGAAAGGGTGGATTCGACGGTGAGACGGGCCGGTTACCGAGCGGCGCGCTCCAACACCAGCTCACGCACGCGGGCGGCGTCCGCCTGGCCCTTCATGGCCTTCATCACGGCACCGATCACAGCGCCGGCAGCCTGCACCTTGCCGTCCTTGATCTTCGCCAGGACGTCCGGCTGCGCCGCGAGCGCCTCGTCGATCGCCGCGATCAGCGCGCCGTCATCCGAGACGACGGCCAGCCCGCGTCCGTCAACGACCTCCTGCGGAGTCCCCTCCCCGGCGATGACGCCCTCAAGCACCTGACGGGCGAGCTTGTCGGTGAGCGTGCCGGCATCCACCAGCGCCTGCAGAGCAGCGACCGACGCCGGGTCGACCAGCTCCGCGGGCTCGCGGCCCGCGGCGTTGGCGACACGAGTGATCTCGCCCGTCCACCACTTGCGCGCCGATGCCGGGCTCGCGCCCGCAGCGATGGTCGCCTCGACCTCGGCGACCAGACCACCGTTGACGACGTCCTGGAACTCCAGGTCGGTGAAGTCCCACTCGGCCTTCAGCCGACGACGACGCGCCACCGGAGGTTCGGGAAGCGTTGCCCGCATCTCCTCGATCAGCGCCGGGTCCGGCACGACCGGGAGCAGATCGGGCTCCGGGAAGTAGCGGTAGTCGTCGGCATCGGACTTCGGGCGCCCGGGCGACGTACGGCCGGTGTCCTCGTGCCAGTGCCGGGTCTCCTGGGTGATCGTGCCGCCGTCGGCGAGGATCGCCGCCTGGCGCTGGATCTCGTAGCGCACCGCACGCTCGACCGAACGCATCGAGTTGACATTCTTGGTCTCGGTGCGCGTGCCCAGCTTCTCCTGGCCGCGCGGACGCAGCGAGACGTTCGCGTCGCACCGCAGGTTGCCGCGCTCCATCCGCGCCTCGGAGATGCCCAGTCCCCGCACGACGTCGCGGATGGTGGCGATGTAGGCCTTCGCGATCTCGGGGGCGCGGTGCTCTGCGCCGAAGATCGGGCGCGTCACGATCTCGACGAGCGGCACGCCGGCACGGTTGTAGTCGACGAGCGAGTACTCCGCGCCCTGGATGCGGCCGGTCGCGCCCCCCATGTGGGTGAGCTTGCCGGCGTCCTCCTCCATATGCGCTCGCTCGATCGGGACTGTCACGAGCGTGCCGTCTTCGAGCTCGATCTCGATCTCGCCGTCATAAGCGATCGGCTCGTCGTACTGCGAGATCTGGTAGTTCTTGCCGAGGTCCGGATAGAAGTAGTTCTTGCGCGCGAACCGGCTCGACTCCGCGATCGAGCACCCCAGGGCCAAGCCCAGTCTGATCGATGAACGCACCGCCTGCGCGTTCACAACCGGCATCGATCCGGGCAGGCCCATGTCGACCGGGGAGACGAGCGTGTTCGGCTCGGCGCGGTGGTACCGCTCGTTGGCGGGGTTGCCGGAGGCGGAGAACATCTTGGTCTCGGTGTTGAGCTCGACGTGCACCTCGAAGCCGAGCACCGGCTCGAACAGCTCGAGGGCCTTGTCGAAGTCCATCAGTGCGTCCTTGGCCATCAGCGGACTCCTTCCTCGGTTCCCTGCGCCTGCCGGAGGGAGGGCGCGCGATCCAGCAACGGTCCGCCCCACTGGTCGACCAGCAGCGCCTCGAGCGCGGCGGCGACACGGTAGAGACGAGCGTCCTGACGCGCGGCGGCGAGGAACTGGATGCCCACCGGCATGCCGTCTTCCTCGGCCAGGCCGGACGGGATCGAGATGCCAGGAACACCGGCCAGGTTCGCCGGAATGGTGGTGACGTCGTTGAGATACATCTGCAGCGGATCGTCGATCTTCTCGCCCAGGCGGAACGCCGTGGTGGGCGCGGACGGCGTGGCGATGACGTCCACCTGCCCGAACGCGTCGTCGAAGTCGCGCTGGATGAGCGTACGCACCTTCTGCGCGCTGCCGTAGTACGCGTCGTAATAGCCGGACGAGAGGGCATAGGTACCGAGAATGATGCGGCGCTTGACCTCGTCGCCGAACCCGGCATCACGGGTCGCGGCCATGACGTCCTCGACCGTGCCGCCCGGCACGTCGACGCGAAGGCCGAACCGCACGGAGTCGAACTTCGCGAGGTTGCTCGACGCCTCCGCCGGGAGGATCAGGTAGTACGCGGCAACACCGTACTCGAAGTGCGGCGCGCTGATCTCGACGATCTCGGCGCCGTGGGCCTCCAGGAGCGCCAGGGCGGCGCGGAACGAGGCAGAGACGCCGGCCTGGAACCCGCTGTCCGGAAGCTGTGTGACCACACCGACGCGCAGGCCGCGGAGGACCTCACCCGTCGCACCCTCGCGGGCGGCGGCGGCGAACGACGGCCAGACCTCGTCGAGCGACGTGGAGTCGTGCGGGTCATGCCCGCCGATGACGTCGTGCAGCAGCGCGGAATCGAGCACCGTGCGCGTCACCGGGCCGACCTGATCGAGGCTGGATGCCAGCGCGATCGCGCCATAGCGGCTCACGGCGCCATAGGTGGGCTTGAGGCCGACGGTGCCGGTGACGTGCGCGGGCTGGCGGATCGAGCCACCGGTGTCGGAGCCCAGGGCGAGAGGAGCCTCGAACGCCGCGACCGCCGCGGCCGACCCGCCGCCGGACCCTCCCGGGATGCGCTCCAGATCCCACGGGTTGCGGGTGGGGCCGTAGGCGGAGTGCTCCGTGGAGGAGCCCATGGCGAACTCGTCCATGTTGGTCTTGCCGAGAGGAACCAGGCCGGCGGCGCGCGAGCGGGCAACGACCGTCGCGTCGTAGGGCGACATGAAGCCCTCGAGGATCTTCGACCCGCTCGTCGACGGCATGTCCGTCGTGACGAGGACGTCCTTGATCGCGAGCGGGACACCGGCCACGGGGCCCAGGTCCTCGCCGGCGGCGCGACGCCGGTCGATCTCGGCGGCGACGTCGAGGGCGTGGTCGCTCACGTGAAGGAACGCATGCACGTCGCCGTCGACCGCGGCGATGCGATCGAGATGAGCCTGCGTGGCCTCGACACTCGAGACATCACCGGCGGTGAGCTTCGCGGCGAGATCGGCGGCGGAGAGTCTGGTGAGGTCGCTCATCACTGCTCCTCCCCGAGGATCGCGGTCACGCGGAAGCGGCCGTCAGCGGCATCCGGGGCGTTCTGCAGCACCTGCTCGATCGTGAGCATGTCGCCGACCTCATCGGGGCGGAACACATTCTGCAGCGGCACCGGGTGGCTGGTTGCGGGGACGTCGGGCGTTGCCACCTCGGAGACCTTGGCGATGTTGTCGACGATGGCGGAGAGCTGACCGGTGAGGCGCTCGACCTCCTCGTCGCTCAGCCGGATCCGGGAGAGCACGCCCAGATGGCGCACGAGATCGGGGGTGATTTCAGACACACGCACAGTCTAGTTGTGGCATCCGGTGCGGTCCGACCTCGCGGCCTACCCAGGGACAGGCGCCCGAGAACAGGCGAGCAGCACCAGAACAGGCAGCTGCGGCGGGAAGCCGCCTGTTCTGGTGCTGTTCGCCTGTTCTGGTGCGGGTGCGGGTGCGCGGGCGTGAGCGGCACCAGAACAGGCAGCTGCGGCGGGAAGCCGCCTGTTCTGGTGCTGTTCGCCTGTTCTGGTGCGGGTGCGCGGGCGTGAGCGGCACCGGAAGGGACGCATAGGCTGTTGCGGTGACGACCTACGACCCCCCGCGCCCCTGGATCAACAGCTACGCCGCGGGCGTCCCGGACGACCTGGAGCCGATCAGCGGTTCGCTGCTGGACATCGTGGAGGCCTCCGCCCGCGACTACCCCGACGCCCCGGCGCTGCAGTTCTTCGGCAGCACGACCAGCTACCGCGAGCTGTGGCAGCAGATCGAGCGGGCCGCGGCCGGCCTGCGGGCACGGGGTGTGCGGCCCGGCGACCCGGTGGCGATCGTGCTGCCGAACTGTCCGCAGCACATCGTGGCGTTCTACGCCATCCTGCGCCTGGGCGCCGTGGTCGTGGAGCACAACCCGCTCTACACCCCGCGTGAGCTGCGCAAGCAGTTCGAGGACCACGGCGCCAAGCACGCCATCGTGTGGTCGAAGGTCGTCGGAACCGTGCAGGCGTTCCCGGCCGATCTCGCGGTTCCGACGGTGATCTCCGTCGACGTCACCCGCGCCATGCCGCGGTCCACCCGCCTCGCCCTCCGGCTGCCGATCGCGAAGGCACGCGCATCGCGCGCCGCCCTCACCGAGCCGGTGCGCGGCGCCACGCGCTGGGAGGAGGTGGTCTCGGCGGAGCCGATCCCCGCGACGCACCCCCGTCCGGCCACCGACGACCTCGCGATCATCCAGTACACCTCCGGCACGACGGGTACACCGAAGGGTGCGGCACTGACCCATCGCAATCTGCTCGCGAACGCGCGACAGGCGCAGGCCTGGGTGCCCGCTATCCAGCGCGGACGCGGCTGCGTGGTCTACGCGGTCCTGCCGATGTTCCACGCCTACGGGCTCACCCTGTGCCTGACATTCGCGATGTCGATGGGCGCACGCCTGGTGCTGTTCCCCAAATTCGAGCCGGACCTCGTGCTCGCCGTGACCAAGAAGCACCCGGCCACCTTCCTGCCGCTGGTGCCGCCGATCGCCGAGCGGCTGCTCGCCGCGGCGGAGGAGCAGGGGGTCTCGCTCGCCGGAACAGAGATCGCGATCTCGGGCGCCATGGCACTCCCCCACGAGCTCGTGGTGCCCTTCGAGCAGGCATCCGGCGGCTACCTCGTCGAGGGCTACGGGCTGTCGGAGTGCTCGCCCGTGCTCATGGCGAACCCGGTGGCAGAGAACCGCGTGCCCGGCACCGTGGGCCTCCCCCTCCCTGGCACCGAGTGCCGCGTTGTCGATCCGGATGAGCCGTCGCGCGATGTCGAGCCCGGTGAGGCCGGTGAACTCGTGGTGCGCGGACCCCAGGTGTTCCAGGGCTACTACGGCAAGCCCGAGGAGACCGAGCGGGTTTTCGTCGACGGCTGGTTCCGCACCGGAGACATCGTCACCATCGACGACGCCGGTTTCGTGCGGATCGTCGACCGGATCAAGGAGCTCATCATCACGGGCGGCTTCAACGTGGCGCCCACCGAGGTGGAGATCGCACTGCGTCAGCACCCGCGTGTCGTCGACGCCGCCGTTGTCGGGGTCCCGAGCGGTCATTCGGGCGAGGAGGTCGTCGCGGCGATCGTGATCGAGGGCGACGAGCCCGTCGACGAGGCCGAGATCCGCGAGTTCGCGCGCGGGATCCTGACACCGTACAAGGTGCCGCGCCGGCTGTTCGTGGTCGATGAGCTGCCCCGTTCACTGATCGGCAAGGTCATGCGACGCCAGGTGCGCGAGCACATCCTGGCGTTGACCACCGGCGAGTGAAACCGCGCCAGCCGGCACGACGACGGATCGGGCGGCCACCCGTTCCCCGACCGAACGCGTCCGCCTGACCCGACCAGCGCCGGACGGAGCTTAGTGTGGACGCTTAGTGTGGACGGACCGGACACCGTCGTCACGCGAGAGGGAGCACCAGCCGTATGCGCCAGAAGATCGTCGGAGCAATCGTCGGTGTCGTCGCCGTCGTGCTCTTCGCAACGGCGGCTGTGCACGCCGGTTCCTCCGGGGGCGCGGCGACGCCGCGCACCAAGCTCACCATCATCGCGCCGGCCGCCCCCGGCGGCGGATGGGACACCTTCGGGCGGGAAGCGCAGCAGATCATGCGGGTCGAGGGCATCGCCGGCGCCGTGCAGGTGAAGAACATCCCCGGCGCTTCCGGCACGATCGGTCTCGCCCAGCTCGCTCAGATGGGCGACCGGCACGACGTGATGATGGTGACCGGCGGGGTCATGGTCGGCGGGATCGTGATCAACAACTCCCCGGTCACTCTCGAAGACGTCACCCCCATCGCCCGCCTCGCCGACGACTACAACGTGCTCATCGTGCCAGGGGACTCGCCCTATCAGACACTGGACGAGTTCATGGACGCGTTCCGCGCGAACCCGGGCGGTACCGCGATCGCGGGCGGCTCCCTCGGCGGTATCGACCATCTGCTCGCCGGAATGCTCGCGCAGGAGGCCGGGGTGCCGGCGTCATCGCTGAACTATCTCGCGTACTCCGGCGGCGGGGAGGTCGTCACATCGCTCCTCTCGCACACCACCGTCGCCGGCCTGTCCGGGTACAACGAGTTCCGCGATCAGATCGAATCAGGAAACCTCCGCGCTCTCGCGCTCTCCGCGGCAGAGCCGGTCGCCGGTCTCGACGTGCCGACGTTCGTCGAGCAGGGCGTCGACGTCTCGATGGCCAACTGGCGCGGCTACGTCGCCCCGCCCGGCATCAGCGACGCGGTGCGCGACGAGCTGGTCTCGATGGTCGCCGAGCTCCGCGAGACGCAGGCCTGGGCCGACGTGCTCGCCCGCAACCTGTGGGTCGACAGCTACCTCGCCGGCGATGACTTCGCCGCGTTCATCAGCGAGGAGACCCGCACCACCACCGACCTGATCACGGAGCTGGGACTGTGAGCGCAACCGATCCGACGCCCACGACGGGCGCGCTCCGCGTGCAGCGCATGCCACGCTGGTACACCGGCCGCAGCGAGCTGATCGTGGTCGCCGGGGTTCTGCTGCTCGCCGTGGCACTGACCGTCGGCACTCTCACGATGAAGGTCCCCGCCGGGGTCTCCTTCCCCGGGCCCCAGTTCTTCCCGACCCTGGTGACCCTCTTCCTCTACGCAGTGGGCATCGCCCTCGGAATCCAGGTGCTCACGTCGCCCCGCCGGGTGCATGTCGCGGGCGACCCGACGGAGATCTCCGACGAACTGCTGCAGGAGCTCGGCGCCATCGACGAGACCAGCGAGATCCGGGTCGTCTCCCCGCACCAGGCCCACGTTGCCGAGACCGCGGAGTCGGAGGCGCGCGGGCGCATCGACTGGCGCACCGTCGGGATCACCCTGGCGGCGCTGGCCGGGTTCGCGCTGCTGCTGGAACCGGTGGGCTGGCTCCTCTCGGCCGCAGCGCTGTTCTGGGTGCTCGCCTGGGCGTTCGGCAGCAGGCGCCCACTGTTCGACCTCGGTGTGGCGATCATCATGTCCTCGGCCATCCAGCTCGCGTTCGGGGCTGGCCTCGGTCTGGGCCTTCCCGCCGGCTTCCTGGAAGGACTGCTGTGATGGATCAGCTCACCCACCTCCTGGAGGGCTTCCAGGTCGCCTTCACGCTGCAGAACCTGTTCTTCCTCGTCATCGGCGCCGTGCTCGGCACCGCGGTCGGCGTGCTCCCCGGCCTCGGCTCCGCGATGGCGGTCGCACTTCTCCTGCCGGTGACCTTCAGCCTCGACCCCACCGGGGCGTTCATCATGTTCGCATCGATCTACTTCGGCGGCCTGTTCGGCGACTCCACCGCCGGGATCCTCCTGAACACACCCGGCAACTCCTCCGCGATCGCCACGACCTTCGAGGGCCATCGGATGGCCAAGAGCGGGCGCGCGGCGAAAGCGCTCGGCACCTCAGCCATCGGCGCCTTCACGGGCGGCACGATCGCCTGCGTGCTCGTGGTCTTCTTCGCGCCCTATATCGTCGAGCTCGCGCGCATCTTCGGCCCGGCCGAGTACTTCGCGCTCGCCGTGTTCGCGTTCGTGGCGATCTCGGCGGTCGTGGCGGACTCGGTGGTGCGCGGTCTGGTCTCGCTGGGGCTCGGTTTCGCGCTGGCGCTGGTCGGCTTCGACTCGCTCACCGGAGCCGAGCGCTTCACGCTCGGCAGCCCGGTTCTCGCCGACGGCATCTCGATCATCGTGATCACCGTCGGGCTCCTCGCGATCGGCGAGGTGCTCCACGTGGCCTCGCATATCCGCCGCGGCGGCGGCCCCGGCGCGCTCATCAGCGCCTCCGGCTCGCCATTCCTCAACCTGCGGGAATGGCGCAAGGCCTTCCCCGCCTTCCTGCGCGGGACGGCGTTCGGGATTCCGTTCGGTGCGATCCCGGTCGGCGGATCCGAAGTGCCGACCTTCCTCGCCTACGGCACCGAGAAGCGTCTCGCCAAGAGGCGCAACGACCCCGACTTCGGCACCCGCGGCGCCATCCAGGGCGTCGCGGCACCGGAGGCGGCCGGGAACGCGACCGCCGGCTCGGCGATGGGCGCCCTGCTGGGCCTGGGCATCCCGACCTCCGCGACGGCCGCGATGATGATCGCCGCCTTCCAGCAATACGGCATGCAGCCCGGCCCGTTGCTGTTCGAGCGCAGCGGCGACCTGGTGTGGCCGCTGCTGGCGAGCCTGTTCCTCGGCCTCATCATTCTGCTCATCATCAACCTGCCGTTCGCCGCAGTATGGGCGAAACTGCTCGTCATCCCCCGCCACTACCTGTATGCGGGCATCACCGTGTTCGCCGTGCTGGGCGTCTACGCGATCGCCTCACGCACGGTCGATCTCTGGCTGATGCTCGCGATCGGCGTGGTGGGCTTCGCGATGCGGTACTTCTCGCTGCCGCTCGCGCCGGTGCTCATCGCTGTCATCCTCGGCCCGCTCGCCGAGACCGAGCTGCGCCGTGCGCTGGCGGTGTCTGAGGGCAACCCGATCGTGCTGGTGTCGACGCCCGTGCCGATCGTGCTCTACGTGCTGCTGGCGATCACGGTCACGCTGGCCGTGATCGGGCAGGCGCGGCAGTCCGCGCGTCGGCGCGCGGAGGCCAAGCAGAACACGCTCTCCGCCGCCGGTCGCTGAGACCGGGGGCCTCGCCGGATCGCGATGCCCCCGGTCGGCTGCCGCATCCCGCGGCCGCCGGCGCGGCCTCAGCGGCGCAGGCCGAGTTCCTCCGCGAGAGCACGAAGGCCAGGGAGCACGGCACCGCCGGACGGCACCGCCTGCACGCAGACATGGTCCGCCCCCGCATCGCGATGCCGGCGCACGGCGGCAGCCAGAACGGCGGCGTCTCCGTGCGGCACGATCGCATCGACCAGGCGATCGCTGCCTCCGTCCGAGACGTCGGCAGCCGAGAAGCCCGCGCGCTTCATCGTCGCGGTGTAGTTCGACAACCGCAGGTAGCGGTCAAGGAAGGCGCGTGCGCTCGCGCGCGCACTGGCCGGGTCCGTGTCGAAGACGACGGTCTGCTCCGGCGCCACGAGTGCCCCCTGTCCGACGGCGGCGCGCTGCTGGGCGGTCTGCTCCGGCACCGTGAGATAGGGGTGGGTGCCCGCACTGCGCGTCCGCGCGATCTCGAGCATCCGTGGCCCCATGGCGGAGATCAGGCGCCGCCGGACCGGAACGCCCTCTTCGTCCAGTACGTCGAGGTAGCGCTCCATCGCATCGAGCGGACGCGTCCGGTCTGCGGTCACCTCGCGGTGCCCCGATACGATTCCGAGCAGGAAGCGGCCCGGATGACGCGCCTCGATGCGGTGGAACGACGCGGCGACCACGGCCGGGTCCGCCATCCAGATGTTCACGATGCCGGTGGCGATGCGAAGCCCCTCCGTCGCGTCGAGCAGGTCCTCGGCACGCTGCAGGTCTGACCGCGGCGACCCTCCCAGCCAGAGGGTGCCGTACCCGAGGTCCTCGATCGCGCGCGCCTGATCGTCGTCGACCTCCGCGACTCCGCGCCACACCCCCACCGGTCCGAGGCGTTCGCTCCCTGTGCTCATGGTCGTTCCTCCCTGCGGTGCTGCGGTGCTGCGGTGCTGCGGTGCTGTGGTGCTGTGGTGCTGTGGTCCTGACCGGCGCAACAGCGGCCAGCGGGCAACAGCGGCCAGCGGGGACGTATTCCACCGGCCTCCGACGCCGACTCACCCCTCCTGTCCAGCCGCGTCGGTTACGGTGGGGAAGTGACCGAGAATGACGCCGACCCCACCGACATGACCGACACGGCGGAGCCCACACCCTCCTTCGCCGATCTGGGCCTCACCGGAGACGTGCTCGATGCGATCCGGGACCTCGGATACGAGACCCCCTCCGCGATCCAGGTCGCCACGATCCCGCGACTGCTCACAGGCATCGATGTCGTCGGAATGGCGCAGACCGGAACCGGCAAGACCGCCGCCTTCGCGCTCCCGATCCTCGAGCAGATCGACATCACGCAGAAGAACCCGCAGGCGCTCGTGCTCGCCCCGACCCGCGAGCTTGCCCTGCAGGTCTGCGAGGCCTTCGAGTCCTACGCATCGCACATGCAGGGTGTTCACGTGCTCCCGATCTACGGCGGCCAGGGCTACGGCGTGCAGCTCTCCGCGCTGCGCCGCGGCGTGCACGTCGTCGTGGGCACCCCGGGGCGCATCATGGACCACCTGGCCAAGGGCACACTGGATCTGTCCGAGCTGACCCACCTCGTGCTCGACGAAGCAGACGAGATGCTCAAGATGGGCTTCGCGGAAGACGTCGAGCAGATCCTCGCGCAGACGCCGGACGACAAGCAGGTCGCCCTGTTCTCCGCGACCATGCCGCCGCAGATCCGGCGGCTGGCCGACCAGTACCTGCGTGATCCGGAAGAGATCCGGATCGCCGCGAAGACCACGACCAACGCGAACATCACGCAGCGCTATCTGGTTGTCTCGTATGCGCAGAAGGTCGACGCGCTCACGCGCATCCTCGAGGTCGAGAACTTCGACGGGATGATCGTCTTCGTCCGCACCAAGAACGAGACGGAGACGCTCGCCGAAAAGCTGCGGGCGCGCGGCTATTCCGCCGCAGCCATCAACGGCGACGTACCCCAGGTGCAGCGCGAGCGCACCGTCAACCAGCTCAAGAACGGTCAGCTCGACATCCTGATCGCCACCGATGTCGCCGCGCGCGGGCTCGACGTCGAGCGCATCAGCCACGTGGTGAACTTCGACATCCCCACCGACACAGAGTCGTATGTGCACCGCATCGGCCGTACCGGCCGCGCCGGCCGCAGCGGTGACGCGATCAGCTTCATCACACCGCGCGAACGCTACCTGCTGCGCCACATCGAGCGTGCCACGCGCCAGCAGCCCCAGCAGATGCAGCTGCCCACGACCGAGGATGTGAACAGCACGCGCCTGGCCCGGTTCGACGACGCGATCTCCAGCGCTCTCGGCGAGGAAGGCCGCATCGAGGAGTTCCGCGACATCATCGCCCACTATGTGCGTCACCACGACGTGCCGGAGGCCGACGTCGCGGCGGCGCTCGCACTGGTCGCCCAGGGCGACTCCCCGCTGCTGCTCGACCCCAACGACGACCCGCTTGCGAAGGCCGTCGCGGCCGACAACCGTCCGCCCCGCGAGCGAGCAGGCAACGACCGCCCGGCGCGGGGGCCGCGCGAACGTCGCAGCAAGGGCGACTACACGCCCTACCGCATCGAGGTCGGTCGGCGTCACCGCGTCGAGCCGCGTCAGATCGTCGGCGCTCTGGCCAACGAGGGCGGCCTCGGCCGCGACGACTTCGGGGCGATCACCATTCGGCCGGACTTCTCGATCGTCGAGCTTCCGGCGAATCTCGACCGCCGTGTCCTGGAGAAGCTTCGTGACACGCGGATCTCGGGACGCCTCATCGAGATCCAGCCCGACCGGGGTCGCGCTCCGCGCCGCGACGACCGTGGATCTGACCAGGGACGCGACGACCGCTCCGAGCGCAAGCCTCGGCACAAGAAGTCCTGAGTCCCGGGACTCGTCCTGCGCGGTCCCTGCTGCGCAGGACGAGTGCCGAACGCATCGGCTGGACTCCCGAGCTCAGGCACAACGGCGCCGAACCGGCGCACATCGCGGGCTCGGCGCTTCCGCGCCTGGCTTTGCCTGAGTGAGGCGCCCCCGCCACGGTCCGAGCGAGGGACGACGCACCACACCGCGGTGCCGGACCACGTCGACCCGAAACGTCACTCCCCCAGCGCTGCGGGGCCTTCCGTCACGAGAATGCGGAACTGCGCTGCGTCGAGCACGCGGATCCCGAGGTCTTCCGCCTTGGCCAGCTTGGAGCCGGCGCCGGGCCCAGCCGCGACGAAATCGGTCTTCTTCGACACGCTCGAGGCCGCCTTCCCCCCGGCGGCGATGATCGCCTCCTGCGCGCCCTCGCGGGTGTACCCGTCCAGCGTGCCGGTCGCCACCACCGTCACGCCCTCCAGGACACCCCCGGCGGTGGCTGCCGCCCCCGGACCGGGGTGACCAGGGGTCGTCCACTGCACTCCGGCCCGCGCCCAGCGTTCGACGATGTCGCGGTGCCAGTCGACGCCGAACCACTCCTGAATCGACTCGGCGATGATGGGCCCGACGCCTTCGACGGCCGCGAGCTCCTCCGTGGTGGCTGCCCGGATGGCGTCGAGCGACCCGAACCACTGCGCGAGCGCGCGCGCGGCCACCGGACCGACGTGACGGATGTTGAGCGAGACCAGCAGACGCCACAGCTCTTTGGTCTTGGCCTTCTCGAGCTCGGCGAGGAGCTTCACCGCGGCTTCCGACGGAAGCACCTCGCGGTGGTCCTTGCGGATGCCACGACGACGACGCTCCGCGGGATCGAGCCCCTCGGTGCCGGGCGGGTACGTCGCCGGCCCCAGCTTCTGGAACGGCGTGCGTCGCACCGGGTCGCCGGCGTCATCGACCTTCGGTTCCCCGGTCTCTGCGTCGCGGACCACGACGGTGATCGGCACCAGGTCTTCGAGTGCGAGGGAGAACAGGCCGGCCTCGGTCTCGAGCGGGGCGATCGATGGCGGTTCCGCCTGCGTCAGAGCCGCTGCCGTGACTTCCCCGAGCACCTCGATGTCGAGCGCTCCCCGCGAACCGATGTGCTCGACCCGGCCGCGTACCTGGGCCGGGCAGGAGCGAGCATTCGGACAGCGGAGATCGATGTCGCCCTCTTTCATGGGCCGGAGCGGCGTTCCGCACTCCGGGCACAGCGCCGGCATGACGAACTCGCGCTCCGTGCCGTCGCGCTGCTCGACCACCGGCCCCAGCACCTCCGGAATCACGTCGCCCGCCTTGCGCAGCACGACCGTGTCGCCGATCAGCACGCCCTTCGCCTTGACCACGTCCTGGTTGTGCAGCGTCGCCTGGCGCACGACCGATCCCGCCACGTGCACCGGCTCCATCATCGCGTACGGGGTGGCGCGCCCGGTGCGCCCCACCGAGACCACGATGTCGAGCAGCCGCGTATGCACTTCCTCCGGCGGATACTTGTAGGCGATCGCCCAGCGCGGAGCACGGCTGGTGGTGCCGAGCTCGGCGTGCAGCGCGAGCTCGTCCACCTTGACCACGATGCCGTCGAGCTCGTGCTCGACATCGTGACGATGCTCTCCGAAGTGGTTCACGAAGCCGACGACATCATCGATCGCGTCATAGACACGTGTGTGCGGGCTGACCGGAAGGCCCCAGCTGGCGAGCAGCTCGTAGACCTCGCTCTGGGCGGAGACCGGCGGCTGCGGCCACGCACCGATGCCGTGGACGTAGAGCGAGAGCGCATCGATGCGCTTCAGTCCGGCCTCGAGCTCGAGGCCGGACTTCTTGTCGAGCTGCTGCCGCAGGCCTCCGCTGGCGGCGTTGCGCGGGTTGGCGAAGGCCGGGAAGGTACGCAGTGCACTGGCCATGACACGCTCCCGGTCGAAGGCACGCGTGCCGCCGCTGCGCGCCTCTCGCTCGGCCACATAGCGGTCCCGGAAGACGGCCTGCGCCGCATTGAGCTCCTCGAATGCCGCGACCGGGATGAACACCTCGCCCCGCACCTCCATGAGCGGAGGATGCCCTGTTCCGCTCAGGCGTTCTGGGATGTCGGCGAGGCGCAGGGCGTTCTCCGTCACGATCTCGCCGACGCGACCGTCTCCCCGGGTGGCCGCGGAGGTGAGCACGCCGTTCTCGTACCGAAGATTGATCGCCAGGCCGTCGATCTTGAGCTCAGTCAGCCACGCGACCTCGCGCCCCGCCGCGGCGACCGTCTTGGCGGCCCACTCCCGCAGCTCGTCGATGGAGAAGACGTTGTCCAGGCTCAGCATGCGCTCGGCATGCTCGATCGTCGCCAGCCCGGTCTCTCCGGCGGCCCCGACCATCTGGGTCGGCGAGTCCTGGCCCTGCAGCTCGGGATGCAGACGCTCCAGCTCCTCGAGCCGCAGCATCCAGCCGTCATAGGTCGCGTCATCGACGAGCGAGGTGTCGCGACCGTAATAGGCGTCCTTGGCATCGAGGATGAGCGAGGTCAGCCTCTCCGCCTCGGCACGGGCGTCTTCCAGCGAGATGTTCTCGGGCACGCAATGAGTCTACGAGCGGGTTCTGACATCACAGCGCACCCCCGACACCGAATGCGAGGATGCCGGGATGGACGCGTACGGGAACCACAACACGGCGTACCACGCGTGGATCGTGCGCATAGCCGGTGCGCACCGGGGCGGTGCGGCGTCGGATGTCGGCTGTGGCGACGGACTGCTGCTGCAGCGTCTGGCGCCGGTGATGACGACCGCCGCCCGGCTCGAACCGGATGGCGTGTCGCTCGAACGCGCCCGGCATCGGCTGCGCGGCACAACCGGTGTCGAGCTGGTCGGGCGGGGACTGTCTTCCTTCGACGCCGCCGGACGCTTCGACCTGGTGACCTTCGTGGCATCGCTGCACCGCATGCCCATCGGCGCAGCGCTCACCCGTGCTGCCGATCTGCTTCGGCCCTGCGGCGATCTGATCGTGGTGGGCTGGCGCCACGGCCTGCGTGACATCCGTGCGATCGCACGCCGGGTGCTGCCCGGCGCTCGCATCCGACGCGGCCTGCCCTACCGGTATCTGCTGCGCTGGACGAAACCGATCTGATCCCGCTTCCGGACCCCGTCCCGAGGCAGCGAGGGGCGTGCTCAGCAGACCGCGGCGATCGCCTCGAGTTCGACCAGCTGGTCGTCGTAGCCCAGCACCGTGACACCGACGAGCGTGCTCGGCACGCTGTGCGCACCGAAGGCGTCCCGCACCACTTCCCACGTCGCGACGAGGTCACGCTGGGTCGTCGTGGCGACGAGCACCCGGGTGCTGATGACGTCGCCGAGCGAGGCGCCCGCGTCGGCGAGCGCGATCCGCAGGTTCGCCACGCACGCCGCGGCCTGGGCGGCATAGTCGCCGGCACCGACCGTGTTGCCGTTCGGATCCAGCGGACACGCCCCGGCGAGGAAGACCAGTCGCGCGTTCGCGGGAGCGACGGCGGCGTAGGCGTACTCCGCGACGTCCTCCACCGCGGGTGTACAGGTGCGAGCGCGGCGCGCCTGCGCGACCGGCGCAACCCTGTGCCGAGGAGGCGCGGACACCGCTGGGCGGTCTCAGGCGCCGAGCGGCACCGGCTGGACGGCGGAGACGGTGCGGTCGATCGTCACCTGGCCGAGCACGCGCGTGCCCGCATAGAGCACCGCGCTCTGACCGGGCGCGACGCCGTCGAGCGGTTCGCTGGGGACGATCCGCACCGAGGTCTGGTCCGTCCAGGCACGCGCCGGCACGGGGTCGGCGTGCGCACGGATCTGCACGTGACAGGGGAAGTCCGCCGTGTCCGGAGCCGCCCCCGCCCACGAGAATCGCGAGCCGGACAGCTCACCCACCGCGAGGGCCTCTTTCGGTCCGACCACGACCGTGTTGCTGACCGGACGCACCTCCAGCACGAAGCGCGGCTTGCCGTCGGGCGCGGGAACCCCCAGACGCAGTCCACGGCGCTGGCCGACGGTGTATCCCTGCGCGCCCTCATGGGTGCCGACCACCGCGCCGTCCTGGTCGACGATCGCCCCGGGGGTCTGTTCGATACGCTCGGCCAGCCAGCCACGGGTGTCGCCGTCGGGGATGAAGCAGATGTCGTGGCTGTCCGGCTTCTGCGCCACGGACAGGCCACGCTCAGCCGCCTCCGCACGCACGACGGCCTTCGACGGAGTCGAGCCGAGGGGGAAGAGGCTGTGAGCGAGCTGCTCTGCGGTGAGCACCCCCAGGACGTAGGACTGGTCCTTCGCCTCATCGGACGCGCGGTGCAGCTCCGGCCCGTCCGCTCCCTCGACCAGGGTCGCGTAGTGTCCGGTGCAGACGGCGTCGAAACCGAGTTCGATCGCGCGCTCGAGGAGCGCGGCGAACTTGATCCGCTCATTGCACCGCAGGCACGGGTTCGGGGTGCGCCCGGCGCGGTACTCGGCGACGAAGTCGGCCACGACGTCATCGCGGAAGCGCTCGGAGAAGTCCCACACATAGAACGGGATCCCGAGGAGATCGGCCGCCCGCCGCGCGTCCATGGCGTCTTCGATGGTGCAGCATCCCCGCGACCCCGTGCGCAGCGTGCCGCCGGCGCGCGAGAGCGCGAGATGCACGCCGACGACGTCGTGCCCCGCCTCGACCGCGCGCGCCGCGGCGACGGCAGAGTCGACGCCGCCGCTCATCGCCGCCAGAATACGCATGCCCCCAGTCTACGAGCCCTCCCCGGGGCCACGCCCCGCCTCCGCGCGTTCGCGCTGCCGGTGCCAGCCCTCTGTCTGGGCGGGCGCCGCCCGCGGGCCCGGCACCGGCGAGAGGTCAGCGGGGAGCGGCGCGGTGGTAGGCGTCGCCGATGATCCGGGTCACGGCATCAACGTCGGCGCTGGTCGAGGTTCGGCCCAGGGTGATGCGCAGCACGCTCCTGGCCTCCTCGACGCTGCGCCCCATCGCCTGCACGACGTGCGATGGCTCTTGCACCCCGGCCTGGCAGGCGGAGCCGGTGGACACCGCGATCCCGGCCTGATCGAGCAGGAACAGCAGGCTCTCCCCCGTTGCACCGGGGAAGAGCACGTGCGCGTTGCCAGCGAGGCGTCGCACCGGGTCGCCCAGAAGCTCCGCGGCGGGCACCGCCGCACGGATACCGGACAGCAGCCGCTCGCGCAGCGCGCTGAGCCGCACTCCCTCGGCCACGCGTTCCGCCTCGGCGAGCTCGACCGCGACGGCCAGCGCAGCTGCCCCCGCGACGTCCGGCGTGCCGGGGCGCAGTCCGCGCTGCTGCCCTCCGCCGTGCAGCAGGGGGGCGAGGCCGGCGGTCCGCGCGACCACCAGCGCACCGGTGCCGACCGGGGCGCCCACCTTGTGCCCGCTCACGCTGAGCGCGACGAGCCCGATACCCGCCGATGCGGCGGCGCGCAGGTCGGAGAACGCCAGCGGCACGTGTCCCAGCGCGGCGATCGCGTCGAGGTGCAGGGGCACGCCGGCCTCGGCCGCGGCTGCCGCCAGCGCGGGCGCGTCGTTGATCGTGCCGCACTCGTTGTTCGCCAGGAGCGCCGTCGCGAAGGCCGCACCGGGCAGGGCCTCGGCGAAGGCGCGCGCGTCGATCCGCCCCTGCCCGTCGATCACCACGGGGCGCACCGCGGCGCCCCCAGCGGCGAGGGCCGCCACGGTGTCGATCGTGGCGTGGTGCTCGCCATCGGGGAGCACCACGGCGTCGGTGCCACCGGCTCTGGCCTCCCACAGACCGCGGATGGCCGTGTTCACCGACTCCGTCCCGCCCGAGGTGAGGACCACCTCGACCGGTTCGCAGCCGAGGACGCGCGCGATCCGCTCGCGGGCCTCTTCGAGCATCCGCCTGGCCGTCTGTCCCGCCCGATGCACCGACGAGGCGTTGCCTGTTTCCGCGGTCGCGTCGAGCCAGGCATCCCGGGCCTCGGGGCGGAGCGGGGCGGAGGCCGCGTGATCGAGATAGTGCACCCGTCAACTCTCTCACCCGGCGCTCCGGCGGGCATCCGTGCAGCGCTGAGACCCGGTCTGCCGCAGTGTCGGACCGCATCCCGTCATAGGCTGTTGCGCATGTGCCCGCACACCGTGACAGAGGAAACCGACGAGTCCGTCGCCACGCGCGCCTGCGGCCTGTGCAGCAGCGCGTACGACGACCTCGGGGTCGTCGTCCGCGACGGGGTCGGGACGCTGCGCGTCTGGTCCTCCGATGCGACGGCGATGGACCTGGTGATCTTCGACGACGAAGACCTGGACTGGATCATCGAGACCGTCCGCCTCGACCCCGTCGGCGACGGTGTCTGGCAGGCCTCGACCCCGCTGCTCGTTCCCGGCGCACGCTACGCCATCCAGGTGACCGGTCCACAGGGAGCCGGGAACTCCTTCAACCCGAACGAACTGCTGCTGGAGCCGTACACGCGCGGAATCGTCCGCGGCACCGCCCCCGACGACTGGCGCTCGGTCGTCGTCGACGGCTCGTTCGACTGGGGCGGGGTCGCCAAGCCCGCGATTCCGATGACGGACACCGTCATCTACGAGGGTCACGTGAAGGGTCTCACGAAGCGGCATCCCGACATCCCGCCGGCGCTGCACGGCACATACGCCGGTCTCGCGCACCCCGCGATGATCGAGTACTTCCACCGGTTGGGCGTCACGTCCATTGAGCTGCTCCCGGTCCACGCCTTCCTCTCGGAGCCGTGGCTGGCCCGCCAGGGGCGCGCGAACTACTGGGGATACAACACGCTCAACTTCTTCACCCCCCACGCGCCGTACGCCTCTCGGGAGGCCCGCCGCCAGGGACCTGATGCGGTGCTGCGCGAGTTCAAGGGCATGGTGAAGCTCCTGCACGAGGCGGGGCTGGAGGTCATCCTTGATGTGGTCTACAACCACACCGCAGAGGGTGCCGAGGACGGACCTCGTTCGAGCCTGCGCGGAATCGACAACGGACGGTACTACCGCCAGCAGGACGACGGCACCTACATCGACACCACCGGGTGCGGCAACACGCTCAACACCTCCTCCGATGCTGCGGCCCGCCTGGTGCTCGATTCGCTCCGCTATTGGTCGCGGGAGGTGCAGGTCGACGGGTTCCGCTTCGATCTGGCCACGGCGCTCGGACGCGACGAGGGCCACGCGTTCACTCCGGATCATCCGCTGCTGCGCGCGATCGCGACGGATCCCGACCTCGCCGATGCCAAGATCATCGCGGAGCCGTGGGACCTGGGCTTCGACGGGTGGCAGACCGGCAACTTCGGCGCAGGCTGGCACGAGTGGAACGACCGATACCGCGACCGGGTGCGCAACTTCTGGCTGAGCGACATCGACTATGCCCGCCGCGCCTCGACCCCTCCCGTCGGCATCGGCGGTTTCGCCACCCGGCTCGCCGGATCGTCCAACACCTTCTCGGATGAGCGCGGTCCGCTTGCGAGCATCAACTTCATCACGGCGCACGACGGCTTCACCCTGCGGGATCTGGTGTCGTACAACGTCAAGCACAACGAGGGCAATGGCGAGGACAACCGCGACGGAACCGACAACAACCGTTCCTTCAACCACGGCGCGGAGGGTCCGACCCCCGATGCGGTGATCGAGGCGACGCGCCGCAAGGCGATGCGCAACCTCCTGGGCACCCTGCTGCTGTCGGCAGGAGTGCCGATGCTCACCGCGGGCGATGAGGTCGGCCGGTCGCAGGATGGCAACAACAACGCCTACGTGCATGATTCCCCGCTGACCTGGCTGGACTGGGAGCCGCTCCCCTGGCAGGAGTCGCTGCGGTCCCATGTGGAGACGCTCACCCGCCTGCGCCGCGAGAACCCGGCGTTGCGCCCCACGCACTTCGCTCGCCTGGGGGAAACGCGTCCAGGGGCGAGCCAGATGTACTGGTACAGCAACACCGGCGAGACCATGTCGATCGACGAGTGGACCGACGCCAGCCGGCGCACGCTGCAGTACTTCGCGGTGGAGGAACGGGAGGACGACCCCAACCGCGTGCTGCTCGTCGTGCACGGCAGGGAGACCTCCGTCGACGTGCGGCTGCCCGAGGTCGAGGGCGTCCGTCGCTATGTGCCGCTGTGGTCGAGCTCGGAGGAGATCCCGCGCGAGACGGACGCCGTGTTCGCGCCAGGGGATGTGATCCCGATGGGCGGCACGTCGATGCGGCTGTTCCGCGCGGAATGAGCCGTCGGCGCCGTTGTGGTTGCCTGCGCCGGCCGGGTGGTCGCACCGAGGGACGATGTGCACCGCGCGTTCCCTTTTCAGCGCCCTCCCCGGGCGATAGGTTCGGGGTGTGGCAGCAGCATCCGACGTCGTCTCCCCGTCCGGCACTCTGAGGAGCCCGGCACGGATCCCGCTGCGCAAGCAGCCCCCGGCCGGGCCTCAAGCGCCGCCGGCCCGCACCGGGCGCATCCCGCTGCTGGACCCCGCGCCGGCGGCGCCCGCCGGTTTCGCACCGAAGGCGTTCCTCGGCGAAGCGGTTCCGTTCCGCGTGGTGGCGTTCCGGGAGGGACACGATGCCATCGGGGTGCATGTTCGTCTGACCTCGCCCGGTGGAAAGAAGTCGCTGCACCGGCTGACTCCGCTCGGGGACGGCAGCGACCGGTGGGAGGCGTGGATCGCCCTCGACGAGCCGGGAACGTGGTCCTTCCGCTTCGAGGCCTTCTCTGACGACTTCGCCACCTGGGCCCACGCCGCGGCGCTGAAGATCGCGGCCGGCGTCGACGCCGATGTCATGACTACATCCGGGTCCCTCCTCCTGGCCCGCGCGGCCGCCGAGAGAGACCGTCCCGCCGCCGAGCGCGCACGGCTCACGCAGGACGCAGAAGCCCTCGCTGCGGGGGACGTCGCGGCCGCGCTCCGCGCATCGACGGACCCGGCGCTGGCGGCGCTGTTCGCCGACCGTCCGCTCATGTCCCTGCCGAGCCGCACCGGCGCGCACACCATCCTGGTCGAGCGCACACGCGCGGGCGTCGGTGCCTGGTACGAGTTCTTCCCCCGTTCCGAGGGCGCGGTGCGCCACCCCGACGGAACCGTCACCAGCGGCACGTTCCGCACGGCGGCGGAGCGGTTGCCTGGCGTCGCGGGGATGGGCTTCGAGGTCGTCTATCTCGTTCCGGTTCATCCGATCGGAGAGACCAACCGCAAGGGGCGCAACAACACCCTCACCGCCCAGCCGGGCGACCCCGGCTCGCCCTACGCGATCGGCGCAGCCGCGGGCGGACACGACGCCGTCCACCCCGACCTCGGCACCCTGGAAGACTTCCGCTCTTTCGTGGCGGCCGCCGCGGCGCACGGGCTCGAGGTGGCGCTCGACCTCGCCCTGCAGGCTTCACCGGACCACCCGTGGGTCACGGAGCACCCGGAGTGGTTCACGACCCTCCCCGACGGTTCGATCGCCTACGCGGAGAACCCGCCGAAGAAGTACCAGGACATCTACCCGCTGAACTTCGACAACGACCCGGACGGCATCTCCCAGGAGATGCTGCGCATCGTCCGGCACTGGGTCGACCAGGGGGTGAAGATCTTCCGGGTCGACAACCCGCACACCAAGCCGCTGCGCTTCTGGGAGTGGCTGATCGCCACCGTGAACGCGGAGGACCCCGACGTGATCTTCCTGGCGGAGGCCTTCACCCGGCCGGCGGTGATGCGGGCCCTCGCCGCGGTGGGGTTCCAGCAGAGCTACACCTACTTCACCTGGCGCAACACCAAAGCGGAGCTCGAGGAGTTCCTGACGTCGGTCTCGCACGACACCGCCGACTACATGCGGCCCAACATGTTCGTGAACACCCATGACATCCTCACCGAGTACCTGCAGTTCGGCGGCAGGGCCGCCTACCGCATCCGCGCGTGCATCGCCGCGACCGCCGCTCCCACGTACGGGGTCTACGCCGGCTTCGAGCTCTTCGAGAACGTCGCCAGACCGGGCTCGGAGGAGAACATCGACAACGAGAAGTACGAGTTCGCGTTCCGCGACTGGGAGGGCGCAGAAGCCGCGGGCGATTCTCTGGCGCCGCTGCTGCGACGGCTCAACGAGATCCGTCGCGAGCATCCCGCGCTCCGGCAGCTGCGCAACCTCGCCGTGCACTGGAGCGATGACGACGCCGTCCTCGTCTTCTCCAAGCATCTGGACGCCGCGTTCACCGGAACCGGCACGGACGACACGATCATCGTCGTCGCCAATGTCGACCCGCACTCCGTGCGGGAGACCACGATCCATCTCGACACCGCCGTGTGGGGTGTCGAGCCCGGTCACGCCTTCGAGGTCGAGGATCTCCTCACCGGACAGACATGGACCTGGAGCGACCACAACTACGTGCGCCTGGATGCCTTCACGGAGCCGGTGCACATCCTCCGGGTGAAGGGATGAGGATCATGAATGCACTCGACGAGGCCCTGGTGACGGCGGTGGCGAACGGTTCGCACCATGATCCCCATTCCTACCTGGGAACCCATCAGGACGGCGCTGGCCGCACGATCATCCGCGTCAGGCGCCCCCTCGCGGAGGCGGTCACCGTCCTGCTCTCCGACGGCAACGAGCTCGGGCTCGATCATGTCGCCGACGGCATCTGGGAGGGCGGGCACGCCGGTTCCCCGCAGCCGTACCGCGTCGAGACCCTCTACGACAACGGCGAGGAGTGGACCACCGGTGACCCGTACCGCCATCGGCCCACCATCGGAGAGCTCGACCTGCATCTGATCGGCGAAGGGCGCCACGAGCGACTCTGGACGGTGCTGGGCGCGCATCCGGTGCTGGTCGACGGCGACACGGGAACGGCGTTCGCCGTCTGGGCCCCCCACGCCCGTGCGGTTCGCGTCGTCGGCGATTTCAACGGCTGGGACGGCGCCGGCCATGCGATGCGCTCACTGGGCGGCAGCGGGGTGTGGGAGCTCTTCATCCCCGATGTGCTGGCCGGGACGCGTTACAAGTACGAGATCCTCACCGACGCCGGCGCCTGGATCGACAAGGCCGACCCGATGGCGCAAGCCACCGAGGTGCCGCCGGCGACCGCGTCCGTCGTGGGCGTGTCCTCGTATGCCTGGGGCGACGGGGCATGGATGACCCGGCGCGCGGCCACCCACGCCGTCGCCCAGCCGCTCTCCGTCTACGAGGTGCACCTCGGGTCGTGGCGGAACGGGCTCGGATACCGTGACATCGCTGACCCCCTCATCGCGCACGTGCAGGCGACGGGGTTCACCCACGTGGAGTTCATGCCGTTGTCCGAGCATCCGTTCGGCGGCTCGTGGGGCTACCAGGTGTCCGGCTACTACGCCCCCACCGCGCGCTACGGCTCCCCCGACGACCTGCGCTATCTGATCGACCGCCTCCACCAGGCCGGTATCGGCGTCATCCTCGACTGGGTGCCTGGGCACTTCCCGAAGGACGCCTTCGCCCTCGGCCGCTTCGACGGCCACCCCCTCTACGAGCACCCGGATCCTCGTCGAGGCGAGCACCGCGACTGGGGCACGTACATCTTCGACTACGGGCGCAACGAGGTGCGCAACTTCCTCGTCGCCAATGCGCTGTACTGGCTCGAGGAGTTCCACGTCGACGGCCTGCGCGTGGATGCCGTGGCATCGATGCTGTACCTGGACTATTCGCGCAACGACGGCGAATGGGAACCGAACGTCCACGGCGGGCGCGAGAATCTCGAGGCGATCCGGTTCCTGCAGGAGGTCAATGCCACCGCCTATCGCCGCCACCCCGGGATCATGATGATCGCCGAGGAGTCCACCAGCTTCCCCGGGGTCACCGCGCCCACCGACCACGCGGGACTCGGCTTCGGATTCAAATGGAACATGGGCTGGATGAACGACTCCCTCGTGTACATCCAGCGGGATCCGATCCACCGCTCTCACCACGAGGGCGAGATGACGTTCTCGTTCGTCTACGCCTTCGGCGAGAACTACCTCCTCCCGATCAGCCACGACGAAGTGGTGCACGGCAAGGGAAGCCTGCTGTCCAAGATGCCGGGAGACCACTTCCACAAGCTCGCCAACATGCGCGCCTACCTGGCGTACATGTGGGCCCATCCCGGCAAGAACCTGCTGTTCATGGGGCAGGAATTCGGTCAGCTCTCGGAGTGGTCAGAAAGCCGTGAACTGGACTGGTGGCTGCTGGACCAGCCTTCGCACGAACAACTGCTCGGCTTCATCGGCTCCCTCAACCGCACCTATCGCGGTCATGCGCCGCTGTGGGAGCGCGACAGCGACCGTACGTCGTTCACCCGCCTCGGCGCTCCGCGCTGGAACCCGAACGTCATCTCGTTCGTGCGGCGCGACGCCCACGGCGGTCATCTGGCCGTTGTCAGCAACTTCGCCGGGACGCCGCTCACAGGCTTCGAGCTCGACCTGCCCCTGCCGGGGATCTGGGAAGAGGTCCTCAACACCGACGCCGCGGAACACGGTGGCCGCGGGGACGGCAATCTCGGCATCGTGCACGCCGCAGAGAACGGCGACGACGGGCAGCCACGGGCGACCATGACGCTGCCGGCGCTGTCGACCCTGTGGCTGCGATACCAGCGCGAGCCGCACCTGTATCCGAAGGTCGGCCGGGGCTGATCCGCCCCGGCCCGCGCCCGGAGCCCGGAACGCTCCGGGCGCTCAGAACAGCAGCGAGGTGAGGCGCGTGCGCGCCGGCTGGACGCGCGGGTCACCCTCCCCCACGAGACCGAACAGCTCGACGAGGCGCTCGCGCACGCGCGTGCGGTCATCGCCGTCCCGCCGGGCGAACAGATCGAGCAGACGGTCGAACGCGTCGCTCACGTGCCCGCCGGAGACGTCCAGGTCTGCGACGAGGAACTGCGCATCGATGTCGTCGGGGGCCGCCGCCGCGGCCGCGCGCGCCTCCTGCAGATCAACGCCCTGCACACGCTGGAGCAGGCGCACCTGCCCGAGGCCGGCGCGCGCCTCCTCGTCGTGCGGGTTCTCGGCGATGGCCTGCTCATAGGCCGTCACCGCGCCGGCGTAGTCGCCCGCCTCGATGGCGGCGTACGCCTGCGCGTGCAGCGGCGGCAGCTCCGGCTCTGCCGGTTCCTGCTCCGCTGCGTCGTCCCCGGTGGGAACCGTCCCGGTCACACCGTTCTGCGCTGCGAGCTCCAGCAGCTGAGCGAACACCTGACGCACCTGATCCTCCGGCACGGCACCGTTGAAGAGCGGAACCGGCTGGCCGCCGACCAGAGCGACCACCATCGGGATCGACTGCGCCCGGAACGCCTGAGCCAGCTGCGGGTTGGCGTCGACATCCACCTTGCCGAGCACCACGCGTCCGCCGAGCTCGGTGACGACCTTCTCCAGAATCGGGCCGAGCTGCTTGCACGGGCCGCACCACTCCGCCCACAGGTCGATGACCACCGGAACCTGCCGCGAGAGCTCGAGCGCCTGCGGGAAGGTGGCATCGGTGAGGTCGAACACGAGGTCGATGCCCGCCAGGCCCGCGCCGTTCTCGCCACCCGGCTGCGCAGCCGTCGAGCGGTGACGGAGAGAGGACAGATCAACGGCACCGCGCAGTGCGGCAGCGGGCATATCGCTCACGGGACAACCTCCACGGATAGAAGATCCTGCTTGACGGCCAGGAGCTGGATGGGTGAACTCGATCCCTGTGCCGGGATCGCGAAGAAGAGCTGGATGCCGTAGGTTGTGACGAATCCCTTCGAGGATTCCTCGACCCCGGTCAGGACCTTGGCCGGAACGTTGTCGGAGAGACGGATGTCGGCGTCGCTCTGCGTCGGCACGATGGTCTCGACGTCGCGCAGCGAGACGGCGACGACCGCGCCGCTGTCCAGGCTCGACAGACCGATCGGCGCGACATCGCTGGCCTCGAGGTCGAACGAGGCGGACGATGTCTCCGCGGCGCCGTCCGCCGTGAGCCGGTCGGTGACGGCCTTCCTGCTCTCCCGGATCGAGGCGGCGAAGTCGTTGGCGACCGGATCGAAGAGCGCCGCATTGGCGCTGTCGGGTCCCTCGTCCACCAGGTCGGCGAAGGCCTGGGCGACCTCGTCCGGCTGCACAGCCAGGAAGGCCGAGTCCGGGGGGGTCAGCTTGGCGCCCAGCCAGGCAGGCGGCAGGTCCGGCGTGAGCGCCGATGCCTGCATCTCGCCGATGTAGGACACCTGATACTCGCTCCAGGGGTCGTTCTGCACCACCAGCATCATCACCGGGGGCACGGTCTCCTCCTCGCCCGCTTCGACGAGCATCATCGTGGTACGCGGCCACGAGTCGTACGCCTGCGGAAGGAGGATCTCGATGTCACCGGACGGGATCGCCACCGGGGCTGCCTGTTCCGAGGCCCCGGCGCGCACCGCATAGTTCGTCAGGCGCGCGCGCAGGGGGTCGCCGGTGAGGCGGGTCGCGGCGAGATCGCCGTCGCCCGCAGCGTCCGCGTCGGCCACGGTCTGCGCGATGCGCGCGAGGATGACCTTCGCCTGGGCCTCCGTCATCGCCGGAGCCTGCTGGTTCTCCGGCGCGACGACCTCTTCGGTCGGTGTCGGCGTCGGCGTGGATGCGAACTGCGGCCACGCCTCCGCCGTGCATCCGGTGGCGAGGAGGGCTGTGAGGCCGAGGGCCGGCAGCGCGAGCGCCAGGCGCGTGCGGCGCACCGGTGCCGCGGCACGATTCGACGTTCCCTCGCCCAGTTCGCGGCGGTCTGCGGCCGGGTCGAGCTCGATCGGCTCTGTCGGCGGCAGCGGCGGCGGGCCCTTGCGGCGCGGGCCGCGGCCGCGCCGGGAATGCCGGATCGCCAGGATGTAGAGCACCAGGCCGACGAGAATCAGCACGGACCCGGCGACGATCAGCGGTCCGGACCACGGCGTCGCGTTGGTCAGCGGCCAGCGGACGGCGATGGCCGCCGGCGCCGGGGCGGTGCCGTAGGAGGACACCAGCAGGCTCATGCCGTCGGGAACCTGCAGACGCAGCTCCTGAACACCATCACCCGGATACTCCTGGATCCACAGGTCGGAGCCCGCAGGGTTGCGCCCGGTGACCGCGCCGTCCGCGGCATCTGCTGCGGCGCCGTCCTCCGGCTCCGCAGCGGCTTCCGCCTCCGCCGGGTCTTCCGGCTGTGCGACGACGGCCGCGGGAACCAGGGTCGCCTGCGGCACACCCTCCTCGTCGGTCGTGATCGCGTTGTACTCCGCGTCGCTGAGCCAGGCGGTCATGTCGGCGCTGCGGCCGAGAGCCACCAGGAACTCGCCGTCGCCACGGATCTCCAGCGTCTGGGAGCCGGGCTGGGTGCGCAGCACCTCGCCGTCGATGACCGTGTAGAGCGCGGGCTGCTCCACCGTGAGGTCCTGCTGCGCCTCGGACGGACCGAGGAACATCGGCGTGCGCTGGATCGCTCCCCCGGCGATCAGCAGCGCAGCCAGGACGAAGGCGGCCACAGCCCAGACGAAACGCACGAAAAGCCTCCTCGGCGGCGCGCCCCTCGGATGGCCAGCACGCTCGACCGTTCAGCCTAGCGAAGCCTCCTGAAAGTTGCCCACGAGGCATCGTGGCTGCGCCACCAGCCGGTCGCTGCCGGATTCGGCGGGTCGCTCCGGATAGCCTGGGTCGAGACCTCCGAGGAGAATCGATGAAGATCCACAACCCGTTCCGAACAGCGCTGGTCGCAACGCTCGGCGTCGGTCTCGGCATCGTGCTCATCGGGAGCCTGGAAGCACTGTCGACGATCCTCCTCTACGTCGGAACGGCGCTGTTCCTGAGCCTCGGCCTGGATCCGGTCGTGTCGTTCCTGGAGCGTCGCAAGCTTCCCCGCTGGGCGGCCGTCATCGTGACGATCCTCGGGATGCTCGGCATCTTCGCCTCGATCATCCTGATGGTGCTCCCGGTGCTCGCCAGCCAGGTCACGCAGCTGGTCGATCAGGTGACCCGCCTGCTCAGCCGACCGCGGGTGTGGAACGACATCCAGGAATGGATGCTGGAGACGTTCCCGAACCTCGACGTGGAACGGGTGCTCGACGAGGCGCAGACGTGGTTGCTCGGCAACCTCGACGCGATCACGTCCGGTGTGATCGCCGTCAGCGTGGGAGTGGCGTCCGGTCTGATGGGCGCGTTCATCGTGCTGATCCTGACCATCTACTTCACGGCATCGACGCCGTCGCTGAAGGCCGCCGTGTACAGCGTCGTCCCGGCGTCCAAGCGCAGCAGGTTCGTCGATCTCGCCGAGCAGATCACGGCATCTGTGGGCTTCTACGTCATCGGGCAGCTCACCATGGGCGTGATCAACGGCGTGCTCAGCGCCGTGTTCCTCACCGTCATCGGCGCTCCCTTCCCCGCCGTGCTTGCCGTGGTGGCGTTCTTCTTCTCGCTGATCCCCCTGGTCGGAACGCTGACCGGCTCGACGATCATCGTGCTCGCCTGCCTCCTGCCCGGGGTCGGGTCGCCCACCACCGCGATCATCGCGGCGGTCTACTACCTGATCTACATGCAGATCGAGGCATATGTCATCTCCCCGCGCGTGATGAACCGCGCGGTCTCCGTGCCCGGCGCCGTCGTGGTGGTCGCTGCACTCGCCGGTGGCGCACTGCTCGGGCTGCTCGGCGCCCTCATCGCGATCCCGGTCGCAGCGAGCATTCTGATCATCATCCGTCAGGTACTGATCCCGCGGATGAACGAGCGGTAGTCCCGCGCCCGCGACCACATCCGGTCGCGGGAACGTCGTCAGCGCGGCCAGCGAGTGGGCAGCGGCAGAGCGGCCGGGTTGACCGCCCGGACGATCTCATCGAGCACCCGTCTGGTCTGGTTCTCGCCCACCCACAGATGCTTGCCGCCGTCGACCGCGATGAGCTCGGCGTGCGGGATCGCCGCGAAACGCTCCCGCGCCTCCTCCGGCCGCAGGTAGTCGTCGAACTCCGGCACCAGGATCACCACCCGGCGCTCATCGCCCGCCCAGGCCGCCACATCCGCGGCGGTCGCGCGGTGCAACGGCGGCGAGAGCAGGATCACGCCCTCGACATCGTGCTGTCGGCCGAACTTCAGCGCGAGCTCGGTTCCGAACGACCAGCCCACCAGCCACGGCCGCGGCAGATGGCGCTCGCGAACGAGGTCCATCGCCGCGGCGACGTCGTCCTCTTCGGCCACGCCGTCGCCGAAGGCACCCTCACTGGTCCCCCGCGGCGAGCGGGTCCCGCGGGTGTTGAAGCGCAGCACCGCGAGGTCGGCCAGCGCCGGGAGCCGGGCGGCGGCCTTACGCAGAATGTGGGAGTCCATGAAACCGCCGGCGGTCGGCAGCGGGTGCAGGGTCACCAGGGTCGCCACCGGGGCGACATCGGCGGGTTGCGCGAGCTCGCCGACCAACGAGAGGCCGTCCGCCGTGTGCAGCACGATCTCTTCCCGCCGAGCGGGAAGCTGCCGCGGACCGCGGATCTCGTTGGCGGTGTCTTCGTCGGTCATCCGATCCTCCAGCAGTGCGTATGCCAGTGTCGTCGCGCGGCGAGGTCCGCCGCCTCCCCCATCACGCCGTCCGCGCTCCACACCACGACATGCGGTGTCCCGGGGACGATCGATGCCACACAGCCAGGACAGACGTAATCCTTGACCGCCCGCACGCCAGAGACTGGCTGCACGTACCACTCGCGTCCGCGACGCGTCTCGGTGCGTTTCCAGCCGGCGAGAAGCCGCTCGAAGGAGTCGTCGCCCGGGGGCTCCGGCCGGCGACGTCGAGGAGAACGGGGCATCGGGCTATCCGCCTACCACCAGTGGTTGTTGGACCAGAACTCATAGGCGCCGGCCCAGCTGCCGTACCGGCCCACCGCATAGCCGTTCGCCCAGCGCAGGTTGTCGACCGGATCGAAGCAGTTGCCGGGAACCTTGCCGCAGGGCAGAGCCTGCACCAGCCCGCTTGCCCCCGACGAGGAGTTGACGGCGTTCGGGTTCCAGCCGCTCTCCCGGCTGACGATGTAGTCGACGTACTGCCAGTCGTTCGGATCGATCCCGGCGGCGGCAAGCCACTCGGACGACGAGCCGCTCCCGGTGTAGAAGGGCGCATCGGAGCCGCCGCCGGAGCCGCCGCTGTCACCGTCATCGCCGCCGGACGACGTCGTCGCCGGCTCAGGGGTGGGCGTCGGTGTCGGCGTGACGTAGACCTCGAAGGCACCACGCGTGATCGGCTGGGACTCGGAGCCCTCCACGGTCACCGTGATCGATTGCACTTCCCCGGCGGCGATCGCAAACGCCGTCGTCGCCGCCTCGGCGGGCGGGGGCTCCAGCAGGGAGAGCCCGGTGGGGGCGATGATCGCGGAGGCGAACCCGACCACCGCGATGCCCGCGAGAACGCCGCGGATGCCACGGCGATGCCCTCCGGACGGCGCTGCCCCCCGCGATGCGGTCAGGGCATCGGGGCGAGGGGTGCGTGAGAAGGAGTCGTTGCCAGAAGTCACAGTGCACCGATTCTACCGCTCGAAAGCTGGGCGCGTCATGGATCCGGTCAACGCACGGCGAGAATGACGTCGATCGCCGCATCGAGCAGCGCGTCGACCTGCTCCTCGCGGTAGCCGCCGTGCTGCATCCGGAACGCCGCAGAGCGCAGCTGCTCGGCCGACAGCGGCGTGCCGTCGCGCAGATACAGGGCGATACGGTCCGCGACGTGGTCGACCTCGTCGCGGCGGTACCCGTAGGCGAGCCGGCTCGTGCGATCGAACCGTTCCCCGACCGGGCGTCCCAGATGATCGAGGATCTCCTGAGCACGCTCACGCGCGGCGCGCACCCAGGCTTCTGCGCCGAACTCGGCGACGGCCCGCCCCCGCTCGCGCCGCGCGAAGGCCTCCTCCACCCGGCCGAGGGCCGCGTCGACGGCATCGATGCGATAGCCGTCGCGCACGATCGGGAAGGCTATCGCACGAATCTCCGCCGCGGTCATCTGGCCGCTGTGCTCGAAGCTCTCCTTCGCGCGGGCGAGGAAGGCGTCGACGGCTTCCCGGTCGTAGCCGCGGGCACGGTCGTCGGTCAGCGGGAACGCCGGAGCGGCGGCCGGATCGCTCACATCGCCCCCAGGGGGCTCAGCAGGAAGTAGAGCGCCAGAGCGGCGACCACCGACGGCAGGATGCTGTCCAGCCGGTCGAGCACACCGCCGTGCCCTGGCAGCAAGGAGCTCATGTCCTTGATCCCGAGATCCCGCTTGAGCATCGACTCGGCCAGATCGCCCAGCGTCGCCGTCGCGACGATCACGATGCCGAACACCGCACCGGCCCACCAGGGAAGGTCCAGCAGGAACATGCCCAGCGCGATCCCCACGACCAGGGAGGCCAGCACAGCGCCGGCGAACCCTTCCCAGGTCTTCTTGGGGCTGATCCGGGGGGCCATGGGGTGACGGCCGAAGCTCAGCCCGCTCGCGTAGGCGCCCGTGTCCGCGGCCACCACAACGGCGATGAAGGACAGCACCCACCACTCTCCGCCGTCCTGGCGCAGCAGCACGAGGGCCATTCCGGCCAAGAAGGGCACGTACACCTGCACGAGACCGCTCACCAGGACGTCGGAGAGCACGTCGGAATACGCCCGGCCGTCGCGCTCGACCATCTGCGCCACCAGGCGCCAGACCACCACGAACGCCACGGCGGCGAACAGCATCACCCAGCAGAACCAGATCTCGGCGACATAACCGGAGACGATCAGAGCCGCTCCCGCGATCACCTGCGGGACGACGTCTACCCGATACCCGCCGCCGCGGAGGGCGCGCGCGAGCTCATAGGTGCCGAGCGCGCCCACCAGCAGCGCGACGACGACGAACGCCCACTTCACGAAGATCAGCGATGCGAGCAGCACAGCGCCGGCCAGGACGCCCACGAGGATCGCGCCGATGAGGTCGCGGCCGGTGCGTTGCTTGATGCGCTCGTTGGCCTCTTCGAACTGCTCACGGGCGTAGCTGACGTGCTCCTCGACGTCGAGACGAGCCGCGTGGAGCCGCTCGTGCAGCCCACCCGTATCGGGGGGGCTCTGCCTGTCAGCGACAGGTCCGTCTTGCGACGGATCGGGCCCGGGAGAAGCGTTCATCCGGATTCAGACCTCGAGGAGCTCCGCCTCTTTGCGCTTGAGCGCCTCGTCGACCAGGTCGACGTGGCGGCGGGTCAAGGCATCGAGGTCCTTCTCGGCGCGGTTCACCTCATCCTCGCCGACCTCGCTCTTGAGGGCGTCGAGGTCGTCCTTGGCCTTGCGGCGGATGCCGCGCAGCTGGACCTTGGCGTCCTCGGCCTTGGTGCGGACGAGCTTGACATACTCCTTGCGACGTTCCTCGGTGAGCTCCGGCATCGTCACGCGGATGACGTTGCCGTCGTTGCTCGGGTTGGCGCCGAGGTTCGGCATGTCCCGGATCGCGTTCTCGATGTCCTTGATCGCCGACTTGTCATACGGGGTGACCACCAGGGTGCGCGCTTCCGGGTTCGCCAGCGAGGCGAGCTGGGCCAGCGGGGTGAGCGTGCCGTAGTAACCGACCATCACCTTCTGGAACATCTGCGGGTTGGCGCGGCCCGTGCGGACCGTTGAGAAGTCCTCCTTCGCGGCCTCGACCGCTCGGTTCATGCGGGCGGTGGTGTCGTCGAGGACGTCCGCGATCACGGTGACTCCTTCTTGTCGTCGGGGGTACGGGGGAATTCTACCCGGGACGGCCCCGGGGAATGACGGCTCAGGCGGTGACGCGCGTGCCGATGGGGTCGCCCAGCAGCGCCTTGGTGATGTTGCCGGACGGTTCCATGCCGAACACGCGCATGTCCATGCCGTTGTCCATGCAGAGGCTGAAGGCGGTCGAGTCGACGACCTTGAGCCCCTTCTGGAGGGCCTCACGGTAGGTCACGCGCTCGATGCGCTCGGCCGATGCGTCGGTCTTCGGGTCAGCGGTGTACACCGCGTCGACGCCGTTCTTGGCGACGAGCACCTCGTCCGCGCCGATCTCGAGCGCACGCTGCGCCGCCACGGTATCGGTGGAGAAGTAGGGCAGGCCGGCGCCGGCGCCGAAGATGACGACGCGACCCTTCTCCATGTGGCGCTCAGCGCGCAGCGGCAGGTAGGGCTCGGCGACCTGGGTCATCGAGATCGCGGACTGCACGCGGGGGCTCGCGCCGGCCTGCTCGAGGAAATCTTGCAGGGCGAGGGCGTTCATGACCGTGCCCAGCATGCCCATGTAGTCGGCCCGGCTGCGGTCCATGCCGCGTTGGCTCAGCTCAGCGCCGCGGAAGAAGTTCCCGCCGCCGACGACCACCGCGATCTGCACGCGATCGACCGCCGCGGCGATCTCGCGTGCGATCTGGCTGACCACGTCGGGGTTGACCCCGAGCTGTCCCCCGCCGAACGCCTCCCCCGAGAGCTTGAGCACCACCCGGCGCTTCTTGTCTGCCTCCGTCATCGGTCCTCCTGTGGTCCGCTGCCTGGCCGGACGCGATCGTGTCCGCGTCGGTCAGGGATGCCCGTGTTGATCAAAGATATGCCACCGTCCGGCAACCCGCCCGGTGGCACGACGAAGGGGTTCGGATCGCGACGATCCGAACCCCTTCTGACGTGCTAGGCGCCGACCTTGAAACGGACGAAGTCCGTGACGGTGATGCCGGCATCCTTCGCGACCTGCGCGACGGAGACCTTGTTGTCCTTCGCGTAGTCCTGCTCGAGCAGGGCGACCTGCTTGATGTAAGCGGCGACGCGACCCTCGACGATCTTCGGCAGGGCGGCTTCCGGCTTGCCCTCGTTGCGCGAGATCTCGGTCACGATCTGACGCTCCTTCTCGACGTCATCCGCCGGAACGTCCTCGCGGGACAGGTACGACGGGTTGGCGAACGAGATGTGCTGGGCGATGCTGCGCGCGGTCTCCGCGTCGTCGCCGGTGTAGGCGACGACGACACCGATCTGCGGCGGCAGGTCCTTGCTGGTGCGGTGCAGGTACACCTCGACGTTGTCGCCGGTGACGGTGCGCACCTGACGCAGCTCGACCTTCTCGCCGATGATGGCGGCCTCGTCGGAGATGAGCTCCCCGGCGGTCTGGTCGCCGGCCGGAGCCGCGAGAGCGGCCTCGACCGAGTCCGCCTCGACGGCGGACGCGGCGTCCGCGACCTTCTCGGCCAGGGCGATGAAGCGGTCGTTCTTCGCGACGAAGTCGGTCTCGCAGGCCAGCTCGATGAGCGTGACAGCGCCCGCCTTCTCGCGAGCGACCACGAGTCCCTCGCTGGTGGAGCGGTCGGCGCGCTTGGCGTTGCCCTTCGCGCCCTTCAGACGGAGGATCTCGGTCGCCTTGGCGACGTCGCCCTCCGCCTCCTCGAGCGCCTTCTTGGTGTCAACCATTCCGGTGCCGAGCTGCTCACGCAGCGCCTTGATGTCGGCGATGGTGAAGTTGGCCATGTGTGGTGGCTCCTTGCTTCGTTTGTGTGCGTGTGTGCGGTCTGCTTAGTTGGCCTCGGCCTCGGCGGCGGCGACCTCGGAGGCCTCCTCGCCGGACGCGGCGGCGATCGCCTCGTCGTGGGCAGCGGCGCCCGCGGCGTCCGCGGGGGTCTCGGCGGCGGCCTCATCGGCAGCGGCGCCGACCAGGAGCTCCTGCTCCCACTCGGCCAGCGGCTCTGCGTCGCCGGCCTCGGGGTTGTGCTTCTGCTGCAGGCCCTCGGCGGCGGCGTCTGCGATGATGCGCGTCAGCAGGGAGACCGAACGGATCGCGTCGTCGTTGCCCGGGATCGGGTACTGGATGTCGTCGGGGTCGGCGTTGGTGTCGAGGATACCGATCACCGGGATGCCCAGCTTCTTGGCCTCGTCGATCGCGAGGTGCTCACGCTTGGCGTCGACGACCCAGAGGGCCGACGGGGTCTTGGTGAGGTTGCGGATGCCGCCGAGCGACTTGTGCAGCTTGTCGAGCTCACGCTTCTTGAGCAGGAGCTCCTTCTTGGTGAAGCCGCTGGACGCGACGTCCTCGTAGTCGAGCTCCTCGAGCTCCTTCATGCGCGCGAGACGCTTCGACACCGTCGAGAAGTTGGTCAGCAGACCACCCAGCCAGCGCTGGTTGACGTAGGGCTGGCCGACGCGGGTCGCCTGCTCGGCGAGCACCTCCTGCGCCTGGCGCTTGGTGCCGACGAACAGAATGGTGCCGCCGTGGGCGACCGTCTCCTTGACGAAGTCGTAGGCGCGGTCGATGTAGGACAGCGACTGCTGCAGGTCGATGATGTGGATGCCGCTGCGCTCGGTGAGGATGAAGCGCTTGACCTTCGGGTTCCACCGACGGGTCTGGTGTCCGAAGTGGACGCCGCTGTCGAGCAGCTGGCGGATGGTGACGACGGCCATGACCGTTCTCCTTGTTCTGGCGCCGGAGCGCCGTTGCGGTTGTTGTTCCTAGTGCCCGGCGCACGCCCGCCCGAATCGATTTCTCGATCAGGGACCGGTGGGAGTGGATGCCGCGAATACTCGCTATGGGCACGCGTAGTCATCCGAGATCTCGGATGCCCTGCCATGTTATCAGGCGGCGGGGCCTGCCGCGGTTATGCGGCGCCCTCGGGCGAGCGGCACGGGTCCACATGACAGAGCCGCACCGTGCTTTCCACGTCTTCCGGGATCGGGACGCTCGGGCCGTCGACGGCGGCGGATCCTGGGCGCATGGTCGCCTCGCACCGCTTCGCCGTCGCTGCCCTGGTCATCGCCGCCGTCTTCGTCGCGCCCGCCGCCGGAGCACCCTCCGCGGCGGACGAGGCGCCTGCTCCCGGCTCGGCCGGCGCCGGGTGGGTCTGGCCGGTGACAGGGCAACGCCAGGTGGTCGAGCGCTTTCGCGCGCCTGCGCATGCTTACGGCCCCGGCCACCGCGGGATGGACATCGGCTCGGTCGCCGGTGCGACGGTGCGTGCACCGGCGGACGCGAAGGTCGCGTTCCGCGGTACCGTCGTCGATCGCCCGCTGCTCACGCTCGACACCGGAGACGGTCTCGTCATCACACTGGAGCCGGTCGACTCCGCCCTCTCCCCCGGCGACGCGCTGCGGGCCGGGCAGGAGGTCGGCACCGTATCGCTCGGCGGTCATGCCCCGACGGGCGCACTGCATGTCGGGGTCCGCGATCACGGGCGATACGTCGATCCGCTTCCGCTGTTCGCGCCGATCCCGCGGGCGATTCTGCTGCCCTGCTGCTGACGACAGCGGGCTGCGGCGGTGACGCCGGTCCGCCGTGGCAGGTCAGGCGCGCGGGTGCGCCAGGCGGTAGCTCTCCTTCAGGCGCTCGGCCGAGACGTGCGTGTAAATCTGGGTGGTGCCGAGACTGGCGTGCCCCAGGATCTCCTGCACGACACGCAGGTCGGCCCCGCCGTCGAGCAGGTGGGTCGCCGCGGAATGACGCAGCGTGTGGGGCCCGACCGCGTCCGCCCCGACAACCGGGCCGAGTGTGCGCGAGACCAGGTCGTACACCGCGCGCGGTCCGAGCGGCCCACCGCGCACCGCACGGAAGAGGCGTGCCGGGTCGCGGGGATTCTCGGCGCGGGCGATGAGGGCGGGGCGTGCCCGGGACAGATAGGCGCTGACGGCGGTACGCGCCGGAGCACCGAACGGAACCACGCGTTCTTTCGACCCTTTGCCCAGCACACGGGCGGTGCCGCGGTCGAGATCCAGGTCGTCGATGTCGAGACCGCACAGCTCCGACACCCGGATACCGGTGCCGTAGAGCATCTCGAGCACGGCATGGTCACGCAGGACGATCGGATCACCACCGTCCGCTGCCGTACGCTGCGCGTCGAGGAGGCCGGCCACTCCGTCGGCTGAGGCGACCGGCGGCAGCGAGCGCCCGCGTTTGGGGGCGATCAGACGCAGACTGGGATCGTGCGGCACACGCTCGGACTCCGCCGCCCACGCGAAGAAGCCGCGGGCGGCCGCGGTGCGCCGCGCGAGCGTGGCACGCGCGTCTCCGCGCTGCGTCGCTGCCCACAGCCAGTCGCGCAGGGTCTGGAGGGTGACATCGGCGATCTGCGGGTCGCCGGCGGCCGCGGCGAGGTCGGCGAGGTCGTTGCGGTAGGCACGCACGGTCGCGGGCGACAGCCGCCGCACCGTGGCGAGGTGCGCGGCGAAGACGGCCGCTTCCTCTGAGACTCGCATGAATCCAGCATGCCCGCGAGCGCCGGCAGCGTGCCCGCGCCTCGCCGCCGGACGACCGGTCCAGGATGCCCGCTGAACGGCTGCCGCGCGCCGTGCTCACCGACGCTCACCGGCGGGTATCCCGGTGATCCCGCTGCCACCCGCCTGCGGTTCGGACAACGCCGTCGCCGAGGGTGAGCATCCCGAGCACCTCCGTCACCCGTGCCGGCGCCAGCCCGCTCCGCGAGGCGATCTCGTCGACCGGGCGTGCGATGCGGGTGCTCAGCGCGTCGAGAACCCGATTCACCTCCGGCTCCTCGGTGGTGGTGGCGTCCGATGCGACCGTGGTCGTCCAGCCGATGAGCTCCCTCACCTCGTCAGCGCTCGTGACGCACTGGGCGTCGTATTCGCGCAGCAGCCGATGACACCCTGCCGATGCGGCGGACGTGACCGGCCCTGGCACGGCCCCCAGCGGCCGTCCGAGCGACGCAGCGTGCCCTGCTGTGTTGAGCGATCCGCTGCGCCAGCCCGCTTCGACGACGACCGTCGCCGCACCCAGCGCGCCGATCAGGCGATTACGCGCGAGGAAGCGCCATTTGGTCGGCGCACTGCCGCACGGCGTCTCCGCCACGAGCGCACCCACTTCGGCGATACGGCCGAGGAGGGCGGTGTGCCCGGCCGGATAGGGGCGGTCGACGCCACCGGCCAGGAACGCCGTTGTGCATCCGCCGGCACGCAGAGCGGCACGATGGGCCGCGCCGTCGACACCATAAGCGCCTCCCGAGTGAATGCCGAGGCCACCGGCCGCCAGCTCGCCGGAGAGCTCCGCCGCCATGTGCTCGCCGTAGGGCGTCGCCGCGCGCGCCCCCACGATGGACACCGCGCGGCCGGCGAGCACGGCCGGGTCTCCACGGACCCACAGCAGCACCGGCATATGCGGTCCGAGGTCGGCGAGCGGTTCCGGCCAGTCGCCGTCTCCCGGCAGAAGGATGCGCGCACCGAGGCGCCCGGCCGCACGCAGTCCCGCGGCGATGCGGGCCACATCCGCCCGGGCACGCCAACGTCGCCGGCCGTCGGCGAGCGCGCGCCGCGATGGCGTGTGCGACGCCGGATCCTCCAGCCCGGACCACCCGAGCGCGCCGTCGATGCCGACGTGCAGCGCCTCGACGGGGCCGAGGTTCTCGATGAGCGCACCGGCGATGCTGTCGCCTGGCTCAGCCAGCACGTTCCAGCACAGCCGCGCGATCGTCTCGTCGTCTGCGGCGGGCCGCAGCGCGGCGGTGAGGTCCCGAAGCTCCGTGCTGTCCAGAACCGCGTCACCGGGCGGCTTCCCCGTCCGACGCGCTGGAGCCGGGCCGCCCGGGCTCGGCGAGGGTGGCGCCGTCATGCGATGAGTCCGCTCTTCAGGAACAGCGCGCGCCCGACGTGTGCCGGAGACGGTCGATCCGCCGCCGCGAGGTCGCAGATGCTCCAGGCCAGCCGCAGGGTGCGGTCATAGCCGCGCAGTGTGATCCGCCCGCGCTGCAGGGCACGGTCCAGCGGGTCGCGGGTCTCCGGCGGGAGTCGATGCGGCCCCTGGCGGAGCCAGGCTCCGGATACCTCCCCGTTGAGACGCCACGGGGTCTCCCGCCATCGCTGCGCGGCACGCTCCCGTGCCTCGATCACGCGGTCACGCGCCTGCGCGCTGGTCACCCTGACGCGCTCGTCGCCGGCGCAATCGGCCGTGCCGACCCTGGTCATGCGCAGCTCGATGTCGACGCGATCGCGCAACGGCCCGGACAGGCGTCCGGTGTAGCGGCGGATCGACGCCGGCGGACACACGCACTCCCCGGCGCGGACACCGTGCTGTCCGCACGGGCAGGGGTTGGTCGCGAGCACCAGCTGGAATCGCGCCGGGAAGTCCGCCGAGACACCGGAACGATGGATGGCGATGCGGCCGGATTCGAGGGGCTGGCGCAGAGCATCCAGCGTGGTCCGAGCGAACTCGCCCGCCTCGTCGAGGAACAGCACGCCGCGGTGCGCGCGGGCGATCGCACCCGGCCGGATCTGCCGCGATCCGCCGCCGACGAGTGCGGCAAGCGAGATGCCGTGGTGCGGGGCCTCGAAGGGCGGCTCCCGCTCGAGATGCCCGACGACCGCGCCGGAGAGCGAGCGCACGGACGCCACCTCCAGTGCCTCGTCGTCGGTGAGCGGCGGCAGGATGCCCGGCAGGCGGCGAGCGAGCATGGTCTTCCCCGCCCCGGGCGGACCGCTCATCAGCACGTGGTGGCCACCGGCCGCGGCCACCACCAGCGCGTCGATCGCCTCGTCCTGCCCGACCACCTCGGCGATGTCGCTCTGCTCGGCCGCGCGCGACGGCGCGACGTTGACGCCGACGGGCTCGAGCACCGGCACGTCGACATCTGCCCCGTGCAGCAGCGCGACCTCGGCGAGGCTCACCGCGGCGTGCACGTGGATGCCTGCGACCAGGCGGGCCTCCTGCTCGTTCGCCGCCGGGACCACGACGTGATCGAAACCGGCCTCGCGCGCCGCGTAGACGGCCGGGAGAACGCCGGCCACCGGGCGCAGCCTCCCATCGAGACCGAGCTCTCCGAGGTGCACCGTTCTCGCGGCCGATGCGGAAGGCGTCGCGGCGTGTCCGGTGGCGATCGCCGCGACCGCGATCGCCACGTCGAATCCGGACCCCTGCTTCGGCAGGTTCGCCGGCGAGAGGTTGACGGTCAGGCGCCGCGGCGGCAGTTCGAGTCCGCTGTTGCGGCAGGCGTTGTGCACTCGCTGAACCGCCTCTGCGATGGCCTTGTCCGGCAGGCCGATGATGCGGAACTCGGGAGTCTGGGCCGAGAGATCTGCCTCGACCTCCACCATGCTGCCCGCGAGCCCGCTCAGCGCGACCGCCCACGTGCGCGCCACGGTCATCGCACATCGCGGAGGTGCTCGAGGCGCCCGCTCGCCGGTTCCTCGCCGATGATGCCGATGACATGCAGCTGCACCTCGCGTCCGCGCGCATGCTCCGGGTGCATCCGCAACCACGCCATCGCGAGCCGCCACAGCCGCCGGCGCTTGCGGTGGTCGACGGCGGCCAGCGGGTGCCCGAACGCGGCGGTACGCCGGGTCTTGACCTCGACGATCGCGAGCGCACGACCGCGCGCCGCGACGATGTCTATCTCGCCGAGCTCGCACCGCCAGTTGCGGTCGAGAATGTCGAAGCCGATCGCCCTGAGGTGCCGCGCGGCCCTGTCCTCCCCGGCCCTGCCGAGGTCGTCTTTCGCTGCCATGCCCCCACTCTGGGGTCGCGACCGTGGGGCATGGACCTGGCTCCCGGGGCCCGTGCAGAACCTCTCAGAGCACGCGGCTGGGGACAACCCCGATCAGCGCGCTCCCCCTGTTCGGCCGCAGATGCCGAGCAGGCTCACTGGCCGTCGAGCGACAGCTCCTCCGGGAGCTCGAACTCACGGCGCTGCAGCTCCTCGACGTTGACGTCTTTGAAAGTGAGCACGCGCACCGCCTTCACGAAGCGATCGGCCCGGTAGATGTCCCACACCCACACGTCGGTCATCGAGATCTCGAAGTAGAAGTCGTGCTCGGTGTCTCGTCGGACGACGTTCACCTCGTTGGCGAGGTAGAAGCGGCGCTCGGTCTCGACGACGTACTGGAACTGCGACACGACATCGCGGTACTCCCGGTACAGGGCGAGCTCGAGCTCGCGGTCGTAGTCGTCGAAAGCATCCTCGTCCATGGTGCCTCCATCCTATGAGCAAGCGGACAGACCGGAGGACCCCGGTCAGAACAGGGCCGGTCAGAACAGGGCGGGTGCGTCGGCGATCGCCCACGACGCCCGATGATGAGGGCTCAGCCCGAGCGCCCGGATCGCATCGCGATGCGCGGCGCTGGCATAACCCTTGTTGCGTTCCCAGCCGTACTGGGGGAACTCCTCGTGCAGCGAGACCATGAGGTCGTCACGCGCGACCTTGGCGATCACGGACGCTGCGGAGACCGATGCGCAGTCGCGGTCGCCCTTGACAACCGCCCGCACACGGATGCGCTCCGGGTGCACAGCGGAGACGTAGTCATGATTGCCGTCGAGGACCACGATCGCCTCGGCCGCGGCGTAGCCGTCGCTCTGCACCGAGAGGATCGCCCGGGAGGCGGCGAGGCCGAGCGCACGCATGATGCCGACCTCGTCGATCTCGGCCGCGCTGGCCCACCCGACGCTGCTCGACCTGACCCATGCCGCAGCGCGCAATGCCAGGTCGTGGCGGCGCTTCTCCGGAACGAGTTTGGAATCGCGGAGGCCGTCCGGGATCGGGCTGTCGACGATCGCGGCGTCGACCACCGCGGCGCCGACCGCCACCGGCCCCGCAAGCGCCCCGCGTCCGACCTCGTCGAGCGCGATGATGAGGCGGTGGGTCTCCAGCGCGCGTCGCTCCCAGTCGAGCGTGGGCGCGGCCGCGCCGAGGGTGCGCTGGCTCACCCCGCCTCGCCCTCGTCCGGTTCGCCGACGCCGTTGAACACGCCGTGGTGGGTGTCGATCATGCCGAATCGGTCGAATGGCCAGGTGATGAGGAAGGCGCGCCCGACGACGTTGTCCAGCGGCACGAAGCCGTCACCCGGTTGGTCCTGGTTGTAGCGGGAGTCCTTCGAGCGATCACGGTTGTCTCCCATGACCCACAGCCGCCCCGCGGGGACGACCACATCGAACGGGTCGTTGGAGGCGCTCGTATCACCCGGGGGGAGCTTGAGATAGGAGAGCTCGTCGATCGCCGTGCCGTTGACGGTGACCTGCCCGAGGTCGTTGCAGCAGACCACGTGGTCGCCGGGAAGGCCGACGATGCGCTTGATGACGTGGTCGTCCGAATCGGCGGCCGAAAAGCCGATGAGCGTGAGGAACCACTCGCCGGCCTCCGCGATCGCCGACCGCTCCGGCGCACTCGGCCGGGGCATCAGCCAACCACCCGGATCACGGAACACGACGACGTCGCCGCGGGCGTAGCCGTTCCACAACGGGGTCAGCTCATCCACCAGAATGCGGTCATCGACCTGGAGGGTGTCCTCCATCGAGCCGGACGGGATGTAGAAGCTGCGCACCACGAACGTCTTCACCAGGAACGAGACCAGGATCGCGATCAGCGCGATCACCAGCAGATCGCGGAGGAACAACAGCACACCCGACCGGCGTCGCTGCGGCACCCGCTCGGATTCGCTCGTCATCGCACCCCTTCGATCGTTTTCGCCCCAGTCTGATACACCGAACCCCGGGGCAGTGTGACCCCGGGGTTCGCGTGCGGATGGCGCGTCAGTTGTCGCGCTTCTCCTTGATCTTCGCCTTCTTGCCGCGCAGCTCGCGCAGGTAGTACAGCTTCGCGCGACGCACGTCACCACGGGTGACGACCTCGATGTGATCGATCACCGGGGAGTGCACTGGGAAGGTACGCTCGACGCCGACCTGGAAGCTGATCTTGCGGACCGTGAAGGTCTCGCGCACACCATCGCCCTGGCGGCCGATGACGACGCCCTGGAAGACCTGGATACGCGAGCGGTTGCCCTCGGTGATGTTCACGTGCACCTTGACGGTGTCACCGGGGAAGAACTCGGGGATGTCCGAGCGAAGGGAAGCCGCATCGACGGCGTCGAGGATCTGCATGATCGTCTCTCTCTGCACCCGCCTCAGGTCGGCTGCATGGAAGGGTTCGGGTCTCTGTTGTGCGGTGGCGCCGAGGCGCAGGCTCCCCTGAGGCAGAGCCGGTCATGGCACAAGCGTCTATTCTGCCACGGATGACGGGCGATCGAAAACCGCGTTCACCGCTGTGTCGCGATCACCGCAGCCGCTTGCGGGCGTCGCCCTCGGTGACGACGAAGACATCGGGCTCGGACGCCGCCGCCGGGCCATCCGCTGACCAGCTCTGAGCGATGATCACACCGCCGCTGCCTCGGGCCTCGCCCCACAGCTGACGCAGCACGACCCAGAACAGCACGGCCCACACGAGGATGGCCGCCGACAGCGCTGCGCCGAACCAGCCGCGGGGGAACAGGCCGACCACGACGACGAGCGCGTGCCAGATCAGCAGCCCCGCCGCGTCCGACCAGGAGACAGCGCGCTCGACGCGCACCGACGGACGCGCCCGGATCAGGAACGCGAGCAGGAGCTGCGCGACGAAGACGCCCGGGACAGCGAGCAGGAACACGCCGAGGAACTCCCAGCCGCCGCCCTGGAAGATCCCCCAGCCGAGCAGCAGCCAGGCGGGCAGCAGCAGCGCGAGCGGGAAGAGCGCCCGGAAATACAGCTGACGGAACCACATGCCACGATGCTACGCCCGTGAGGGAGGAGAATGGACCGGAACAGCTGTCAGAGCACCGTGAAGGAGACGCCAGATGATCGAACTGCGCACGCCCGCCGAGATCGAGGAGATGCGGGCTGCGGGCCGGTTCGTCGCCGAGACGCTGGCGACCCTCCGCGAGGAGACGAAGGTCGGCACCAACCTGCTCGCGATCGATCGCCGTGCGCACGATCTCATCCGGCGCGCCGGCGCGACCTCGTGCTATATCGACTACGCGCCGTCGTTCGGCAACGGGCCGTTCGGCAAGGTGATCTGCACGTCGATCAACGATGCTGTGCTGCACGGTCTCCCCCACGACTACACCCTGCGCGACGGCGACCTCGTCAGCCTCGATTTCGCGGTCTCCGTCGACGGATGGGTCGCCGACTCCGCGGTGTCCTTCGTGGTCGGCACCGCCCGCGAGGAGGACCTGCGGCTGATCGACACGACCGAGCGCGCCCTCGCCGCCGCCATCGGCGCCGCAACGTCCGGCAACCGCATCGGCGACATCTCTGCGGCGATCGCGGCGGTCGCTCACGGCGACGGCTACGCGATCAACACCGACTTCGGCGGGCACGGCGTCGGCCGGGAGATGCACGGAGATCCGCACGTGCCCAACGACGGGCGCCCCGGCCGGGGCTTCCCGCTGCGACCGGGTCTGGTCGTGGCGCTCGAGCCGTGGCTGCTCGCCACGACGGACGAGCTGATCACCGATGCCGACGGCTGGACGCTGCGCAGCGCGGACGGCTCGCGGGGCGCGCACTCCGAGCACACCGTCGCGATCACGGCCGACGGACCGATCGTCCTCACCGACCGGTCGTTCCTCGGCGTCGACTGACCGCACGCAGACTGGTCGGCTGACCGCACGCAGACTCACCGCCTCACTGCCTCACCGTGCGCAGGCGGTAGCCTCTCCGGATGACACGGATGCCGTCGCCGCCGTCTGACCGCGACCTCACGCTCGACCTGGCCCGGGTCGTCTGCGTGGTTCTCGTGGTCTTCGTGCACATCTTGTTCACCGGCGTTGGACGCTCCGACGATGGAGCGATGCTCATCGAACGGACGGTGGAAGCACAGCCCTGGTTCGACGCCGCGAGCTGGGTGGCCAACATCATGCCGCTGTTCTTCGTGGTCGGAGGGTTCGCGGCCAGCGCCGGGTGGCGATCGACCCTCGCCCGGGGCGGCACGGCCGACGACTTCGCGCGCCTGCGGCTGGCGCGGCTCGCCCGCCCCGCCGTGCCGGTCTTCGTGTTCTTCACCGTGGCGCTCGGCGGCGCCGGGCTGGCAGGGATCGATCCGGTCCTCGTCGACACGGTCGCGATCGGCGTCGGCTCCCCGCTGTGGTTCCTCGCCGCCTACGCGCTCGTGCAGACGCTCGCACCGCTGATGATGCGGTTGCACGCCCGCTTCGGCGCTCTCGTCCCGGTGGTGCTGCTGGCCGCTGCCCTCGCCGTCGACGCGCTCCGTTACGACGTGGCCGCCGGAATGCTCGGTGTCCCCCGCCTCGCGGCAGAGGGCTACGGCTTCGGCTCAGAACTGCTCGGGATCCCGAACGTGCTGTTCGTCTGGCTCTTCGCCCAGCAGGTGGGCTTCTGGATGTTCGACGGCTGGTTCGCCCGCCGTCCCGCCTGGCAGCTGCTCGCCATCGTCGGGGCGGGATACGGCGTGCTGTGGGTGATGGTTTCGGTCGGGGGCTACTCGTGGAGCATGCTCGGCAACCAGTGGCCGCCCACCGCGACGATGGCGGTTCTCGCCGTGGTGCAGGCAGCCGCCCTCACGCTCCTGCACGCGCCGCTGTCTGCCCTGATGAGCACCCGCCCCGCCCAGGCGGTGGTGTTCCTGCTCGGCTCGCGGCTCATGACCATCTACCTGTGGCATCTGCCGATGATCATGGTGCTCACCGGCGTTCAGCTGCTCCTGCCGTTGCCCCTGCCGGCACCGGGGAGCCCGGCCTGGTGGTGGACCAGGGCGCCGTTCCTGCTGATCGTCCTCGGAGGCGTCTGGCTGCTCTCGCTGTGGGCGGGACGCTTCGAGCGCGTCGCCCTGCCCGCCACGCCACGCGTGCGCGGAACGCCCGCGACGGTCGCCGCCGTCGTGGTGTTCGTGCTGCCCATTCTGGGCATCACCGCCTACGGCCTCGATCTGTGGCTCGCCGCCGCGGCGCTCGGCGGAACCCTTCTCGCGCTGCTGCTGATCGGCGGCCCGCAGACCGCGCAGGCCCCGGAGCAGCACGTGGACGCCGCCCCGGGCCGGCCGAACAGGACGCCCGCCGCCTGAGCTCGCGGACGGCGGCTCAGGCGGGCTGCGCCGCTCGCACCCGCAGAGCGCGGTCGAGGTCGTCGCGCTGCTCGACCACCAGGCGGCGGAGGGCCGCCGGAGCGTCGCCGTGGGCCGCGAGCCAGGCGTCGGCGAGCGCCGTGGTGTCGGACGCCGGGAAGAGCCCCTCCACCAGTCGTCTGGCGATCTCGATGCTGCGTTGCGCCCACGCATCGCGGATCCGCGCGAAGAACTCCTCGTCGAACGCACTGATGAGGTCACGACGCGCGCCGGCGCGGAACCCGCCGATCGTCGCGTCGAGATGATCGTTGGTGAGCGACCGGTCGTTCCACGCCGCATCCCATGCGGCCGCTCGCACCGCCGCTGCCGGGCGGGCGGCAAGCGCGCGCAATGCGGCGGTGCGCCCGGAGGCGGTGTCGTCGCGATCGCTCTCGGCCGCCACCTCCGCCGGGTCCGCTCGCCCCACGGTCACCAAGGCCGTCAGCAGGAGCCAGCGGAGGTCGGCGTCGACCGGAAGCCCCGCGGGGCCCTGACCGCCCAGGATCGCGCGGACGTCACCGGCGCGGGCATCATCGAACGCGGAGGCCGCAGCGAAGGCCCGCGCCCACGACAGCTGCGCATCGCTCCCGGGGGCCGCCGCCTGGAGAGCCGCCCACGTGGCGTCCAGCCATGCGCGCCGCATCTCCGGTCGGTCGTCATCCCGCGCATAGGCTCCGACGGCGGCAGCGGCATTGGTCAGCACAGCCGCCAGCAGCGCGGCGTTCGGCTCGGCGGGCGCGTGGCGACGCACGATCTCGACGTACCGGGCCGCCGGAAGTTCGCCGTCGCGGGTGGCGTTCCACAGCGATGACCAGACCAGGCCGCGCGCGAGGTCGTCGTCGAGCGTCGACAACGCCGCTTCGACGGTCGCCAGCGACCGGTCATCGAGGCGCGCCTTGGCGTAGGTGAGGTCATCGTCGTTGAGCAGCACCAGGTCTGCGTCTGCGATGTCGACCTCCGTCCGCTCCGCGGAGATCGCGACGTCGATCTGTTCCCGCCGCACGAGGCGATCGTCCCGGAGGTCGTAGAGCCCGATGCGGAGGCGCTGCGGACGCGGCGCAGCCGCCCCGGCGTCCTGCACGAGCCAGCGACGGCCCGCCCGGTCGGTCTCCACGCGCAGCGCCGCGACACCGCTGGTCTCCAGCCATGCCCGCGACCACGAGCGCATGTCCTGCCCCGAGACCTCTTCGAGAACGTCGAGCAGGTCGTCGAGGGTGGTGTTGCCGTAGGCATGCGCGGCGAAGTAACGGCGCGACGCCTCGAAGAACGCCTCGGCGCCGACGAACGCGACCAGCTGTTTGAGGACGGCGGCACCCTTGGCATAGGTGATGCCGTCGAAGTTGAGCTTCGCAGCCTCGAGGTCGGGGATGTCTGCGACGATCGGATGCGTGGTGGGCAGCTGGTCCTGCCGATAGGCCCACGCCTTACGCCCGTTGGCGAACCGCGCCCAGGCGTCGGTGAAACGGGTCGCCGCGGAGGACGCATGCGATCCCATGTAGTCGGCGAACGACTCTTTGAGCCAGAGGTCGTCCCACCAGCGCATCGTGACCAGGTCGCCGAACCACATGTGCGCCATCTCGTGGAGGATCGTGTTCGCCCGCGCTCCGCGCTGAGCATCGGTCGCTGCGCCGCGGGTGACGTAGGCCTCGGTGAAGGTCACCAGCCCGGGGTTCTCCATCGCACCGAGGTTGTACTCCGGTACGAAGATCTGGTCGTACTTGCCCCACGGGTAGGGGAACACGAAAGCGTCCGTGAAGAAGTCGAGCCCCTGACGGGTCACCTCGAGGATCTCCTCGGCCTCCAGATGCTCCGCGAGCGAGGCACGGCACAGCACCCCGAGATCGACGTGCTGGTCGCCCCGCGACCACGTCCCCTCGACCCGTGCGTAGGGTCCGGCGGCCACCGCGGTGAGGTAGCTGGAGATCGGCAGCGTCCGGGCGAACTCGACCCGCTGCACCCCGCCGTCCTCGTCGATGTGCCGGGGCGATTGGTTGGAGAGCACCTGCCACCCCGCCGGGGCGGTCACGACGAAGGTGTAGGCGGCCTTCATGTCGGGCTGCTCGAAGCACGCCATCACGCGCCGGGAGTCGGCCGGCTCGTACTGGGTGTAGAGGTAGGTGCGGTCGTCCGCAGGATCATGGAACCGGTGCAGTCCCTCCCCGGAACGGCTGTAGGCGCCCGTGGACTCGACGCGCACCGTCGTCGGTCCCGCCAGGCGATCCAGGAGGATCCGCGCCCCGTCCCAGCGCACCTCGCGGTGCTCGCCGTTGACGGACACGCTCTGCACGTCTTCGCCGAGGAAGTCCAACCAGGTCTCCTGGTCACGGGCGTCGAACTCGAGCGTGGAGACGGTGGGAAACCCGGTGCGCTGCTGGTCTGGCGCGTCTGTCAGGTCCAGCTCGACGCGAATGCTGCGCACGGTGATCCCCTCGGAGCGACGTGCGGTTTCTTCCCGGGTGAGGTTCGCGGAGTCCATGCTCCCATCGTCTCAGCTCCCGCCACACGCCCGTCCATCGATCGGCGTGGGGTTGTTCCGGAGGCGCCCGATGACGCGGATTCTCCGCGCCCGCTTCTGCGGACGGCGGCGCCGCCTCGTCGGCCGCGCTGATCGGTTTCGGGGTCGTGCGGCGATGCTGAGTCTGCCGGTGATGGCCGTCCCCGACCGTGCGCACGGGAAACGCGAAAACCCCCGCCTGAGCGGGGGTTTTCTTGTTGTGACCCCAGCGGGATTCGAACCCGCGTTACCGCCGTGAGAGGGCGGCGTACTAGGCCGCTATACGATGGGGCCGTTTCGCGACAACTCAATAAGTATGCCATGGCTTCGCGGACGCGCCAAATCCGCGTGCACACCCCGGGCGCGTCGTGCGGAAATACCCGGTCACAGGCGATACGCCATCGCGGCATACTTGCCACGGCACGGGCGACGGCGTTGACTGGGGCCATGCGTGTCACCAAGTTCGAGCACTCCACCCTCCGCGTCGAGAAGGACGGTCGGAGCCTGATCATCGACCCGGGGGACTTCACCGCACCGCTCGACCGCCGAGACGACGTCGTCGGTGTCGTCATCACGCACGAGCACCCGGACCACTGGACGCCCGCGCACCTCGAACGAATCCTGGCCGCGAGCCCCGACGCCGTGGTCTTGGCGCCGGAGGGGGTGCGGCAGGCGGCGGAGAAGATCACTGATCGGTCTTTCGAGATCACCGTCGTCGCACCGGGAGATGCCGTCGGCGGCTTCGCGCTGCGCTTCTTCGGCGGCACCCACGCCACCATCCACGAGTCCCTCCCCCGGATCGACAATGTCGGGGTGCTCGTCGACGGGACGCTGTACTACCCCGGCGATTCCTACGCGGTCCCGGACGGGATAGCCATCGACACGCTCGCAGCACCGCTGGGCGCGCCCTGGCTCAAGATCGGCGAGGCGATGGACTTCGTCCTCGCGATCGCACCGCGGCAGTGCTTCGCTGTGCACGAGACGACGCTGTCGGAGACCGGCCGTGCCATGCACCGGGAACGGCTGCGGTGGGCGACGGAACAGGGCGGCGGCGCGTTCGTGCTGCTCGACACCGGCGAGGCGATCGACGTCCCTGCCTGAACGCCCCCGCGGGCCAGGCCGAGATGGGAACGGCTATCGGCGGCGCAGGTTCTGGTCGGCGTCGACGATCTGATCAGCGAACAGCTTGCGCAGGCGGCGCCGCGAGACTGGCGAGAACAGGGCGATCTCCACGCGTGCCTTCTCGCCATATCTCGACTCGAACGTCCAACCCGCCAGCGACGGCATTCGCGGGCGGGTGGGGACGTTCTCCACGATCCGCGTCAGGTCACCCCGCCGCACGCTCCACGGCGCCCGCCAACGCCGGGTGACGACGATCTCACGCCCCACGGTCACGCTCGTTCCCGCGGCGAAGTACGTTGCGATGCCCAGCGCCGCCAGGCCCACGAGCAGCGCGACGACGCCGACGGTGCGCGCGGTGCGCATCGTCATGATGGCCACCACGAGAATGCCCACGACGATGAACCAGTACCCCGAGAGGATGCCCCAGACACTGCCGCGGATCGTGAGCGGGCCGGAGGCGGGCGATGTCATGGACTCGATCCTAGGGCCGACGTCCACGCCGCTCGCACATGGGCACGTCGCTCGGGGCACTCGTCCGGAACGCGCCGAGCGAAGCGCGCATGTGCGAGCGACGAGCGCACCGGCGCGTGGGAAGGGCGTGGCATCGGCTCAGACCGCGAAGCGCTCCCCCATCTGCGGCACGCGTGCGCGCCACCCGAGCTCGTCTTCGACCCTCCCCCGCAGCGTGTCTGCCGCATCGGGCTCACCGTGGGTGAGGAAGGTCATCCGCGGCGCCTCGGAGACCGAGCGCATCCACGCCAGGATCTGCGTACCGTCGGCGTGCGCCGACATCGCGCTGATCGCATGCACCTCCGCGGCGATCGGCACATCGTCGCCGAAGATCCGCAGCACCCGGTCCCCGCGCTGCAGAGCCGCCCCCCGCGTGCCCCCGGCCTGGAAACCCGTGAGCACGATGGCGTTGCGCGGATCACGCCCGAAGGTATCGATGTGGTGCAGTACGCGTCCGCCCTCCAGCATGCCGCTCGCGGAGATGATGATGGCGGGGCCACGGCGCTGGTTGAGCAGCCGGGAGTCCTCGGCCGAGCGCACGAGCGTCGCCAGCTGATACATATCGCGGAACTCCTGATCGTCCACCCGGTGCTCCTCGCGATACCCGCGGTAGATCTCGCTCGCCTGAACCGCCATCGGGCTGTTCAGGAAGACGGGAGCCGCGGGGATGCGGCCGGCGCGGCGCAGTCGCGCGAGCTGCAGCAGGATCGCCTCCGCCCGCCCCACCGCGAACGCGGGGATGATCACGACGCCGCCGCGCTGCAGCACCGGATCGATCGCCGCCGCGAGCTCGTCCGCCGGATCGTGCGGCGCGTGGTCCCGGTTGCCGTACGTGGACTCCGAGATGAGCACGTCGGTAGGTTCCAGCGGCGCCGGGGGCAGCATGAGGGGGTCGTCCGGCCGTCCGATGTCGCCGGTGAAGTGCAGTCGGCGCCCCCGGTGCGAGACCTGCAGCTGCGCTGCGCCGAGGATGTGTCCCGCGGTGATGAAGCGGAACCCGACATCCTCGACGTCAATCTGGGCGCCCATCGGATACGACGTGAACTGCGCAAGGGCCCGATCGGCGTCGGCCCGGGTATAGAGCGGCTGCGGATCAGCGTGCCGTGAGCGGGCGTGCCGACGCCGGAAACGAGCCTCCTCCTCCTGCAGATAGGCACTGTCACGCAGGATCAGCGCGCTGAGCTCCACGGTGCCTGCCGTGGCATGGATCGGTCCGGTGAAACCGTCGCGGACGAGCTTCGGGAGGTATCCGGTGTGATCGAGGTGCGCGTGCGTGAGAACCACCGCGTGGATGCTGTTCGCGGCGACCGGGAACGGCATCCGGTTCCGCTCGCGGAGCGCCTTGTACCCCTGGAAGAGGCCGCAGTCGACGAGGATGCGTTTACCGCCGGCCTCGACGAGATAGCGCGACCCGGTCACGGTGTCGACCGCGCCGAGGAAGGTGACGTGCAGCGAAGCACTCGGGGACGATCTCATGGCGATCACCTGCCTTTGCTCAACGCTACTCCTCGATCGGCCGCCTGGTGGGGTGAGGGTGAGGCCGTGCCGAAGCGGCGAGCCTGGTGCTCTGACCCTACTCAGGCAGAATCGCGTGCGGAGGCTGCGGAACCGGGTTTCCGGCGGGGCCGCACGGTTTTCTCCTGAATTGGGTCAGAGCCGGATGACTTCCGTCACGCGGACGACGGCGCTGCCCTCCTCGGTCGACGCGGCGAGGTCGACCTCCGCGCGGATGCGCCAGTCGTGGTCGCCTGCGGGGTCGTCGATCACCTGCTCCACGCGCCACAGCGCGGCGTCGCGCTCATTGATCGCACACAGCGCCGGCGAGCGCGCCGGGCCCCCGGTTCCGATCGCATCGTGCTCGTCGTAGTACGTGTCGAGCACACCCGGCCAGTCGATGTGCGGGTCAAGCGCGGTGAGCTCGTCGTCGCTCTGCAGTGCCGCCAGCTGCACGCGGCGGAACATCTCGTTCCGCACCAGCACGGTGAACGCCCTCCGGTTCGCGACGACCGACGGCGGAGCCGGCGGCACGACGGCCTCGCCATCGGCATCGCGGCCGCTCGCGAGCGCCTCCCATTCGTCGACCAGGCTCGAATCCACCTGGCGCACGAGCTCGCCGAGCCAGGAGAGGATGTCGTTGAGCTCCTCGTCCACCGCCTCGGGCGGCACGGTATGGCGGAGTGCCTTGTACGCATCACTGAGATAGCGCAGAACCGTGCCTTCGCTGCGCCCGAGCCCGTACCAGTTCACGAACTCCGCGAACGACATGGCCCGTTCGTACATGTCCCGCACGACCGACTTCGGCGACAGCTCGAAATCACGCACCCACGGCTGGCTCGACGCGAAGGTCTCATAGGCCTGGGCCAGCAGGTCGGCCAGCGGACGCGGGTGGGTGATCTGCTCGAGCAGTTCCATGCGCTCGTCGTACTCGATGCCCTCGCGCTTCATCGCGGCCACTGCCTCGCCCCTGGCCTTGAACTGCTGCTGCGAGAGGATCGCGCGCGGGTCGTCGAGAGTGGCCTCGATCACGCTGATCACATCGAGGGCGTACGATCCCGTGCCGACGTCGCCGGAGGCTCCGCTCGGGTCGAGCAGGCCGATCGCGGCGAGGGCGAACGGCGACAGCGGCTGGTTGAGGGCGAAATCCGGCTGCAGGTCCACAGTCAGGCGCACCTCGCCGTCCGTGGTCTGCACGATCCCGGCGTCGCGGAGGGTGCGGAAGATGGAGATCGCCCGCCGGGCGAGGGCGTACTGGTCGGCGAGCGGCTGATGGTTGTCGAAGACCAGGGCACGCACGTCCTCGAGCGGATTCCCGCCGCGCGCGAGCACGTTCAGCAGCATCGCGGCGGTGATGCGCATCTGCGGGTGCAGCGCCTCGGGCTCGGCTTCGACCAGACGCTCGAAGGTCTGCACGCTCCACGACACGGTGCCGGCGGCGGCCTTCTTCTTCACGGCCTTCTTCGGTTTGCCGCCCTTGCTCTCGCGTTCATCCGCCTTGCGCTGCGCGACGGCGTTCTCGATGTCGTGCTCGGGGCCGAGGGCGATGACGTTGCCGTAGGGGTCGTATCCTGCCCGCCCTGCTCGTCCGGCGATCTGATGGAACTCCCGCGCGCTGAGGCGCCGCATCCGGGTTCCGTCGTACTTCACCAGGGCGGTCAGCAGAACGGTGCGGATGGGCACATTGATGCCGACGCCGAGCGTGTCGGTGCCGCAGATCACCTTCAGCAGCCCGCGCTGCGCGAGGGTCTCGACGAGCCTGCGGTAGCGCGGGAGCATTCCGGCGTGATGCACGCCGATTCCGGCGCGCACCAGACGCGAAAGGGTCTTGCCGAACGCGGTGGTGAAGCGGAAGCCTCCGATGGCCTCCGCGATCCGGTCGCGCTGTTCTCGCCCGGCGACGCGGACACCGGCCAGCGCCTGCGCCCGCTCCATCGCCTGCGCCTGAGAGAAATGCACGATGTACACCGGGGCCTCCGCCTCGTCGAGCAACCGCTCGATGACATCGTGCACGGGGCGCAGCTCATAGGAGAAGTGCAGCGGCACGGGTCGCTCCGCCCCGCCCACCAGCACCGCCTGGCGCCCGGTGCGGCGGGCGAGGTCGGCCTCGATCTCGCCCGTGTCGCCCAGCGTGGCGGACATCAGCAGGAACTGCGCGCCCGTCAGGAGGAGCAACGGCACCTGCCATGCCCAGCCGCGGTCGGCGTCGCCGTAGTAGTGGAACTCGTCCATCACGACCTGATCCACCGGTGCGGCGGCGCCCTCGCGCAGGGCGATGTTGGCGAGGATCTCCGCGGTGCAGCAGATCACCGGGGCGCCGGGGTTGACCGCGGAGTCGCCGGTGATCATCCCCACGTTCTCGGCCCCGAAGATCTCCACGAGAGCGAAGAACTTCTCGCTCACCAGCGCTTTGATCGGAGCCGTGTAGAACGTTCTGCCGCCCCGGGCGAGGGAGGCGGCATGCGCGGCGATCGCGACGAGCGACTTTCCCGTTCCGGTGGGCGTGGCGAGCACCACATGGGCCCCGGAGACGAGCTCGATCGTCGCCTCGTCCTGCGCGGGATACAGCGAGATCCCCTGCTCGGCGACCCAGGAGGTGAAGACGTCGTAGACGGCGTCGGCATCGGTGCCCGCTTCACGCAGACGGTCAAGGAAGGCGGGCATCCTTCGAGTCTGCCTCATCGCGCCGCTCACCGCGCCGCAGGGCACCCCACCGGAAACGTCACGCCGAGGGCAGGGCCCCGGTGTCCTCTTCGATCACGGAGCCGTTCTTCGACCAGGGGAAGTCGATCCACAGATCGGTCTCCTTCCACCAGTAGTCGGGCATGATCACCGTGCGGGGCTTGACGTAGATCATCACAGAGCGCACGTCCGCGCCTGCCTCGTGCAGCAGCCGCACGGCGAGTTCGATGGTGCGGCCGCTGTCGGCGACGTCGTCGACGAGGAGCACGCGCTTGCCCGCCAGGAAGCTGATGTCCAGGGCAGGGGGAAGCACCTCCGGCGCGTCGAGCACGGTGCCGACGCCGGTGTAGAACTCGACATTGAGCGCACCGCAGTTCTTCGCCCCCAGGCCGTACGCGATCGCGCCTCCGGGCAGCAGACCGCCGCGGGCGATCGCGACGACGACCTCCGGCGCGAACCCGTCTGCGACGATCTTGCGGGAGAGCTCACGCGTCGCCTCCCCGAAGCCGTCCCATGTAAGGGTCTCGCGGTCCTGGGTCATGGCATCTCCTCGGGTTCTCGACGATCCGCCGATGACGGTCGGAGCATCCACGATACCGGGGGCCGGCGGGCCGAACGCGCACGCGCTCAGAACAGCGTCTCCGCGCCCGTCGACGCGCTTTCGTGCCGGGGCGCTGCGATGATGCGCGCGTCCATTCCTTCCGCGGCGGAGGTCGCGGAATCGATGACGACGTCGCCCGGGGCGTCGGCGTTCAGCCAGGCATCGACAGCTCCGGGGGCGATGATCAGCGGCATCCGGTCGTGCACCGCGCTCACCGAGCCCGCTGCGGGACGGGTGACGATCGAGAAGCACAGCCGCTCGACGCCCTGATCGTCGATGCCGGGGCGCGTGACGGCGCCGAGCAGGAGGAGACCGGAATCGGGCAGGCCGAAACGCCACCAGCGTCGCGCGGGCTTCGCCATCTCGAACCACTGGGACGCCGGCACGAGCACACGGCGCGGGATCCGCTGCGCCGCCCGCAGCCGCTCGGCACGCGCGTTGATCGACGGATAACGCGCCGCTGCGCCGTCCTGGAGGAAGCCCCACCAGCCCGCACGCAGACCGACCGGGGTCACCACCGGGGCGAGGTTCTTGGCGTGGATCCCGGTGGGACGCTGGGTTTCGCCGCCCGACCGGTCGGCCCATACATGCAGGTCCTCCAGGAGCCGAGCGTCGAGATCCGCGCGATACTCCGCATCGGAGAACCGCGGGTCGATGCCGTAGCTCGCGCACATGAGAACAGCGTATGCGCGCCGGGTCGGCAGGGCGCCCTCAGCCCACCAGACCGCCAGGCCCGCAGACCGCCGGGAGCGCAGCCCGCCGGAGTGTCACTGCTCTTCGTGCCGCGCGGGGTCTCCGTCGAACAGCCGGCCGTCTGCACGTCCGAGCGCCGTGATCGCGTCGACCTCTGCGGCGTCGAGCACGACCTCCGATGCGGCGAGGTTCGCGCGCTGATGCTCGACCGAGCTCGCCTTCGGGATGGCCACCACACCGCGCGCGGTGTGCCAGGCGAGCACCACCTGGGCGGGTGCGATGCCGTGGGCGGCGGCGATCTCGGCGATGACCGGCTGGTCAAGGACGTCGCTTCCCCGGCCGAGCGGACTCCACGCCTCCGTGATGATGCCCCTGTCCCGGTTCCACGCGATCGCCTCCTCCTGCGGGAAGTAGGGGTGCACCTCGATCTGGTTGACCACCGGTCGCACCCCGGTGGCCGCCTCGATGCGTTCGAGGTGCTCCGGCAGGAAGTTCGACACGCCGATCTGACGCACCACGCCACGCTGCTGCGCGTCGACGAGAGCCTCCCACGCGGCGACATACTGATCGGTGTTCGGGTTCGGCCAGTGGATGAGGTGCAGATCGGTGACGTCGAGGCCGAGCCGCGCCCTACTCTCCTCGATGCTCTGACGGTTGACGGGTGCGGCGTGGTGACGGCCGGGCAGCTTGGTCGTCACGATCACGTCGGCGCGGTCGACGTCGGCGGCGGCGACGCCACGTCCCACGATCCCCTCGTTCTCATAGTTGAACGCGCTGTCGACGAGGCGGTACCCGGCGTCGATCCCGGCGGCCACGGCAGCAGCCCCCGCATCGCCGCGGAGCCCATAGGTGCCGAGGCCGATCGCGGGAAGCACGAAGCCGTTGTGGGCGGTGAACAGGGGCCGATCGGACATAGGGTCCTCCTGATGCGGGCGGGTGGGCGTCGCAGACAGCCTAAGCGTCTCGCCGACACCGGTGGCGCGGCGGAGCGTCGCGCAAGGAAACAGTCGCGCGAGGAAGCACGCGCGGGGCAGCGGCCGCGCCGCATCGCGCCTCCTCCGCTCAGGCTCCGCTCAGACGACGATCGCGCTGACGACGTCGTCGAGCACCGCGGTGACGGCGGAGAGCGATGCATCCTCCACCCATTCCTGGGCGGCGTGGGCTCCCCCGCCACGGACGCCGAACAGCACTGCGGAAACACCCGCATCGGAGAGCAGAGCGGCATCGGTCCAGAACGGCTCCCCGCGGAGGCGCGCAGCCTGCCCGGTGCGGCGTGTCACGGCGTCCGCCACGAGACCGACGATCCTGGCTCCGGCGTCGGCCTGGAACGGATTGCGCACGAGGCCCCCGCGGAGCTCGTACGTCGCGGGGGCGGCGACCGTACGGTCGAGGATGCCGCGCAGCTCCGCCGCGACGCTCGCTGCGTCCTCGCCGGGCAGCGTGCGACGCTCGAGCGTCACGGTGCACGATGCCGGATAGCTCGAGAGCTCTTCACCACCGCGGATGGTGGCGGCGTGCACGTTTCCCGTGGCGAGCAAGGGGTGCGGCGGGCGTTCGGTGAGCTCCCCGTCGTGCGCGGCGAGCGCGCACAGGAACGCGCCGGTGGCCGCGATCGCGTCGACGCCCAGGTCTCGACGTGACCCGTGCGCGGCTCGGCCATGCACCGTCACCTCGAACCACGCGAAGCCCCGGTGCGCGGTGACCACATCGTGCTCGGTGGGTTCGGCGACGATCGCATGGTCGGTAACAAAGCCGTGGCGGAGCACCTCCTCGGTGCCGGCGCTGGCGTGCTCCTCGTCTGCGACGAGAGCGAGCACGATATCGCCCCGGTGCGGCCGTGCGGCCACGCGCGACGCGGCGACCATCATCGCCGCGATCCCGGACTTCATGTCGTAGGCGCCGCGCCCGTGCACACGACCGTCCCGGTGAACCGGCACCAGGCCATCGCCGCCATAGCTGCCCAGGGAGACCGCGTCGAGATGCCCGTTGAGCATGATGCTCTCGCCACCGCCGGAGCCGGGGTGCACCGCGACGATCGACGGACGTCCTGGCACGTCTTCGAGGCAACGGCAGGTGAAGCCCCGTGCGGCGAGCCAGCCCGATACGTGCTCGGCGATCCTGCGCTCGCCTGCGCCGCCGGGCACCAGGGCGGGGTTGGTGGAGTCGATCCGGATCAGAGCGTCGAGGAGGCCGGCGGCCTGCGCCGCCCTGCTCATGGCATCGACGGGGGGTTGGCGGCGGCGCCCTCGGTGCTCAGCAGGACCACCACCGAGCCGGCATCGAGGCCGAGTACGGCGCGCACGTCGTCGATTCCGGCTGCGGCGCGGATCCCCGCGAGAGTCGACGCCCCGCAGGGTCCGGAGTCGACTCCGGCGGCGGCGAGTTCCGCCATCGCGGCGATCGCCTCGGCATCGGTGACGGTGATCGACGCGTCGGCTCCGTCGCGCAGCACCGGCCAGGCGAGCGCGGAGACGGTGCCGCAGTTCAGGCCCGTCATCGCGGTCTCCCGGGTGGGCACCGGCGTGATGTCGCCGCAGCGGAGCGCCGTGGTCACCGAAGCCGCCGTATCCGGCTCGACGACGAGAACGGCGGGAGCCGGATCGTCCGAGTGCAGTCGCTGCACGATCGCGTGCGCGAGCGATCCGACGCCGGCGGGCACCACGAACACGTGCTCCGAGCCGAGCCCGGCATCTCCGAGCTGTTCCTCGATCTCATCGACGAGGGTCGCGTAGCCGTCGACGATCCACGTCGGTACCGTGGTGTACCCCTCCCAGGAGGTGTCCTGCACGAGCACCGTGTGCTCGTCCGCGGTCTCCGCAGCGTGGGCGACGACCTCGTCGTATGTCCGGTCGAGCTCGGTGAGCTCCGCTCCCTCTGCACGGATCGCCTGCTTCGCCGCCGCTGAGACGCCGCGCGGCACAAACACCGTCGCCGGCAGGCCGAGCATCCCGGCGATCCGGGCCACCGCGCGACCATGGTTGCCGTCGGTGGCCGCGGACAGCACCACCCGCTCGCCCCCGAGCCGGTCACGGAGCGCGTCGAGCGAAAGGGTCTCGGTCTCGCCGAGCCGTTCGGAGAGCGCCCGGGCGACAGCATAGGAGGCGCCGAGGATCTTGAACGCCGGAAGGTCCAGGCGCTGGGACTCGTCTTTGACCAGGACCTGTTTGACGCCGAGCGACCGAGCGATCGACGGTACTGCGACGAGCGGCGTCGGAGCATAGCCGGGCAGCGTGCGGTGGAAATCGCGCGGCCTCGCTGTCCGCGGGGCCGCCCGCCAGGCGCGCGCGTCGGGGTTCGTGTGGCGGGCCCGGCCGTCGGCGGGGGTCGTGTCTGTCGCGCTCATCGCCCATCCTGTCGCGTGCGTGCTGCGGCGCCCCGTGGCTCGGAAAGCGCTCAGGGCCACACGCTAGTCCCACGGTCATGCGGTGATCGATAGCATCTTTTGCATCGGTATTCATGTTCATCTCTCATGTTTCCGAGTGACCCCGTCCACAGACCTCACCGTGACCCCACCCGCACCGTGACCCCACCGCGACTCTGCTCCTCTTCGACCGGAAATCCTCTCCCCACAGAACGGAACGCGTGTACGACCTTCATCGCCTGCGGCTCCTGCGCGAGCTGCACCATCGCGGAACGCTCGCTGCGGTGGCGAACGCCCTGGGTTACGACCCTTCGACGGTGTCGCATCAGCTCGGCGTGCTCGAACGCGAGGTCGGGGTCACGCTCCTCGAGCCGGCGGGGCGACGGGTGCGCCTGACGCCCGCGGCCGAGGTGCTGGTCTGCCACACCGAGATCATCCTGCGGGAGCTCGAGCGCGCCGCCGCCGCGATCGCCGGGGCATCCGCCGAGGTGGCGGGCACGGTGCGGATCGCCACCTTCCAGACCGCCGTGCGCTCGCTCGTGCTCGACGCGATGGACCATGTCGCCCGCGAGCATCCCCGGCTGGAGGTGCTGTTCACGCACGTGAACGCCGGGGCGGCGATCCCGGCGCTCGTCGCGCGCGACTTCGATCTCGTGCTGTCGGAGTCGTATCCGCACGCTCCGCGCCCGGTGCACCCGGGAGTCGACACCGAGGTGCTGTTGCGCGATCCGATCGATCTGGCCGTCCCCGCCGGGCGTGCGGCGGACGGGATCGTCGACCTCGCCGATGCGGTCTGGGTGATGGAGCCGGCCGGCACTCTCGTCCGGGCGTGGTCGACCGCGCTGTGCCGCACCGCCGGCTTCGAGCCGCGCGTCGCTTTCGAGTCGTCGGATGTCTACCTGCACCGCGAGCTGGTGGCGCGCGGCGCGGCCGTCGCGTTCCTGCCGCGGATGGGGGTCGAAGACCATCCGGGGGTCCGGCGGCTGCCCTCCGGGCAGTCCCGCGAGGTCACCCTCTCGTTGCGCACCGGCAGCGCCGCCACTCCCGCGATCGCCGCGGTCCGCGACCTGCTCCGCCGCCGCAGCCGCTGATGCGGCGGAGCAGCAGCGCTCAGCGGAACGCCATGCGCACCAGGTCGCCGACCTTCGCGATCGTCGCGTCGTCGAGTTCGTCGAGGAACCACGCGCACGGGCGCAGGGTCGTGCCGTCCTCCCGATCGGCGGTGGCCTTCTCGCCCAGGCCGAGCGACATCAGGCCGTCGTCGAGACGGAAGAACACCAGCACCGGGGTGCTGCGGCCGGTGGCGTAGCCCGGCATGCCGTAGTACAGCCGCGGCTTGAGCCGCGGCCCGGCGGCGAGGATCGTGTCGTGCAGACGTGCGCCGATCGCCGCGTACGGCTCCGGGAAACCGGCGATCTTGTCGAGCACGGCAGCGAGATCCTTCTCGCTCTTGTCGGTCCGGGTGAGGGACATGGGGTCGACCTTTCTCTCGCGCCGCATTCGCGGCATGGCGAACACAACCGCCCGGCGGTCGCCGGGAACGGTTGCGCAATCTCCACCGCGGACGTGTCCTGACCTGCGCCAGTCCTCTCCGCGAATGTGTCAGACGGCGAGGCCGTCATCGACTGCGCGAGGGCACCGGAGTGCCGTGGCTCAATCTAGCAGGCGCGTGTCCGCCGGGCCCGGGGTCCGGCGGCACCGACTGTTCACCCAGGCGTTACCGACCGCCCCCCGGGAGGTCAGCGCCTGGAACACCTCGGGTACGTAGCCTCGCTGACGTCCGTGTACCGGACACCCGTGACAGAACGGGAGCGGGGCCGCACCGCCTCGCCCGCATCCGCACCAAGACAGCCTCAGAAAGGTCGCACGACCATGCGTCTCACCCCTCGCCGTTTCGCCGCCATCGGCGGAGCCATCGCCCTCATCGCCGCCCTCGCCGGCTGCTCCAGCAGCGCTCCGGAAGCTGAGAACACCGACGGCGGCTCTGCCGAGGCCACCGCGGCCCCTGCCGCGGGCGCCTTCGCCTCGGGTGACGAGAACACGCTCGTCTTCGCCACGCTCCCCGACCACGAGGGCGCCGAGCAGGACGCGCAGCCCATCGCCGACTGGATCGCCGAGATCACCGGCAAGGACGTGCAGTTCTTCCAGGCGACCGACTACACCGCTGTCGTGCAGGGCCTCGCCGCCGGGCAGATCGACATCGCACAGATCTCCGCCTTCACCTACTACCAGTCGCAGGCCGCGGGCGCGGACATCGTGCCGATCGGCGCGCAGATCACGTCCGAGGGCGCAGAGCCCGGCTACTACTCGGTGGCCGTGAAGAACCCGGCCTCCGACGCGAAGAGCGTCAAGGACTTCGCCGACCAGCCGGTCTGCTTCGTGAACCCGACCTCGACCTCCGGCCGCGCCATCCCGGTCAGCCAGCTCATGGAGGCCGGTGTGACCGTCTCGGCCGCGAACACCGTCTACGGCGAGGCGCACGACCTGAACGCGGTCAAGATCGCCGAGGGCACCGACTGCAAGGTCGGGTTCGTCCAGGACATCGACGCGGAGCCGCACCTGGCCTCCGGCGACCTCGTCGAGGTGGACCGCTTCCTCGTGCCCGCTGCGCCGATCGTGATGCAGGCCGCCCTGCCGCAGGACATCAAGGACGAGCTGACCGCAGCGATCGCCGGCAGCACGCAGCAGTCGCTGGTCGACGCGGGCATCGAGCTGAACGCGTTCCTCAAGGACGGCTGGTTCGGTTTCGGCAAGGTCGACGACGCCTACTACGACACCATCCGCACCGTCTGCGAGCAGATCGCCGATGAGGTCGAGGCCTGCCAGCTCTGAGCGGCCCGGCACCCCACCCGACCACGCACCAGCCCGCAGAGAACTGAAGGCACCGTCATGACGAACAGCGACACTCCCGCCATCCGGATCACCGACCTGGAGAAGCGATTCCCCGGCACACCGGCACCGGCCCTGTCGGGGGTGTCGCTGTCCGTCTCGACCGGCGAGATCGTGGTGCTCCTCGGCCTCTCCGGGTCGGGCAAGTCCACGCTCCTGCGCCACATCAACGGCTTGGAGACCCCGACCTCCGGGTCGGTCTTCTCGCTCGGAGAAGATGTCCCGGCGCTCTCCGGTCGAGCGCTGCGCAGCCTGCGCGGACGCATCGGATTCATCTTCCAGCAGTTCGAGCTGGTGGGGCCGCTCACCGTGCTGGAGAACGTGCTGACCGGCGCCGTCTCTGCGCTGCGCGCCCCCCGGGTGGGCACCTGGAGCTATCCGAAGGAGCTCCGGCTGCGCGCACTCGGGCACCTGGAACGGGTGGGACTTCTGGAACGCGCCTACCAGCGCGCCGACACCCTCTCGGGCGGCCAGCAGCAGCGCGTGGCGATCGCCAGAGCGCTCATGCAGGAGCCCGAGATCCTCCTCGCCGACGAGCCGGTGGCCTCCCTCGACCCGGAGTCGAGCGGTCAGGTCATGGGCCTGATCCGCGAGATCGCCGCCGAGCGGGGCCTCACCGTGGTGTGCAGCCTGCATCAGGTCGATCTCGCGCTCAGCTGGGGCGACCGGATCGTGGGTCTGCGCGCGGGCGAGGTCGTGCTCGACACCACCACCGAATGGCTGTCGCGCGAGCAGGTCATGGAGATCTACGGCCGCGTCGCGACGACCACCAGCGAGATCACCGCGATGGAGACCGAGCTCGCCGAGGCGCGCGAGCAGCTCATCAACGCGGAACGCCTCGCCGCCGACCCGCACCCCTCCGGCATCGAGGACGCCCGATGACCTCCCTCGCGCCTGAGCGCCGCGCCGTCTCGGCCGAGCGGCAAGGCGAGATCCCGCGCCCCCGCCCCCGGTTGTCCTCCCTCGTCTCCGCGGCGGTGATCACCGTCATCGCCGTGCTCGGGGTGTGGTCCTTCATCGCCCTGGACTACAGCTTCAAGAGCCTCGAGACCACCGCCACCAACCTGAACCGCTTCCTCGGGATGGCCACGCCGATGCAGTGGCCGGGCTGGAACGTCGTGGGCGCGCGGCAGCCAGACGGCACCACCGTCTACGTCACGGAGTGGGTCGGGTTCGGCCCCATCGTCGACACCCTGGGCAGCATCGCGATCACCCTGGCGCTCGTGATCGCCGGGACCGCGCTGGCCGCGGTGCTCTCGGTTCCCGTCGCGTACGGCGCCGCACGAAACACCACGCCAGGCCGCGCGGTCCTGGTGATCTGCCGCGGCATCGGCGTCGTCATGCGCGCGATTCCCGACGTGGTCTTCGTGGTGTTCCTGGCCTTCCTGTGGTTCAACTCTGGCACGCTGCCCGCCATCGTCGCGATCGCGCTGCACTCGGTCGGCATGATCTCGAAGATGTTCGCCGACGCGATCGAGCAGATCGACGAGGGACCGCGTCTGGCCATCCGCGCTGCGGGCGGCTCGAAGGGCCAGGAGTTCTGGTCCGGCGTCGTTCCCCAGGCGCTCCCGGCCTGGATCGCGATCGCACTCCACCGCGCGGACATCAACCTGCGCGGCACCGTCATCCTCGGCGTCGTCGGTGTCGCGGGCCTGGGATACGACCTCGACGAGGCCCTGCACGCGGGACCGGCCGGCATGCGCCGTGTCATTCCCATCGTCATCATCATCATCGTGCTCTGCGTGATCTTCGAGATGATCTCGTCCGTGGTGCGCGCCCGGCTGCTGGGCGTCCGGCCGACCGGCCGCAGCGTCGGAGACACCCTGCTGCGCGCGGTCGCGAAGCGTTCGCCGCGCGCCGCCAGAGCCATCGACCGCACGGACGCCGCCACCGACCGGCATACCCGCATCGAGGCGGCGCTGCACCGCCCCTGGGACCGCCGTCGCATCAGCTCGGCCACCGGGATCTGGATCGGTGTGCTGATCGTGCTGCTCTCCTTCGCCTACGCGAACCCCGACTGGTCGCGCATGTTCGACGCGTGGCGCTGGGATCAGGTGTCCAACCCGGCGCTGGACCGCGCCGTGTGGCCGCCCACCTTCGGCTCGCGCGATGTGGCGACCGTCCTCGCCGCCGTCATGACCACCCTGCAGGTCGCCTTCGCCGCGACGCTCATGGGCGCCGTGATCTCCGCCGTCGTCGGGCCGCTGTCGGCGCGCAACGTCGCCCCGAACGGCGCCGTGCGCAACTTCTTCCGCGGGGTCACCCTGTTTTTGCGCGCGATACCCGATCTCGTCGTGGCGATCCTGTTCATCATCGCGACCGGCTTCGGTCCGCAGGCCGGTGCGCTCGCGCTCGGCATCGGCGGAGTCGGCCTGCTCGCCAAGCTCATCGGCGACTCGATGGAGGAGGTGCCGCACGGCCCGGAGCGCGCCCTCGCGGCCGCCGGCGGAAACCGTGTGCAGGTGTTCTTCTCCTCCACGCTGCCGATGTCGGTGCCGGCGCTGGTCAGCCACCTGATGTACCTGCTCGAGCAGAATGTGCGCGCGGCGACGCTGCTGGGCATCGTCGGCGCCGGCGGCATCGGCTTCCTGCTGCTGAACGCCTTGCAGGGACGCCACTTCGACCAGGTGCTCGCGTATGTGCTCGTGATCATCACGATGGTGATCGTGGTCGAGACCGCCTCGATCCTCATCCGCCGCGCCCTGAAGTGACGACGACCGCTGCGGGGGCCGGCGCGCCCCCGCAGCTCCCGCTCTCCCGCCCGACCTCTTCGACGGAAACGAGACCATGACCGACCTGCTGACGACTCGCAGCGGCGCGATCGTCCTGCCCCAGATGGATCAGTCTCCCGAGGCCCTCGTGTTCCGCGGGGTCGCGGAGGGTTTCGACCGGATCGCGGTCCCCGCTGTTCCGCTGTGCGAGGGCGATGCTCTCGTGCGGGTCGAGCTCGCCACCGTCTGCGGATCGGATCGCCACACCGCAACAGGACATCGCATCGAAGCGACACCGGTCGTTCTCGGTCATGAGCAGGTCGGGCGCATCGTCGCCCTCGGTCCCGGAGAGCCACCGCACACGGTCGACGGCCATGCGCTCCACGTGGGCGACCGCGTGGTGTGGGGCGTGGCGGTGTCGTGCGGCTCGTGCCGTCGCTGCCGCAGCGGCCTGTCGAGCAAATGCCTCGACGTGCGCAAGTACGGTCACACGCGCATCGAACGTGGGTGGGAGCTCAACGGCGGCTTTGCGACCCACGTGCACGTGATCGCCGGTTCCGACATCGTGCGCGTCCCCGGCGGCGTGCCCGCCGAGGTCCTGGCGCCCGCCTCCTGCGCGACGGCGACCGTGGTCGCCGCGCTCGACGCCGCGGCGGCCCGCCGACCGCTCGGCGGGGAGATCGTCGTGGTGAGCGGATGCGGGATGCTCGGCCTCACCGCGGTGGCGATGGCCAGAGACGCCGGGGCGGTGGTCGTCGGCATCGACCCGGACCCGGCACGGCGCCTCGATGCCACGGCCTTCGGGGCCACGGCGGTCGCCGCTCCCGGAGCGAAGGCCCTGCGCGCCGCGATCGCCGAGGCCGCTGCGTCTGACCCGCGCTGCGCGGACGCTGCCGGGTTCGGAGCCGCGCTGGAGATGTCCGGCGCGGACGACGCCCTGCCGCAGCTCATCGACGCGGCGGACGTCGGGGCGACCGTCGTGCTCGTCGGCAGCGTCTTCCCCGCCGCCCCCGCACCGGTCCCGGCCGAGCGGATCGTGCGCGGCATGCTCACGATCACCGGGGTGCACAACTACCGCGGCGAGCACCTGGAGCGCGCGGTGAGCTACCTGCGCACGGCGGATCACCGCTTGTTCGCCTCTCTCGTCGGCGAGGTCGTCTCCCTCGCCGACGCACCTGCCGCGATCGCCGCTCCCCCGGCGCGCGGCGCGCGCACCGGCATCCGCCCCTGACGGCGCGGCGCGGGGCGCCCGCGACGTCCACGAAGCGATCGGCGTGGGACGCCCGGCGAAGACCCGAGGTCATCTCTGACCGACGCATCCCCGGCTGATCAGGGACCGCGTCGAGGATCGGCGCGAGAGGTGCGCGATCCTGCCTCGGCTTCGCGCCGAGGGGAGGGAAAGCCGTCATGAACGCCGCCCAACCACGTCACCGTGCTCCGCTGCTCGTCGCCGCCATCCTGGCGCTTCTGCTCGCGCCGGGGTTCACCATCTCCGACGCCGGATTCCAGTGGTTCTGGGCGGATGCCCCGTGGATCGCCGCGGTGCTGCTGGTGCTGGCTGTGGCGCTCGGCGTCGTCCATTTCACCGTGCGCTCGCGCCGAGGGCGGGTGAACGCGACCGAAGGATAGACGAGGACGGCTGCTGCGAGCCCGCATCGGTCCTCGCAGCGACCTTGCTCCCCGTCCTCCTGCGGAGACGGCATCGGCGCCTCGACGGCGCCGGCTCGACTCCGAGAGCACGATCATCGCGCTCCGGACCAGGCCAGAGCTGCCTCACGCGGCCGGCGTCGCCCTCTGCACACCCGGCACACCGCCCTGGCAGGGCGTCCTGATCACGCCCCGGTCTCCGAGCGCTCCGGCGCCAGAGCCCGCGCCTCACCGCGCACGCCGATCCTGACGGCGGCGCCGACCGGCGGCACCGGCTCGGCCATGCGGCGTGCCCGCACCGTCGCACCGGTGTCCAGGACGAGATCGAGCATCGTGTCGTGCCCGAAGTACCGGATGCCGCCGACCACCGCCGGAACTCCTCCGACGACGCCGAGGTCGACCTGTTCCGGGCGCACGAGCACCGCCACCGGCCCGGGCGCGGACGGCTGATGCCGCACCGCACCGATCGGCGTGCGGGCATCACAGCCATCGGAGACCGCGTCGAAGACGTTGGCCTCACCCACGAATCGCGCCGTCCAGGCATCGACCGGGGCGCCGTACACCTCGCCCGGTGTGCCTTCCTGTCGTACCCGTCCGTCCGCGAGCACGATGAGCCGGGCCGCCAGCGATAGCGCCTCGGCCTGATCGTGTGTCACGAGCAGGGCCGTCGTGGCCGTCGCGGCGAGCGCCGCCGTCACGCCGTCCCTGACCTCTTCGCGGAGCGAGGCGTCGAGCGCCGAGAAGGGCTCGTCGAGCAGGACGAGCCGCGGCGACGGCACGAGCGCCCTGGCGACCGCCACGCGCTGCGCCTGGCCGCCGGAGAGCTGATGCGGCAGGCGCGATGCGTAGCCGCCCAGGCCGAGCAGATCGAGCATCTCCGCCACCCGCGGCCCCCGCCGCGCGGCGCGGGTGAGCCCGAAGCCGATGTTCTCTGCCACGGTGAGGTGCGGGAACAGCGCACTGTCCTGAGGCACGAGGCCGATGCCGCGACGCTCGGGCGGCAGCGGCCCGAGGTCCTGCCCGCCCAGCAGGATGCGCCCGGTCGCCTGCCGATGGAGGCCGGCAACCGCGCGCAGCAGCGTCGTCTTGCCGCTGCCGCTCGGTCCGAGCACGGCCCCCAGCTCCCCGGCGGGGATGCGCAGCCGCACCGCGTCGAGCACGGTCGCGCGCCCGCCGCGCCCGTCGTGCCACGCGGTCAGATCGGCGATCTCAAGATCCATGCTTCTCCCCTCGGGACAGCAGATATGCGGGAATGCTGGCGACCAGCACGAGGGCGATCGCAGAGGGCGCCGCCGCGGCGTACGCCGTCATCGTGGTGTGGCGCCAGAGCTCGGTGGCCAGGGTGTTCGCACCGATCGGGAGCAGCATGAGCGTCGCGGGCAGCTCTTTCATCGCGGTCACGGCGACCAGCAGGCCGCCCACCGCGATCCCCGGCGCCGACAGGCGCGCGGTCACGCTCGCCCAGACGCGCACCGGCCCGCGTCCGAGGCCTCTGGCCACGTCCTCCAGGCTCGGGGGCACCTGCGCGATCGCTGCCCGCGCAGAGCCGATGGCCTTGGGCAGGAAGATCACCGCGTATGCGAAGCACAGCGCGAGAGCGGACTGATACAGCGCCGGCGCGACCGCGAGCGTGAAGAACACCAGGGAGAGCCCGACGACGATGCCGGGAACACCGTGTGCGATGTAGGCGGTCGATTCCAGCAGCATCACGATCCGCCCGCGGTAGCGCGCCGCGAGCGCGGCGATCGGGAGCCCGAGTGCCACCGCGAGGAGGGCTCCGCCGATGCTGAGCCCGAAGGTCGTCGCGGTGCTCTCCCACAACCGCCCGATGTCGACCGCGACCGCACGGCTTTCCCACGCACGACGCGTCAGGGCCGTCGCGGGGATCCCGAGCCCGACGAGAGCGACGGCCGACATCCCGATCACCGCCAGGAGCCGCGGGAGGGGGGCGACGGTCGGCGTCGCGCGCACCTGCCCGGCCTCCGGTATCGCGCCGCGGAGCGCGCGACGGCGTGCGATGCGTTCGGCGCCGACGAACAGCAGTGCCAGGACCACCAGGACACCGGCGGTGGCTGCGGCGAGGGTGCGGTCGATACCGCCTTCGAACGCCGCGTGCACCCCCCAGGTGAGCGTCTGCACGCGCAGCAGCGATGGCGACCCGAAGTCGGCCAGCGTGTACAGGGCCGCCAGGAGCGCCCCGGCCAGCGCGGCCGGGGCGATCTGCGGGAGAGTCGCGGCACAAAACGCCCCGATCGGACTCCGCCCGAGCATTCTGGCCGTCTCCTCCGCTCGCCGGTCGGCGAGCCGAAGGGCAGCGACCACGGGCAGTGTCACGTACGGCACGCACGCCAGCGTCATCACCCCGGCGAGGGGGAGGAATCCGTTGAGTCCCGGCCAGGTGGAGATCCAGGTGAAGGCAGTCACGTAGGAGGGAATCGCGAGGGGCAGCGCCGCGAGAACCGGCCACAGCGCCGGGAGGGGCAATCGCACGCGGGCCAGAGCCCAGGCCATCGGCACGCCGATCGCGAGACAGGCCGCCGCGACGCACAGCGAGAGACCGAGCGAGGTGAGCGCGAGGCGCAGGGTGCGCTCGCGCAGGAGGGCGCCCAGAACCGTCGCCGGGTCTGCGTCAGCCAGACGCACACCCAGGTAGACGAGCGGAAGCGCCGCCGCAGCGGCGCTCACCATCCCGAGCAGGAGCAGAGACCGGGGAGGTCGCCGCAGCGGCGACCTCCCCGCGGAGGGAGAACTCACGTCAGATCAGACCGACCTTCTGCAGCAGCGCGACCGTCCCCTCGAGGTCGGCGAGTTCGGAGTAGTCGATCTTCGGGCCGTCGAGCTCGGCGAGCGTCGGCACGTCCGCCGGAGACGGGGCGCCAGGGATCAGCGAGTACTCGCCGGTCTCCTCGACGAAGTAGGTCTGGGCCTCTTCGGAGACGAGGAACCGGAGGAACTCCAGCGCCTCCTCCGACTCCTCCGCACCGGCGAGGATGCCGGCACCGGTGACGTTGACCAGCGCCGAGACGGTGCCGGGTGCGCCGAACTGCATCTGCGCCCGCATCGCGTCCGGCCCGCCGGCCTCCGCGGCGGCACCGACCCAGTAGTAGTGGTTGACGAGACCGACGTCGAGGGCGCCGGTGTTGACAGCCTCGAGGATCGGGTTGTTGCCGGGGAAGACCTGCGCTCCGCCGGCGATCAGACCGTTGAGCCATTCCTCGGCGGCGGCGTCGCCCTCGATCACGCGCATCGCGGTGACGAAGGACTGGAACGATGCGTTCGTCGGGGCGAATCCGACCCGGCCGTTCCACTCCGGCTTGATGAGCTCGTGGACGTCGGTGGGAACGGCCGCGGCGTCGAGCTTCTCCGAGTCGTAGATGATCACCCTGGCGCGGCCGGTCAGCGCGACCCACGAGTCGTCGGACGCCGAGTACTGGGCCTCGACGGCACCGGTGATGTCGTCGGGCAGATCGACGAGCAGGTCGGCGTCACGCAGGGCGCCGAGCGCGCCGGCCTCCTGCGAGAGGAACACCTGCGCCGGAGTGCGCTCGCCCTCCTCGAGAAGCTGGGCGGCCATCTCGATGCTGTTCGCATAGCGCACCTTGACGGTGATCCCCGATGCCTCCTCGAACTTCTCGATCAGGGGGCCGATGAGGCTCTCCGAACGGCCGGAGTAGACGATCAGCGAGCGGTCGCCGTCGGCCGCGACGGCCGGCTCGGCGGTCGCGGCGGGATCGGACGCGGCAGGACCGCAGGCGGTGAGGACGAGGGCCGATGCCGCGACGGCGGAGAGCAGGGCGAAGCGTGAGCGCATTTTTCGCATGATGGCAGTGCGTGTCTTTCGTGCTGTTGATGCTGTGGACATGGTGATGCCGGCCGGCGCTCCCAGCCTAGGAATGGTAAGGCTGCCCTTAGCTCCCTAGAATTGGGGGGTGTCCACCTCCGTCCTGATCGTCGACGACCACCGGACGTTCGCCGATCTCATGCGCCTGGGCATCGACGCGCAGCACGATCTGCACTGCGCAGCCGTCGCGCACAGCGTCGCCGAGGCCCGGCGGGTGGCTGCGGCCGTGCCCTTCGACGCCGCGGTGGTCGACCTGTCGCTGCCCGACGGCGAGGGCGCGGTGGTCGTCGCCGACCTGGCACGCGCCACTCCCGGTGCGCGCATCGTGGTGCTCACGGCTCATCCGCGCTCCGATGCCGCGCGGCAGGCGATCGCCGCCGGCGCGCACACGGTCCTGGCCAAGCAGGGCCGCCTGGACGAGGTTCTGGAGGCGCTGCGGGCGCGTCGGATACTCCCCGCGCCCCGACCGGACGACGACCTGCTCACGCCGCGGGAGCGCGAGGTGCTCACCCTCCTCGCGGGCGGACGCGATCCGCAGGGGATCGCCGTCGACCTCGCCCTGTCCGTGCACACCGTGCGCGATCACATCAAGGCGATCCTCGCCAAGCTCGGTGCCCGCACGCAGCTGGAGGCGGTCGTCGTCGCGGCCCGGCGCGGCATCGTCCTTCTGGATCCGCGATGACGCGCACCGCGGCGCCGCCGGGCCGGGCCGGGCGTCCTCCGCGTCGGATGTCGGCGCGCCGCGCACTCGCCTTCCACGCCGCATCCACCGGCCTGGTCGCCGTCGCGGTCGCCGCGACCTCTGCGGTGCTCACCTCGGCGATGGCTCTGGAGGCGGCGCGCGGGAGCGCTGCGACGCTGGCCGACACCGTCGCGCACGCTGTCGCTGCCCACATCGCCGCCGTGGACGTGGCCGCGCCGCGGGAGGAGGCACGCGAGGCGGTGCTCAGCGAGCTGTACTCGTTCATCGATGCGGGGGTGATCACGCGGGCGAAGATCTGGCAGGTCGACGGCGACGAGGCCGTCGTGCTGTTCTCCGACGAGCCGCGCATCGAGGGGGCCCGCCGGCCGTTCGACCCCGCGCTCGCCGAACGTCTCGATGAGGGCGAGGTGGTGGTGTTCGACGTCCCGGACGATCCGGAGCACCGCTACGAATATGGTCAGGGCGAGCAGCTCGAGGCCTTCATCGGCTTCACGGACGCCTCAGGAACCCCGATGCGTCTGGAGCTGTACATGCTCTCGGCTGCACCGCAGATGCGACACGACATGCTCTGGGCCACGCTGCCTTCCTCTGTCATCGGTCCGCTTCTGCTGGGCGCGGCCACTCTCCCGCTCGCCCTGCGTCTGGCCCGACGGCTGGAGCAGCGCGATGCCGAGCGCCAGGCTCTCCTGCAGACCGCGCTCGCCGCCTCCGACCGGGAACGCCAGCGTCTCGCCGCCCGTCTGCACGACGGGATCATCCAGGATCTCGCGAGCGTCGGACTCGCGATCGGAAGCATCGAGCAGACCGGCGACACCGAGCGCATGGCCCTCCTCAACCGCGCCGGCGACCTCCTCGACTCCGATATCACCGCACTGCGGAGCCTGCTCACCGAACTGGCCCCGCCGCGCACCGACGGCTCTCTCGCCGAGGCGCTGGATGACCTGGTCGCCGACCTGCAGACGCCGCACACGACGATCGGGCTGCAGACCGCAGCGGGCATCAGGGTGTCGAGGGAGACGGGGGCCCTCATGTACCGCGCCGCGCGGGAGCTCGTGCGCAACGCCCTCGAGCACGCAGCGCCGCGCACGGTGTCGGTCGAGCTCGCCGGAGACGAGGGCCGCATCCGGCTCGACGTCCGCGACGACGGCCACGGCTTCGACGTCGACGCGCCGCCTCCCGACGGGCACCTCGGGCTCCGCCTCATCCGCCAGGCCGTCGTCGACAGCGGCGGGGCCGTCGAGATCGTCTCGGACGACTCCGGCACGCACGTGCGCGTGCTGCTCCCCGATGCCGAAGAGCCGCGCCGCGGATGACCGCCTGACCCGCTAGCCGACCTTCCCGGGGAGGACCGCGATCACGCGGTCGTCGCCGTCGCGCGGATCCCCGCGACCGTCGGTGTTGTTCGTGACGAGCCAGAGCGCGCCGTCCGGCGCCACCACAACATCGCGCAGGCGCCCGTACGTGCCCACCGCCTCCTGATGGGACGCCGCGGGGTCGGCGACCGGCACGACATGCATCCGCTCGCCCCGCAGGGCTGCGATGTAGATGACCTCGTCGACGATCGCGATACCGCTCGGGCTCGCCTCCCCCGGCGTCCACTGCAGAACAGGGTCGACGTAGTCAGCCACCCCGGCGATTCCCTCGACCTCTGGCCAGCCGTAGTTGGCCCCGGCACGGATGACGTTGAGCTCGTCCCAGGTGTCCTGCCCGAACTCGGAGGCGAACATCGTGCCGTCCGCGCTCCACGCGATGCCCTGCGGGTTGCGGTGGCCCCGGCTGTACACCGCAGAGCCGGGGAACGGATTGTCCGCGGGAATGCCGCCCTCGGCCGTCACCCGGAGGATCTTCCCGCCCAGCGAATCCACGTCCTGGGCGAGCGCGGGATCGCCCGCGTCCCCGGTGGTGATGTAGAGCATGCCGTCGGGCCCGAACGCGATGCGTCCGCCGTTGTGGTTCCGAGCGGACGGGATGCCGCTGACGACGACCGCGGCCGGTCCCAGGCCGAACGATCCAGCGGAGCCCGTGATCGGGAATCGCTCGACCCTGTTCTCCCCCGCGCCGGTGACGTAGGCGTAGAGATGGCCATCGTGCACTGCGATGCCGAGAAGGCCCCCTTCGCCGGCCGCGACGACACCGGGAACCGTAGCGACGTCACGAACAGACCCGTCCGGGCCGAACTCCCGGATCAGAGCGGTACCGCGCTCGCTCATGAACGCCGTCTCGCCGAGGAAGGCGATCGACCACGGCGCGTCGAGGCCCTGGATCAGCTGCCCGGTACGCGGGGCGGCGGACGCTTCGGACGGCACCGGCTGTGACGTCTCGGCGCGCGGCGTCGGGGACGCCGCCGTGGCCTTTGCTGTCGGCGTCACCTCCGCCGGGACCCCGCACCCGGCGAGGACGAGCATGCCGACGGCGGCCACGACAGCGCCGCTCCGGCGCCGCGGGACGATCGGTGGCGGCGGCATGGGTTCCTCCCGGCGGGTGGTCGAGCGCGATGTTCGTCGAGCGTACTCCGGCCGGGCCGCATGTCACACCACCGCTGTCGGGCCCTCCTCCGCGTCGTCGTCGTCGGGAGTCTGCCCCAGGCCGTAGTCCGGCCGCGCCGGCTGGCCGGGGTCGTCGGCCAGCTCGCCGCCCTCGCGTCCGCCGGCCGGTCGGCCGTGGTCGGCGTACTCCGCGCGCATGAACACGAGCGTCCACGGCCCAGCGGTGAACCGCGCACCGGTGCGCAGTGTCTGCGACCGCTCGCCGGGATGGGTTCCCGATGCCGCGGGGTTCGCTGTCATCTCTCCGTCGCCGAGCAGCGTGAGCACGTACTCGTCCCGCGGATCGTGCACGATGCGGGCGTGCACCGGGTCGGTCTGCTCCAGCGGCAGCTCGCAATCGGCGGCTGAGCCGACTCTGGTCACGTCATCGGTGAGGAAGAACTCGAAACGGTCCCCAGGCGCGGCGCCGACCCCCTCGGAGGCCGATACGAGCAGCCGCGGGTCTCCGGCGCCCCATTCGGCGTGGGTGGTGGGCACCTGGTCGGTACGAGCGTCGATGTCAGGCATGCTGTGGTCCTTTCCTCCGGGTGATCGGCGTGATGCGCGGATCGGCGGGACCGCGGTCGCACGCCGTGCCACGACACTCCTGTTCTCTTCCGGAGCCGACGCTAAGCCTCGGCGGCGAGTTGGGCACGGGGGTTCACGTCGAGCACGGAAAGGCGTATAGTCACGCCTCTCGGCCGGCCGCCCGCCGCTCGTGCAGGGCGGCGAGCGCGATACCCCCGGAGCTGTTCGCCGCGTGCGCGAGATCTCTGATCAATGCGGCGTCGAGCTCTGGGGGCTCTGTGCCCTCGAAGTCGAAACGGAGCGGGATGGCCGGGTGCAGCCAGATCGTCGACCGCCCGGCATCCGCATCCGTCCCGCGACGCCACGAGAGCGTGCAGCTCTCGTTGCGCCGCAGCTTGGTGACGATGACCGCCTTGAGGTGGGCCAGGAGGCGGTCCTCGATGTGGATGGCGCTGCCGGGTGATCCGTAGTGGATGGTACCCACTGCTGCTCCCTCCGATCGGGGCTGAGAAGACGGGGGAACCCTAACCCATTCATCTGAATGATTTGCGCGCCTGTCCCCGCCCGCGGGCGGCAGACTGAAAGCCGTGCGCACGCGGTGCGCCTGGCGGGCAGATCAGCGGGCAGAACAGAGCGCGAGGCGATACCCATGGGCAGACTCACCTACGACGGCGGGGTGCATGCCGACCTGGACGACCGCACGCTGGCGCACCTGCAGATGGTGATCGCCAACAAGCTGCGCCGCGGTGAGCCGTTCGCGTTCACCTGGCCCGACGACCCGGCCGTGGGTCATGGCCGCACGACGGTGTGGCTCCATCCCGGCAGCTCCCTGGTGTTCAAGTTCCACGGCAGCCGGCGACCGAAGCTCAATCGTGCCTGGCTCGAGGTCCTCAGCGGCCTCGCGAACAGCCCGCACGGCCTCCGCATCGCCCCAGAGCCGCACCACCTGATCGAAATGGAGACCGACGCAGACGGGATAGCGATCCCCTGACGGTCACGGCTCCGCACGCCTCCCGGGGTGCAGGGTCTCAGGACACGTCCTCCGCAGCGGAAGGCACCTCTGTCCAGGTCGGGTACTTGGCTGCGCGTCCGTCGCCCGATGACGTCCCCGTGACACGGCGCTTGATCCAGGGGCCGACGAACTGCCGGTAGTACGCGAACCCGGTCGCACCGGCGACGGCGGGGCCCGTGGGCGTCCACCACGTCGGGTCGGGATCGAGCCCGAGCGCCTCCAGAACACGCGCCGCGACCCGGTGGTGACCGGCTGCGTTCATGTGCAGACGATCCTCGGACCAGTACGACGGCTGGCTCAGTTCATGATCCGGCCAGTTCAGTGCACGAACCACATCGGGGCGGTCCTCGATCCGGCGCAGAACCGCCGCAGACAGCAGGTCGCCCCGCTTCTGGAACACGCTTCCCATCGGCAGCTGCGCACTGGGATTGGCGCCGGAGAGGAGGATCACCGTGACCCCCTGCTCATCGCATCGCCGCAGCACGCGACTGAACGCGTCTGCGATGTGCTCGACGTCGGCGCGCGGTCGCAGAATGTCGTTGCCGCCGCCGTTGAAGCTCAGGTGGGTCGGCTCCAGGGCGAGTGCGGCGTCGAGCTGCTGTTCGACGATCGGCCAGATGAGCCGCCCCCGGATGGCGAGGTTGGCGTACTCGACGCTGCCGCCGAGGGCGTTCGCCCATCCCTGCGCGGTCAGATCCGCCCAGCCGCGCACCCGCCCGTCAGGAAGCTCATCACCCACCCCCTCGGTGAATGAGTCCCCGATCGCCACGAAACGCACGCCTGCCATCGCTCCAGACTATGCCGGGCGGCCGGCCGGCGGCGCACACCGTCCTCAGCGGTAGATCATGCAGGTCTCGGTCCCGTGCGCGATGAGCCGGCCCGCATCGTCGACGATACGCCCCTCGGCCAGCGCCGTCGTCCTGCCGATGTGCAGCACCCGGCCGCTCGCTGTCAGGCGCACAGCAGCATCGGCGGACACGGCACGGACGTAGTTGAGCTTCATCTCCAGCGTCCCGTATCCGACACCGGCCTCCAGCAGAGAGTGCACGGCGCATCCCATCGCCGAGTCGAGCAGTGTCGCGTGGACTCCGCCGTGGACCGTGCCCAGCGGATTCGCGTGATCGGGACGCACCGAGATGCTGAAGACCACGTGTCCTTCCTCCACCGTCTCGAGTTCTGCGCCGAGGAGCACGCCGATGTTCGGGCGGATCTCGGGTCGCGCCTGGAAGAGACGAAGGAGCTCGAGGCCGTTCAGCGCGGCCAGGGCGTCGGCGGCGGGGGCGCTCATCGGAGTCCCTCGGGCAGCTGGGCAGCAGAAAGGGGCGTCCCCAGCAGCCGCAGCGCCTCGCCATAGAGACCGCTCTTGATCGCCCCGAGGGTGCCGGGGTCCTTGCCGCCGATGCCTGCGGCGAGCGCCCGGGCTGCGTCGGCCACGTCGTCGCCGGGGGCAGCCTCGTCGACGAGCTCATATCCGACCGCCTCCGCCGCGGTGAACCGCCGGCCAGACGTCATCGCAGCCGTGCGCGCGCGGGGTGTGAGCTTCGCGGCGAGCAGGGCATGCATGCCCTGCGTGAACGGCATCCCGAGATCGACCTCCGGGAGGCAGATGAACCCGCGATCCGCGCGCATCAGGCGGTAGTCGTGCGCGAGGGCGAGCATGGCCCCCGCCCCGAACGCATGGCCGGAGACCACCGCGATGGTCGGCACCGGCAGACGGAGGATTCTCGCCAGGAGCCGCTCCACCCGGGCGACGTACCCGGAGAATCCGCCCTCTCCGGCGGCGCCACCCGCGACGTCGAGACCGTTCGAGAAGAACTTCCCTGTTCCGACGGTGATCATCACGCCCTCTGGTCTGGACGCGACCTCGTCGAGGAGGGCCTCGACCGTGTCGAGCCAGTGGCCCGTGAAGCGGTTCTCATCGTCGTCCAGCTGCAGTGTCCAGATACCGTGTTCGCGCGTGAGCTGGGGCATCGGGGTCCCTTCCGAAGTAGACCAATCGTTCTACCGCGACCATAATGGTCCTGTCCCCCCGCCACAAGCGCCGCATGCTGAGGAGCAATCGATGGCCATCAAGAACAGGGTCGTGGAGTCGGCGATCGCGCTGCTCCGACGGCGCGGCGTCGCCGGAACCGGACTCGCCGCCGTCCTCGACACGAGCGGCGTCGCCCGGCGCTCGATCTACCTGAACTTCCCCGGGGGCAAGAACCAGCTGGTGGCGGAGGCCACCCGTGTCGCGGGTGATCACGTGAACGCACGAATGCAGCGCCACGAGGGAAACCCGGAGCATCTCATCGCCGCGCTCGCCCAGGAGTGGTCGGAAGAGCTCACGCGGACCGGATTCGAAGCCGGCTGCCCCGTCGTCGCCGCCACCCTGGGACGCGCCGTCGCGCCAGCCGCGAGCAGCGTCGCAGGCGACGTGTTCTGCTCGTGGATCGACACGCTGACGACCGCCTACATCCGCTCAGGAGATTCGGAGCCGGCGGCGCGGGCGCGGGCGACGACGGCGATCTGCGCGATCGAAGGGGCGATTATCGTTGCGCAGGCGACCGGGAGCACCGAGCCTCTGACGCGCGTCTCCGACAGCCTGACGGCGGACACGCGGGGTCCGAGCGCATAGCCGGGAGAGCCGGATCATTCTCCGCGGGAGAGGGAGCGCACCGCGTCGAGAACGTCTCCCCCGTGCCCGTCGGCATCATCGCCGGGGTCGACGACGCCGACGACCTCACCACCCCGGACCAGGAGCGTGATCCGTCGGTAGAGCACGTCGTCCTCGAAGCGGAAGGTCGGGAGACCCAGCGCGCGCCCGAGCACCCGGTCGACATCGCTCAGCAGCGGATACGGCAGGTGCAGCCGCTCCGCGACCTCGCGCTGATACGCGGCGTCCTGCGTGGAGCAGCCGATGACAGCCCAGCCCAGCGCCAGGAACTCCGCCCGCAGATCGCGGAAGGAGCACGCCTCAGCCGTGCAGCCCTTCGCCCCGGGGATGGCAGCCCACGCCGCGGAGTCCGCCCTGTTCGGGTCGCCGGTCTTCGGGTAGACGAAGATCACGGTGGGTTCGGCACCAACGTCGCCCAGCGCCATCGTGCCACCGCGGGTGGCGGGGAGCACCACGCGCGGCAATCGTCTCCCGAGCGGGCCGGCGGTGCTCACCGGGCGACGAACGACGCGGCGAGGAACGCCGACAGCTCATCGGTCGCGCTCAGCGGGAGCACCGCGGCGACGTACTGGTCCGGACGGACGACGACTACCACGCCGTCGCGGGACAGCTCGCGCTCGGCGAAGACGTCGACGTCGGTCCACGCGCTCGGCCCTGCGGCGTAGACCTTCTCCCAGTCGACGAGCCCGAACGGCCCTGTCTGCGGCCGGAAGACCGGCGGGACCCCGGGGAAGTCGACCTGCTCGAAGGGCTGCTGGAACACCGCCTTCACGTCGAAGATCGCGTCCACGTCCGCCCCCTCCGGGGTGTACCGCGCGATCTCATCGGCGCACCACCGGCCCCAGGCGTGCAGAGCGGATCCGTCTCGATCACCGAAGGCGTAGATCCGCCAGCGCCCGTCAGCGCGCGCATGGTGCCCCAGGTGGACCACGTTCCCGTCGCAGACCCGCACCACCTCGGCCGATGTGAAGCGCTTGCCCACCGGGAAGCCGCCCGCGAGGTGCTGGTGTGCCGTGCCGGCGACGATCATCGACGGGCCGTACTGGGTCATGAACCCCGAGGGGAACTCCGCGGTGCCCAGGTAATAGTTGGCCAGCTCGGCCGGATCGGAGATCTCCTCCGGCTTTCTGGCCATGAGACTCGACCACTCGCGATCGAAGTCGATGAGCTGCTGGGCCACCGGCTGACGCTCGGCGGAGTAGGTCGACAGCAGGGCGGCCGGGCTGCGCCCGGTGAGCACCGACCCGAGCTTCCAGCCGAGGTTGAAGCCGTCCTGCATCGACACGTTCATGCCCTGCCCGGCCTTCGCGCTGTGCGTGTGGCAGGCGTCACCCATGAGGAAAACCCGCGGGTCGTGGCTCTGGTCGACGTCGACGTCGTCGAACTTGTCCGTCACGCGATGACCCACCTCGTACACGCTGTGCCAGGCCACCTGCTTCACATCGAGTGTGTACGGGTGCAGGATCTCATTCGCGCGACGGATGATCTCCTCGACCGGCGTCTGGCGCACCCGGTGGTCGTCGTCCTCCGGAACCTCTCCCAGGTCCACGTACACCCGGCTGAGATATCCCCCTTCGCGAGGGATGTGCAGGATGTTCCCGGCCGCCGCGTTGATGGCGCACTTGATGCGCCAGTCGGGGAAGTCGGTGTTGACCAGCACGTCCATCACGCCCCACGCGTGCGCGGAGATGCCGCCGATGTGCTTGCGCCCGATCGCATCGCGCACCGCGGAGCGCGCGCCGTCGCCGCCGGCGACATACTTCGCACGGATGGTGCGCTCCTCCCCCGCGCGCTCCCCTGTCGTGTGACGAACACGCACCTCGACGGGATACGCGCCCTCCTCCTGCACGGTGAGCCCGAGGAACTCGACGCCGTAGTCCGGCGCGATCCGTCCGGGACCGTGTGCCGCCGCCTCGGCGAAGTAGTCCAGCACCCGCGCCTGGTTCACGATGAGGTGCGGGAACTCGCTGATCTTGTAGCCGTAGTCCTCGGTGCGGGCGGTGCGCACGATGCTGCCGAGGTTCTCCGGGTCGGGGCTCCAGAAGTTCATCCACCCGATGTTGTAGGCCTCGGCGATGATCCGCTCGGCGAACCCGAAGGCCTGGAACGTCTCGACGCTGCGCGGCTGGATCCCATCGGCCTGCCCCAGCACGAGCCGGCCGTCCCGGCGCTCGATGATCCGGGTCGTGACCGAGGGGAACTGCGAGAGCTGGGCGGCCAGGAGCATCCCCGCCGGGCCGGAGCCGACGATGAGCACGTCCATCTCGTCCGGCAGCTCGTCCGGCCGATCCAGCCCGGTGCCGGAAGCGGAGACGGAGCGCGGGTCGCCGGAGACGTAACCGTGGTGGTGGAACTGCATCGTCGTCGATCCTTTCCTCGGACTACTGTGTCGAGGCGTTGCGCTTCGGCGGATCATGTTCTATTTTAGAACACGCCGTTCTACTATTGAACAGATCGTATACGACGCGTTCATCGCGGCGCAAGAGTCGTCGAAGGGACCCCATGCCTGCCCCCGATCCCGCAGAGAAGCGTGCACCGGCATCGCAGACGCTCAGCCGCGGTATCCGCATCCTGGAGATTCTCGCCGACTCCCCCGACCCGCTCACGATCGACGACCTCGCCGGCCTCCTGGGCGTGCATCGGTCGATCGCATACCGCCTGCTGCGCACCCTGGAAGAGCACGGGCTCGTGGCCCGGGATGCCGCAGGGCGCGTGGAGCTCGGCGCTCGCATGGCGGCGCTGGCCGCCGGCGTCGCGCGCGATCTGCAGTCCGCCGCGCTGCCAGAGCTCACCGTGATCGCGAACGAGCTCGGCATGACGGCCTTCCTCGCCGTGCTCGACGGCGAGGAGTGCATCACCATCGCGAGCGTCGAGCCGCGCAACGCGATCGCCTCGGTCGCGCAGCGGCCCGGCGCGCGACACTCGATCCTGGTCGGCGCGCCGAGCAAGGCCATGCTGTCGACGCTCCCGCCCGCGGAGTGGCCGTCGGACGCCTCCGACGGCCTTCGCTCCGAGGTCGACGTCGCCCACGCACGCGGGTGGGCAGCGAGCCACGACGAGGTGATCCCCACCGTGCAGGCGGTGGCCGTGCCGCTCTCCCTGCGCGGCCGCCGCCCGGCGGCGATCGCTGTGGTCCATGTCTCTGGCGCCGACGAGGACGCCCCCATCGCCCACCGCCTGATGCGGTCTGCCGAGGCCATCCGCGAGGCGCTCGGCGGTTAGCGCTCCCCCCTGCGCCCCCGCTCAGTCCTCCGGCCGGGTGAGAACCGCCGCGGGGTCCTCCGAGCCGCGCCCGATGCGCCGGTAGTCGGCCGGGCGGGCCTTGCGCAGCCAGAATCCCCAGGCCACGCCGATGATCCCCGGTGCGACGAGGATCGCCGGCAACAGGAATGTCGCGGGCCCCGGCTCCGGCTGATCGAGCAGCACGTTGAAGTTGATCAGGATCAGCACCAGCACCGTGCCCAGCGCGGCACAGGCCACGACCGGGGCCACCACGCGAGCGAGGATCCCCACGCCGCGCGCGGCGCGGGCGAAGAAGCCGATGACGGCGACCGACACGATCGTCATGATGAGCACCAGCCCCAGCGCACCCGTGTTGGTCAGCCAGGAGAAGAGGGTCACGACGGGGAACAGCACGCCCAGCTCGGATCCCGCGCCCGCGACAGCGAAGGCCGCGACCACGACGACCGCCAGCGCCGTCTGCGTGAGCGAGCCCACCCACGGGGCTTCGTGCCCTGGCCGGACCGCGGACAGCGCACGCGGCAGCACGCGTTCCCGTCCGAGGGAGAACAGATAGCGCGCGACCGCATTGTGGAACGAGACGAGCGCCGCGAACAGGCTCGTGATGAACAGCAGCGACATGATGTCGACGAAGACGACCCCGAGCCGTTCCGCGACGAAGCCGAAGAACAGCGGCGGGCCGGCCTCATCGAGGGTGATCCCCCCGCCGGTGATCTTGTCCTGGCCGATCGCGAGGGCCAGCGCCCACGACGAGAGCGCGTAGAAGACGCCGATGATCACCACGGCGCTGAAGGTCGCCCGTGCCACCGTGCGGCGCGGGTCCTTGGCCTCCTCGCTGTAGATCGCCGCGGACTCGAACCCCATGAACGCGGCGATGCCGAACACGAGGACCGCGCCGATGCCCGGCGTGAGCAGGGCCGAGGGCAGGATGGGCTCCGCCGTGAACCCCTCCGCGGGGTTCGCGAACGCGACGACGTCGAACAGCAGCACCGCGGCGAACTCGAGCAGCACGATGATTCCGAGCACCTTCGCCGACAGGTCGACCCGGTTGACGCCCAACACCGCGACGATCGCGATGCACACCAGGACGGGCACCCACCAGGGCACGTCCCAGCCCGCCTTCTCGGCGAGGAACACCGACACCTGGAATCCGAACATCCCGTAGATGCCGATCTGCATGCAGTTGTACGCGACCAGGGCGACCAGAGAGACCCCGACCCCCGCCGGCCGCCCCAGGCCTCGGGCGGCATAGGAGTAGAACGCACCGGCGTTGGTGACGAACCGGCTCATCGCCGCATAGCCGATCGCGAACACCGCCAGCGCGAGCGCGAGCACGATGTACCCGATCGGCACGGCGGTGGAGCCGGTGACGGAGTAGGCGGTCGTCGCACCGCCGGCGATGACCGTGAGCGGCGCCGACGCCGCGATGATCATGACGGTGATGGCCGGGACGCCCAGCCGGCCGCCCGTGACGACGGGCAGGGAGCCGGTCGGTGACACTTCAGCGCTCATGGGAACTCCTGTGTTCGGTGAGTCCCCCGATCCTCCCTCAGCCAATGGCCGGTGCGTTGACCGATCCCGCACAGCACTCGTCCGATCCCGCACACCGCGCGACCGAGACGGCAGCCGGACGCCACAGCACGGCCCTTGTCGGATCCCGCACACCCCTTGTCCGGCAGGGCACGACCCGCGGAGCACCTAGGGTGCTGATATGACCACCCCGTCCGGACGCGACGCGCTCCTCCTCGCCACGATCAGAGTCGTCGCCGATCGCGGACTGCGTGATCTCACCTACCGAGCCGTCGCCGCCGAGGCCGGGGTCTCGCACGGGCTGGTGCGGCATCACTTCGGCTCACGGGATCAGCTGATCGCCGCCGCCCTGGAGTTCGCCGTCGAGGAGAGCCTGCGCGAGACGAACATGCGCGCCGTTCCCGCCGATGCGGTCGACGCGGCCAGCTTCGCCGCGGGCATCGAGTCGATCGCCCAGCGCAGCACGGAGATGCAGGCGTTCCAGTACGAGCTGCTGCTGGAGTCACGCCGGCGACCGGAGCTGCGCGCGCACGTCGAGCGCTATTACGAGGCCTACCGTCGGGCGACGCAAGAACGCCTTCGCGACCTCGGGGTCGACGATGACGAGCTGGTCGAGGCGATCTGGTTCACCCTCGACGGCATCGTTCTCAAGCAGCTCACCCTGGGCGACGGCGCCGACGTCGAGCGCGTCCTCGCGCGCATCCGGCGCCTGATCTCCGACGCCTCCGCATCCTGATCCACCGGATCCGGCGCGCCGGATCCGGTCCGTGTTCTGCCATTGACTATCCATCTGGATAGTCGTACGCTCGGGCCTCAGCGCAGCAGCGCAACAGAAGTCGAGGACCAAAGGCGGTTACCCATGGACGACAGGACAACTCCCCGCGTGACGATCGTCGGAGCGGGGTTCGCCGGGCTGGTCGCGGCGCGCGAGCTCGAGGCGAACGGCGTCGACGTCACCCTCTACGAGGCGCGCGACCGCATCGGCGGCCGCGCCTGGACGGAGGAACGCCTCGGCCACGCCCTGGAGATGGGGGCCACCTGGGTGCACTGGATGCAGCCGTTCATCTGGACCGAGATCACCCGATACGGGCAGGAGATCTATCCGAGCCCGGTCGCCGACGATGCCTACTGGCTCAGCGCCGGTGCGGTCCACCACGGCACCGAGGCCGAGCTGGACGCACGGCTCGAACGACCCCAGGCGCGCATCTTCGAGGGCTCGCGCGAGTTCTTCCCCTATCCGCACGATCCGCTGCACATCCTCGCGTCCGGCGACCAGGAGCTGATCGACCGCTTCCGCGCCGCCGACGGCGGGAGCGTCCTGGACGCCCTGCGGGACGGCGACTTCTCCCAGGAGGAGATCGACCTCGCAGACGCCTACTGGTCGGCCGGCTACAACGGCCGCACGGCGACCGCATCGCCGCTCATGGCGAAGCACTGGGCTTCGCTCAGCGACCACCGGCTGTCGCTGCTCGACGAGCAGACGCTGCGGTTCAAGCTCGCCAACGGCATGCGCGGAATCTACGAGGGCATCGCCGGCGACCTGCGCGCCCCGATCCACCTCAACACCGTGGTGACGGCGGTCGAGCACGACGACACCGGCGCCAGGGTCACCCTGGGCGACGGCACGGTGGTCAGCTCGGATGCGGTCATCGTCACCGCGCCCCTTGGGGCGCTGGGCAACATCACCTTCTCGCCGGAGCTCGATCCAGCGGCCCGCGGGGTGATCGACGCCGGCTTCAACTGCACGGGCTTCAAGATCTGGGTCAAGGTGCGCGGACACCACTCGCTCATCGCCTACGCGCCGTCGGGCAACCCCCTCGCCCTCGTCCGCAGCGAGTACTTCCTCGACGACGACACCACGATCCTCGTCGGGTTCGGCCCAGACCACACCCAGATCGACCTCCACGACCGTGCATCGGTCGAGGAGCTCCTGCACCGCTGGCGACCCGACCTCGAGGTCATCGAGACCACCGGTCACGACTGGGTGGCAGACCCCTGGTCCGGCCAGACCTGGGCGACCCCGCGCTCCGGGCAGTTCTTGGAGGGCTGGAGCCTGTTCGGCGACACCGGCACCCGGCTCCGTTTCGCGGGCGCCGACTGGGCACGGGGCTGGAACGGCGTCGTCGTCGACGGCGCGATCGAGACGGGCATCACCACGGCCCGCTCCCTCATCGACGAGTTCCGCCAGGGGTGACGTCGTGCCGGCGACCGCGACTCTCGCACGACCGAGCGATCTGGACTTCTCCGGCTTCTGCGCGGCCGTCAGCGACTCTTTCGTGCCGCTGCAGGTGCGTTCCGAGCGGCCTGGTCCGTTTCGCGGAAGCATCCGGCACGTCGCGGCGGACGACATCCAGGTGTCGGTCGTCGACGCGACAGAGCACGTCGTCGAGAGAACGCCGGCGCTGATCGCCCGCCGGCCTCGCCGGCACTTCAAGGTCGGCGTGCAGCTGGCCGGGCACGGGATCCTCATCCAGGGAGCCAACGAGACGCTGCTGAGCCCCGGCTCGGTGGCGATCTACGACACCGACCGTCCGTACTCGCTCGCCTTTGACGGACCATCCCGGTGCCTGGTGGTGATGTTCCCCGCTCACGCGGTGGATCTGCCCGTGGACGCGGTCGCGGAGCTGACGGCGACCGCGCTGGAGGGTTCCGCAGGCGTCGGGCACGTCGTGGTGCCTCACCTGCAGAACCTCTCCGGGAACCTGGAAGCGCTTGAGGGCGCACCCGGCCGGCGCCTCGCCCGTGCGACGGTCGAGATGATCGTGGCGCTGCTCTCCCAGGAGCTTGCGATCGGCCGCGTCCCGCTCAGTCCACGCCAACGTCTGTTCGGTGAGGTGGTGCGCTACATCGACGACCACCTCACCGACCCGGATCTGGACCCCGCACGCATCGCCGCGGCGCACTTCATCTCGCAGCGCCTGCTGCACGCCCTGTTCCACGACAACGACGCCACCGTGACGACCTGGGTGCGGCGTCGCCGACTCGAGGAATGCCGTGCCCGGTTGCGCGACCCGGCCTTCGCCGACCGGTCTGTCACGAGCATCGCACGCGCCTGGTGTTTCACCGATGCGGCCTACTTCAGCCGCGCGTACCGCGCGGAGTTCGGCTGCTCACCGAGCCAATCGCGCTCGCAGGAATGACCGGCATGCGAGCACCACGCCCCCGCACCGTGAACCGACACCCCACCAGGAGGACAGCCATGGAAACGTATCAGAGCCTGATCGCCGCGATCGCCCCGCAGGACGGACCCGTGCGGGAGGTGTTCGACCCTGCGACCGGCGAGCTGATCGCCACCGTCCCCGTGCACGACGAGCAGCGACTGCGGAACGCGGTCGACCGGGCCGCTGCTGCACAGCGCAGCTGGGCCGCCCTCCCCGACGAGGAGCGCTGCCGCGTCCTGAACCGCGTGGCCGATGCGATCGAGCGATCCGCGGAGGCCCTCGCGCAGGTTCTGTCGCGTGAGCAGGGCAAGCCGCTGAACGGCCCGAACGCCCGCTTCGAGGTGGGCGCGTGCGCCGCCTGGCTGCGCGCCACGGCCGCCACCGCGCTGCCCGCCGAGGTCGTCGTCGATGACGGCACGGACTACGCAGAGCTGCACTACCGTCCGGTCGGCCTGGTCGCCGCCATCACACCGTGGAACTGGCCCATGATGATCGCGGTGTGGCAGATCGCGCCCGCGCTGCGGATGGGCAACGCGGTGGTCTCCAAGCCCTCCGAGTACACCACGCTGTCCGGGCTGGCACTGGCCGCCGTGATGCAGCAGGAGCTGCCGGAGGGCGTGCTGGAGGTCGTCACGGGGAGCGGAGAGATGGGCGCCGCGATCGTCGCGGAGCCGGCCTTCGGAAAGATCATGTTCACCGGATCGACCGCGACCGGCAGCAAGATCATCGAAGGCTCCGCGGGGAACATCACCCGCCTGACCCTCGAGCTCGGCGGCAACGACCCCGGCATCGTGCTGCCCGACGTCGACCCCGCCGCGATCGCCCAGGATCTGTTCTGGGGCGCGTTCATCAACACCGGCCAGACGTGCGCCGCCCTCAAGCGTCTCTACGTGCACGATGACGTCTACGACGCCGTCGTCGAGGCCCTCGCCGAGGTCGCTGCCGCGATGCCGATGGGCGTCGGACTCGACGAGGACAACGTGCTGGGGCCGCTGCAGAACCGTATGCAGTTCGACGTGGTCGACCGGCTGGTCGAGGCCGCGAAGGCATCGGGGGCACGCATCGTGCTCGGCGGCGAGCCCGACCGCGACGCGCCGGGATTCTTCTACCCGACGACGCTCGTCGCCGACATCGACCCGGAGGCCGCCCTGGTCGTGGAGGAGCAGTTCGGTCCGGCGCTGCCCATCATCCGCTACAGCGACGTTGAGCAGGCGATCGAGATGGCCAATGCGCTGGACGTCGGCCTCGGCGCCTCCGTGTGGTCGGCGGACCGCGATCGCGCCCGCGAGATCGCGGCGCGGGTGCAGTCCGGCACCGTGTGGATCAACTCGCACGGTGGCGTGCACCCGTTCGTGCCGTTCGGCGGGGTGAAGAGGTCCGGCTACGGGCTGGAGTTCGGCGTGGAGGGCCTCAAGGCGGTCTCGGTGCCGCAGGTGATCAACGGCTGAGCATGCGCCAGCAGACGACGCAGGGGCCGGTCCGTCTGGACCGGCCCCTGCGGGAACAGCGACTATGCCTTGGCGAGGCCGTAGATCGGGCTCTTGGCCTGCTCTTCCTCGTGGTCGGGTCCGAGCGGGATGCCGCTGCGGTCGCGCAGCAGCAGGGTCGCGATCAGTCCGAGCATGGTCATGCCGGCGAGGTACCAGGTGACGCCGCTCGTGGACCCGGTGGCCTGGACGATCGCCTGCGCGATCGTCGGAGCGAAAGCGCCACCCAGGATGGCGCCGATCGCGTAGGAGATCGACACCCCGGAGAACCGGATGGATGCCGGGAACAGCTCCGAGTAGAGCGCCGCCTGGGGCCCGTAGGTGAAGCCGAGGCCCACGGTGAGCACGACGAGGCCGAGCGTGAGCAGGGCCAGGCTGCCGGTGTTGACGAGCGGGAACAGCAGGAAGACACCGCCGAGCTGGAAGATCCACCCCAGCAGATAGGTGTTCCGGCGGCCGATCTTGTCGGACAGCCATCCGGCGATCCAGGTGAAGATCAGCCAGGTCGCTCCGGAGATCGTCACGGCGCCGAGCACGTCGGCCGTCGCGAGTCCCACCGCGCCGTTGGGGTCGGTCGCGTAGCGCTGGACATAGCCGCCGGTGGTCATGTACCCGACCGCGTTGTTGCCGGCGAACACCAGGGCGGCGATCACCACCAGGAGAGCGTGCTTGCGGAACAGCTGCACGATCGGCATGCGGGTCTGCTCCTTGCGCTCGGCGAGCTCGGTGAACACCGGGCTCTCCTCGACGCGGCGGCGGACGTAGTAGCCGATCAGGATCAGCACCACGGAGAGCAGGAACGGGATGCGCCAGCCCCACGTCATGAACCACTCCTGACCGGGCAGTGCGACGAGCGCCATGACCGCCGACGCGAGGAGAAGACCCAGCGGCACGCCGATCTGCGGCGAAGCGCCGAACAGGCCGCGCTTGCTCTTGGGGGCGTGTTCGACGGCCATCAGCACGGCACCGCCCCATTCGCCTCCCGCGGAGATCCCCTGGAGCACCCGCAGCAGGATCAGCAGCACCGGAGCCGCCATGCCGATCGCGGCATAGGTGGGGAGCAGCCCGACCAGCGTGGTCGAGATACCCATCAGCATCAGCGTGAGCATCAGCACCAGGCGCCGGCCGTACTTGTCGCCCAGGTGACCGGCGAGGAAAGCACCGAGCGGACGGAACAGGAAGCTGATGCCGACGGTGATGAACGACAGGATCTGCGCGAAGCCCTCCCCCGCCGGAGCGAAGAACAGCGTGGCGAAGACCAGGCCAGCGGCCTGCGCGTAGATGAAGAAGTCGTACCACTCCACGGTGGTGCCGACGACGGTGGCGAAGACCACGCGGCGCCGATCCGTCCGTGCTGCGATCGTGCCGGTCGGCGTGAAGGCCTCCGGCGCTGGGGTTGTGTTCATCGTCGTTGACTCCCGGTCTGTGACGTCCTTGTCAGTGAGCACGAGGCGCTTGCCTCGCTGCGACAGATCATATACGATTTCAGATACGACGCAAGAGCGAGGGAGCTCATGAAGATTCAGCCGGAAGACACCGACGCCCGTTTCGCCGCCCTCCCCTGCCGGCCGGGCAAGATCATCGCCGTGCACCTCAGCTATGCATCCCGGGCGGAACAGCGCGGGCGCCGCCCCGCCGCACCGTCCTACTTCTTCAAGGCCTCCAGCTCGGTGGCCGCCTCCGGCGAGGCCATCGCCCGCCCGGACGGCACCGAACTGCTCGCCTTCGAGGGTGAGATCGCCCTCGTCATCGGCACACCGGCCCACCGCGTGCCTCTCGACCGCGCGTGGGAGCACGTCGGCTGGATCACAGCGTCCAACGACCTCGGGCTCTACGACCTGCGCGCCAACGACAAGGGCTCCAACGTCCGGTCCAAGAGCGGCGACGGCTTCACTCCCCTCGGTCCGGCCCTGATCGATGCCAGGACGGTCGATCCCGCCGCCCTGCGCGTGCGGTCCTGGGTCAACGGCGACCTCGTCCAGGACGACACCACCGCCGGACTGATCTTCCCGCTCGCGCAGTTCGTCGCCGACCTCTCACAGCACTTCACGCTGGAGCGCGGCGACATCATCCTCACCGGCACGCCAGCGGGCTCCTCGGTGATCGTGCCGGGCGACGTGGTCGAGATCGAAGTGGACTCCCCCGCGACCGGCGCGAGCAGCGGCCGGCTGGTGACCCCCGTGGTGGCGGCCGACGCCGGCGGATACGATCCGGCCATCGGCTCTCTGCCCGCCGTGGACGACACGCAGCGCACCGAGGCCTGGGGATCCAGAGATGCGGCGGGCCTGCCCGCCGAGACCGGCACCGGTGCGGGCGTGGACGACGCCCCTGCCCTCAGCCCCGAGCTGCGGGCCAAGCTCGAGCAGACCCCGGTCGCCGGGCTCTCGCAGCAGCTGCGCAAGCGGGGACTGAACAACGTCACCGTCGACGGCGTCCGGCCGCTCCACCCCGAGGCGAAGCTCGTCGGCGTCGCCACGACGCTGCGCTTCGTGCCGGGCCGGGAGGATCTGTTCGCCAGCCACGGCGGCGGATACAACGCACAGAAACGGGCGTTCGACGCGGTGCGCGCCGGAGAGGTCATCGTGATCGAGGCCCGCGGGGAGTCCGGCTCCGGCACGCTCGGTGACATCCTGGCCATCCGCGCCCACGCGCAGGGAGCCGCCGGCATCGTCACCGACGGCGGCGTGCGGGATGCCGACGCCGTGACGGCCGTCGGCATCCCGGTCTACACCGCCGGAGCGCACCCGGCCGTGCTCGGACGCAAGCACGTCCCGTGGGACGTCGACGTCGCCGTGGCCTGCGGCGGCACGACCGTGCTGCCGGGAGACGTGATCGTCGGCGACGCGGACGGTGTCATCGTGATCCCCCCGGCCCTGGCCGAGGAGGTCGCGGACGCGGCCCTGCGCCAGGAAGAGGAAGACGCGTGGATCGCCGCGCGCGTCGCAGAGGGCCACCCGGTCGACGGCCTGTTCCCCATGAACGCACAGTGGCGTGCCCGCTACGACGAATGGCAGGCGACACGGTGACCGAGACACGGACAGCGCAGACCTCCGCCGTGCCCGCGCGCACCACGAGCAAGTCGCAGCGCGCCTATCGCTGGATCAAGGAGCACATCGCCGCCGGGCAGTACACCCCCGGGTACCGGCTGGTGCTGAGCACGATCGCCGCAGACCTCGATATGAGCGTCGTGCCGGTACGCGAGGCGATCCGGCAGCTCGAGGCCGAAGGGCTGGTGACGTTCGAGCGCAACGTCGGCGCCCACGTCTCCATGGTCGATGACTCGCAGTACCGCTTCAGCATGCAGGCGCTGTCCCTGCTGGAAGGCGCCGCAACGGCGCTCGCTGCCCGCGCGCTGACGGTCGACGATCTGCGCCGCGCGCGCGACATCAACGCGCTCATGATCGAGACCCTCGACCACTTCGACCCGCGCGCCTTCACGTCGCTGAACCAGGAGTTCCACGGCATTCTGTTCGGCCGGTGCGCCAACCCGCGCATGCTCGAACTCGTCGAGGCGGAGTGGGCCAGGCTCGGCAATCTGCGCGAGTCCACCTTCAGCTTCGTGCCGGGGCGCGCGCAGGAGTCGGTGCAGGAGCACGAGAACATCGTGCTCCTCATCGAACGCGGCGCCCCGCTCGCCGAGATCGAGAAGGCCGCACGTCGTCACCGCGCCGCCACCCTCGACGCCTACATGATCCACGAGCACCCCGACGAGGTGCTCGGACTGCCCGCGTTCTGACCTACCGCTAAGGAGTCCGCATGCCCGACACCACCCCCGCCCTGGACAGCCGGCACGTCCCGGCTGATCTGCCGGACCGTATCCGCCACTACATCGACGGCGCGTTCGTCGACTCCGTCGACGGAGACACCTTCGACGTGATCGAACCCGTCTCCAACGAGGTGTACGTGCAGGCCGCCGCGGGCAAGAAGGCCGATATCGATCGCGCCGTCGCCGCAGCGCGGCGCGCCTTCACCGAGGGCCCCTGGCCCCGGATGCTGCCCCGCGAACGCTCTCGTGTCCTGCACCGCATCGCCGACATCGTCGAGTCGCGCGACCAGCGTCTGGCGGAGCTGGAGTCCTTCGACTCGGGCCTGCCGATCACGCAGGCCCTCGGTCAGGCTCGCCGGGCCGCCGAGAACTTCCGCTTCTTCGCCGACCTGATCGTGGCCCAGGCCGACGACACCTTCAAGGTTCCCGGCCGCCAGATCAACTACGTCAACCGCAAGCCGATCGGCGTCGCTGGCCTGATCACGCCGTGGAACACGCCCTTCATGCTCGAGTCGTGGAAGCTCGGCCCGGCCCTGGCCACCGGCAACACCGTCGTGCTCAAGCCCGCAGAGTTCACCCCGCTCTCGGCCTCACTGTGGGCCGGTATCTTCGAGGAGGCCGGGCTCCCCCGCGGCGTCTTCAACCTCGTCAACGGATTGGGCGAGGACGCCGGCGACGCCCTCGTGAAGCACCCCGACGTGCCGCTGATCTCCTTCACCGGCGAGAGCCGCACCGGGCAGATCATCTTCGGCAACGCCGCGCCGTACCTCAAGGGGCTCTCGATGGAGCTCGGGGGCAAGAGCCCGGCGATCGTGTTCGCCGACGCCGATCTGGAGCAGGCCGTCGACGCGACGATCTTCGGCGTGTTCTCGCTCAACGGCGAGCGCTGCACGGCGGGCAGCCGCATCCTGGTGCAGCGGGAGATCTACGACGAGTTCGTGGAGCGCTACGCGGCGCAGGCGCAGCGCGTCCGGGTGGGTTACCCGCACGACCCCGCGACCGAGGTGGGCGCGCTGGTTCACCCGGAGCACTTCGACAAGGTGATGAGCTACATCGAGATCGGCAAGAGCGAGGGCCGTCTCCTGGCCGGCGGCGGCCAGCCGGAGGGATTCGCGTTCGGCAACTTCGTCGCCCCGACCGTGTTCGCCGACGTCGCACCGGACGCGCGCATCTTCCAGGAGGAGATCTTCGGACCCGTGGTCGCGATCACGCCCTTCGACACCGACGAGGAGGCGCTCGCCCTGGCCAACAACACGCGCTACGGCCTGGCGGCCTATGTGTGGACGAACGACCTCAAGCGCGCGCACAACTTCGCCCAGTCGGTCGAGGCGGGGATGGTGTGGCTGAACTCCAACAACGTGCGCGACCTGCGCACGCCGTTCGGCGGTGTCAAGGCGTCCGGTCTCGGTCACGAGGGCGGCTACCGCTCGATCGACTTCTACACCGACCAGCAGGCCGTGCACATCACCCTCGGAGAGGTGCACAACCCGACCTTCGGCAAGGCCTAGCCGGGGTCCCGGCACGCCCCGGATCCCCGACAAGCACACACAAGCAAGGACGCTGACATGACCAATCTGCACGACCGCACCCTCACCTCCTCGGGCTTCTACGTCTCCCGCGAAGCCCCGATCCACACCGACAACCCGGTGCAGACGCCCGCGGCGCCCGCACCGGACATCCTGCGCTGCGCATACATGGAGCTGGTGGTGACCGACCTGAAGCGCTCACGCGACTTCTACGTCGACGTGCTCGGGCTCACCGTGACCGCCGAGGAGGACGGAGTGGTCTACCTCCGTTCGCTGGAGGAGTTCATCCACCACAACCTCGTCCTGCGCGAGGGCCCCGTCGCGGCCGTCGCGGCGTTCTCCTACCGGGTGCGCACGCCGGAGGACCTCGACCGCGCGGTGGCGTTCTACGAAGAGCTCGGCTGCGAGGTGCGCCGCAACCCGGAGGGCTTCACCGCGGGCATCGGCGACTCCGTCCGCGTGGTCGACCCGCTGGGTTTCCCGTACGAGTTCTTCCACGAGGTCGAGCACGTCGAGCGGCTCGCCTGGCGCTACGACCTGTACACCCCTGGTGCGCTGGTGCGCCTGGACCACTTCAACCAGGTGACGCCGGACGTGCCCCGCGCGACCAAGTTCATGCAGGACCTCGGCTTCCGGGTGACCGAGGACATCCAGGACGACGAGGGCACCGTCTACGCGGCCTGGATGCGCCGCAAGCCGACCGTGCACGACACGGCCATGACCGGCGGCGACGGACCGCGGATGCACCACGTGGCCTTCTCGACCCACGAGAAGCACAACATCCTGGCGATCTGCGACAAGCTCGGCGCCCTGCGCATGTCCGATCGCATCGAGCGCGGTCCCGGCCGCCACGGCGTGTCCAACGCGTTCTACCTCTACCTGCGCGACCCCGACGGACACCGCGTCGAGATCTACACGCAGGACTACTACACCGGCGATCCGGACAACCCGGTCGTCACGTGGGACGTGCACGACAACCAGCGCCGCGACTGGTGGGGCACGCCCGTCGTGCCCAGCTGGTACACCGAGGCCTCGCTCGTGCTCGACCTCGACGGCAACCCGCAGCCTGTCGTGGCGCGCACCGATGACTCCGAGATGGCCGTCACCATCGGCGCAGACGGGTTCAGCTACACCCGCACCGACGACGAGGAGATGCCGGAGTGGAAGCAGGGCGAGTACAAGCTCGGCCACCAGCTGTGACCGGTGTCCGGTCCGGGGCAGCCACGCGCCCTGGGCCGGACCCGCAGCCACCCGCACGGGTGGCAGGCTGACGACGTGGCAGACCCGCCGAAGCACCCAGGAGAGGAAGAGGATGCTGGATTCCGAGACGATCACCGCGATCGCCGATGAGCTCGCGCAGGCCGAGCGCACCCGCGGGGTGATCCCGCGCATCACGGCCCGCTACCCGGATGCCACCGTGGAGGACTCCTACGCGATCCAGGGCCGATGGCGCGACGCCCAGGTGCGGGCCGGACGCCGCCTGGTCGGACGCAAGATCGGCCTCACGTCGAAGGCGATGCAGCAGGCAACGGGCATCAGCGAACCGGACTACGGCGTGATGTTCGATGACACCGTCTGGGAGAACGGCGCCGTCATCCCCCATGACTCCTTCTCGAACGTGCGCATCGAGGTGGAGCTCGCGTTCGTGCTGAACCGGGCGCTCGAAGGCCCGGCGTGCTCGCTCTTCGACGTGCTGCGCGCGACCGAGTACGTCACACCGGCGCTGGAGATCCTGAACTCCCACATCGAGATGGAGGGTCGCACGATCGTCGACACGATCAGCGACAACGCCGCATACGGCGGCATGGTGCTGGGTGGCGTCCCGATGCGCCCCGACCAGATCGACCTGCGCTGGGTTTCCGCGCTGCTCTACCGCAATGAGACGATCGAGGAGACCGGTGTCGCGGCCGGGGTGCTCAATCACCCGGCGACCGGGGTCGCCTGGCTCGCGAACAAGATGCACCAGCACGGCGACCGGCTGGAAGCCGGTGAGATAATCCTCGCCGGGTCGTTCACGCGCCCGATGTGGGTCTCGCGCGGCGACGCCGTGCTGTGCGACTACGGACCGATGGGAACCATCACATGTCGATTCGTCTGATGCCGACGTTCCGGGCAGACCTGTCCGATGCCGAGCGTCCGCTGGCGGGCATGTGGGTGTGCTCCGGGTCTCCGCTGGTCGCCGAGATCTGCGCCGGTGCCGGCCTGGACTGGCTGCTCATCGACATGGAGCACTCGCCGAACGGCCTGGCTGCTGTGCTCATGCAGCTGCAGGCGGTCGCCGCCTATCCGGTGACACCGGTGGTGCGCGTGCCCGGCCATGACGCCGTCGCCATCAAGCAGGTGCTCGACCTCGGCGCCCAGAACCTCCTGGTGCCGATGGTGTCCACGGCCGACGAGGCGCGTGCCGCCGTCGCAGCGGTCCGGTATCCGCCGGGCGGGGTGCGCGGGGTGGGGTCGGCGCTGGCGCGCTCTGCGCGCTGGAATCGCGTGGACGACTACCTGACCGCGGCGGACGAGCATGTGAGCCTGTTCGTGCAGATCGAGACGGCCGCGGGAGTGGCTGCGGCCGCTGAGATCGCTGCGGTCGACGGTGTCGACGGCGTGTTCGTCGGCCCCAGCGACCTCGCCGCCTCGATGGGGCTCATCGGCCAGCAGACCCACCCGGATGTCGTCTCGGCCGTGCTGCGCGCCTTCTCCGCGGTGGGCGACGCCGGCAAGCCCGTGGGGGTCAACGCATTCGATCCAGGGGCGGCGCAGTCCTATCTCGACGCCGGGGCGTCCTTCGTCCTCGTCGGCGCGGACGTGGCACTGCTGGCCCGCGGGTCAGAGGCACTCGCGGATCGATGGGTGGGCGCCGAGGCCGCCGAGCGCACGTCGTACTGAACGGCAGCACGACACGAAACCCGCCGCGTCCCGTGATCGTATACGATCACTGGACGCGGCGGGTTTCGGTGCCCTAGACTCGTGCCGTCCGGCGGTGGAGACAACCCGCCGGTGCTCGAAAAATGGGCACGCAGCCGTCCCGGCACCGCACCAGCATGCGGAGCGGGGGTCCGGGCGCGCGAGACACATACGGCATCCGCTCCCCTGTCTCGAAAGGCTCACCCATGCCGACCGTCTCCGCGCACGTCGCTGCCACCCTCGCCCGCCACGTCGACCACGTCTTCGGCGTGATGGGCAACGGCAACGCCTACTTCCTCGACGCCCTCGAACGCGACACCCCGGCACGCTTCACCGCGGTGCGGCACGAGGCCGGCGGCGTCGTCGCCGCCGATGCGCACTACCGCGCATCCGGCCGGCTCGCCGCGGCTACAGCGACCTATGGCGCCGGCTTCACCAACACCCTCACCGCGCTGGCCGAGGCCGTCCAGGCACGCGTGCCGCTGGTGCTCGTCGTCGGAGACGAGCCGACGTCCGGACCGCGCCCCTGGGACGTCGACCAGATCGCGATGGCCGCCGCCGTGGGAGCCCGCACCTATACGGTCGGGCGCACCGACGCCGCGGCGACCACCGTGATCGCTGTGGAGCATGCGCTGACCTACCGGGTGCCGGCTGTGCTGGCCATCCCCTACGACGTCGCCACCCGGGAGGCGGGTCCCGTCCCCGCCGCGCCGGATCCGGTGCTGCCGGGCCCGGTCGACCCCTCCCCGTTCGCACGGGCGGCGATCGCGGACCTCGCACGACTGCTCGCCCACGCAGACCGCCCCGTCCTGATCGCCGGTCGCGGGGCCTGGATCGCGGATGCCGGGGCTGCGCTGGGCCGGCTCGCCGACGCAACAGGAGCCCTGACGGCGAGCACGGCGCTCGGACGCGGTATCTTCCCCCGCCCGGAGTACGACCTCGGCGTCACCGGCGGTTTCGGGGCAGACGGGGCGATGGCGGCGATCCGCGACGCCGACGTCGCGGTGGTCTTCGGCGCTTCGCTCAACCAGTTCACGATGCGCTTCGGAGAGCTGTTCGCTCCGGAGACGCGGGTGGTGCAGGTCGACACCGCCCCCGCGGCCACTCACCCGCATGTGGGCGGATACATCCGGGGCGACGCTGCCGTGGTCGCGGCAGCGCTGGTGGCAGAGCTCGACGCCCGCGGAGCGACCCCCTCTGGCTGGCGGGACCGCGTCGACCTCGCCGCGCTGCGCACCCGGGAGCCGGGTGAGACACGCTGCACGGACGGCCGACTGGACCCGCGTGCGGTCGCGGTGCGGATCGGCGAGCTGCTCCCCGATGACCGCGTGGTGGTCTCCGACGGCGGCCACTTCATCGGCTGGGCGAACATGTACTGGCCGGTGGCCTCGCCGGACCGGATGATCATGGTCGGCACCGCCTTCCAGTCCATCGGGCTCGGCTTCCCGTCGGTGCCCGGCGCCGCCCTGGCACGCCCGGCGTCGACGATCGTGCTGAGCACCGGCGACGGCGGAGGCCTGATGGCTCTCGCCGACCTGGAGTCGGCGGTGCGCGTGGCGGGCGGCCGCGGGCTGACCGTCGTCTGGAACGACGGGGCCTACGGCGCGGAGGTCAACCTGTACGGGCTCAAGGGGCTCGCGACCGGGCCGATGCTCATCCCCGATGTCGACTTCGCCGGTCTCGCCCGCTCGGTGGGAGCCGATGGGGTCGTGGTGCGAGATCTGGCCGACCTCGAGGCACTCGCGGACTGGGCGGCGCAGCCGGAGGATGAACGACCGTTCCTCCTGCTCGACTGCCGGATCTCGAGCTCGGTGATCGCGCCCTATCAGCAGGAGATCATCCGCGTGAACTCGTGACAGACCGCGGCGGCCGCCGCTCGGCGCTCAGCGGGTCGGCAGCCGGTACCGCCGGCCGTACTCGGCGGGCGGAAGTCCGTAGTGCGTCTTGAACGCCCGGCGGAACGCGGACACACTGCGGTAGCCGACACGGCCGGCGATGGCGCCCAGGCCCTGGTCCGCGCGCAGCAGCGCGGCGGCGACCTCCATCCTGCGCTGCCCGCGCCACTCGCGCAGCGTCATGCCGGTCTCCGCGAGGAACGCCCGTTCGATCGTCCGGCATGACACATGGTGCGCCGTCGCGAGCTCGGTCACCGAGCGGTCCTCCTCCGGGTGATCCCGCAGGAGGATCGCGATCGCGCGGGCGCTCTCCGAGACCGGCATCGGCAGGCCGGTCTCGGGCACGGTGCGCTCGTACAGCATGCGCAGCACCCGGCGTTCCACGTCGACCTCTGGTCGGATGATCGACGTCTGAGCCTGCTGCAGCGCCAGCAGAGCGGTGCGCAGCTCTGCGTCGACGGCGATCCAGGTGGGCGTGCGCAATGCACCCGGCGCGGGCGACGGCTCGAACAGCGCCGGGAGGATCACCGATTCGGCGTGGACCAGGAGGCTGTGTCGCACGCCGGCGGGTATCCACAGCGCATGCCCCGCGACAAGCCGGCCCGGCACGCCGTCGAGCACGCACTCCGATGTTCCGCGCGCTTGCCAGAGCAGCACGCCCCGGGTCGGGTGCGCGCGCTCCGGAACGGACACCGCGGGGATCCCCATCGCCGTATCGCCGGCGTTCCGTGTCTCGATGTTCGGCATCGACGCTCCCTCCGGGTTTTGCGGCGAACCGAAACCCTGTCGTATCGAGCGCCCAGGATGTCGCGATCTGCACCCCTTCTGAGGATACCCTCACCTAATCTCGGACGCTGGCGCCCGATGCCGGGCCCCGTCCGGGTCGCGCCCGGCGTTCACTCCGAAGGAATCCCCATGATCAGCAACACCCGAGCGCGCGCCGCATCCGTGAGCGCCATCGTGCTCGCCGGCGTCCTCGCCCTCACGTCCTGCGGCTCGAGCACACCGTCATCGGAGGCCACCCCGGCCTCCTCCGCTGCGACGACAGCCGACGGCACATCGGCGCTCGTCCCGGCCGCTGAGGAGAAGACGGCGTACCCGCTCACCCTCGACAGCCCCTGGGGCGAGACGGAGCTCATCGAGCGCCCGCTGCGGATCGCAGCGATCACCCCATCCCAGGACGACACGGAGATCCTGGCGGCACTCGGGGTGACACCCGTGATCGCGAGCGAATGGGCGACCGACGTCTGGGTCGAGAACGCGCTCACCACGCCCATCCCCGGGCGATTCAGCACCGGCGACAGCCAGTTCCCGATCGAGCAGATCGCCAAGGCAGACCCCGACCTGATCATCACCCTCGGGGCAGACCTCGGCGACGTCTACGACAAGCTCTCGTCGGTCGCACCCATTCTGAGCACCGCCCAGAAGGGCGGCAGCGAGGCGACCGTGGCCAACGACTGGGCTGCGAACATCCTGCGTATCGGCGAGGCACTGGACCTGCAGGACGCCGCGCAGCAGGTGCTCGACGACGAGGAGGCGTTCTTCTCCGACTTCCGCGCCGAGCACCCGGAGTTCACCGGGTTGACGACCGCCTACCTGGTCTACTACGGCCCGGAGGGCGGGCTGCAATACCACTCCTCACCGGACGGCCCCTCCACCGGCGTGTTCGAGCGGATGGGCTTCGCGCCCAACCCGAGCGCGGCGCAGTTCGCCTACCGCCAGGAGATCAGCGAGGAGCTCCTGTCCACGCTTCAGGCCGACGTGATCCTGTTCAGCGACAACTCCGACGGCAACTACGCGCAGATCACCGAGCAGCCACTGTTCCAGAAGCTGCCGGCCGTGCAGAACGACCGCCTGGTGCTGATCGACAACCGGGCGGCGGAGAACGAGTTCATCATCGACGGCGTGACCTACCCTGGCAACGTTCCGTGGGCGCTCGCGCGCAGCGGACCGCTCTCGGCGACCTGGGCCGCCGAGCAGATCGCCCCGGCCCTGTCGGCCGCGGCTCAGCACTGACGATGGCGGCGAGCCCGACAGCGCCGGTGTCCGCCCCGGCTGCACCCGCACCGGGGCTGTATACGCGACGCGCCGTCGGGCTCGCCGTGCTCGGCGCGTCGCTCGTGGCCGCCGTCGCGCTGAGCCTCTCGATCGGCGCGAACCCGCTCCCCCTCGACGACGTCTGGCGAGGGCTCATGCACCCGGACGGCTCGGAGGCGGCGATCATCGTCTGGACGAAACGCATCCCCCGGACCATCGTGGGCATCGCGGTGGGGATGGCCCTGGGGGTCGCCGGGGCGCTGATCCAGGCTCTGACACGCAATCCTCTCGCAGACCCCGGCATCCTCGGCGTGAACGCCGGAGCGGGCTTCGCGGTGACCATAGCGGTGGGCGTGTTCGGCCTGACCGGCATCACCGGGTACGTCTGGTTCTCGTTCCTCGGGGCCGCCGCCGCGACCGTCCTGGTCTATCTCATCGGGGCGGCGGGGCGCAGCCTCTCACCGGTCACGATGGTGCTCGCCGGCGTCGCGCTCGGAGCCGTGCTGCGCGGGATCGCGACGTTCGTGACGCTCCTGGACCCCGAGACCTTCCGCGCCGTGCACATCTGGGGCGCCGGATCGATCGCTCGCACCGGCCTCGACGACACCCTCGCCGTGCTGCCGTTCCTGATCGTCGGCCTCGCCCTCGCGCTCGCCCTCTCCGGATCGCTCAACGCGATGGCGCTGGGAGACGACCTGGCCATGTCGTTGGGCACCCGGGTGATCCGCACCCGCGTGCTCGGCCTCATCGCCGTGACACTGCTCGCGGGCGGTGCGACAGCGCTCACCGGAGGAATCGGCTTCATCGGTCTCATGGTGCCCCACATCGTCCGCTGGTTCGTCGGGCCGGATCAGCGCTGGATCCTCGCGTGCACGGCCGTCGCCGCACCGGTGCTGCTCCTCGTGGCCGATGTGGTCGGGCGCGTGATCGCCCGTCCCGGCGAGATGGAGGCCGGAATCGTCACAGCTGTCATCGGGGCGCCGGTCCTGATCGCGCTGGTGCGCCGACGCCGAGCGAGCGCCCTGTGAGCGCCCCCGGACTCGACTTCGGCTACCGCGCCTTCCAGGTGCGGAACCGCCTGCTGTCCGCCCGGATGGGCGGGCGTCTCGCTCTGGTCTCCGCAGGGCTGGGCGTGCTGGCGATCGCGATGGCCGCCGGCACCATCTTCCTCGGCGACTACCCGCTCACCGTCGGCGACGTGATCGATGCCCTTCTCGGGCGCGCCGATGACTTCACCCTGCGCGTCGTGCGGGAGTGGCGGATGCCGATCGTGGTCGCTGCGGTCGTGTTCGGCGCGCTCCTCGGCGTCGGCGGGGCGATCTTCCAGTCGCTCACACGCAACCCGCTCGGCTCACCCGACGTGATCGGCTTCGACGCCGGCTCCTACACTGCGGTCGTCGTGGCCATGCTCGTGATCGGATCTCAGCAGCACTGGCTGATCGCGCTGGCCGCGATCGCCGGGGGCCTGGCCACCGCGATCGCGGTGTATCTGCTCGCCTACCGCAACGGCGTTCAGGGGTTCCGGCTGATCATCGTCGGAATCGCTGTCTCGGCGATGCTCGGCTCGATCAACACGTACCTCATCACGCGCGCCGACATCGACGACGCGATGCAGGTGGGATTCTGGGGAGCGGGCTCCCTGGTGCGCGTCTCGTGGGCGAACCTGACCCCCGCGCTCATCCTGGCCGCGGTGATCGCCGTCTCCTGCGCCGTGCTCTCGCCCGCGCTGCGGGCCCTGGAACTCGGCGACGATGCGGCATCCACCCAGGGCGTCCGGGTCGGAGCGGCTCGGCTGGCGCTGCTGACCACCGGCGTCGCCACCACGGCGCTGGTGACCGCGGCGGCCGGTCCCATCGGCTTCGTCGCACTCGTCGCGCCGCAGCTGGCCAGGCGGGTCACGCGCACTCCGGGCGTGAGCGTGCTCTCCGCCGCTGCGATGGGCGCCGTGCTGCTCAGCGGCGCCCACCTGATCTCGCAGATCATCTCGGTGCTGTACCGACCGATCCCGGTCGGTCTGCTCACCATCTGCGTGGGCGGCATCTATCTCATCTGGCTCCTCATCCGCGAGGCGCGCATCCAGGCAGGAACAGGACGATGACCACACCCTCCTCCCCCCAGCGCTCGACGCCGCCCCGGCTCATCGTCCAGGACGCGACGATCGGCTACGAACGGCGCACCATCTCCACCGATCTCTCCCTCGACATCCCCGACGGCTCGTTCACCGCGATCATCGGCCCGAACGGGTGCGGGAAGTCGACGCTCCTGCGCGCGCTCGCCCGTGTGCTCACGCCGTCGGCGGGACGGATCGCCCTCGATGGCGCGGCTCTCGCGGACCTGCGACCCAAGGACCTCGCCCGGGAGCTCGGGCTGCTCCCGCAGAGCTCGATCGCCCCCGACGGCATCCGCGTCGCGGACCTCGTCTCGCGCGGGCGCAACCCGCACCAGTCGCTGTTCCAGCGCTGGCAGACGTCCGACGAGGACGCTGTACGCGACGCCCTGGCGGCGACACGGCTCACCGGGCTGTCCGGGAGCCTCGTCGACGAGCTCTCGGGCGGGCAACGCCAGCGCGTGTGGGTGGCGATGCTCCTGGCGCAGGAGACCCCGATCATGCTGCTGGACGAACCGACGACCTTCCTCGACATCGCCCACCAGTACGAGCTCATGGAGTTGCTGCGCGGTTTGAACGAGCAGGGCAAGACGATCGTCGCCGTGCTGCACGACCTCACCCAGGCCGCACGGTACGCCTCGCACCTGATCGTGATGAAGGACGGCGCGGTCGCGGCCGTCGGCCCTCCGGAAGACGTGCTCACGGCCGAGCGGATCGACGAGGTGTTCGGCCTCCGCTCCGTTGTCATTCCGGATCCGGTCACCGGCACGCCCCTCGTGCTGCCGCTGGACCCGCGCGCCGAGGCGGCGGGATGAGCAGGGCCGGCGCACCGCACGACGATGATCTGCCGTTCTGGCCCGACCGGCACGGCCGGCGTCATCGTGAGCGCCCGATCAGCGCCCACGCCGCGGAACCGCCGATGATCCGGGTGGCCGCCGCGCTGGAGCTGTCCTGGGGCGATGTCGCCGCGCGACCCGCCCTCGTCCGCGCCGCGCTCGCGCGCCCCAACCCCGCGATCGAACCGGACCGGATGGATCCGACCATGGCGGTGTGGACGTGGGTGGTCGACGCGCCGGACGCGACGGCGGTGCTGCTGTGGACCAACCCCGTGTTCGACCACGCGCACCCGGCGACCGCCGAGCTGCGACACCTGGACGGATCCGATCTGTGGACGATCGCCCTCCGTCTGCCGGCCGCGCTGCGGATGTCCTACCGTGTCGGCATCTGGCGGGGTGCGCAGACGCCGCCGTGGCGGTGTGCGACGGGACGGCGGGACGTGCTGCTCGCGGCTCGCGCCGCGAGCGATGCCGATCCGCGAGGCTCAGAGTGGTTCGTCGATTCTCGTGGCGAGCGCTCCTCCGTCGGTGCGGGGCCGGACGCTCCCCCGCAGCCCTGGCCCCGGCCGACAGCGACCCAGGCTGCGGCCGCTGCGGTCCGCACGACCGTGCTCGCGCTGCCGGGCGGGCAGCCGGCGTGGGTGTTCGCCCCGCGCGATCCGCGAGGATCGACACCGCTGCTGGTGCTGTTCGACGGCCGGGTGTGGGTCGAGATGGGCCTGCCGGCGATCTTGGAGGCCGCGATCGATGCCGGGGTTCTCCCGCCTGTCCATCTCGCGATGCTCGACCTGGCCGATGGAGAGCGACGCTGGGATTGCCTCGGGGTACCCGGCGGGCAGGTGGATGTGCTGCTCGATGATCTCCTGCCGCGGGTCCGAGCGCAGTGGCCGGTCATCCGCACCGGGGATGGCACGATCGTCTCCGGACAGAGTCTCGGCGGGATCGCCTCACTGTGGGCGCTGGCGCTCGGCGCGGGAGAGGTGGGGCATGTGATCGCGCAGTCGCCCTCGCTGTGGCGCTTCGACATCGCGGAGGCACTGCTGCGTGCTCCGGAGTGGGGGTCGATCACGCTCCAGGCGGGCACGTTCGAGGACGACATGCTCGACGATGCGCGGCGTCTCCGCGCCCAGCTCGCGGCCGATCCGCGCTGCGGTGGGCGCCGGGTGGCCCTCCACGCCTTCGCGGCGGGCCACGATTGGGCCGTGTGGCGCGCCAACCTCGTGAACGCGCTCGCCGCGCTGACCCTCAGCCGAGAAACTCCCGCAGCGTCGCGTTGAACGGAGCGGGCTCGGTGAGGAACCCGGCGTGCACCGGCATCGTCGCGAAGCGTGCATGCGGGAGGTGGGCGCTCACCCAGCGGCGAGCGTCGTCGGCCCACTCCTCCTTCGCGAAGAACAGCAACGGCCGACCGGACCGGTCCCACGCGATCGCGGTCTCGGACAGGTCGGTTCCCAGCCCCTCTGCGCCGGTGATGATCGCGATGTGCTCGGGCGTGCGGGCGCCATCGGCGATGAGGCGCGCGGTCGCCGCGTCTGCGCCGGCGTGGTCCGGATCCACGCCGAGGGCGTCCGCGGCGATGAACGCGAGGAAGCCGCGCGGATCGGTCGACAGGAACTGCAGGTAGGCGGGCAGCCCCTCGTGGCTGAGCGCCGCTTCGCCCCACTCGTTCTGGTCGTCCGGGTCGAACGGCACCCGCGGCGGCTCGTCGATGAGGATGACGCGGGAGACGCGTTCGTCCTCGTCGTGCTGACGAAGGTAGGAGAGCACGTCGAGGACCCCGAACGACCATCCGGCGAGGGTGAGGTCGTGCAGATCGAGAGCGTCGATCACGGCGGCGAGGTCGCGGCCGCGCTGCGGATAGTTGTTGCCGGTGAGCGGCTTGCTGGATTCCCCGTGTCCGCGCGGGTCGATGGCGATGACCTCGTAGCTGTCGGAGAGCTCTGCGAACTGGTGCACGAAGACCTCGCCGGAGAAGCTCCAGCCGGGCACGAACAGCACCGGTGCGCCCGATCCCGCGCGCAACACACGTAGTTCGACCCCATCGGCAACGGGTACGAGCTGCGACGAGACGGATTCGGGCAACGGGGGAAAATCAGCGCTCATGTCCGAAGCATATTCAGAACTCCACCCCCTGCCTAGGGACATGCCTCGGGATCCGAGCGGGCGCTGGCAGCTCACCCGGCATGCCCTCGCCGCCCGTGGCGAAGAGGCGGTCCTCAGAACGGCGGGCTGGCAGCCGGGCGGGTGCGCGCGCACGGCAGGTGCCGCACGAGTTCCCTGACGGCGGTCTGTCCAATAACAGTGTGGGGGTCCGGTGGTTTTCAATGAGTGGTTCTCACGAACTATCCGGCGAAGGTGATCGCGAACGCGTTGAGAGCGGGCTTCCACCTGATCGTCCAGGGGCCCGGCCGTTGCCGGTGGGGTCAAGCGACCGGGTTACGAGCCAGAGGCACTTCGACGCGGCAGCCTCGTTACGGAAGTTTCCGCGGGTACGGACAGCGCGCGGATACCGGCATTGATCGACGCGATCGCTTTGGTCGTGCAGATCACCTTTCGGATCTCGATGTCGTACTCGAGGAACGGCAAAAACTCTGCCAACGCGTTCTCCCACAACGGCACGATCGCTGGATACCTGCCACCCCATCCCGCCGCGAACTCGACGAACCGGTCCTTCGCGGCGGCTTCCGGCGGCACTGTGTAGACAGGACGCAAGGACTTCACCATCGCGTCGGGGGGCTGCCTGCCCGCGTAACGGAAGCTGTTGCGGATCCGGTGCACGACGCACTGCTGCACGACTGTCCGCTCCCACGTGGTGTTGATCGCCTCCGGGGAGCCCCTGCAGTCCGTCGCAGACCGCGATGAGTACGTCCTCGACACCACGGTTCTTCAGCTCGGTGAACACCTGCAACCGGAATCGTGCGCCCTCCGCGCCGTGGCCGACCTAAATCCCGAGGATGTCGCGTTCCCCGTTCACGGTCACGCCCATCACGACACGGAACGGGGTGTTGCGGACTTGACCGTCGCGGACCTTCACAACGATCGCGTCGACGAAGATCACCCGGTAGATCGCGTCCAGCGGCCGCGAGAACCACTCCGCGAGCTCACCGGCGACCTTCTCCGTGCTCAGACTGACGGTGTCTTTGGTGACCTTCGCGCGATACACCTCGTCGAAATGCGCGACGCATCTCACCGGTCCTCAGCCCGCGAGCGGTCAACGACAGCACGATCTGATCGATCCCGTCCCGACGGCGCTTGCACTTCGGGACAATCACCGGTTCGAACGACCCGTCACGATCCCGCGGAACCTCGATCTCGACCGGTTCGATCTCGGTGAGCACGGTCTTCGTCCGCGTCCCGTTTCGCATGTTCGCCGCCGCCGGCGTTCCACCCTGCTCGTGACCGAGGTGCTCGGTCGACTCGACGTTCAACGCCGTCTCGAGAACGCTCTTCGTGAGCTGGTTTAACAGTCCTCCCGGCCGACCACGCTCGCCCCCTGCTCCGTCGCCTGCGCGACCAACCGCTCCGCGAGGGTCTTCTGATCACTGATCTTCCCGGTCACGGGATCGATCATCGCGTCTTCCCACAGCTCGGTCGTGTCAGCCACAGCCGTCTCCTTTCGCATCAGGCCGAACCCCACACACCCTTATTCAGACAGCCGGTAGGGTGGCGGCGAAGAGCGTGCGGAATCGATAGTCGTCGAAAGTCGCGCGAGAATGTGATATTTGACGATCCTCACCTTTTCCTCGATTGAGCGCGATGTCCCCCATTTGACCTACAGACAGCGGCTCACTTTGTCCTCTAGCCTGACACTTGTCGGTCGCGATTGGTGTGACCGAACAGCAGCTAAAGAGCAAGAACAATCGGAGGAGTAGTCGATGAATAGGTTCATGAAGCGGTTGTCCGGCGCCGGCGCGGGCGCGGTACTGGTGCTCGCGTTCACCATGCCGCTCGCCGGAGCAACAACCGCCAATACTGGAACGTGCACGACCTACGGTGTCAATAGTGGCAACATGTCCCCTCGGTGCATGGGCGGATCTATCACCTTCAGCTGGAAGTGCTCGTCTGACCTCTTCGGCGGGACCAACTACAAAACCTTGACCTACCCCACGACCTACTTCAGCACTCAGACGTTCAGGGCGTGCGACATCGGAAACCCGCGAGAGATCACGCACACTTGATTGTTCGCGGCGCCTTAGACGCTATTAAGGTGGCGTCCTTCTTAGCACTGGGGCCTCGATTCGCGTAAACGTGGGTTACCAGCCGCGTGGCGTGGTTGGACTATCCACGGTCGAATGGAGGCCCCAGTGATTTCCTATCGTACGAATATTGGTCTGGACGTGCACACGAGGAGTGTGAGCGCTGACGCGGTCCATGAGCGCACTGGTAACGCGTTTCAGCAGCCCTTCGGTGCCGATCCTGGCCGTGTGGTCGAGCGGGTTCGGTCGCCCGAGTGGTGCACGAGGACGGCCCGACCGGGTACACGCTCGCACGCGGATTCTCCGCTGCGTGGATCGAGGGTCTGATCGCGCTTCCCTCGAAGCTCCAGCGTTTCTCGGCGACCGGGTGAACACCGGTCATAGAGATACTCTGCAGCTGGCCAGGTTGCTGCGCCTGGACGGGATCGTTACGGTTCGTATCCCCACGATCGAGAAGGAAGCAGCACGCGACCTACTGCGGGTACGTGAGGACTATCGTGTGGATCTGATGAGTGCGCGACACCGGCGCTCGAAATCTCGGCTCCGCCACGGGCACCTCTAGGAACAGGGATGAGCGTGGACTGCAACCCACGATTCCTGGCTGCGCGCGATCGCACTCCCCAATCAGCGCGCCCATGCCGCGTTCGAGCCCGCTTATGAGACGGTCGCGCAGATCGCGGCCCGCAGAGACCGGCTGGACGCGCGGATCGTGCAGATCGCCCGAGGTTCGACCTTCACGCCGGTGGTGGATCGGTTGGCCTGCCTGCGCGGGGTCTCGGACCTGACCGGGCTTGATCTCGCGGTCGAGATCGGCGGCTGGCACCGATTTACCGGAGCCTCGATCGGAGAGCTTCTCGGGCTGGCCCCTTCGGGGTACTCGTCCGGGCAGTCGCGTTCGCAGAGCGAGATCACCAAGACCGGAATCAAGCATGCGCGCAGACTCCTGATTGAAGCGGCCGGGCATCATCGCCGCGACTACGACCCTGCAGGGCCGGTGCCTCTACGGGGCGGATGGGAACGCGCGAGCCAGTAGGCGCGTCTGCGCGGGCAGGCTGGAAACGAACGCCTACCCCGTCAATGATCTCGGTTCATCGCAAGACGGAAGAGAAACACCGTCGCGAATGCACGATCTCCCCTGTTCGCTCATCGATCGCCGCCGCGACCGTGCTGCGAGCGTGCACATCCAGACCGACACTCGTACGCTCTGTAGTCTCTGGGGCCTCCCTCATATACGTGACTCGGCGAGCCGGAAGCTCCCGGCTCGCAACCCAGGGTCTATGCGATCGGGAGCCTCAACAGAGATCGCGGACACACGCCCTAGCCGAGCCGTGCCTGGCGCCGGACCACCATCGGGGTGCCGGTGACGGGATCGGGTGTTACCACCGCGTCGATGCCGAAGACGTCGCCTACGCGGTCTGCCGTGATGAGCTCGGACGGAGTTCCGGTGGCGACCACGCACCCCTCTTTCATGAGCACGAGGTTGTCCGCGTACCGTGCCGCTTGATTGAGGTCGTGCAGCACCGCGATGACGGTCTTGCCCTGCACGTTGAGATCCCGCAGCAGGTCGAGCAGCTCGTACTGGTGTGCGATGTCGAGGAAGGTCGTCGGTTCGTCGAGCAGCATCACCGGGGTCTGCTGGGCGAGCAGAAGCGCGACCCAGACGCGCTGCCGCTGCCCGCCGGAGAGCTGATCCACGTAGCGCTCAGCGAGGTCGGTGGTGTTCGTCGCGGCGAGAGCCTCGCGCGTGGCGGTGTCGTCGGCGGACGTCCAGCGCTGCAGTGCGGAGTGGTGGGGATACCTGCCACGGGAGACCAGGTCGGCGACGCGCATCCCCTCGGGAGCGATGGCGTCCTGCGGCAGGAGTCCCATCCTGCGGGCGAGCTCCTTGGAGCCGTACTCGCTGAGCGCGCGGCCGTCGAACAGCACGTCACCGGATTCGGGTTGCAGCACGCGGGCGAGGGTACGCAGCACCGTGGACTTGCCCGAGGCGTTCGGCCCGAGGATCACGGTGAACGACCCCGCCGGCAGCGCCAGATCGACGCCGTCGACGACGACCCTGCCGTCGTAGGCGACGACGAGTCCACGGGCTTCGAGTGCCGGGTGCGGCGTGGTCATTGTTCCTCCGGGTGTTCGAATCGCCCGAATGGTCCCGTATCCCGGTGGGAGGGAACCATTCGAGCGATCCGAAGGGGGTCAGCCGAGCAGGTCCTCGACCTGGTCGATCACCAGGTTCGCACCGATCACGCCGATGCCCACCATCCAGGTGTCGTCCTCCACCTCGAAAGCCTTGCCGCCGGCGGGGCCGGGCTGGGCGCCCCACAGTCCGGTGATCCGCTCCTGCGTGGTCGCGGTGGGGTCTCCGCCGGGGCTCATGTAGAACACGACATCGCCGTCGATCTGCTCGTAGAGCTCGGGGCTGAGCTCCATCATCGAGTACTCGTTCCAGTCGCGGTCTGCGCCGAGATCGAAGCCCATGTCGGTGAGCAGCGAGCCCGAGAACGTGCCGGGCCCGTACAGGCGGAAGTTGTCCGCGCGGAAGCGCACGATCGACGCGGTGGTGCCCTTGGCCTCGACCGCAGAGCCGACCTCGGCCGCACGGTCCTCGACGCCCTTGATGAGGTCGTCCATCTTGTCGCTCTGGTTCACCGCGGCGGCGGTCAGCACAGCCTGCTCGGTCCAGTTGGTCCCGGTGTCCTCCGAGAAGACGGTGGGCGCGATGGCCGACAGCTCCTCGTAGAGCGCCTCGTGCCGCACCTTCGAACCGATGATCAGGTCGGGGGCGAGGTTCGCGATCGCGTCGACGTCGGGCTCGGCGATGAAGCCGATCGACTCGGTGCCCTCGAGGTCATCGGCGAGGTAGGCGGGGAAGCCGCGTCCTGCCCCGATCTCCGGTGCGCCGACCGGAGTGATTTCCAGGGCGACCAGTGCGTCCATCTGCGGGGAGTCGAGAACGACGATCCGCTCGGGGACCGACTCGAACTCCGTCTCGCCCATCGCGTGCTCCACGGTATAGCTCGTGTCCGCGGCGGGAGCGGATTCCTCCGCTGCGGGCGTGCTCGAGCATCCGGTGGCGATCAGGGCGATCGCGGCCAGAGAGGCGACAGCGGTGGCGAGTGGACGGAAGCGCGTTCGATGAGGTCTGTTCACGTTCCACAACCCTAGCGATATTTGGTTAGGCTACCCAAATATGAATCCCGAACCCGCCGTCGTCGCGCGCCGGCGCGGCACGCTCGCGGCATCCCGCTTCCCGGCGTGGTTCGGTGGCACCCTGGTCGTGGCCCTGCTGGCGATCTCGTTGGCGTTGAGTCTCGCCGTCGGCGCGCGGTTCGTGCCCGTCGACGAGGTCGTGCGCGCCCTGTTCGGCGCGGGTGACCAGAACGTCCTGAACATCGTCGGCGAACTGCGGGTGACCCGCACCATCAATGCGGTCATCTGCGGCGTCGCGCTCGGCGCTGCCGGCGTCCTGATGCAGGCGCTCACCCGCAACCCGATCGCGGATCCGGGGATGCTGGGGGTCAGCGCCGGCGCCTCGTTCGGTGTCGTCGCCGGGATGAGCCTGCTGGGTGCCCTCGGCGTCGGGAGCACGATCTGGCTCGCGCTCGCCGGAGCGGCGCTCGCATCCGCGGTGATCTTCTGGTTCTCGGGCACCCGGTTCGCCTCGGGTTCGCCCGTGCGACTGATCCTGGCGGGGGTCGCGTTCTCGGCCATCCTGGCCGGTGCCTCCCAGGCGATCGTGCTGACCAATGAGACGGTGCTCGATGCGTTCCGGTTCTGGCGAGTCGGCTCCCTCACCGCCCGCCCCGTGGAAGAGGCGCTGCCGCTGGTCGCCTTCATCGTGGTCGGGGTGGTCCTCGCCCTGCTGCTCGGGCCCGCTCTGAACCTGATGGCACTCGGTGACGACAGCGCGATCGCCCTCGGGGTGAAGCCCGGTGTCGTGCGCGCGCTCGTGCTCGTCGCCGTCACATTGCTCTGCGGCACGGCGACCGCGATCGCCGGTCCTATCGCGTTCGTCGGTCTCGTCATCCCGCATCTGCTCCGTCGTCTCGTGGGGCCAGACCTTCGCATCGTGCTGCCGCTGTCGCTGCTCGCGGCCCCGGCGATGCTGCTTCTGGCCGACACCCTCGGCCGCGTGATCGGCGGAGGCGGCGAGGTGCAGGTCGGCATCGTCACGGCCCTGATCGGCGGTCCCCTGCTCATCGCCTTCGTGGTCGGCAAGCGGACGGCGGGGATCTCATGAGCCTGCGCACCGTCGCGCTGACGTCCGACGACCGCGTTCTCCGCGGAGAGCGCTGGTCGTTCCGGTTCAGCCATCGCACGGCCCTCGTGTGCGGCATCCTCTCCAGCGCTCTGCTGGTGCTGCTGGTCGCCGCGCTCATGATCGGGGAGTACGTCGTCACCCCGGCCGCATTGATCGAGACGCTGCTCGGACGCCCGCCGGAGAGACTCGACGGCTTCTTCGTGCTCGGACGCCGCCTGCCGCGAAGCCTCGTCGCGATCGTCGTCGGTGCGAGCCTGGCCGTCGCCGGGGCAGTGTTCCAGAGCCTGACCCGCAACCCGCTCGCGAGCCCCGACGTGATCGGCATCAGCAGTGGCGCCTCGGTCGGCGCGGTGGTCGTGATGCTCGTGCTCGGCGGATCCCTGGCGCAGGCCGCGCTCGGAGCGGTCATCGGTTCCCTCGTCATCGCGGGCGTGATCGTGCTGTTCACCGCGCGTTCCGGGCTCCACGGCGTGCAGTTGATCCTCACCGGTGTCGCGTTGTCGGCCACCGCCATGGCCGTGGTCGACTATGTGCTGACCCAGGTGTTCGTCGCGAGCGCGACCACGGCGCAGACCTGGCTGATCGGCTCGCTGCAGGGCCGCGGATGGGGTGACCTGCTTCCGGCATTGATCGCGTTGCTCCTGATCATCCCGCTCCTCGTCTGGGCGGCACCGGCTGCGCAGATGATGGCACTCGGCGACAGTGTCTCGACTGCGCTGGGCGTGCGTACCGTGCGTGCACGATGGGTCCTGCTCGCCGCCGCCACGCTGCTCGTGGCGGTCGCCGTCGCCACGGCCGGGCCGATCTCGTTCGTCGCGCTGATCGCCCCGCACATCGCCCGGCGTCTGACGGGTGCGACGAGCTTCCTCGCCTCGGGGCTCGTGGGGGCGCTGCTGCTGCTCACCAGCGACCTGCTCGCGCAGAACATCTTCCCGGCGCCGATCCCGGTCGGAGTCGTCACCATCACCGTGGGCGGCGCATTCTTCCTGTGGCTGCTCTGGAGAGAGGGGGCTCGGCGTGGCTGAGCACAGCATCCATCGCGTCCGTCCGCCCCAGCGCCCTCGCCGTTCCGGAGCTCGCGTCTTCGCCGCCCGCGTCACGGCTGTGCGCGATCTCACCCCGCACATGCGGAGACTCACCATCTCCGCGACGGAGTTCGCCGACTACGCGCCCGCGGGGCCGGACGAGTATCTCGGCCTGCTGCTGCCCCGCGACGAGAGCGTTCCGCTCGTGCTGCCCGCGAACGACGGGACGGAGAACATCCGCGCGGCTGTCGCGGACATCCCCGTCGAGGAGCGGCCGGATCTGCGCTGGTACACACTGCGCAACCACCGCCCCGACCGTCGCGAGATCGACATCGACTTCGTCGTGCACGGTGACGAGGGCCCGGGGACTCGATTCGCCGGCCGAGCACGGGTGGGCTCGGTTCTCGGCATCCGCGAGTGCACGGCGCTGTATGCGCCCCTGCCCGAGACGCGCGCGCGGGTGATCATCGGGGACGAGTCTTCCCTGCCCGCGATCGCGCGCATCCTCGAGGCGACGGAGGCCCCGGAGACCCACGTCTTCATCGAGATCGCGGATGCGGCGGAGAGACAGGATCTCGCGGGCCCTGTCACCTGGGTCGAGCGCCGGGGTGAGTTGCCCGGTGCCCGACTGCAGGAGGCGGTGCGGGCCGCTGAGCTTCCCGAGGTGATCGACTACGCGTGGGTGTGCGGAGAGCGACTCGCGGTGCAGGAACTACGCCGTCACCTGGTCGCCCGTGGCGTCTCGAAAGACCGCATCACGTTCTCGGGATACTGGCGGGTCGGCGAAGCACGGGGCTGATCCGCGATCAGGCTCTGGTCCGTGACCAGATGATACGCACGCTCCGGCGCGGCCGACCTCTGCGTGATCCGTCATACCCACGCGAGCCTCCACCCTGCGCACGCGCCCTGCCGGTGAAACGCAGACACGGCTTGTGAAAGGCCTCCGCGCGTGTCGTCGAGGACCTCCGCGGACGGCAACGTGAATCGCGCTGGGTTTCGTTCCGTTCTTCAAGCAGGGATGGAACCGATGAATCAGAAGTCCCCGCCCGAGATGCGCGAGCGTGCACTGCGGGTGCTCGACGAGGTCAAGCCCGAGCACCAGAACCTCATGGTCGTCGGCGGAACGTCGCGGAGACGCGCGACCGTCGTCACGCGCGCCCTCTGGGAGCCGACGAAAGCGTCGATGACTCCGGCGGAGGTGATTCTTGTGATCATGGGCGTGCCCCTGAACAGCCAGATCAGGGCACGAGATCCGCCCCATCCCGGGGATCTGTCCACTCGCCCTTCATGCAGACGTGAGCCCGCCGACGGGGCCTCGTGGTCACCCCTCGCACACATTCCATCATCATCTCGATACAAGCAACGGCCGGATCTACGTCGCCGCGGACCCCAGCGGCACCACCAGGGGCGTCCCGGCCGCCGGATCGGGAACCACCATGCACTCGAGCCCGAAGACCTCGCGCACGAGCTCGACCGTGACGATGTCGCGCGGCGCGCCCTCGGTCACGACGCGGCCGTCCTTCATCGCGATCAGGTGGGTCGCGTAGCGGGCAGCGTGGTTGAGGTCGTGCAGCACGGCGACGAGCGTGCGCCCCGAGCAGTGCAGCCGCCGGAACAGCTCCAGGAGCTCGATCTGATGGGCGATGTCGAGGAAGGTCGTCGGCTCGTCGAGCAGCAGGATCGGCGTCTCCTGAGCCAGCGCCATTGCCACCCACACGCGCTGGCGCTGCCCGCCCGACAGCTCGTCGACCAGGCGCGTCGACAGCTCGGTGGTGCCCGTGGCGGCGAGCGCGGCCGCCACGGCCCGCGCGTCATCCGCCGACCACTGCCGGATGATGCCCTGGTGCGGGTATCGCCCGCGCGAAACGAGGTCGGCCACGACGATGCCGTCGGGCGCGAGCGAGGTCTGCGGCAGCAGGCCGACCTCGCGCGCGAAGGCCTTCGCCGGCATCGACTGGATCGCGCGGCCGTCGAGCACGACCGTGCCCGACACCGGGCGCAGCAGGCGGGCGAGGCCGCGCAGGAGCGTCGACTTGCCGCACGCGTTGGGGCCGACGATCACCGTGAACGAGCCGTCGGGGATCTCGACGTCCAGCCGTTCGGAGATGACGCGGTGGTCGTATCCGATCGTCACGTCGTCGGCGTGCAAGCGGGATGCTGCGGCGGGCATGAGGGGTGCGCCTTCCTGTCGTGTCATCGGCGTCTGGTCTCCCGGACGAGAAGCCAGACGAAGTAGAACCCGCCGACCGAGACCGTGATGATGCCGACCGGCAGCTGCAGCGGGGCGAACAGGCGCTGGGCGATGAAGTCGCTCATGACGAGCAGCAGCGCGCCCATCGCGCCGGCGGCGACCACGCCGACGCCGGCCGACCGCGTGAGACGCCGGGCGATCTGGGGCGCCACGAGCGCGATGAACGCGATGGGACCGGCGGACGCCGTCACGAGCGCGATGAGGGCGATGCCCGTGACGATCGCCACCAGTCGGGCGCTCGTCAGATGCGCGCCGAGGGAGCCGGCCGCGTCGTCGCCGAGCTCGAGCACGCGCAGCGCGGGCGACAGCGCCAGGGCGGGGACGAGAAGCACGGCCAGCACGATCAGCACCGGCACCAGGGTGTCGGCCGTGAGCCCGTTGAGCGAGCCGCTGCCCCACACCGCGGCGGTGAGCTGCTGCTCGGGCGTCGCCTTGAGCATCAGATAGGTGTTGAGCGCGCCGAGCATGGCCGAGACACCGATCCCGACGATGATCAGCCGGAACCCCTGCACCCCGCGTCGGTACGCGAGGACGAACACCACGAACGCGGTGACGACGCCGCCCACGAGGGCCCCCGCGGCCACGGCCAGGTATCCCCCGCCCGTCACGAGCATCACGACCAGCGCGCCGGTGTACGAGCCGGACGAGAAGCCGATGATGTCGGGCGAGCCGAGCGGATTGCGCGTGAGCGACTGGAAGACCGCCCCGCTCATGCCCAGGGCGATGCCGAACAGCGCGGCGAGCAGCGCCCGCGGCATCCGCCACTCCCGCACGACCAGCACCGTGCCGTCGTCGGCGGTGCCGAGGAGCCCGCCCACGACATCGCCGAGCGGGATGTCGTAGGTTCCGGTCGAGATCGACACCACGATCCCGGCCGCCGTCAGCGCCATGACCGCGAGCGTGACGAGCACGCCGCGCAGCGACACGTTCCACGACCAGCGGGCGCGCCGGGCGGACAGCATCCGATGACCGAAGTCGACCTCGACGGGACCCGCGGCGCGCGCGCTCACAGCGAGCTCACCTTCTTGCGCCGGGCAAGCGCCACGAGCACCGGGGCGCCGACGAAGGCCGTGATGATGCCCACCTCGAGCTCCTGGGGCGCGAGCAGCAGGCGGCCGAGCACGTCGGACGCCAGGAGCAGCAGCGCGGCGCCGACCGCGGAGAACGGGATGATCCAGCGCTGATCGGGACCGGTGAACCAGCGCACCACGTGCGGGACCATGAGCCCGACGAAGCCGATCGGCCCGGTGGCCGCCGTCGCGGCCCCCGCGAGGAGGGTGACCGCGATGATCACGAGGATGCGCGTGCGTATGACGTTCGCGCCCAGCGAGCGGGCCACGTCGTCGCCGAGGGAGATCGCGTTGAGCGGCCGCCCGGAGACGAGACCGATGAGCAGGCCGATCGCGATCGGCAGAGCCACGGTCGCCACGGTCGCCCAGCCGCGGCCGGCGAGCGAGCCGGCGCTCCACCGCAGCAGATCCTCGAAGCGGTCGGGGTTGAGCATCGTGATGCCCGAGGTGATGCCGCCGAGGAGCGCCCCCAGGGCCACGCCGACGAGCGTGAGGCGCACCGGGGTCGCGCCGATCGAGCCCAGCGATCCGAGGGCGTAGACCAGCAGGGTCACCACGATCGCCCCGCCGAACGCGAACCAGAGGTACTGCGACAACGCCGTCATCCCGAAGAACGCCACCCCGATGACGACGGCGAAGCTCGCCCCCGCGCCGACGCCGAGGATGCCGGTGTCGGCCAGCGGGTTGCGGGTGAGCGCCTGGATCAGCGCCCCGGCGACGCCGAGCGCGCCTCCCACCACGAGGGCCAGCACCGCGCGCGGCAGCCGCATCTCGTGGACGATGTAGGAGGTCTCGCCGCCGTCGGGGTGCCAGAGCGCCCGCCAGACCTCCGCGAAGCCGATGCCGCGCGCGCCGACCCACAGGCTCACCAGGAAAACCGCGACCAGCAGCACCACGGCGACGAGCAGGAACAGCGCGCGCGTGGCGACCACGCGCGACGGCTGCTTCTGCCCGGTCGCGGCGACCGTGGGCGCGACGGTGTCGTTCAACGGCATCGGGTCAGGTCTCCGGCATCCTGTGCATCGGCCCGCACGTCGGCAGGGACCTCAGCCCCGGGCGTCGAGCGCGGCGCGGACCTGCGCGAGCAGCGCCTCGAGATCGTCGAGGTTCTGGAGCGCCCACCCGTACGAGCCGGTCGGCGCCATCGGGATGTAGTCGAAGACGAGGCCGTTCTCGACGGCGGGCAGGTTCTGCCAGATCGTGTTCTTCTCCAGCGACTCCCCCACCTCGTCGTTGGGAGCCAGGGCGAGGATCACGTCGGCGTTCGAGAGGCGGTCGAGGCTCTCGTAGGAGAACCAGTTCGGGAATCTCGCCTCGTTCACCTCGTCGTCCTGCTGCTCCCGGAAGGTCGCGCCGAGGTCGCGGAGGATCGGCGTCGAGAAGTGCGTGTCCGCGTACGTGCCCCACTCCTCCGCGAACGGCACGAACACCGTGAACGCCTGACTGTCGAGCACGTCGGCGTACTCCGCCGCGATCGCGTCGCGGCGCTGGTCGTAGGCCTCGGCCAGCGGCTGGAGCTCGGCCTCCTTGCCGAGGATCTCCGCAAGCTCGACAGCGCGCGTGCGCCAGCTCTCCCCGTCGCGCGCCTCGAAGGTGAGGATCGGGGCGAGCTTCTCCAGCTCCGCCCGCAGCGGATCGTCGAGGGGCAGGAAGTCGCTGGTGGCGAGGATGAGATCGGGCTTGGCCTGGGCGACCGCTTCGAGATTGAGCTCGTAGTACTCGCCGATCGACTGGGCTCCTCCCTCAGCCACGGCCGACTGGTACTCCTCGGGGATCGCAGCCCCCTCGGTGAAGTAGCTGTTGACCACGCCCACCGGCTCGATGCCGAGGTCGATCAGCGCCGCGGGGGTGTAGAAGTCGACCGAGACGATGCGCTCGATGGTGTCGGGGAGCTCGACCGGGCCGAACGCGCTCTCGTGGACGCGGGGCCCGGCGGGGGCGGCGGCGCCCGCGTCGGCGTCGCCGCCCGCGTCGGGCGCGCTGCACGCGGCGAGGGAGAGCGCGAGGACGGAGGCGGTCAGGATGCCGGCGAGGCGGCGCATCCTGCTGGTCGAGGGCGCGGAGGTGAGCGGGGACATGGGACTCCTGTGATCGCAGCGGATGCCGGGCGCAGCACCGCGAAGGCTCGGTAAGGGTTGCCTGACCTAAGCTAGTCAAGAGGGCATGCCGCCGGAGGAACCAGTTGTACCGGTTTCGGTACTCAGGAGTCCGCCCCGCCACCCCTGCCCTGTCGCGCGTACTCCGCGGGAGTCTGCCCCGTGAGTGCCCGGAAGTGGTCGATGAAGGTGCTGGGATTGCGGTAACCGATCGTGCGGGAAACAGACACGATCGAGCGTCCGTGACCGAGCTCCTGGATCGCGAGCTGGAGCCGCGCGAGGATCCGCCACTGCGTGAGCGTGATACCGGTCTCCGCCTCGAACTGCCGCGCCAGCGTGCGCGCGTGCACGCCGCACTCGTACGCCCAGCCGGCCGTGGTGCGGTCGTCGGCGGGATCGGCGAGGATCGCGCTGGCCACCATGTGCAGATGTGGGCTGTGCGGCATCCGCAGCTCGAAGGACTCGTGCGGCGCGGGCACCAGCAGGTCGAGGATCACGCGCTGCAGTCGCAGCCGGGCGCTCTCGTCGGCCAGGGCGCCCTCCAGGTTGTGCTCGAGGAGCACGCGGAGCGGCTCGGTCATCGCGACCCCGGTCACCGTGCGCGGCATCGCCGGGAGGTTGGCCGCGGCCACGGTGAAGTAGGTCGCCCGCACGCGCGCCCCGCGCTCGGCCGACGCGGTGTGCGGAACGCCGGCGGGGATCCACACGGCCAGCGCCGGCGGAATCGCCCACGTGCGGTTCTCGGCCTCGAGCCGCGCCATTCCCTCGAGCGACCACAGCAGCTCGTGCTCGGGATGCACGTCGTCTGGCCAGGTCTGCGGCTCGTCGACGTCGTAGACGAGCGTCGTGAGCAGGTAGCCGGGCGGGACGCGCTCACCGGCCATCGCGCGCCGCCTCTCCCGTGGGGCGCCGGTGATCGAGGGCGCACCGGTGATCGAGGGCACGCCATATCCGGAAGGGGGGCCGCGCAGTCACCCGACCAGGGTACCGAGCCCCCGGCATCCGCTCACCCGGCTCGCATGGCCTCCGCCATCACCATCACCTCGAGCATCGGAACCACCGTGACGAGGTAGATGAGCGCCAGGAAGATCGCGTATGTCAGGGCGAAGCCGATCGCGGCGAGGAGATTGCCGCGCTCCGCGAAGTGCGCCCGCACCTTGCGGAGAAAGGACAGCGGATGCCGGACATCCCAGCTGTTGAGCCGCAGATAGCGGCCGAGATACATCCCGACGCCGAGCAACAGCATCACCATGCCGACCGCGGTGAGAACGAGCGGCCGCAACAGGCTCGCCACCGTGTCGTCGTAGATCGCGGTCGCCGCCAGCAACTGGACGAAGAACACGTTGAGCACGGTGTTGACCACGCCCGACATCGCCAGGGAGATCACGAGGATGATGTCGTACCAGAGGGGCACGGGGTCGTCCTCGTTGCGGTGCGACTGATTGAGCTCTGTGATGAGATAGCTCGCGTTCGGAAGCATGAGAAGCCACAGGATCCCCGCGATGCCGATCACCACGAACCCGATGGGGAGAGAGAAGCCCAGCAGCGCAGGGCTCGCGAGCATCACGCCGATGACGATCAGGATCGGCACGACCGACAGCCAGATGTTCCAGAGCATCGGCCGGTACAGCCGGGTGCCGTACACCCAGGAGCGCAGCAGGACCAGGAGCGTCGCGTAGACGTTGAGCGCTATCGCGCCGAGGAAGAGGCTGTGCACGGTTCAGGCCACGAGGCGGGAACGCAGCGCAGCGAGCTCGCCTTCGGAGAGGCCCCCTGCCGCGAGGTAGCCAGCCGTGTTGCCGTACTGCTCGTCGATCCACCCCAGGGCCTCCCCCATCGCGTCGGCAGGGGTGCGCATGACGAGGTCTTCCAGCTCCGGGGTGACCGGCAGTCCGAGCGAGGTGATCATGCCCATCATCCGCTCGGCCCAGGCTCCGGCGAGGTTCGCTTCGGAGGCCACGTAGTCTGCGACGATCGCGTCGCGCTCTGCGCCGACGGCGTCGAGCACGAGCGCGGTGGCGACACCGGTGCGGTCCTTGCCCGCCGTGCAGTGCACAAGCACGGCCGTCGGCTCGGTGTCATCCGAGGCGGAGACGAGACGCGCGACGCGCGCGAAGGCCGCTGCGCCGGCCGTCAGCATCGAGACATAGAGCTGTCCGAGCGTCGGGAGCGCGGCGAGCGCCACCGCGATACGCTCCGGGCTCGGTCGGTCTCCGCCGATCAGCTCCCCCGCCATGTCCGCCACCGAACCCGCGAGGATCGAGAGATCGACGGTCCGGAACGGACGCGTGTTCGGCAGCCGATCCGGCGCCATCTGCCGCTCGGCCGGGGTACGGAAGTCCACCACGACACCGATCGGGCTGTCGGCCAGTGCCTGGAGCCCGCGCTCGGTGATCGGGGCGAGAGCGTCGGAGCGGAACAGCACGCCTGGCCGGGTCTGCCCGCCCCCTCTGATCAGGGTGCCGCCGGTGTCCCGGAAGTTGACCAGACCATCGATCTCGACTGCTGTGGGCGGCATGATCACGAGGGTAGCAATCATGCCTGTTCCCGCGCCCCGAATCCCTGGCCGGGTCGGCAGGACCGGAGCCCCGCAGGCCCCCGAGCGTCTCAGCCGGCGGTCCGGTGCGCTCCGGCAGGTGCGTCATCACCGAGCCGCGCCACCTCCGACGCCCACAGCCGATGCGCGAGATCTCCCGCCGCGGAGGAAACGGGCATCCCCAGCGACTCGTGGGTCTGCGCGATGAAGCGCACCGCAGCGACCGGAACCCCCGCCGCAGCCAGCGCCCGCGCGTAGGCCTCTCCGTCGCCCCGAAGCGGGTCGAGCTCCGCGGTGAAGATGACCGCGGGCGGCAGGTCCGCGTGCGACGAAGCGAGCAACGGCGAGGCGTAGGGGTCGCGGGCGTTGCGGCGGGCACGGCCGACGTACTGCCTCACGAGCATACGACCCACCTTCGCCAGGATCGTGTGCGGCACGCCACGCCCCATCCCGCCGGCGTCGGCATGGCCGATCGTGAGGTCCAGCGCCGGGTTCTCCAGGATCTGCATCCGGATCGGACGCCGCGCGCGATCGCGGTTCATCAGGGTCACCGCCGCTGCGAGGTTGCCCCCGGAGGACGCACCGCCGACCGCGATGCGTTCGGAGGAGCCGCCCAGGTCGGTCGCGTGAGCGCACACCCACTCGAACGCCGCCCAGCACTGCTCCGGCTGCACGGGGAAGCGCTGTTCTGGCGCATGGGCGTAGTCCGGCGCGACGATGATCACGCCGGCGTCCTGGGCGCGCCGGCGCAGCCGGGCGTCCCACGCGATCCAGTCGATGCCGCCGAGCGTGAAGCCGCCGCCGTAGTAATAGACGAGCACGGGGAGCCCGGCGCCGACCGCCGTCTGCTCCGCTCCCGGCCAGTAGACGCGCACGCGCACATCGGGAGCGCCGGAGACGGGAACGACGTGGTCGGCGGTCGCCGTCGCGGGCGGACGAACGCCGAGGGCCTGCTGGATCCGGTCGTCGTTCTGCTGGGCGATCCGGCGCCGGCCCGCAGCGGCTTTGGGCTCACGGGCCTTCAGAGGAGCCGTGGTCCGCTCGAAAGCGGTGACGGCGGGGTCGACGCGCGGCTGCCGCCAGCGCCCACGCGAACGGCTCACGAGGCCTCCCGCCCTCGTCGAAGCAACAGCACGCCCGCCGTGAGCTGCCAGAGGACGAAGGTGTACACGGCACCTCTCTCCCACACGCCGTCCGGCAGCACGACGTGCATGGTCAGCAGGATCGCGCTCACGAATCCCAGCGCTCCGAGGATCGGCCCCACCCGGCGCAGGACGGTCGTCCCGGCGATGCCGGAGAGAGCGCGGCCGGATGCGATCGCCGCGAGGTTTCCGCCACCGATCGCGCAGACCGCCCCCAGGGCGTGGATCGCGATCAATCCGTTCTCGACGTTGGTCGGCGAGCCCGGCACCAGACCCACGAACACGATGCCCACCGCATGCACGATGCCCGCGGCGAGGAGCACCCGCCGCGCCGCGCCGCGCCGCAGGTGCGGTGCCAGCACGATCAGGCCGAGGAGGAACAGCAGCCCGGTGCCGATGAAGCCCGCATTCATCACCTGCGGGATCTCGGATGCCAGCACGCGTCCGTCCATATCGGTATGCTCGGCCACACCGAGGTCGCTGATGTAGAAGGCGGCGTAGGAGTAGCCGTGGAATGCTCCGGCCGTCACCGCCTCGCACAGCAGATACCACAGCGGTGCGATCACCCACAGCATGCCGGTGATGTATCGCGCCCCTGTGGTGCTCACGCCCACCGGCGCATCCGATCCTGTCATCACGCTGTCTCGCGTCATCGCACTCCCTTGATCTTCAACACCGATATGCCGGCCAATACCGCCATCACGAAGGCTGCAACGTAGAGCGCGACGAAATTCTGCCCGGTCGGCGAGCCGATGTGCGTGAGCACGTAACCGAAGACCGGCACGACGATACCGGGGAGCAGATATGCGAGCGCGACGATGCCGAGGTCCTTCCCTGCTTCGGTGACCGACGGCAGGCACTCGGTCATGAGCGCGACGTCTGCCGAGATGTACGCACCCTGCCCCGCTCCCACGAGCGCGATCCCGACGAGGAAGATCGGGATGCCGGGCGTCGCGACGGCGATGAGCAGTCCGGCGGCGCTGAGAAGCGCGCCGAAGACCACGCTCGGCTTGCGTCTTCCTGTGCGGTCGGAGATCACGCCGAAGAGGAAAGCGAACCCGAGATTGCAGACCGTGAACACCAGCGTCGCCTGGGTCTGCACCGCGGCGATCGAGGCCGCGTCATCGATCGCGAAGCGTCCCGCGATCGTGAGGTAGAGGTAGCTCGTGACCGTGACGATCGACGCCGTCATGAGAAAACGGCAGACCCACGCCCACGCGAAATCCGGATAGCGCCGCGGGCTCAGCCAGAACGTGCTGATGAGAGCGCGCAGATCGAACGGCTCCGGGGCGTCGGTGCGATGCAGATCGCGCAGCGTCAGGAACAGCGTCAAGGACAGCAAGACGGCGATGACGCCCGGCACGAGGAACATCGCCGCCTGGCCAGCCGACGCCAGTTGACCGGTGACCGTCGTGCCCAGGAGGATGCCCACGGTCGCCGCCGCACCGGTGACCGCAGACATGATCGCCCGGATGCGACGACGGATCTGGTCGGCGAACAGGCTGTGCTGCGCCATCGCGACAGCTCCCCAGCCGATGTAGTTGAGTACGACGCCGATCCACAGCCACCCCGGCGACGGCGCGACAGCGAGGGCGAGGTAGCCGAGCAGAGCGATGATCGATCCCAGCAGGATCCACGGCCGGCGTAGGCCGAACCGCGACCGGGAGCGATCGCTGAGACGACCGAAGATGGGCGTTACCACCAGCGTCGCGAAGCCGCCGATGGTGAGGATCGTGCTGAGGTTGGCGGAGGCCGTCGCCGGGTCCCATTCTCTGAGCAGCTGCGGCACGGCGACGGCCGTGACGCCTTGCGCGACGCCGGTCGCGCCCCACGCGAGCGCGAAGCACACCCAGAAGGCCCGGCTCTGCCGTTCCCCCGGCACCGTCTCGGCGACGGCGAGGGCGCCGGTCTTGGTGAGGTCTACCGGGGTCTCCCCGCTGGGCTCTGGCGGTGCGGCGACATCTTCGTGCGGGGACATGAGACTCCTCATCGAGTCGGTTGAACGGATTTGGCTGGTGCGACCGGGTGATCGCTGTTGCGAGCGGGGGGCGTCAACCGTCCGCTGCGGGCGACGCCGCCGAGCCATCGAGCACTGGGCTTGGGGTGGCGGGCGAAGGTCTCCCGATCCCACGCGATGAGACCGAAGGTGGGACGGTTGCTGCCCCACTCATAGTTGTCCAGCGCGGACCAGTGCAGGTAGCCGCGCACATCGACGCCGTCTTCCATCGCCTCGTGCAGGGCCGTGAGGGCGCCGATCGTGTAGTCGACACGCCGGGCGTCGTCGGCGGTGGCGATGCCGTTCTCGGTGACCAGCACGGGGCGGCCGCTGATCGCTGCGGCATGACGAACAGCGATGCCCAGCGCCTGCGGGAAGTACTCCCATCCCATCTGCGTCGTCTCCACGCCCGCTGCCACCGGCACCGGGCCGTCAGCGCCGATGAAGGTACGCAGATACGCCTGGACCCCGACGAAGTCGTCGTCGCGGGACACCTCGAGGAACTGGTCCTCCCGCGGGTAGCGATACGCCAGCATGTGCTCTTCGGCTCCGGGCACGGCGTGGTAGGCCTGCGCGGCGATCGACCAGCCGACGGCCGCGCGAGTCTCGGCGTGCAGGATGCCGACCGCCGCCCGGTGCGCGGCGATGATGCCGGCGGTGGCGTAGGGATCCGGTGCGGGCAGGGAGGGCAGCGCGGCGCCGGTGCGCGGGTCGTCCGGAGCCCCGGCGAGGAGATTGGGCTCGTTGATGGTGCAGATCCACGGCACATCGGTGAGGATCGGCGCGAGGAAGCGCACATAGGCGGCGAACCGCTCGGCTGCGTCCTCCGCCGCCCACCCGCCGCGCTGCGCGAACCACAACGGGTTGGTGAAGTGGTGCAGCGTGACCACCGGGACGAGACCGTTGTCGCGGCAGGCGGCGATCACCCGCGCATAGTGGTCCCGCATCGCGCGGGAGAACGCGCCGGGCGCCGGCTCGATCCGCGCCCACTCGATGCTGAAGCGGTAGCTGCCGAACCCCAGCGAGGCGAGCAGCGCGATGTCCTCGGGGTAGCGGTGGAAGCCGTCGGCGGCATCGCCGCTGCGGTCAGGCACATCCCGCGGTGTGGCGTTCTCGCGCGCCCACCAGTTCGAGCCGACGTTGTTCCCCTCGATCTGGTGCGCAGAGGTCGCTGCGCCCCACAGGAATCCGTCCGGGAATCGCCGGACGTCACGCGGCTCGGAAGGTGCCGCAGACCGATCCTCTGTCGCCCGGACCACACTGTCTCTGTCGTTCATCACTTCGCGAGTGTACGCGCGTACATAATGGGATACAAGCCCGGGTTCCTCCCGCAGGCGAGCCTCGGCGACAACGCGCATCCGGAACAGCGAACCCGTGATCGCCCCGACGCACCGGGCTCAGACCGGGCGTTCCCACGCTCTAACATGAGACGACCGAGAGAGAGGGTGACCATATGGCCGCACACCGCCCCTCTGTCTACGACGTCGCCGCGGCGGCGGGCGTCTCGACCGCGTCGATCTCCCGGTACTTCCGCGCGCCGGACAAGCTCAGCGAACAGACCCGCGCGCGGATCGAACACGCGGTCAGCGAGCTCGGCTACCTGCCGAGCGGCCTTGCGCGGGGTCTCGCAGAACGCCGGTCCGGCAGCATCGGGCTCTACTCGTTCAGTGGGCACGAACCGGACGAGTGGGAGCGCACCCCGCCCTCACGCAGCGCTGGGCGGGTGGTCGAGGTGCGCGAGAACAACGATCAGCCGCGGCTGTATCCGCTCTACGCCGACGAGGTCCTGCACGGCGTCGAGCTCGAGTGCACGCTGCGACGGCTGCCGCTGGCCGTGGGATGGCAAAGCGGCGCGGAGCGGGGCGTCGACCTCGACGACATCGCCCGCCGCAGCGACGGGCTGATCGTGCTGCCCGCCACGATCGACGACAATCATCTCGCGCTGTTGTGCCGTCGCATGCCGCTCGTGCTCGTCTCCCAGCCCGCGCCCGCCGGAGTCGAGGCATCGTCGGTGCGCGTCGACGACTTCGGCGGGATGCGCGCCGTCACCACGCATCTGATCGAGGCGCACGGCGCCCGGCAGCTCGCCTATGCCGGCCCGGTCAGAGGCGCGGAGCACGAGGATCGGTTCGCTGGGTTTGCGCGCGCTCTGCGGGAGCACGATCTGCCGGTGCCAGACGCTCCGCTGGTCGACACCGGCTCCCGGGCCGGCACCCGGGACGCGCTGGAGAACGCCGGGGACACGCTTCCCGGGCTCGCCGCTGGCCTGCCGGACGCGATCGTGTGCTCAAGCGATCAGACCGCCCTCGGGGTGCTCGCCGCGCTGCGCACTCACGACATCGACGTTCCCGGGCGCGTGGCCGTGACGGGCTTCGACGGCATCGACGCCGGCCGCCTCGCCACCCCGACGCTGACGACGGTGCGCCAGCCGATGGACGAGCTCGGCCGCGAAGCCGTCGGCCTGCTCACCGAGGCGCTGGAGAACGGCTCTCCCCCGCGCGACGTGGTGCTCCCGGTGTCGCTCGTGCTGCGCCGCAGCTGCGGGTGCAGCTGAGCACACCCTGCGCCGGCAGGCCGGGTCAGACCTGGTAGCCGTCGAGGCCGCGACCGACCAGAACCGGCTCGCGCCAGAAGAACGAGAACGCCGCCGCCTCCGGGTCGAGCACGAGGTATCCGGTGTGGGGACCCTCGATCATGCGCATCTCCGCCACGAAAGAACCCTTCGAGCTCCATCCGCCACGCACGGCGAAGGGCACCGCGGGGGCCGCTGCCGAGCTCCCCGGCACGGAGACGTCGCCACGCGACCAAGTGTCATCGCCCACGCGCAGCCGAACAACTCCCTGCTCGAACCCCAGGAGCAGGTCGTCTCCGTCGAGGCGCACCTCGGCGAGCTCCGGCAGATCGACGCCCCCCAGGCCTCCGAACCGCACGTCCGGAACCTGCGGGTCCGCGGGCGCGCGATGGAAGACGAGATCGGAGACATCGCGCGACGCCGCCGGGGCCAGCTCGCCGTCGTCCCGGCCGACTTCCTGCTGCACCGCGACAGCGTGCGCCCCCCAGGCGGCGGCGTGTGCGGCCGCTTCCGCCCAGCCTGCGGGCGCTTCCTCACCCCGCAGACCCGTGACCACTCCGGCGAGCAGTCCCAATGCCGCCTTCCCCTGCACGGCCGCGAGCGGCGCGAGCCCGGCGGTGGGAACGGGCACGGAGGATGCGGCGAGCCGGTTCGCCAGAGCGGCGTCCGCCCCGGCGCGGTAGTCGGCCGCTTCCGCGTGCGATTCGTCGCCGACGCGGTTCTGCAGCACGGGGAGCAGATGGGTCCAGATCGCGTCGAGCAGCGTCTGGCCGAGCGACGTGGATGCGGTGATCGCCACGACCGCGTTCGCGCCGGGAAGCACGAGGCAGACCTGGGAGAAGGCGCCGCCGGCATGGTAGCCGTGATCGCCGATCCAGAACTGGTAGCCATACCCGAGGGAGCTGTCTCGGTCGACGGGCTGGCCGGGCGGGAAGCGATGCGCGGCGTCGTTGGGCATCCGCGTCGTGGTCGCCGCATCGATCCAGGCGGCAGGGATCAGCTGTTCGCCGTTCCACGCGCCGCGCTGCAGCAGCAGCTGGCCGAACGCCGCGATGCTCTCGGTCCGCAGATACAGACCTGTGAACCCGGGGTTGCTGTCGCCGCCCGCCCACTTGGCCTCCGCCGCACCGAGCGCGTCGAGCAGGCGCGGGCGGAGGTAGTCGATCAGCGACGAGCCGGAGACCTTCTCCACGATCTTGGCGACGGCGAAGGTCGCGAGCTGGTCATAGGTGAAGACTTCTCCCGCTGGGCGCTCTGGCACGTACGCGGCGAGCTGACGTCGCAGACCTGCATCGTCGACTGCCACGTCCTGGCTGGGATCCAGCACCGGATCGAACAGGTGGCCCACCGACATGCGCAGGGCGTCGGCGATGGTCGCGTCGCCGTATCCGGCGGCCTCGGGCAGATGATCGGCGAGCCGGTCGGTCATGCGCAGCAAGCCCTCCCCCTCCGCGATTCCCGCCGCGGCGGACGTGAAGCTCTTGCTCAGCGAGTAGAGCAGATGCGGAGTCTCGTTGTCGTACGGACGCCACCACGACTCCGCGATCACCGAGCCGTCGACCACGATCATCAGGCTGTGCAGCTCGATGCCGGCAGCCTCGATCGCGTCGAGGAAGTCCTCGACGCCGCGGGCGTCCACGCCCCTGTCACGGGGAGCGAGCCGGGGAAGGATCTGCGGAAGCGACGTCGACATGTCGCGATCATAGCCCCGATGTATGCGCGTACTTCCCGTTGCGGAGAATTTGTTTCCCGCGCGTCGCGTCGCGGTGTCCGGGGGTTCGTGCGCTGTTCACCGGGCGGCGTGATCGCTATGTTGGTCTCATCGCCACCGGCCGCCCCCACCCCGAGGACGACGCCATGTCCGCCGTTCCCCGGCTCTTCCCCGCACTCCCGCCCCGCACGCTCCTGATGGCGGTGGGTGTCGTCGGCATCGCGTCCGTCGTACTCGGCGCCGTGTTCTGGCAGGCGGGAGCAGCGGTCGCCTCGGCGGAGTACCTCGCGATGGTGCTGCTGATCTCCTCGGTGCGGGCACCGCACGCGACAGAGCGTCTCATCGCCGGAGGTTGGGCGGTCGCGGTCGCCCTGCTCGGGTTCTTCCTCGGCGGTATCGGCCTGTGGGCCACGCTGCTCGGGCTCGCGGCCGTGTGCGTCGCCCAGGCGCTCCTCCAGACCGGGGAACGGGCCACGATCACCCGGTCTCCGGTCAACTTCGTGGTGTTCGCCGGCCTCGCCCAAGGGGACACCCAGTTCTGGCAGGTGGCCGCGGGCTCGATCATCGGCGCCGGGGTGATGCTCGCGCTGGGCGCGGCCCTACCCAAGCACCATGCGCCGCAGACGACCACGCGCCCCCTCTCCGAGCGGCTCGGGCACGGAGCCGTGCTCACCCTGGGCGCCGGGGTGATCGTCATCGGCGCGGATCTGTTCGCGCTCCCCTTCGCGGACTGGGCATTGCTGTCCTTCTGCGTCATCATCGCGGTCGGCCCCGGTGATCGCTTCGGTCGCGCGCGCGACCGCGTCGTCGGGACGATCATCGGCGCACTGGCAGGCGCCCTGCTCTCCCTGTTGCCGATGCCGTTTCCGGTGATCGCCGGAGTCGTGTTCACGGTGCTGTGCGTCGCCTATCAGCTCGCCGGGGAGTACACCCTGTTCGTGACATTCCTGACGCCCGCCGTGCTCCTGCTCGGCAGCGCGGAGGGTCCGACTACCGCGGTCGCCTCCGGCCGCATCGCGGCCGTGGCCGTCGCTGCGATCATCGCCGTGCTCCTCAGCCGGCTGTCGCAGGCGGTGGGCGATCGCTTCACGTCGGCTCGCTCGGCAGGCTCCGGCTGAGCCCGCACGGGCCCCGGGATCGATCCGCTCGGGGCGAGATCGACGACCGCTCCGGCAGCCTCAGCGCTGCGCGGCGGCGAGGAGCGCGAGGGCGTCGAGATGCTGACGGAAGGCGTGTCGGCCCGATGCGGTGAGAGCCACCCAGACTCGACTGCGCCCACCACGGGCCGCACGCCGCTGAGTCACGTAGCCCGCGTCTACGAGCGTGCTCACCTGCTTGCTCAGCGCCGAGTCGGTGGTCTGCAGGAGGTCGCGGAGGGTGCCGAACTCCTCTTCGGTCACCGGGTCGAGAAGCGCGCAGATCCGCAGCCGCGGGATCGGGTGGATGACGGTGTCGAGTGCCGGAAGCGCCCGACGCTCACCGTCTGGCATCACTCACCTGACGCGCCCAGGAACGATCCATCATCCGGCCGAGCGTCATGACGATCACGAACAGGACGACCGCCGAGACCAGAGGCAGCCACCACCAGCCCTGTGCAGCAAAAACAGCCCGGCTCCCCCCGCCGATGATGCCGGCCAGAACCGCGAACCCGACGAGTTGGAGACTCATCCGTCCCGAGAGCCGGATCTTTCTGACGGCGGTCGGCTGCTTCCACGCTGCCACGAGCAGGATCACGAGAATCAACACACCGGGCGCGGCGAACTGGACCAGAGCGGGCAATCCCGCCAGGTATGGGATGAGTGCGAAGACCGCCAGGAAGAGACCGAGCATGACCCAGTACCGCCGAGGCCGCTGCAGTCTCTCCGCGTTGACTTCTCGCACCGCCGCCAGGGCCTCGAGCGCCTCGCGTGCCGTGGGATCATCATTTTCCATATAGGAAACTCTAGTCGCGACTTTCCGGAAAGGAAAGACGCCGGGCACCGCGCCGAGCGCTCGGCGGGCAACCCTCCCCACAGACCCCGCCCTGCGACACCTCCGCCTCGCTGAGACGGGGCCGCGCCGCCCACAGGCAGGCCGCGTTCACGTCCGCCCGCCGACCCGACAGACCGGTCATCGACGACCGCGAATCGACGTCGTGGCGGAAGATCCTTGTGCAGGCCAGCGTCCCCCACACATGGCGGGGCCCGTCACACGACGCGGCGATATCCGTGCCGACCAGGCACGGCGTCGACCCCGCCGCGGTGGCCACGATCCTCGGTCACAACGACCCTGGATTCACGATGGGGACCGCCGCCCACGGCTTCGACGACAGAGCGTGGGGCACGATCTCTCTGGTCATAAGCTGCAGTAGCCCCAGAGGCACCTTCCAGGGCAAAGCAAAACCCCCGCCTGAGCGGGGGTTTTTGTCTTGCTGGGGTACCTGGACTCGAACCAAGAACAACTGAAGGGTCCGGAGTCCGTTGTGCCTGAGCGCCGATCGGGCGAAAAACCGCGTGTTTCTGCGGTTCTCATGGCATCAGCTTACCGGTTGGTACCGGCCGATGCCAGCCAATCTGGTGACCTCGGAAGGGGTTTCTGGTGATCAAAGTGGTGACCGAGGCACTCATGATTCGGGTGGCCTCGAAGCCTCCCGCTCCGAGGCCACCGAGACGCCAACATGGGTGCTCGGCGGTCAGTGCTCGTTCGGATCAATCGCCAGCCGCAACTTTGGCTTGAGGTCGCTTCCCGCCTCGATCACCTCGTTGATCTGATGCTCAGTGAGACGACTCGCGACGGCGAGATCCGTGCTATCGATTCCAGCGTCCTTCAAAAGAGAGGCAGCCCGACCAAGGAGTGACGGAGACTCAGGCAGGCCGAGTGGGCCAGGCTCTGGGAGGCCTTGCACCGCGAGTTGTTTGCTCGCGTTCCGGTAGGTGTAGTCCCCCCACACCTCTAGGTCGTGAGCTCGGTAGATGAGTGCCTTCAGGCTGATACCCCACTTGGCCTTCAGTTTCAGAAGGGCTTCCCAGTCCACTCTGGTCGGTAGCTCGGGTATGAGCTCAGCACTCGGAGCGAGGAACTCGGCGGCGAAGCGGTGTGCTTGATTCTCGATGATCTTGGAACCCGGTTCAACCTCGTGGTGCATAACGAGGTGCCCCAGCTCATGGGCAGCGTCGAATCGACTGCGAGCCTTGTCATGCTTTGAAGGCGAGAGGAGAACTAGGGGCCGGGAGCCGACATCGGTTGAAAAAGCATCCACCTTTCGATCGATGTCTTGAGGCAGGCGAAGGACGACTATGCCGTGGGCTTCCATCAGCCGTACGACGTTCGGTACCGGTCCTGCCTGCAACCCGAGTTTTGCGCGAGCTTGAGCGGCGAGTTCGGCTATACGTTCGCGACTGGGTTCGTCCTCAACCGGGTCGATGATCTCCGTGACTGGAGGAAAGTCGACGTACTGCTCGAACACGTCCACGACAGCGAGGGCTATCTCGGCGAAGGCGAGGGCCTGGTCTCGCGCGATCGCTGGCGTGGCTCTGAGCGAGCGGAAGTGAGCACTGCTCGCTGGGACTTGCTCTATCGCTCGGCCGCGTTGGAAGAAGCCAGTTGGGACCCCCAGCGCGAGAGCAAGCTCGGCGACAACAGTGTTGGTCGGCCGTGAGGTTCCTCGTTCGAACTGTGTGATTGCTGCTGCCGAGACAGTTGTCTTTGCAGCGAGGGTGGTTCGTTGTAGTCGCCTGAGGCGTCGAGCTAGAGAGAGTCGCCGCCCGTCGAAGTCAACGGATGTCCCGGTGGTACGACGTCGTCGGGCGCGTTCCGTCGGGTCTACTTCCTCTGTCACAGCGAGTTTCCTTCTATCTTCCGGACCTTCAGTGAGATGTTCGGAACCGGTTCTGGCTGATCCGCAAAGCCAATGTTCTCAGTCGAAGCGTCCGCGTCCTCGAACTTCGTTGTGCGCGATGCAGGTTCGTCCCACCAGAGGGGCGCAACCGCGAGCCAGCGATCCGGAGTAGTGGTCGGAAGGCCAAGCCATCCCGCAGTGAGCTCGGACTCGTACTCAGCGCCCCATACAAGGAACGCGTCCCTGCAGCCCCGGACGCTCTCGGAAGCATCGATTTGTTCCATCTCGAACAACGGCGACATCTCGGGTCTGCGGATGGGTGGCGAGTACGCCCCGTGGTTGCGGGCCGCCGCGGCTAGACGGGATTCGCTGTCCCTCCAGTCAAAGCTGGACACGAAGTCGGGCTTACGCGCAGCGAGGTGCGGGGTCTTGACCAAGCGAATATCAAAGGCGCCCACGCGCAAGACGGTGGCCGCAAAGTCCCTGGTTGCGGAAACCCCAGCACGTCGTAGCCCGCTATCCCTGTTCACTGTCGTATACAGGCGATTGGCGAGATTTCTGCTCGAGACGGTGCTCAACGTGAAAGCGTCGTCGAAGAGTTCCTCCGGCTCGTGACGTGCACGGTTCGCACTCCAGACCTCCTTGACGGCCTCCTGCACGAGAACGTCGAGGCTCACATCGGCTACAGCCCGCTTTATCTCCTCGAGGCGCTCTGCACCGTGCGGATCCCATGACATCATGCAACCAGTAAAGCAGACGCACGCGCAACCCTGTCATGCGACGCGCCATACAAGCAACAAGCTACTTCCGTTGTGATAAACTTAAGTAGAAGGTCAAGATCTACGTTGCGCTAGCCAGGCTCTCCTGTCATCCTGATCTCGAACCAACTGCCAGATGAGCTCTACAGATCAGGAGAACGACATGAGCAAGAAGCATCCGCCCAACGCGGGCAAGCCCTGGACCTCGGCCCAAGACGCGCAACTGCGACGAGAGGCCAAAGGCAACACACCGACCCGCGTGATCGGCCTGCACATGGGAAGGAGCGAGGATGCCGTCCGGAGCCGCGCAAGCGACATCGGTGTCTCACTCAAGCCGACCAACCAGAGCCCGTACGGCACCCGAAAGTAGTCCTCAGTGAACGGCTTCGGAACAAGGTTGATGGCGAACTACACGCCATCAACCTTCGGGGACACTGTCATACGTGACTTTCAGGCACGTCGCGAAGGGCGAAACCTCAGCGAACTCTACGCGTCGGCCGCACCCGAAGCCAAGGCGCTGGGCCACCCTGCCTTCGAAGACCTTGCAGTAGGAGAACGTCGCACCGTTCCTCTGGCAGTCGCGTTCCTCGATCTCACCGACTTCACTGGCCGCACCTTCTGGGACGAAGAAACCCAAGTCGTGGATCTTGCGCACGCCGTGCTGACGGGCTTCATCGAAGTAGTCCTTGCTTACGGCGGTTATCCGCTCGGACTCCGGGGAGACGGCCTATTCGCAGGATTCGGTCCGGGAAACTCACAAGTCGACGCCACTATGGCTCTCGGAGCCTGCGCGTTCGCCCTTGGAGCAGTGGAGAGTGAAGTGAACCCGCGGCTCGAGTACCGCAGTATCCATCGGGTGCAGGCGAGAGCGGGTCTTGACTACGGTCGAATCACCTTCGTGCGGACGGGCAGCTCGGGTCACAGCGAAGTGAACCCTCTTGGGTTTGCTGCAAACTTCGCTGCGAAGTGCGAGAAGAAGGCGAACTCCTGGGAGATCGTCGTGGGCGAAGGACTGACAAGCCAGCTTCCGGGGGCGACCTCATTCGTCGAGCACAGTGACTCTCCGAAGACATACCAGCGCGACTATGAACGCAAGAAGTACCACTTCTATGACTACCACTGGCGGCAGGCTCTTGCGTATCTAGACGATGTGGCACTGCAGCTCAGCGGAAACCCGACATCGTCCATCGTGATCAGATAAGGCAGGCGTCATGAGCATCGCTGCACTTCTTCATCATCACGGAGTCGACGTTCCTCGATACGTCACCGTGAATGGGCAGATCGTCTTCGACAATGTACAAGCGTCGCCCTCCGGCTACGTTCACAGTTCCCTCGGGTTCGTCACCCCGGTCCAGAAGCACGCGTTCCACGGCGGCGAGGAAGCCCCTGACAATGCTGTGAATGACGCGCCCTGGTGGACAGATAGCGCACGTCTACAGCATCACATCAGCGCCATGGAGCAGTCGTTCCCTGGCTTCACCTACCTGCCCGCTTCAGACGGCCTCGGTCCCTGCTGGGGCGGTGAACTCAACACGGGGCGCGGCAAGTTCAAAGTGCTGATCATGACCCGGCAGGATGAAGGCCTCCCCAGAGTCGCGGTCGTGGGGCCCAAGCTCGGCATCGCCGCAGGTCGATCTTGGGTGCCTTCACCTCACCTTTACTTGAACGGGAATCTGTGCGTCGCCGACGAAGACGACTGGGACCCTCATGAACACACTGTCGCCACGGTTACTGCTTGGGCGGCGCATTGGCTCGCTGCCTACACAGAGTGGCGCATCACGAGGCGTTGGCCAATCGAAGGAGCGCAGGCTCTTGTGGCCTAAGCGACGACCCGAGGCCGGTCCAACAGACGGGAGCAGTCAAGCTCTCGACCAGATCGCGAACTGGGTACGATTTGCAGACACCAAAGCGACCGTCCTCATTGCAGGTTTGGGCGTCGCAATGACGATGCTGGTAAGCAACTCCAGCACGATCATGAAGGCGGCGCAGCAGTCATGGATCACTGGACTCTACGTGGGGGGCCCAGCCACCTTGACGCTCCTCACGTTCATGTGGACATTGTTCTGGCTGATGAAAGCAATCGGCCCTCAACGCAAGGTTGGCTATCTGCAACCCAACAGATTCTCGTGGCCTTCCCTTGCCCGTGCGTCAGTCACCGACTTGCACGAGCACCTCTCTACCTCCTCAGCCGCGGATGACGCCTGGCAGCAGATCCTCGACCTTTCTAAGCTCGCTGAGCGAAAATTCGCCGCATGCGAGAAAGCCGTCTACGGATTCGGCGCACTTATTCTCCTCGGCTTCTCTTGTGTCGCGATCGCGATGATCATCATCGTTTAGATTCCTTCCGAAGTCTGCCAAGCAGAAAGCGGCTGACCCCAACCACCAGTCCTACGCCGTCACGAGTTGCATCAGCTCGGTGTAGTCGGTGACCACGTCATACGTGACGTCCTGTCCGTTCTTTTCGCTGAGGGACGCGAAGAACTTGCGGGCGCACTCGATCTTCGCGTCCTCGACGCCCTTGAGCTGGAGTGTTGACAGCGAGCCCTTCGTTTCGGCGACGAAGTAGACATGCTTCACGCTGCCCTCGGTGAACGCGATGGCCCAGTCGGGGTTGTAGTCGCCAACAGGCGTGGGGATGAAGAACCCTCGCGGGAGCTTCGCGTAGACGGCGACCTCGTGGCTGGTGTCGAGTTCGGTGACGAACTCGCGCTCGATCTTGGAGTCGGTGACCACGTAGTCGTAGACGTGCTTCTTGAGCTTCGACCCAGCCTTCGAGAAGTCCTGAGCCGTCTGGTTCTCGGTGAAGATCGCGGAGTCGAATCGGTCTTCGAGTGCGTCGTAGGCGAGGTGCTCGACGATGACCGTGGCCTTCTGCTCGTTGATGAGTCGGGCGGCCTCGGTGATGAACTGCTCGGGGTTGAGGCGGAACTTGGCGAACGTTCCTGGAGTGACGCCGCGGAGGATCGCCGCGACCGTGCGACGGGTGAGCTGGGTCTTCTCGGTGATCTCGCCGAGCAGGTCGTACTTCACCTGTGAGCCGGCGCTCACGGTCTCGGTGTGCGTCTGCGTGGTCTGCACTGCGAAGCCGGAGCCGCCGGTCAGGTCGTCCGCTTCCAGCTGCTCGCGCTGCTGCCCGGCTTGCACCACGTATTGAAGCGCGGCGACGTTGAGGTGCTTGTCGAGGTGCTCGGTCGCCTTGCGAATCAGTTCGCCCGAGTCGAATTCGACCTGGTAGACGGCGCGGTGGTTGATCCGGCCCCACAGAGCCTGGAACTCCTTGCGCGCGAAGTTGGCTTCGTTCAACGGAATCTTCTTCGGCTTGCGGTCATCGGTGGGCACCGGCAGGTCAAGGTAGAGGACGTCGATCAGGGGCCACACGAAGTCGATGACGGGCTTGAGCGCGTCGGAGGTTGGCGCAGCCAGTGTGCCATCCTCCTTGGCCTGCTTGTAAGCATCGGAGATGGTGTCGTCGTCGTTCACGTAGTCGTTCTTGACGAGGTACTTGTAGAGCGCCTGGGCGACGGCCTCCTCGATGACCGACTCGCCAGAGAGAGTCTGGATGGTCTTGCCGACGAAGAACTTGACGCTGGCCTTGCGTGGCCGCGCAGCCAGCGACTCGGAGATTTCACGCTGAAGGCCGGTCACGAAGTCGGTGTAGGACTCGTCGGTGACGACGGTCAGCTCGTTGATGTCGTGCACCGTGACGGGGTTGTCCATCCGTTCGCCGTGCTGGTCGACGGCCAGCCGCAGGCCACGCCCGATCTCCTGGCGCCGGGAGACCGTGTTGTCGCTCTTCTTGAGCATCCCCATGACGAACACGTTGGGGTTGTCCCAGCCCTCGCGCAGTGCCGAGTGGGAGAAGATGAACCGGACGGGTTCGGTGAACGACAGCAGGCGTTCCTTGTCTTTGAGGATCAGGTCGTACGCGTCGGTGTCGGTGGACTGGCCCTTGTCGTCGCCACGGCCGGAGACCTTGCCGTCGATCTGGTGCTTGGTCTTCTTGTCGATGGAGAAGTAGCCCTCGTGGACCCGACGCACGTCGTCACGGCGCAGGTAGGCCTGGTACTCCTCGGTCGCCGCATCGATGGCGAGTTCGCCGAGCACCTCGTCGCGGATCGCGGCGTACTCCTCTTCGAAGATGCGGGCGTAGTCGCCGAGGGTGTCCTCGCGGTTGTAGTCGCGGTACTTGGCGACCTCGTCGATGAAGAACAGCGAGAGCACCTTGACGCCCTGGCTGAAAAGTTCGCGCTCCTTGTCCAGATGTGCACGGACGACCTCGCGAATCTGGATGCGCCGCTTGGTCTCCTCGGTGACATCCCGGTCGGCGAGCTGCCCTGCCACGACCACGTCACCGTTGCTCAGCTCAATCACGTCGCGGTTGGCGTCCACCTCGGTGATGAACAGTCCCTTGTATGCCTCGATCCCGTTCGAGACGTCGTGGAGGTTCGCGCCCATGTCGAGACGTTTGACCTGTCGCTTGATGCCCGATGCGGTCTGCACCTCAAGCTCGACCCGCGCCCGAGGCTTGGCGCCCTTGGCGATCTCGATTGCGTCCAGGTATAGGTAGGCAGCCGATCCAGCGAGTCCCTTTACGGTGATGCCGCGCACGGCGATCTTCTTCACCAGCTTCTGGTTGTAGGCGTCCAGTGCGTCGAGCCGGTGCACCTTCGTGTGATCGACCTTGTGTGTGGCGGAGTAGCGAAGCAGCATCAGGGCGTTGAACCGCGACAGTGCTTCGAGCGACTTGGGTGCTCCGATCTTCTGGGGCTCGTCGATGATCACGATCGGGCGGTTGGCGCTGATCACGTCGATCGGGCGGCGGGACTGGAAGTCGTCCAGCTCGTCGTAGATGCGGCGGTTGTCTTTGCCGGTGGCGTTGAACGCCTGGATGTTGATGATCATCACCTGCACGCCGGCGTCCGAGCTGAAGCGCTCCAGTTCGTGGAGCTGGGAGGAGTTGTAGATGAACGAGCGAGGCTTGGTGCCATAGAGCTGCTGGAAGTGCTCGGCGGTCACGTCGAACGACTTCTTCACGCCCTCACGGATCGCGACCGAGGGCACCACGATGATGTACTTCGACCAGCCGTACCGCTTGTGGAGCTCCATGATCGTCTTGATGTAGACGTAGGTCTTGCCGGTACCGGTCTCCATCTCGACATCGAGGTTCGGAGCGCCCGGGGCGGCCTTGCTGTCGATCAGCTTGGTAGACAGTGGCAGGTTCCGTGACCGTTGCACCGCATGCACGTTCTCCAGCAGCCGCGCGCCGGACAGGGCGATCTCGGCGTTGCGGAGGCCGGCGTCTGGGCGCTCCTCGGTCTCGAACAGCGCCGGAGCGGTGGCAGGGCGGACCTTGCCGGGGTCGATCCGGTAGGAGATACCGTCGTGCTTCGGCTGCCCGGCGAAGGCCTCGACGACAGCATCGACGGCATCGGTCTGGTACTGCTGGACCTTGAACTGGAGCTTCATCGGGTGTCTTTCTTTCTGCAATCAGCGCTGTTCGTCGTCGCTGCTAGAAGGTTGCGGACGGCGTAGATGCCTGTATTCACACTGATCCCGCCCCTCCAGCACCACTGCTGTCGTCGTCATCCTTCTTGCGCGGGGGCTCGGACTGCGCGCCTTCGTCGCCTGCGTAAGAAAGCTCCCATCGTGGCTTCGTACGCGTGCCGCGGTTCACGATGACGCCCTGGCGTCGCAGCTTCGTCAGCAGGTTCGTGATCTTGGTTGCCTTCTGCTGCTCGGTGAGCGCCTCGCTGAGCGCCGGTCGGAGCAAGGCCTCCACGTCGCCACGGTCTGCGTGTCCCTGCGCGCGGAGGAAGTCAGTCAGCAGGGCTGCGTAGTGCGCGTCCGCCTGAGGCCGGGTGCGGATGTAGTCGGCCATCGCCCCGGTCGCCGCTGCGACGCGAGGAGTGATCCGGCGGTGAGGCTTGCGGCCCTCGATCAGACCGACTCTGCGCAGATGGCGGGCAGCCTTCTCACTGATGTCGAGTCCCTTCTGCACCCGATCCAGCGCAAGCACGTCTTCGAGCGGAAGATCGGTTCGGACCATGAGCAGCTGAGAGTAGGACTCATCGATCACCGCGCCCGGGATGGTGAGCTTCACCTCGCCAGGGGTGCTGAGGTCGTAGTCCGGCAGCGGCAAGAAGCGACGGACCTGGTCCCGCACCATCCGGTGGATCCCGTAGCCCATCTGGTCGATGAGGTTCAACTCCGTCATCGCCTCCACGAGGAACGGGTTGCGGTACTGCCGTGGGGTGCGCTCGTCCAGGGCGTAGTCATCGGGTGCGCCGTCGAAGAACTCGCCCACGCTCTCGAACACGATGCGGTCGGCATGCTCGGTAACGATGATCCGAGAGTTTCGCGTGTAGTCCTGGTGCGCGATGCAGTTGTAGAGCGCTTCGAGCAGGCTGCGTTCGTCGTACTTGCTGATCTCTCGATAGATCAACTCATCTGGCGGCAGGAGCCGGAGCTGCACGTTGCGGATGCGCTTCGCGAGCGCGGTCGTGTTCAGCAGGAACGGCAGACGGAAGTGCTCGTTCGCCCGCTGCTCACCAACGAGCTTCCAGGTCATCTGAGCCGGGTGCGGGCTCAGCAGGTGCGTGGAGGTGTCGGCGCCGAGCAGAAGGAGCGCGGCTCGCGTGATCTGACCGTCGCGGGTCAACCTCGCCTTGGCCAAGAACGTCGCGTCATCCCATGAGTCGATGTCAGCGGCAGGGATACGAGAGGCGTAGCGCTCGGTGAACCCCTGTCGTGCGCGTGCGATCGCAGCTGGATCGAGGTGAGCGAGCGTGGCGTCAGGAACCACCACCGCTGTCCAGTCCGCGCTGATGGTCTGCCGCCGAATCTCATCCAACTTGTCGAGCGAGAGCGGCACCAGGCTCTCGCCGGCGCGAGCTCGGTAGTCACCCTTCCACGAGATTGGGATGCCGCGGGGCGCCGCTGGCACCTCAAGAAGGACCACACGCTTGCCCGAGTGCGTGACCTCGTAGACCTCTCGCACGGTCAGGCCTTGGTCGATGGACTGATGGATGTGGTGCTTCAAGGTCTGACGCTGCTGCACATCGATGAGATGCGTTGTGCCCACGACCTGCCGAGCGTTCGAGACCCCGAAGACGAGCCACCCCGAGGCGAGTCCGCGTAGGTTCGCCTCGTTGCTCAGTGCCGAGATGTACTCACCTGTCTTGTCCGCAGAGAACTGCCGCGCAGCCTCCTTGAACTCGACAACCTCGTTCTCCCAACCGGCCAACAGCCGGTCGAGGAGCTCGGTGAGTTCGTCGTTCGTCAGGGTCATGTAGTTCCTCAGATAGTCCTTACCTCAGTCGCGGGCGACACCTCACGGAACACCTGCTCGGCGTTGATACGTGCAGCGTCTGTGGCGAAGCCTGAATCCAGGAAGACAGCCCGTAGAGGCTGCCGCCTCGCGACCTCGCTGATGATGGTCGGATTGATGTCCCCGGAGAAGCAGGCGACGAGGGCTCCCTCGGCCACCGAAAGGATTTCACGGCCGTCAACTTGTTCGACGACGACGGGTTCGCTCAGGTCCAAAGCCCAGTCGATCAGCACTTGGAACAGCAGGTCGTACGCGTCACGATCCGATCGGACGCTGTTGATCGCTCCGGACAGCATGTCCTGCGAGAGGCCGTCGGGGACCGCCAGAGTGTCGACCAAGTTCGAGCTGTCAACTCGCAGCACGCGGAAGCCGCTATCCACCAGCAGGTCACTCGCAAAACGCTCGTGAGCGAGGCGCATTCGCTGCTTGGTGATCTCAGCAACTGTCGCCGGACGCCCGAGGTGCGTGAGGTGCCGGATCGCATTCGTGGTGATCTGCTTCGCCGCCCCCTTGGCCGTGTTGAGAGACTCGTTCAAGTCCTCGGCGACCTGGATTCCGATGAAACGGCATGACATCGACTCAGCGCCGTTGAGTTCGAGAACGGCCTGCATCGCCGATCCGGAACCCGCGAACATGTCGAGCACAATGTCGTCGCCAGACACGCCGACTGCGCGATAGACGTCCCGGAGCAGGAACTCGTCCTTGGGGTTCGTGAAGACCTTCTCGCCGAACAACGTCGCGAGCCGTTTCGAGGCCGCGCGGCCATCGACGTAACGGATGCTCGTGAGGTTCTGATACTCGGTGTTCGCAAGGTAGGTCTTGTTCTTCGGCACCCCGGTGTGGTCGTTCCCGAAGTGGACTCGGTTCTCCGCGATGCGGCGAAGCATCTCGTCTTTCGGGTAGCGCCAACCGGAAGCCGGCATCTTCACAACTTCGCCGGTCACGGGATGTGCTACGTCGTAGACGTACTGACCGTCGTTTGGGCCGGAGATGTCGGACGCGAAGTAGATTCCACGTTCGTCCATCCAGTCGTAATGCTTGCTTCCGGCGACTGGATCACTCGCCTGGAAGGTCTTGTACCAGGCCTTGGCCTCCGCATTGATAGCTGCCCAGTCGTCGCCATGCTTCCTCCGGAACCCGTCGAAGGCTGCATATATCTTGTCGAGTCCCTCCTTCTTCTCAACCCAGTCACCGGCGTTGGCCTGCCGGTTCTTCACGAAGAAGACGATGTACTCATGCTGAATTGAGACGTACGCCTGGTCGTTCTTGCTGCTGTTCTTCAGCACGATCTCTCCGACGTACGACGCATCGCCGAGCACCTCCTCGCCCAGGCGGACGAGACTGGCGTGCTCGTTCTCGTCGATAGAGACGACAAGCACGCCATCGTCGGTCAGTAGGTTCCTGGCCAGCTTGAGTCGCGGGTACATCATGCTCAGCCAGTCAGAGTGGAAGCGACCGTTCGCTTCGGTGTTCGCAACCAGGCGCTCGCCGCTCTCCAGGCTCTGACCTGAGCGGGCGAGGTACTCGGCGCTCGACTCGGCGAAGTCATCGTCGTAGACGAAATCGTTTCCCGTGTTGTACGGCGGGTCGATGTAGATCAGCTTGACCTTGCCGAGGTACGACTCCTGAAGCAGCTTGAGCGCCTCCAGGTTGTCGCCCTCGATGAAGAGATTCTTCGTTGTGTCGAAGTCCACCGACTCCTCACGCACCGGACGCAGCGTCTTGGCGATCGGCGTGTTGGCGGCGAAGGCTGCGGCACGCTTGCCGGGCCAGTCGAGCCGGTACCGCTCCTCTGGCCCTTCCACGATGTGGTCGCTGAGTTCCTGACGGAGCAAGTCGAAGTCAATCGCGGTGATCACGTTGCCCTCCGGGTCGCGGGACTCGGTGATGACTTGCGGGAACAGATCGGCGATCCGCTCGATGTTGCGAGCGGTGAGGTCGGGCGTATGTAGGGTGCGCTTCTCCATCACGCACCACCGACCAGCGAGCGACGGTCATATGGTCTTGACCTCAGTGTGTGGCGAGCGTTCACTGAACACCTGCCCGACGTTGATGCGCTCCGCGTCGTCCGCGAAGTCTTCGTCGAGGAACACGACGCGAAGCGGCTGACGTTCCGCGATGGCTGCGGCAGCCCGAGAGAGAGAGAGAGAGAGAGAGAGAGAGAGGAATCGCGCGCCTCACGCGGACGTGTGCACAGGATCAACGCACCCTCCTCAACGTCGTACACCTCGAAGCCATCGATGGTCTCCTTCTTGGTCCGCATCGTGAGTTCCATGCCCCAGTCGAGAAGAACCTGAAACAACAGGTCTTCACCCGTGCGGTCGGGTTTCACGCTGCTGACAGCGCCGATCAGAGCGGTCTGCACAAGATCGTCAGCTGCGGTTGCCGTATCTGCCAGGTTCGTTGTGTCAACACGGAGTGCTCTGAAGCCAACGTCGACCGTGCCTTCGAGCATGCCGGCTTCACTCTTGAGTGTGACGCCGGCGCGACGGATGCGCTCCTTGGAGAGCGCGGCGATGGTCGCAAATCCCGCCGAGGCTGCTTCTGACTTTTCGTCAGTCTGCTCATCGAGTTGGATCATGATGAAGCGACGTGTCCCGCCATCTCCAAGGTTGGCATCAAGAACCGCGTGTGCCATTGACGAGCTTCCGGCAAAGAAGTCGAGCACGGTTCCGTTGGTGCCGCAGGCGATATCTATGATGCGCTTCATGAACTCGGGCGACTTGGGAAAGTCCATGACGGCACTGCCAAATAGTTTCTTGACAGACTTGCGACCATAGTCGTTGGAGAACTCGGGGTCGAGCCAGACCGACTTGGCCAGCGTTTTCGCAACCTCACCGTCTGTGCCGTGGAGGTAATCCTTCCGGAACACCCGCCAATCGTCGCCACTACGTTCGGCGAGTAGAAGTGCCTCTTCGGCGGCCACCTTCTCTCGGCTCCAGGTCCAGCACGTCTGCGTGCCGTCAGGTGCGTCCGGCATGACTTGGACAGAAAACTCGTCACTGCCGACGGCCGAGACTCTGCCGGAGGAAGGAGAGATGAAGAGCGGGTAGTACAGGTTCGGACGCGTGCTTGGGTTGAATGCTTGATTCCGATTTCTTAGCCCTAGAAGACGGTATGGACCGCTTTCGTCCACGCGGTTGTACTCATCCGCCATGCGACCGTCCTTCTCGACACCGGTGATGGCATCGCTCAGGGGATCGCGCACGAAAACGAGGAGGGACTCGTGCGTCTTCGCTATGAACCTGTCAAGGTGTCGTCCACGCGGGTTCACCTGGATAGTGAGTTGAGCGATGAAGCTTCGGGGACCAAACACCTCTTCCGCGAGTTTCCGAAGGTTCGCGCTCTCGTTGTCATCGATCGACATGACGAGTACCCCGTCGGCCGCCAGGAGGTTTCGCGCCAACTTGAGGCGCGGGTACATCATGCTCAGCCAGTCAGAGTGGAATCGACCGTTGGACTCGGTGTTAGCCGTTAGCCTTGCGCCTGAGTCGCCCACCTGACCGGATCGGACCAGGTACTCCTCAACGGACTCGGCAAAATCGTCGTTGTAGACGAAGTCGTTCCCGGTGTTGTAGGGCGGGTCGATGTAGATCAGCTTGACCTTGCCGAGATACGACTCCTGGAGCAGCTTGAGTGCGTCGAGGTTGTCGCCTTCGATGAAGAGGTTCTTCGTGGTGTCGAAGTCCACCGACTCCTCGCGAACGGGACGGAGGGTCTTCGCGATCGGCGCGTTCGCTGTGAAGGCTGCGGCACGCTTGCCGGGCCAGTCGAGCCGGTACCGTTCCTGCGGACCCTCGACGATGTGGTCGCTGAGTTCCTGACGCAGGAGGTCGAAGTCGACAGCTTGCACTGGGTTGCCGTCGGCGTCGAAGTTCTCGGTGACGACGCTGGGGAACAGCGTGGCGATCTTGTCGATGTTGGCCTGCGTGAGGTCGGGTGATGTCATGCGTAGTCTCTCCACGGGTTACCTCTGCTGTTCCAGTTCGTGTTGCTTCGTCTTGAGCGCGCGGCGGAGCTCGACCTTGCGGTTGAGCTGTGGCTCGGTACGGAGCTTGCGCTCCAAGGACGCGACCTCGCGTTCGAGCTTGCGCACCGTGGCCAGTCTGTCGGCGACGTCTGACATCTCCTCGCCCGGGCGCGCTGTGATCGGGGTCAGCGGCTGCAGGAGCGCGGCGTAGAGCGCAGGCAAGGTGATCGCCGTCGGCAGGGCCTGCCGCGTGGTGTCCTCTGGCTGCCAACCAGTCGAGTAGTAGGCGCTGAGTTTCGGCGTTCCCGCCCCGAGTTGCTTGTGCGCCGCAGCAATCCGCACCTCGGGCTGTTCGCGGTGACGCGCGATCTCGAAGATGATCGGGAACGGGATGGCCTTGTCGATGGCGCCCAGGACACCCTCGCTGACGTAATCGGTCTTGGCGTCGATCGTGAAGACCTGTATCTCGGGCACCGCCGACGTGCCAGGGAGGTTGATCGTGGTTTCGGCGAGTTTGTAGGCCCAGGTGATGCGTTGGACTTCGTTGATGAACTTCTCGCGCACTGCGGTGCTGACGGTGCCGTGCTCGTAGAACTTCTCTTTGGGCACGCGTCTGCCGAACTTTGCTGCCTCTGGCCAGCGGTAGAGGATGTCAGTCATCAGCACCGCCCTCGGTGGGGTCTACGACAGCGATGAACGCGGTCAGCTCGAAGTCGTCGAGGCCGGCGATGGTTTGGGTGAGGGCGGTGGTGCTCCCGCCGGTGAAGAGGCTGTCGATGTCGCGTTCCTCGGTGACATCGATCATGGAGTGGATCGCATCGGTGAGCAGCGCCGAGTACTTGCCCATCTGCGCACCCTCGCCGGTCGCGGCATTGAACACGCCGACGACTTCGGTGACCGGCTCTTCGTAGGGTCGGCAGCCGACGCGCAGCAGGTCGAGGAGGTGCTTGGCTTCGGTGTGATTCGCGATGACCTCGCCCTGGTCGTCGAGATAGACGAGGTAGTGCGGGTGGAGGCGGTTGCCTCGGTTGATGTGTTCGTCTGCGGTGAGGTTTCGTAGGGCGAAGATGACGCCGGGTCGCAGTCCCTTTGCGGGGTCGGCTGGGATCACGGCGTGGAGGCCCCGGGGGGCGGTGTCGAGGTCGCCGTGTTCCTTGATGTAGCCGAGCAGGTCCATACGGAAGTCGTTGAGCCCGAGATCAGTGATCGAGACACCGGTGCGGACGTCTTCGAGCTCGATCACTTCGTCTTGGAGCTTGCGGAGCTGCTCCTTGCGGAAGGCGGCGTCGGAGTCTTCGAGGGTGAGGACGTTGTCGTCGGCGGTGCTGGCGAGGTCGGCGATGACCATGCGGTTCTCGACGCGCTCCTTGAGGTTGATGTACTCGTCGAGGGAGATGTCGGGCCAGAAGTTCACGAGCTGAATCTGGCTGTTGGTGGAGCCGATGCGGTCGATGCGCCCGAAGCGCTGGATGATGCGTACCGGGTTCCAGTGGATGTCGTAGTTGATCAGGTAGTCGCAGTCCTGGAGGTTCTGGCCCTCGCTGATCACGTCGGTGCCGATCAGCACATCCAGCTCGCGGGTCTCGCGCGGCATCGTGAGATGGCGCTGCTTGGAGCGAGGCGAGAATAGCGACATGACCTGCTGGAAGTCGAAGCCCGTGCCGAGGGTCGTCTTCGCACCGTGGCTGCCACCGGTGATCACGGCCGTGTCCAGCCCGGCGGCGGCGAGCGTGGGAGCAAGTTCGCGGTAGAGGTAGTCGGCGGTGTCTGCGAAGGCGGAGAACACGAGCACCTTGCGGTTGCCGTCGTTGATCGGGTGCCGGGCCTTGCCCTCGATGAGTTGCTTGAGTCTGCGGAGCTTGAGGTCGTGGTCGGGGGTGACCTTCCGCATCTCGTCGAGGAGCTCGCGCAGGGTCTCGCGGTCGTTCCACAGGTCGCGCTGCCAGGACTCGATGTCGAGGTCGTCGAGGTCGATCTTGATCTTCTCGCCGAAGGACAGCGCCTCGATGTTCGCGTCGTCTTCGTCATCGACATCGAAGTCGAGCCCTGCGAGCTCGGGGCTCAGGTCGGCGAGGTTGCCCGCGTGGTTGCTGATACGCCCGAGCGTGTGGGTGACGGAGCCTTCGATCTTCGCCAGAGTGAGGCGGAAGGCATCGACCGAGCTTTCCAGACGCTTGAGCAGGTTGACGGTCATGAGCTTCTTCAAGCCCTGCTCACGCCCTGCCTGTCCGAGATTGGATCGGGCACTGCCGGCGGTGACGTTGTACAGGTCTTCGTACTTGGAGCGTCGGCTCGGGAACACGTAGGCGAGCGGGGTGTAGACGGCGAGGGTCAGTGCCTGGAGCTGCTCGAAGATGTCGTTGAAGCCGGGCACGTCCGGGAGGTCCGTGAGCGGCTCGCGGATGGAGAGCGGCGGGCGTCGTTCCGGGAAGGCGCCGATCTCGGTGGTGTCGTAGAACGCGTGGATGTGTTTGCGCGAGCGGGCGATGGTGACCGAATCGAGCAACTCGAAGAAGTCGAAGTCGAGCATCTGGAGGATGCGGTCAGTGGTGCGGTGCTCAGGGTCCAGCTTGGACCACTCGTTGAACACGCGTTGCGCGTCGGAGAACACCTTCTCGACCGTCGTGGACAGGTTCAGGTGTTGGGCGAGGTTCTCCGACTCGCCCTCGTAGGCGAGCTGGAGCTGGTTCTTGAGGTCATTGAACCGGTTGTTCACCGGGGTGGCCGAGAGCATCAGCACCTTGGTCTTCACGCCCTCGCGGATGACCTGGCGCATGAGGCGCTGGTAGCGCGACTCCTTCTCCTCGGCATAGTCGGCGTTGCGGAAGTTGTGGGACTCGTCGATCACGACGAGGTCGTAGTTGCCCCAGTTGATCCGATCCAGCCGCAGGCCGAGCGACTCACCCTTCATGCGGGAGAGATCGGTATGTGCGAGCACGTCGTAGTTGAACCGGTCGGAGGCGAAGATGTTGGTCGTGAGATTGGCGTTGTAGTTTGTCCAGTTCTCCGCGAGCTTCTTCGGGCAGAGCACCAGCACGGACTTGTTGCGCAGTTCGTAGTACTTGATGACGGCGAGTGCGGTGAACGTCTTGCCGAGGCCCACGGAGTCGGCGAGGATGCAGCCGTTGTAGGTCTCCAACTTGTTGATGATGCCGGTGGCCGCGTCGCGCTGGAAGTTGTAGAGACTCTGCCAGATCTTCGTCTCCTGATACCCGGTGCGGTCGTTCGGCAGCACGTCCTCGTTGATGTCGTCGAGGAACTCTGCGAAGAGGCTGTAGAGGATCAGGAAGTAGATTCGTGCCGGGGAGTTCTCGGTGTACACGCTGGCGATGTGGTCGTGGACGGCCTGGGTGACATCGCTGACCTGTTCGGGGTTGTTCCAAATCTGGTCGAACAGCTGCATGTACTGCTCGGTCATCGGGGCCTCGTCGAGCCGGTTCACGAAGCTCGACACGGCGTTGCCGCGTTCGTAGCCGAGGTCGGCCGTCGTGAACCCCTGGAGCTGGGTGTAGGCGGCCTTGTCATCGATGACCGCGAACTGCTGCATCGGGTTGCCCGTGGCGGTTGAGCGGAAGGTGACCTTGCGGCGAACCCAGTCAGCGCACTCTCGTGCGATCGCGCGCTGGGTGAGCTTGTTGCGCAGTCTGATCTCGAAGTCGGACCCCGCGAGGCTTGACTCGGCCTGCCCGCCGGGGATGAAGAACTCGCGGCGCTCCTTGCGGAGCTTGTCCGTCACGTTCTCGGTTACGAACGATGGCGACGTGAAGATGAACTCCAACTCGCTGACCTTCTCAAGCTCCTTGCGGAGTGCTTCGAACGCGAAGATCGAGAACGTCGATGCTGCGATGCGCACCTTCGAGCCCGGCACGATCACGGCCTTGAGATCGTCGCCTAACAGGTCGCTGACATTGTTGATGATCCGCACGCGACTACCCGGCATCCTCGTCGTGAGTCGAGGCCGATGCTCCGCCTCGTCGCACCCAGTCGTCGATCTCGCTGGCTTGGAACTTCCAGAGGCGTCCGACCTTGTGGGCGGGCATGGCCTTCTCGGCGATCCAGGTGTAGACGGTGTCTTTGGTGATCCCGAGGTGGGCGGCGATGTCGTCTGCGGACAGCCACGGCTCAGACATCAGGTCTCCATTCAGGTGGTAGCCGGGTTTCACCGGGTTACTCCGATCCTACCGGGCGGCAAGCCCTTCAGCATAGGCTTCAGACGGCGCACGCCTCGGTGTCGTCCGGTCTGTAACTTTTGCGCCGATAATGCTCCTTGCATCGATGATTGCCGATCGTGTGTGGGAAAAACGCTGGCTGGAATCTCAGCAGCTTTCCGTCGCCGACGGTCGTTCCGGCGCTGCGGACACTCGCCTGCGGGCACGCGGGCACAGCTGCCGCTGTGTCGCGACGGAAGATGAGGTCTGCCCGTGTGTTCCCAGACGGAGGCGTCATCGCGGCACGTCGCCGGGAACGGGGCAGCGGAGCGCCTTTCTCGGTGGGGGCGACCTGTCTCACGTGTCGCTCCCCCGCCAGCGGCTACGCCTCAGCGATGTCGAGGGCCTCGAGGTATGCGTGGACAAGCCCGGCGGCGTGAAGCGCGTGGCGGGAGCGCCGGTTGAGAACTTCGCGGCGTTCGGTGATGGCGGCGGTCAGGGCTTCTGTTGATCCGGCCCCGTTGAGGGCAGCAATTGCCGGGCGAATGCGGTCGAAGAGATATCCGCCCTGTCGGAGCAGATGGACGACTCGCGCGGCCTGAACCTGCGGTTCGTTGTACTCCCGATATCCGTGAGCACCGTCGCGCATGGCGCGGAGGAGGCCTGCTGCCTCCCAGACGCGCAATGCGGAGGTTCGCACGCCGAGCATCTCCGCGAGTTCGCCGATGCTCACGCGAGCCGTCGCATTCTGCACGCGAGGTTGCTCGCGTCCGATCATCTGTAGCGCGAGTGCAAGGTCATCGAGTTCCTCCCGCTGAGCATGTAGGGCTGTGTGCGCTGCATCTACTTCTGCAACCCCGGTTGCAATGTCTCCCGCAGTGATCGCGACCATGATGCTGCGCGCAGTGGGTGCACCATGTACGCGGGTGAGTGTTCGGTAGGCATGGAGCGCACTCAGGTGGGTCGGACCGTATCTGCGGTAGCCGCTCGCAGTGCGCTCGGCTGCCGGGAGCACGTTCTGTGCTTCGAGATTCCGAACCGTCTGCGGTGTGACCTGCGCGGCGCGGGCAAGATCGACGGGACGCATACCACCTCCATCCCCTCGCACCTCACGAACGCCACAGAGCTGCTCATGCCAAGTTTATAGAAGCACTTCAATGTCACAGTTGAAAGAAACAAGTTTCGCGTACGAAAGGACAACGCCATGCGGTTCCATCTTGAGATCGACCTCAGCGCACTCCCTCAACCCCACGATGCCGAACTGGGGAGGATCCTGCGGTACTGGGCCGGAAACCTCAGCCACTATGACCTCTCGGTCGAGACGAGCGAATCGATCCGCGACTCCGCCTACGAAGAAGTCGGCTCCTGGCGGGTAACGGCATAAGAAGCCCGCAATGGCGAAGCTGAACATTCTCAGGATGCGCACATGAAGAAAATGGCGCGCCCGCACCGAATCTTGAACCTAGCGGGGGTGCCGATTCGGCACACCCGCTCCCTGTTCCGCCGAAGGCCATAATTTGAGCCTTTTACGGTGGTGCCGAATCGACACCACCGCCACCTCTCTTAGAAAAATCGTGGATCTGGGCGGTCTGAACCGGTGGCAGTTCCAGCACTTTAGCTCCGTTCTCGTGGAACGTCAACCACAAGTTCTCGACGCCGTGATCGCTTCCGAGCGCCTTTGAAAGACGCGCGGGCGCGACAAGCCGCAGCACGATCACGGCGCTCCATTCCTCCTTTCCGAGAGTGCTCCTCCACTCAATAGGTATGCAGCCCATCCCACATTCAAGAAGATGCCCTGTTCCACTGCCGATGTAGCACGCAGATCTCCCGAACAGCCCTGGCTGAACTCGATGCAACGCAGCGGTGGTTGTCGGACGTCAGAGCTACCCTCAACACCATGAACGAGGAGCGATTCGAGCACTGGTGCGAGGCGTGCGGCACGACCGCAATGCTGACCTCCGAGGACGCCTTCGAAGCGGGGTGGGATTTTCCGCCACGGATGGGCGCGTGGGGTGTGGTGTCCCCACGTACCTGCGGTGATTGCGGCATCGAGCAGACACTCTGGTGGGCGCTCACCATCGAGAAGAAGAGCATCGACGACTGCACGCCGCATCAGCGGCAAGTACTCGCACGAATACTCAACTAGGTACCCGATTAGGGCAGCAGGTCGATCATCTGCGGTCGAGCCTTCATCGCGTGAATCACCAGCTCATTGCCGCTGTCAAAGACGAGAACGACCGTCTCTAAGAGTCGTCCGCGAGTGTCGAAACCGAGCCGCAACTGCCGTGCCGGGCTGTTCTCATCGAGATCCTCGATCCATACCGCCCATGTCGCTGCTTGAATCGCGTCTTCTCGGAGAACGCCGTGCTTCAGCGCCGAATCGTGAACGTTCACGATGCCGACAGATGAAGCGCTTCGCGAATGACTTCTGAGCGTGACTTGCCCTCACGTTCAGCGCGCTCGTCGATCGCGGCGATCTCTTCAAGGGTGAGCCGGAGCGCGACTACCTGAGACGGCTCGGCCCCGCGACCTGGGCGGCCGCGGCCGCGCTTCTTCAATGCCGCAACATCATAGCCAGCCTCGGCTTCGGCGGCCCAGGCGTCGATCTGATCTTCGGTGACGGGAACCCCGTTGATCGTCTCGCGCTCGCTCATGCCATTATTGTATAACGAAAATGCTACATGGGCGAGAGAACCCCTCCGCATAGTCAACTCCCCAGAATCTCGTCAAGCACGTCGACGGTGATCGGGTCGACTTCTTCCGCGCTGACGACGTAGCTGGTTCTCGTGATCTGCTCGTTCGCGTGACCGAGGAGGCGGGATGCGAGGGTGAGGCCCGCCGCGCGCTCGACGAGTGTTGCGGTCGTGCGGCGGTAGATGTGCGTGGAGTACTGATCGACCTCCACGCCGAGTTCTTCGAGGTCTTCGCGGTTGTCGTCGATGAAGGACCGCAGGAGGCGTTCGTAGTTGCTGACGCTGATCGGATTACCGTTCTTCGTAGCGAAGAGCAACGTCTCCTTCCCCCTTCCCGCAAGCGCGAGGCGACGCCGCACCGCGCCCGCCGACAGGGCAGGGAGCGCCACACGGCGGCGCTGCCTCGTGCGCTTGGGCGAGTTCTTCCGATGGATGCCTTGCTCCTTGGTTTGCACAATCGTGCCGCCGATCAGCACCGTCGGCGGCGAAGTTGTCATGTCTACATCGCATCGCCGCAGCCCAATGCACTCTCCGACGCGCGCGGAGGTGCCGATCATGATGTCCATGCCGTCGATGAGCGCCCGATAGTCGGGTCGCGGTCCGTTCCCTGGCTTCACGCGCCACTGTTGCATGAGTTCGCGAATCCCGGCGATCTGCTTGGGCGTGAGGATCGAGGTCTTCTTCTCTGGCAACGGCAACCGCTGCACATCCCGCACCGGGTTGAACGGGATCGCATCATCCCGCACGGCATATCCGCAGATCTGCCCGAGCACGGCGCGTGCACGGCGAGCGGCAGAGACGCCGCGGCCCAGCATGATTGCCTGGATGATCCGATCGCACCGGCCCACCGTCAACGCATCCAAGGTGATTCCGCCGCACTGCGGCAGCAACACACAGCGCACGATTCCCGAATACGACTCGTACGTCGAGAATGTCAGAGACCCGGCGACCGCTCGCGCTCTCACCTGTTCCAGCCAGGACACAGAGGCTTCGGCGATCGTGTTCGCACCCGTGAGTCCGAGGAACGATGAGGTGCTGAGCGCTTCGACCTTGCGGCGCAGATCGATCCGTGCCGCTTCCTCGGTTGTGGCGACGGCGACGATCTGATGGAGCACACCGGCGTCATCCCTCGCTCTCGCGCGAGCCCGAACCTTGCCTTTCGCAAGCTTCGTGATCTGGATCTTGCCGACCTCTCCGGCGCGGATGCGGGGCCTACCCATGGCGTCGCTCCTTCAGCCAGGCGAGTAGTTCCGCATGCTCGTAGCGGACGTGCCGACCGAGCTTCACCCAGGGTGGGCCGGATCGCGTGAGCCGCCAATCCTCGACCGTGCGGACGGGCACACGGAGGAGTTCGGCGACCTCACGCTGGGTGAGGAAGACGGGGGCGAGGGGCGGCAGGAGGTCCATACCGGGCAGGTACGTCTCCCAGCGGGAGCGTCCGGTAGCACCCGGCACTCCCCCGCTGAGATGCCCGAGAACAGGGGCGACGGGAGGGTTTCTGGTGACCAAAGTGGTAAAACTGCCCCAAAAGGGCAGAGTTACGGAGTGGACTAATGGGCTATTCTGCCGCGGAATCTCGCCATTTTTGTGGCTGGGGTACCTGGACTCGAACCAAGAACAACTGAACCAGAATCAGCCGTGTTGCCAATTACACCATACCCCAAGGGTTTTCGACCGAAGTCGTACCGAGGGTCAAGCATAGCCCGGATCACCGGAAGGGGCAAAACCAGCGGCGGGACGCCAACCCTCGGGCGTGTTCTGCGGCCGCGCGACGACGGCAGAGGCCGCCGAACACTGCCTGGCCCCGCCGAACACTGCCTGGCCCGGCCGAACCCTGCCGGACCGGGCCGAGCATCACTCCCCCGGCGCGACCACGACGCGCGAGCCGGGGTCAGCGAACGACGCCACCCGCCGGCCGCACCGCAACGGGCTCGGCATCGAGCGCGAGCCCCACCCGGTCGCCATGAGCCAGCCGAATACGGGACGGATGCTGCGCCCACACCAGCTCGTCGGCGGATGTGCGCACGAGAGTCCTGCGCATGCTGCCGAGGAACGTCGTCTCCTCGACCACGCCGTCGATCAACGCAGCCGAAGCGCCCACAGAACCGCCGCCCACCGAAGCGGCACCCGCGTCGCGCGCGCCGGGCACGCTCTCGGAGGTGTCGGTGACGATCCGCACGTTCTCCGGACGCACCATCACGTCCACGGGTCCGTCCGCGGGCGTCTGCAGCGGCAACGTCGCACCCCAGACGTCGACGACCGTCCCCGTCGCGACACCGCGCACGATACTCGACAGGCCGACGAACGCTGCAACGTTCGGGGTCGCCGGGCGCTGATAGAGCTCCTCCGGCGTCCCGATCTGCTCGATGCGCCCCCCGTTCATCACCGCAACCCGATCGGAGACGCTGAGCGCCTCCTCCTGGTCGTGCGTCACGAACACGGTCGTGATGCCCAGGCGCAACTGGATCCGCCGGATCTCGTCGCGCAGTTGCACGCGCACCTTCGCGTCGAGCGCCGAGAGCGGCTCGTCCAGGAGCAGCACGCGCGGCTCGGTCACCAGAGCGCGCGCCAGCGCCACACGCTGCTGCTGACCGCCGGAGAGCTGGTGCGGGAACTTGTCCGCCTGCTCGGCCAGGCCCACGAGCGCCAGGGCGTCTGCTGCCCGGCGTGCGGCGTCGGCCTTGCCGACCTTGCGTCGACGCAAGCCGAAGGCCGTGTTGTCAACCACCCGCAGGTGCGGGAACAGCGAATACGACTGGAACACCATCCCGATGTCCCGTTTGTTGGTCGGAACCCGAGAGACATCGGCACCGCCCACGACGACGGTGCCCTCATCCGCCGCCTCCAGCCCCGCGAGCACACGCAACAGGGTGGTCTTGCCGCACCCGGACGGCCCCAGGAGAGAGACGAACTCTCCGGGAGCGATGTCGAGGTCGACCCCGTGCAGCACGCGATTGCCTCCGTAGCTCTTGACGATGCCGCCGAGCTGCACCGGTGTCCCGGAGCCCGCTTCGGCGAGCAGCACGTTGTCCTTCGTCGGAGGAAGGAGAGGCTGGGTGGTCATGGATGAGCCTTTCGGGTGCCGCGCGCCAGACGGCCGATCACGAGCAAGAGAACGAAGACGAACAGCAGGGCGAGCAGAGTGAAGATCGCGGGCGCATATGCGTCCTGCTTCTGCACCACCACCATCGCGGTCTGGAAGACCTGACGGTTCAGGAGGGACGCGATCGTGAACTCCCCGAGGACAACCGCGATCGAGATCAGCGACGCCGCGATCAGACCGGGCCGGAGGTTCGGTGCGAGCACGCGCACCACAACGGTCCCCCAGCTCGCCCCGAGCGAGCGGGCGGCCTCGGTCAGCGTGCGCATGTCGACCGCATCGATCGATGCCTGGATGGACCGGTAGGCGAACGGCAGAACGATGATGCCGTATGCGAACGCGAGCGTCCACGCCCCGGTGCCGAAGGTACGCCCCACCTGCAGGTAGATCGGGGCGAGGCCGACGACGAGAACGATCGCCGGGATCGTCAACGGCAGCAGCACCACGAACTCGAAGATCGGACGGAGTCTCGGGAAACGCAGGTTCACCAGGATCATCGTCGGCGCCAGCAGGAAAAGCACGATGAGCACCGTCACGAGCGCGAGGATCAACGAGTTTCCCAGGCCGGTCCAGATGGGGGCGAGCACGCGCCCCTTCTCCGGGTCGACGAGTGCCGCCCAGCGGTCTGCGGTGAAGCCTCCCGCGCTGTCCCGCAGCGTATACAGCAAGGTCGCCGCGAGCGGGATGAGGAAGAAGAGACCGACGACGACGCCGATGACCGTGCGGGTGAACGCCGAGGGTGCGATACGGTTCATGACTGCCACCGCGCCGCCCGGCGCTGCACGAGCGAGTACAGCGCCATCACGATCCCGACGACCACGATCATGCCGAGGGCAAGCGCACCCGCCAGGTTCTCCCGGCCGAGGACGGTCTCGCTCGTGAGCGAGGCTCGGATCTGCAGCGGAACGATCTGCGACCCCTGGCTCGCCAGCGCAGCAGCGGTGGCATAAGAGGAGAACGCGTTCGCGAAGAGCAGCAGCAGGCTCGCCAGGAATGCCGGCGCCAGCACCGGGATGCCGATGCGCATCCAGAAGCTCGCGCGCGTTCCGCCGAGGGTGAGGTTCGCCTCCGCCCACTGCGGCTTCAACGCCGACAGGGCCGGCATGAACGTGATGACCATCAGCGGCACCTGGAAGTAGATGTACGGGAGGATCAGCCCGGGAAGCTCGTAGAGCCAGTTGCCGTTGGCGAAGATGTCGATCCCGAACACATCCTGCAGGAGCACGCGCACGAATCCCTGCATCCCGATGGTCGCGATGAAGACGAATGCGAGCATGACGCCGCCGAACTGGGCCAGGACACCGGAGGCGGCATCCACGACCGTCCGCACGGCGCCCTGCGCCGGCAGCCCCAGGAGGGCGTAGCAGACGAGAACGCCGACCACGGCGCCGACGACCGCGGTCAGCAACGACAACCACGTCGAGTTCACGAAGGTCTGGATCACGACCGGGTCGCCGAGCGCGGAGAGGTTGTTCCACGTGAACGCGCCGTCACGGTCGAACAGCCCCGTGCCGATCGCGAGAATCGTCGGCAGGGCGAGGAACAGCAGGACGTAGGCGGTGAACGGGACGAGCCCGAGCACCGCCCCGACCGAAGCCCCGTACCGGGCCGGAACGGAACGCCCCGGCCCGGTCGGAGCGCTGTGAGACGCAGAGGTCACTGGACCGCCGCAGCCCACTTCTCGCCGAGCAGCTCGCCGGCGGCGGCGCTCTGCGCCTCGGTCGGCACCACGGTGTCTTCCGGTGCCTCGGGAAGCGCCGCGGCAAACTCCGCGTCGATGGTCCCCGCGTCGATCATGGCCTCCATACGGGCCGGACGAGCGCCGCCCTTGAGGAACAGGTTCTGCACCTCGTCGCTGTAGAGGAACTCCTGCCACAGACGTGCCGCAGCGGGGTGCGGCGCGTGCTTGTAGATCGCCTGGTTGTAGTACGCGGCGTAACCGGTGCCGTCGAACACGACGACCTTCCAGTCCTTGTTGTCCGCCGTGTGCGCTGCGTTGAGGTAGTCCCAGTCGAACACCACGGGCGTCTCGCCGCTCGCGACCGTCGCGGTGGTCACGTCGACCTTCAGCAGGTTGCCCGCCTTCTGCAGGTCAGCGAAGAAATCGATGCCGGGCTGGTAGTCGTCCAGGGTTCCGCCGTTCTGCACCGTCGCGAGGCCGACGGCGCCGAAGGCTGCGCCGGCCTGGGTCGGGTCTCCGTTGAGCGCGACGGCGCCCTTGTAGTCGCCGGTGAGGAGATCGGTGATCTCAGCGGGCTCCGGGTACTTCGACGAGTCGTAGCCGACCGACATGTACCCGCCGTAGTCACCGACGAACAGGCCGGTCGGCTCCTTCAGGGCGTCGGGGATGTCGTCCCAGGTCTGCACCTGGTACGGGGCGAACTGGTCGGTGTTCTGCAGGGCGACGGTGAGGCCGAGATCGAACACGTCGGGAGCGGTGTCGAGGCCCTCGTTGGTCTTCGCGGCCTGGATCTCCTCGGCGCTGGAGACGTCGGGAGACTGCTCGACGATCTCGATCTCCGGGTAGCGCTCGGCGAACAGATCCAGGATCTCGCCGTAGTTCGCCCAGTCGCGCGGGAGGGCGATGACGTTCAGGGCGCCCTCGGCCTTGGCCGCGGCCTCCAGGTCTTCAAAGGTGCCGAAATCGGCGAGCGAGGTGGCGGTCGACGCGGCGGCGTCGTTCGCCTGCGGGGACGAACAAGCGGAGAGCAGCAGCGCGGCGGAGGCCGCGAGAGCGATGCCGGCGCCGAGGCGCGCACGACGGGAAGCGGATGCCATGGGTTTCCTCTCGGTGTCCGGCACCCCGGAAGGGCACCGGGTTTCGGGTACCCGGTGACGCTATGAGGCGAGGGTAGCCGCCAACCCACGCCGTCATGAACGAGAGGTGTCCGGCACCGAGAGGACGCATCCGCGCTGCGTCACGGCGAGCTCAGCCGAGGTGCGCGACCAGACCCTCCAGGCGGCGCAGCGTCTCGTCCTTGCCGAGCAGCTCCATCGACTCGAACAGCGGCGGCGAGACACGTCGTCCGGTCAGAGCGACGCGCGCAGGGCCATACGCCACACGCGGCTTGAGCTCGAGCCGCTCCACAAGTGCCTCCGAGAGCGCTGCCTGCACGGCATCTGTACCGAAATCATCGAGCGGCGCCAGTGCGTCGATGCTCGCGCGCAGCACCTCGGCGGCGTTGGCGGGCAGCCCCTTGAGCGCATCGGCCTCGTAGGAGACGGTGTCGGTGAAGAGGAAGCCCAGCATGCCCGGCGCCTCCCCGAGCAGCTGCAAGCGCTCCTGCACGAGCGGGGCGGCGCGGAACGCGAGCACGATCTGCTCGTGCGTCGGCTCCGCGTCGCCGAAGACTCCTGCCGCCGCCAGGTAAGGCAGGATGCGCTCGGCGAAGTCCTTGCCGTCCAGCAGGCGGATATGGTCGCCGTTGATCGACTCGGCCTTCTTCTGGTCGAACCGGGCGGGGTTCGGATTGACGTCGGCGATGTCGAAGGCCGCGATGAACTCGTCGAGCGAGAAGACGTCGCGATCGGGCGCGAGGGACCACCCCAGCAGCGCCAGGTAGTTCAGCAGACCCTCGCGGATGAAACCGCGCTCCCGGTGCAGGAACAGGTCGGCCTGCGGGTCACGCTTGGAGAGCTTCTTGTTGCCGGTCTCGCCGAGCACGAGCGGCATGTGCCCGAAACGCGGCACGAAGTCTGTCACCCCCGCTCCGATGAGGGCGTCGTACAGCGCGAGCTGACGAGCGGTCGAGGGCATGAGGTCTTCGCCGCGCAGCACATGGGTGACGCGCATGAGGGCGTCGTCGACCGGGTTCACGAAGGTGTAGAGCGGGACGCCGTTCGGTCGCACCAGGACGTAGTCGGGGAAGGACCCGGCCGGGAAGGTGACCTCGCCGCGGATGAGGTCGACATAGGTCAGGTCCTCGTCCGGCACCCGCAGACGCAGAGCGGGCTGGCGCCCTTCGGCGCGGAAAGCGGCTCGCTGCTCGTCTGTGAGGTCCCGATCATAGTTGTCGTAGCCGAGCTGCTTGGCGCGACCGTTTGCCTCATTGCGCGCGTCGATCTCTTCGGCCGTCGAATAGCTCTCGTAGACGGCACCGCTCGCGACGAGCTTCTCGAGCACCTCGCGGTACACGTCGTGACGCTCGGACTGCCGGTAGGGGGCGTGCGGACCGCCCACCTCGACGCCCTCGTCCCAGTCGATCTCGAGCCACCGCAGCGCCTCCAGCAGCTGCTCGAAGCTCGTCTCGCTGTCGCGTGCGGCGTCGGTGTCCTCGATGCGGAAGATCAGCTTGCCGCCGTTGTGCCGGGCATAGGCCCAGTTGAACAGCGCCGTGCGGATGAGCCCCACGTGCGGAAGACCGGTCGGCGAGGGGCAGAAGCGCACGCGGACGTCGGAGCCGGTCGCGGTCGTGGTGCGGGGATCGGGAGTAGCCATAGGATCACCAGTCTAGTTCTGGCGCATGGCGCCGGTGGATGCCGCGCTTCGCGCTGCCGGCGAAGAGGGGCACCGGGCATCCGGGCGTGGTGTGAGATCCGGGGCCGGGCGCCGATGGGCTGCGACTCACGCCACGCGGGTGCTGCGGGACAGGGGCGCAAGCGCCACCACAGCCAGCACGAGGACGAGGGCGGCGACGCCCAGCCCGGCGTACCCGAACGAGGAGAGCACGACGCCCGCGAGCGCCGCGCACACCGCCCCGGTCACGCTCATCAGCGAGTCGCTGAGGCCCTGCCGCTTCGGACGCTGCGCCACCGTCGACGCCTCGGTCAGCAGCGATGCTCCGGCCACGGTCGATGCGCTCCATCCCAGCCCGAGCAGCACGAGAGCGATCATGACGCCGGTGGTGCTCTCCCCCGCGGCGATGACCAGCACCATGGCGACGACGTAGACGCCCTGTCCGAGAAGGACGACGGGCATCCGTCCCCAGCGGTCCGACAGGATGCCGAACACCGGTGAGAGCCCGTACATGCCGGCGACATGGGCCGCGATCGTCACGCCCACCAGCAGGGTGACGTCGGTGCTGACAGCCGCGCCGTGCCCCGCATGTCCCGCATGGACCATGTGCATCAGGTGAACCGGCGTCATCGCCATGACCGCCACCATCACCGCGTGGGAGGCCGAGACGACGAAGATCGCATAGCGCGCCACCACCGGCCGGTCGTGGTCAGCGCCCAGCGCGCTGGCACCCGCTGACCGTGCGGCCACCCGCTGCGCCGTGAGGAGCGGATCCGGGCGGAGCGCCACCAGATACAGCAGAAGGGCGGCGGTCTGCGTGGTCAACGAGAACAGGTAGGCCCCGGTGAGCGGCGGCATCCCGAGCGCCTGCCCGAGCACCTCCCCCGGCGTGACCATCAGGGGCCCGGCGACGCCGCCGATCGTGGTGGCCCACACCACGATCGACAGATCCCGCCCCCGGCGCTCCGGCGCCGCCAGATCGGTCGCGGCGAAGCGCGACTGCAGGTTGCCCGCGTTGCCCGCGCCGATCAGCACGATGCCGGCGAGCAGGAGCGGGAAACTCCGCACGGCCGCCGCGGTGATCACGATCAGGATGCCGCCGAGAGCGAGAGCGTTGCCGAGGGTGAGCGAGAGTCGCCGGCCGAAGCGCGCTGCGTAGCGCGCGAGCGGGATCGCCGCGATCGCCGCACCGAGCGTCACGAACGCCGTCGCGAGGCCGGAGAGCGCGTCGTCGCCCGAGATCTCCGCTGCCAGCAGGGCGCCGAGTGAGATCGTGGCGCCGAACCCGATGCCGCCGAGCACCTGGCCGAGGGCGAGCACCCGCACGGTGCGCCGCTGGATGCGTTCGACCGCGGACGGCGCGAGCGGATCAGCGGCGACCGGCGCCGCTGACGTCACGACAAGCGGTCCGCGTCGCGGACCGCGTTGCGCAGCGTGCCGATCCCCGACACCTCGACCTCGATGACATCCCCGGCGGTGAAGGGGCCGATGCCCGCCGGCGTGCCGGTGAGGATCACGTCGCCCGGCAGCAGGGTGAAGGCCGCAGAGGCGTAGGCGATGATGTCCGCGACGGAGTGGATCATGTCGGTCAGCGGCGCCTCCTGGCGCACCTCGCCGTTGAGTCGCGTGGTGATGGTGGCCGCGCTGGGGTCGAACTCGGTCTCGATCACCGGGCCGAGCGGGCAGAAGGTGTCGAAGCCCTTTGCGCGGCTCCATTGGCCGTCGCTACGCTGCAGGTCCCGCGCGGTCACGTCGTTCGCGACGGTGTAGCCGAACACATGGTCGGCAGCCCGCTCCGGCACGACGTTCTTGGCGATCTTGCCGATCACGACCGCGAGCTCGCCCTCGTAGTCTGTGCGCTCCGACTGCGGAGGGCGCACGATCGTGTCATCCGGACCGATCACCGCGGTGTTGGGCTTGAGGAACAGCAGCGGCTCGGCCGGCGCCTCCCCGCCCATCTCAGCAGCGTGGTCGTGATAGTTCTTCCCGACGCAGACCACCTTCGATCGCGGGATCACCGGCGCCAGCAGGACGGCGTCGGCGAGCGGCACCCGCTCCCCCGTCGTCTCATAGCCGGCGAACATCGGGTCTCCGGCGAGCACCACCAGCTCGTCGTCGTCCAGGATGCCGAACCCGATGGTCTGCCCATGACTGAACCGTGCGATCTTCACCCGCTCAGCCTAGCCCGGAAGACACCGGCCGGTCCTTCCGGGCCCCGGCATCGCGAGCCGGGTCCCGGAAGGTCTGCTCAGCCGTCGAGGCGGGTCAGCCAGCCGTGCCGGTCTTCGCGGCGACCGTACTGGATGTCGGTGAGCTCCTCGCGCAGCGACAGCGCAAGCTCCCCGATCGGCTGCTCGTCCTCGAACTCCGCGGCCTTGAGCCGGCCGATCGGGGTGACGACCGCAGCCGTGCCGCACGCGAACGCCTCGACGATGTCGCCGGACGCCACCCCGTCACGCCACTCCTGAAGCGAAACGGCGCGCCGCTCGACGCGGTGGCCGCGATCCTCGGCGAGCTGCAGCAGCGAATCGCGCGTGATCCCCTCCAGGATGCTCTCGGACTGCGGAGTGAGGATCGAGCCGTCCTTGCGCACGAACAGGACGTTCATGCCACCGAGCTCCTCGACGTTGCCGTCCTGGTCGAGGAAGACCACCTGGTCGCATCCCTGGGCGTAGGCCTCGGATTGTGGCAGGAGGCTCGCGGCGTAGTTTCCGCCCGTCTTGGCCGCGCCCGTTCCGCCCTTGCCTGCGCGGGCGTAGTGCTCGCTCAGCCAGATGTTGACCGGCTTCACACCGCCGGAGAAGTACGCGCCCGCGGGCGACGCGATCAGGTAGTACGCCGCCTTCTTCGCCGGACGCACGCCGAGGAACGCCTCCTTGGCGAACATGAACGGCCGCAGATACAGGCTCTGGTCGTCGCCGGACGGCACCCATTCGCCATCGACCGCGATGAGCTCGCGGATGGACTGGATGAAGTGCTCGACCGGCAGCTCCGGCAGGGCCATCCGCCGAGCGCTGGCCTGCAGGCGAGCGCCGTTGCGCTCCGGCCGGAAGGTGTGGATCGATCCGTCGGCGTGGCGGTAGGCCTTGATGCCCTCGAAGATCTCCTGGCCGTAGTGCAGCACGGATGCCGCGGGGTCCAGCGAGATCGGGCCGTACGGCTGCACCCGGGGGCGATGCCAGCCCCCCTTCTCCGACCAGCAGATGTCGACCATGTGGTCGGTGAAGTGCTGTCCGAAGCCGGGGTCGGCGAGGATCTCCGCGCGACGCTCCGCCGATACCGGCATGAGGTTGCGGGTCACATCGAAAGTGAGGTCGTCGGTCATGCTGTTCTTTCCGTTCTCGCGCGTCCGAAACGGTGCGCGGTGGCCTTCGTGATTCAGAGCCGGTCGGCGATCGCGGTGCCGATCTCGGCGGTGCTGCGAGCCGTCTCGCCGCGTTCGGCGATATCGGCTTCCACGGCCGCCGTCACCCGAGCCGCCTCATCGGCGAGACCGAGGTGCTGCAGCAGGAGCGCCACGGAGAGGATGGCCGCGGTGGGGTCAGCCTTCTGCTGTCCGGCGATGTCGGGGGCGGATCCGTGCACGGGCTCGAACATCGACGGGGCGGTGCCATCCGGATTGATGTTCCCGGACGCTGCGAGGCCGATGCCGCCGGTGACGGCGCCGGCCAGGTCGGTGAGGATGTCGCCGAAGAGGTTGTCGGTGACGATGACGTCGAAACGCGAGGGGTTCGTGACCAGGAAGATCGTTGCGGCATCGACGTGCAGGTAGTCTACGGCGACATCCGGGTGCTCCTGGGCGACCGCGTCGACGACACGCTTCCAGATGCCCCCGGCATGCACGAGCACATTGGTCTTGTGCACGAGCGTGAGCTTCTGGCGGCGGCGCTCGGCGAGATCGAACGCGTATCGCACCACGCGCTCGACACCGTACGCGGTGTTCACCGATGTCTCGTTGGCGACCTCCTGCGGGGTTCCGCGGCGGATCGAGCCGCCGTTGCCCACGTAGGGCCCCTCTGTGCCCTCACGCACCACGACGAAGTCGACGTCGCCCGGTGCGGCGAGCGGCCCCGGCACGCCGGGGTACAGCCGCGACGGCCGCAGGTTCACATAGTGGTCGAGCTCGAAGCGCAGCTTCAGCAGAAGACCGCGTTCGATGTTGGCGTCCCGCAGCCGCGGGTCGCCTGGCACACCGCCCACGGCACCCAGCAGGATCGCATCCTGCGCGCGGATGGCGTCCAGGTCCGCGTCGGTCAGCGTGTCACCGGTGGCGAGATAGCGGTCAGCCCCGAGGGAGAACTCGGTGCGCTCCCACCGCACGTCGCTGTCTGCGGTGACGCGGTTGAGGACCTTCTCGGCCTCCGCGACGACCTCCGGTCCGATGCCGTCACCGGGGATGACGGCGAGCTTGACGACACGCGACATGACTCTCCTCTGATACTCGGGATTGTGCTCCCAGCGTAGTGCTGCGCTGGCCGGGAGGAAGACGCCGAGGGGCTCCCGAGACGTGAGTCCGGAAGCCCCTCGGCGTGAAGACGCGACGGGAGACGCGCGGTCAGGCCTCGGTGATCTGGATCTGCGAGAACACGACAGCGTCGATCTCGTCGCGCACGGCGTCGAGAATCTCGTCGGAAGCCGGCGAGTCCAGGGTCAGCACCGACAGCGCCTTGTCGCCGTCGGAGCTGCGGGCGATCTGCATGCCCGCGATGTTGATGCCGGCCTCGCCGAACTTCTGCCCGTACACGGCCACGATGCCCGGACGGTCGTTGTAGACCATGACGATGTGGTTGCTCTCGATCGGCAGCTCGAGGGCGTAGTCGTTGATGCCGACGAGCTTCTCGATCTGCTTGGTGCCGGTGAGCGTGCCGGAGACAGCGAGCTGGGTGCCGTCCGACAGCGCGCCGCGCAGGGTGATGACGTTGCGGTACTCCTCGGACTGGTCGTCGACGAGCAGACGCGATTCCACGCCACGCTGCTCGGCGAGCAGCGGTGCGTTGACGTAGGAGACCTTCTCGCTGACGATGTTCGTGAACACGCCCTTGAGGGCAGCCAGCTTGTAGACGTTCACGTCGTAGGCGTTGAGCTCGCCGTGCACCTCGACGTCGAGGCTGGTCAGCGGGGACTGCGCGATCGCCGAGAAGATCTGTCCGAGCTTCTCGACCAGCGGGATGCCGGGGCGCACATACGGATCGATCACGCCGCCCGCGACGTTGACGGCGTCCGGGACGAGCTCGCCGTCGAGAGCCAGGCGCACCGAGCGGGCCACCGAGATGCCGGCCTTCTCCTGCGCCTCCTCGGTGCTCGCGCCCAGGTGCGGGGTGACGACCACGTTGGGCTGCGAGGTCAGCGCGTGCGCCGCGGTGCCCTCCGCCGGGGGCTCCGCAGTGAAGACGTCGAGGCCGGCACCGGCGATCTGACCGCTCTGCAGCGCCTCCAGCAGTGCGTCCTCGTCGATCAGGCCGCCGCGGGCGACGTTGACCACGTAGGCGGTGTCCTTCATGGCCGCGAGCTGCTCTGCACCGATCATGCCGGTCGTCTCCGGCGTCTTGGGCATGTGGATGGTGAGGAAGTCCGCCTCCGCCACCAGCTCGTCCAGCGAGACCAGCTGGACGCCCAGCTGCTGGGCGCGCGCGCTGGTCACGTAGGGGTCGTAGGCGATGAGCTTGGTGTCGAAGGCCGCCAGCCGTGCGGCGACGAGCGCGCCGATCCGGCCGAGGCCCACGATGCCGACGGTCTTCTCGAACAGCTCGGAGCCGGTGAACGAGCTGCGCTTCCACGCGCCGCCGGACAGCGATGCGTGCGCAGCCGGGATCCGGCGCGCGAGGCTCAGGATGTGGCCGACGGTGAGCTCGGCGGCCGAGACGATGTTCGAGGTCGGCGCGTTGACCACCATGACACCGGCGGCGGTGGCCGCCTTGATGTCGACGTTGTCGAGGCCGACGCCCGCGCGGGCGACCACCTTCAGCTTGGGGGCGTGGCCGAGGGCCTCGGCATCGATCTTGGTCGCGGAGCGGACCAGAACAGCATCCGCGTCGGCGAGCGCGTCGAAGAGAGCAGGACGATCTGTTCCATCCACCTGCCGGATCTCGAAGTCGGGCCCGAGGGCGTCGACCGTAGCGGGCGAGAGGACTTCGGCGAGCAGCACGATGGGCTTGGGCACGGTGGCTCCTTCGGGAGGCAGCAGACGGTGATTGCCGACGCGCCGCACACCGTCGGGGGCGCGATCTTGCGGCCACTCTACCGGAGCGGCGGACGGCGGCTTGACGGGGTGCCCTCCCGAGACGCGAAAAGACGCGCTCTCGGAGCGCGCGCCACCGCCCGCGGGCGTCGCCGCGTCGTCAGCTGACGACGCGGATCGCGTTGAGGGTCGTGAACGCCACCACGTCGATCCAGAACACCGCCACGACGCCGAGCCCGGCCAGCAGCACCAGAGCCGCGACGAGGAACGAGCGCTCGCGCGTGATCTGCACGGCGATCCCGAACGTCAGCATGGGGATCGCGATGGCCAGCAGCATCATCACCCAGCCGTAGAGGCCGAGCCCGAGCGGACCGGTGGCGAGCGCGACGAGCGTGGTGATCGCGCTCCACACCGCGTACGCGTAGAAGAGGCCGGTGACGCCCCACAGCAGCGCGAGCGTCCAGCGCGGGGCGGCACGGTCGAGAAGCCGTTCTGCGACGCTCACAGGCCCCACACCCCCATCATCACGAACGGCCACGGCACGAGCAGCACGACCCCCGCCAGGAGGGCGACGACCCGCACCCACGTCTTCGCCCTGCGGGTGAGGACCCAGGTCGCGCCGAACCACAGCAGCGGCGAGAGCGCAGCGACCCAGCGGGCTGCCGCGAACATCGCGTCGGACACCAGGGACACTCCGGTGCCCTGCAGACGGAAACCGATCACGACCCAGCCGATCGCGTACAGCAGGTAGATACCGCCGATGATGCCGTACCCCACCAGAGCGGCCGTGCCGATCGGGGCCTGCTCGCTGTCGGGGGCTGCGGCGCGCTCGGGATCAGCCGCGACGGTCTGCACGCGGTCGCTCCCCTTGCCCACGGCATGCCAGCCGGCGGGAAGGGTCGTCGCGGATTGCTGCTCATCGTCGCCGTCCCAGCGCAGGGCGTCGTCATCACGGTCCTCTGCCACGACCCCAGCGTAGCGCCCGGCGGCATCGGCACGCGGATGCCGCCGGGCGGTCGCGGACCCCCGCCGCAAAGCGTGTTCCCAGTAGGATCAAGCGAGCTCCGAGGGGAAGGAAACACCAGTGGCAGAGGAAAGCACGAAGAGACCCGCGACGCCGGCGGCCGGCACGGACGGCGCAGAGCCGCCCGCCGGATGGCAGCCGACTCCGGCGGCGAAGGCCAAGGCGACCCGCTTCCGCTGGATCGCTGCGGTGCTGTGGGCCGTCGCGATCGCGGGCGAGGCCGTCGGCATCTTCTGGCTCCTGCGCCAGCGTGAGGTCGTCGGCGAAGAGGGCCTGGTGCGCGACACCGCGACCGGCCTGCTCGTCGAGGAGGGCGTGCAGACCACGTTCCCGCAGTGGGCGTTCATCAGCCTGCTCGTGCTGCTGGTGGTGATCGCGGCGCTGTCGATCACCGGCTCCATGCTGTGGAAGAAGGCCAACCGCCTCGACCCGGCGAGGAAGTCGGAGTCCTTCCGCTTCTTCGTGCAGAACCAGCTCGGCGCGATCATCGCGATCATCGCGTTCTTGCCGCTCATCATCCTGGTCTTCCTGAACAAGGACATGGACAAGGGCCAGAAGACCACCGCCGGCGTCATCGGCATCGTCCTCGCCCTCGTCGCCGCGGTGCTCGGAGCCGACTTCAGCCCGCCGTCGGTCGAGAAGTACAACGCAGACCAGTCTGCGGTGATCCAGCTGCTGGGCAGCGACGAGGTCGTCTGGGTCGACGGCGGCAAGGTTTACCACGTGTGCGACCAGGTTTCCGACATCCAGACCGGCAGCGACAAGCGCACCGGGACGACCGCGCAGGCCATCGAGGCCGGCAAGAGCCGCCTCACCCTGAAGTTCGCCTCAGAACTGCGAGCGTGCGGACTGACCGTGCCCGAGAACGCGGCCGACATCGAGGACGCCCTGCGCGCGATCCAGGCGGGGCAGACCGACACACTCCTGCCGTCGCCGGTGTGGGCTGACCCCTCCGACGCTCCGATCCAGATCCGCGACGCGGTTCCGGCGAGCTGATCCAGCTCTTCGGATGAAGGAAGGCCCCGGCGAACACGCCGGGGCCTTCCTTCGTCAGGGGGGAATCAGCGTGCGGCCGAGCCCTCCACGTAGTCCTCGTCCTGCTGCTTCCAGGCGAACAGCGAGCGAAGCTCCTTGCCCGTCGCCTCGATCGCGTGACCCTGCTCCTTCTCACGGAGTGCGAGGAACTCGGCGGCCCCGTTGTTCTGGTCCTCGATGAAGCGCGTCGCGAAGGCGCCGGACTGGATGTCGGCGAGGATCGCCTTCATCGACTCCTTGACCTCGTCGGTCACCACGCGCGGGCCGGAGACGTAGTCGCCGTACTCCGCGGTGTCGGAGACCGACCAGCGCTGCTTGGCGATGCCGCCCTCCCACATGAGGTCGACGATGAGCTTGAGCTCGTGCAGCACCTCGAAGTAGGCGATCTGCGGCTGGTAGCCCGCCTCGACGAGGGTCTCGAAGCCCGCCTGCACGAGGTGGCTCACACCGCCGCACAGCACCGCCTGCTCACCGAAGAGGTCGGTCTCGGTCTCCTCGGTGAAGGTCGTCTTGATGACGCCGGCACGGGTCCCGCCGATGGCCTTGGCGTAGGACAGCGCGGTGGCCCATGCCGAGCCCGACGCGTCGCGCTCGACCGCGATGATGTCGGGGATGCCGCGACCGGCGACGTACTCGCGGCGCACGGTGTGGCCGGGGGCCTTCGGCGCGACGAGGATCACGTCGACGCCCTCCGGCGCGTCGATGTAGCCGAACCGGATGTTGAAGCCGTGCGCGAACGCGAGGGTCTTGCCCGGGGTCAGCTTGTCCTTGATCGACTCGGCGTAGATCGAGCGCTGGTGCTGGTCCGGCGCCAGGATCATGATGAGGTCGGCCCACTCCGCCGCGTCGGCGACGTTCTTGACCGGGAAGCCGGCCTCCTCCGCCTTCGCGATCGACTTCGAACCGTCCTTGAGGGCGATGGCGACCTCGACACCCGAGTCGCGCAGGTTCATCGCGTGGGCATGCCCCTGCGAGCCGTAGCCGACGATGGCCACCTTCTTGCCCTGGATGACCGACAGGTCAGCGTCGTCGTCGTAGTAGATCTCAGCCACTTTGTGTTTCTCCTTGATCGTGGTTCATGTGCGGGCCCCTGGGGGCCCCGGTTCAGGTCGTGCGCGGTCAGCCGCGCAGAACACGCTCGGTGATGCTCTTGCCGCCGCGGCCGATGGCGACCAGGCCGGACTGGGACAGCTCCTTGATGCCGAAGGGCTCCAGAGCCCTGAGCAGGGCTTCCACCTTGCCCTTGTCGCCGGTCACCTCGACGACGAGCGCGTCGGTGGCGTAGTCGACGACGGAGGCCCGGAAGAGGCTCACGACCTCGAGCACGTTGGAACGGCTGGCGTTGTCGGCACGCACCTTGATCAGCATGTGGTGACGCTGCACCGATGCCGCAGGGTCCAGCTCGACGATCTTGATGACGTTGACGAGCTTGTTCAGCTGCTTGGTCACCTGCTCCAGCGGCAGGTCCTCGACGTCGACGACGACCGTGATGCGGGACAGACCCGGCACCTCGGTGACGCCCACCGCGAGCGACTCGATGTTGAAGCCGCGACGGGCGAAGAGGCCGGCGACCCTGGTCAGCAGACCGGGGGTGTTCTCCACCAGAAGGCTCAGCACGTGGGTGGACATGGCTCAGACCTCCTGATCGAACGCCGGAGCGTGGTCGCGCGCGTACTGGACATAACTGTTGCTGACCCCCTGGGGCACCATCGGCCACACCATCGCATCGGCGCTCACCACGAAATCAATGACCACCGGCCGATCGTTCGTCTCGAGGGCGAGCGCGATCGCGGCGTCGACCTCTTCCTCCTTCTCCACCCGGATGGCGAGACAGCCGTACGCCTCCGCGAGCTTGAGGAAGTCCGGGATCCGCACCGTGCCGTGGCCGGTGTTGAGGCTGGTGTTCGAGTGACGCCCGCCGAGGAACAGCGTCTGCCACTGGCGCACCATGCCCAGGGAGGAGTTGTTGATGATCGCGACCTTGATCGGGATGCCCTCGATCGAGCAGGTGGCCAGCTCCTGGTTGGTCATCTGGAAACAGCCGTCCCCATCGATCGCCCACACCACGCGGTCCGGCTCGGCGACCTTCGCGCCCATCGCGGCGGGCACGGAGTAGCCCATCGTGCCGGCGCCGCCGGAGTTGAGCCAGGAGTTGGGGCGCTCGTACTTGATGAACTGCGCCGCCCACATCTGATGCTGTCCGACACCGGCGGCGTAGGTCGCCTCCGGCCCCGTGAGCTCGCCGATGCGGGAGATCACGTACTGCGGGCTGAGCAGGCCGTCTTCGGTGGGCGTGTAGCCGAGGGGGAACTCCTCGCGGAGCCCGTTCAGGCGGGTCCACCAGTCGGTCAGATCCGGGCGAGCTGCGCCGACGGTGCTGCGGAACGCGACATCGAGGTCGACGAGCACCTCGCGCACGTCGCCCACGATCGGTACGTCCGCGGTGCGGATCTTGGAGATCTCCGCCGGGTCGATGTCGACATGGATGACCTTGGCGTCGGGCGCGAAGTCCTCGGCCTTCCCGGTCACGCGGTCGTCGAAGCGAGCGCCGAGCGCGACGATCAGATCCGATTCCTGCAGCGCGAGCACCGCCGGCACCGTCCCGTGCATGCCGGGCATCCCCATGTGCTGCTGGTGCGAATCCGGGAAAGCACCGCGCGCCATCAGGGTGGTCACCACCGGAGCGCCGGTCGCTTCGGCGAAGGTCCGCAGCTCCTCAGAGGCCTTCGCGCGGATGACCCCGCCGCCGACGTAGAGAACCGGCCGGCTCGCCTCGGCGATCAGCTGCGCCGCCGCCTGGATCTGCTTGCCGTGCGCCTTGGTGACAGGACGATAGCCGGGCAGCTCCACCTTGGGCGGCCAGATGAAGGGCGCCTCGGCGACCTGGGCGTCCTTCGTGATGTCCACCAGGACGGGGCCGGGACGACCGGTGCCGGCGATCTCGAAGGCCGCCGCGATCGCCGCGGGGATCTCCTCGGCGCTCTTGACGAGGAAGGAATGCTTGGTGATCGGCATCGTGATGCCCACGATGTCGGCCTCCTGGAAGGCGTCCGTGCCCATCAGGTGCGAGAAGACCTGGCCGGTGATGGCGACCATCGGGACCGAGTCCATATAGGCGTCCGCGATCGCCGTGACGAGGTTGGTCGCCCCCGGCCCGGACGTCGCGATCGCGACGCCGATCTTGCCGGTGGCCGACGCGTAGCCCTCGGCGGCGTGGCCGGCGCCCTGCTCGTGGCGGACGAGGATGTGGCGCACCACCTCGTCGTCGAGCAGCGGGTCGTAGACCGGCATGATCGCACCGCCGGGGATGCCGAAGACGTCCGTGACGCCGAGGAGTCCGAGCGAGCGGACGACGGCCTCGGCCCCGGAGATCACGGGAGCGGTGGACGGACGGGCCGGCGGGCGAGGCACAGCCACGGATTCAGCATTCATTGCGCAGGATCCTTGTGATCGAGATGGGCGAATGGCAGGCGGCGGGCTTCGAGAGTCCGCCGGAGAGCAGGTGCCTACCCGGTGGTCGCGCCCTCCGCAGCGGAGCGCACGAGACGGGAGTATTTGGCAAGAACGCCACGGGTATAGCGCGGGGGAAGAGGCTCCCAGCCCTCACGGCGGGAGGCCAGCTCGGCCTCGTCGACGAGTAGGTCGAGAGAGCGAGCCGCGATATCGACCCGAATCAGATCACCATCGCGCACGAAAGCGACAGGACCAGCGTCCACCGCCTCGGGTGCTATGTGGCCGATGCACAGGCCGGTTGTGCCGCCGGAGAATCGACCGTCCGTCAAGAGTAGTACATCTTTTCCGAGCCCAGCGCCCTTGATGGCCGCCGTGATGGCGAGCATCTCGCGCATGCCGGGACCGCCCTTGGGCCCTTCGTACCGGATCACCACGACGTCGCCGGCGTTGATCAGCCCCTCTTCCAGGGCGTCCATCGCCGCGCGCTCACGCTCGAACACGCGGGCCGGGCCCTCGAACACAGCCGCGTCGAAGCCGGCGGTCTTCACCACGGCGCCCTCTGGCGCCAGTGAACCGTGCAGGATCGTCAGGCCGCCGGTCGCGTGGATCGGGTTGTCGAACGTGTGGATGACCTCGCCGTCGAGCGGGTCGGGGTTGAGGTCGCGCAGGTTCTCGGCGAGCGTCTTGCCGGTCACGGTGAGCGCGTCACCGTGCAGCAGGCCCTCGTCGAGCATCGCCTTCATGATCACGGGGATGCCGCCGTGGCGGTCGACGTCGTTCATGACGTACTTGCCGAACGGCTTGAGGTCGCCGACGTGCGGAACCTTCTCGCCGATCCGGTTGAAGTCATGGAGGGACAGCTCCACCTGGGCCTCGCGCGCGATCGCCAGCAGGTGCAGCACGACGTTCGTGGACCCGCCGAGGGCCATCGCGAGGGCGATGGCGTTCTCGAAGGCCTCGATGGTGAGGATGTCGGAGGTCGTGATCCCCTGACGCAGGAGGTTCACGACGGCTTCACCGGAGCGGTGCGCGAACTGATCCCGGCGGCGATCGGCCGACGGCGGCGCCGCGGAGCCGGGGAGCGACAGGCCGAGAGCCTCGGCCACGGAAGCCATCGTGTTGGCGGTGTACATGCCGCCGCAGGCGCCCTCGCCGGGAGCGAAGGCGCACTCGATGCGCTTGAGGTCCTCTTCGCTCATCCGGCCGGAGACGCACGCGCCGACGCCCTCGAAGGAGTCGATGATCGTGATGTCCTTCTCGGTGCCGTCCGAGAGCTTCACCCAGCCCGGGGCGATCGATCCGGCATAGAGGAAGACGCTGGAGAGGTTCAGGCGCGCGCTGGCCATGAGCATGCCGGGGATCGACTTGTCACAGCCCGCGAGCAGCACCGTGCCGTCGAGGCGCTCGGCCATCACGACGGTCTCGACGGAGTCGGCGATGACCTCGCGCGAGACGAGGGAGAAGTGCATGCCCTCGTGGCCCATCGAGATGCCGTCCGAGACGGAGATCGTGCCGAACTGCAGCGGGTAGCCGCCACCGGCGTGCACACCCTCCTTCGCCCCCTGCGCCAGCCGGTCGAGGCTCAGGTTGCAGGGCGTGATCTCATTCCAGCTCGACGCGATGCCGACCTGGGGCTTGTCCCAGTCGTCGTCACCCATGCCGACGGCTCGAAGCATGCCTCGCGAGGTCGTCGCCTCGATGCCGTCGGTGACGACACGGCTGCGGGGCTTGATATCGACGGGTGAGGAGGGATCACGTGGGGCCATGCCATGAGTCTATTGCTCACGGCCCCGCGCTCGCGCGCGGCCCGGCGGGCATCGCACCGGAGCAGGCGAACAGCGTCAGGACAGGCGAATCCCCCAGGAAACAGCCTGTTCCGGTGCTGTCCGCCTGTTCTCGTGCAGCTGGCTTGCGGCGCCCTCAGCGCGCGGCGCGCAGATCGGCGACCGCGGTGAGCAGCCGCGCGACGTCCTCCGGCCCCGCCGCGCGCAGCACCGCCGCAGACTCCGCCGGCCCGACCCGCACGCCGACGTCGTCGACGCCGAGGCTGCGGATCGCCTCCTCGTCCGTCACGTCGTCGCCCGCGAACAGGACGCCCGTCGGGGCGTACCGCGCGCGCAGCGCCGCGACACCGGCGTCCTTGCCCTCGGCGCGGAAGATGAACTCCAGGATGTTCTTACCCGGCCGACGGTGCCACCCGGGTGCACGTTCGGAAACGACGCGGTCGACCTCGGCGAAGGCCTCGGCCTCGACGGCGGGGTCGGCGAGCCGCCCGTGGATGCCGAACCCGAACGACTTCGGCTCGAAGGCGACGCCCGGATGCCGCGCCACGATCTCCTCGGCGGTCGTGCGGAGCTCCGCCTGCAGCGCGCTCTCCTCCGCGGTCGCGGCGACGGTGACCTCCCCCTCATCGGGGAACCAGCGCTCGACGCCGTGCGACCCGACCAACGGCACCGGAGAGTCGTCATCGTGCTCTGCGATGAGACGGAGATCGGGCAGGCTGCGTCCGGAGACATAGGCGACGATCGTGTCGGGCAGCGCACTGAGGCGAGCAATGGCCTCTTTCGACGCGGGGAGCGCCCGAACCGACATCGGCGCGTCGGCGAGCGGAGCGAGTGTGCCGTCGAAGTCGAGCGCCACGAGCAGGCGCGGCGTCAGCGCGATCGCGACGAGAGCGGGATCCTCCGCACTCCATGCCCTGGTCATGCCGTCTCCTCCCGTCGGCGGCGCGCCGCTTCGAGCTCGCCGAGGAACGCCTGGGCCCACGCCTCCACGTCGTTCTCGAGCACGCGTCGCCGGAGCGATCGCATCCTCTTGCCCTGCTCCCCCGGCGTCATCTCGACCGCTATCATGATGGCCTCCTTGAGGCCCTCGATGTCGTGGGGGTTGACCAGCACGGCGCTGCGCAGCTCATCGGCCGCACCGGCGAACTCGCTCAGCACGAGGACGCCGCGGTTGTCGCCCCGGGTGGCCACATACTCCTTCGCCACGAGGTTCATGCCGTCCCGCAGCGCCGTGACCAGCATCACGTCGGCTGCGAGGTAGAGGGCGACCATCTCCTCCCGGGGGAAACCCTGGTGCAGGTAGCGGATGGCGGAGTGGCTCACCGTGTCGTGATCGCCGTTGATGCGGCTGACCGCGAGCTCGATCTCATCACGCAGGTGCACATACGCGTCCACGCGCTCGCGGCTCGGGCTGGCGACCTGGATGAGCGAGATGTCCTCGTCCGGCAAGCGGTGCTCGTCGAGCAGCTCTCCGTAGGCCTTGATGCGGTGGCGGATGCCCTTGGTGTAGTCGAGGCGGTCGACGCCGAGCAGGATCTTCTTCGGGTTCCCCAGGCTGCGGCGGATCTCCGCGGCGCGCTCGCGGACGTCCTCACGCGCGGCGAGCTCCTGATAGGGAACGGTGTCGATCGAGATCGGCACCGCCCGGACGGTGACCGATCGAGCCGGCACGTCTTCGGTCGCCGGAATGCTCACGGACTGCGCCTTGGTCTCCAAGCGCAGCCGCCGCCGGACGGCCTCGAGGAAGTTCGTCGCGTCATATCCGCGCTGGAAGCCGATCACATCCGCGCCGAGCAGTCCGCGCAGCACCGCATCCCGCCAGGGCAGCTGGGAGAAGAGGCCACGGGGCGGGAACGGGATGTGGTGGAAGTAGCCGATCACCACGTCAGGTCGCAGCTCACGCACCATCTGCGGCACGAGCTGGAGCTGATAGTCGTGCACCCACACCGTGCCGCCCGGAGACACCACGGCCGCGGCTGCTGCGGCGAAGCGCCGGTTGACGCGGACGTACGCATCCCACCATTCCCGGTGGTACTGCGGCTGGGCGATCACGTCGTGGTAGAGCGGCCAGATCGTGTCGTTCGAGAAGCCCTCGTAGTACTCGGCGACCTCTTCGGCAGAAAGAGTCACGGGCACGAGGCGGAGTCCGTCGAGCTCGAAGGGGGCCAGCTCCAGATCCGGAGCGCCCGCCCAGCCCACCCAGGCGCCGTCGACGGCGTGCATCACCGGCTCGAGGGCCGCGACGAGTCCGCCGGGAGACGTGCGCCAGTCCTCCCCGCCGTCCTCGGAGACGATACGGTCGACCGGCAGCCGATTGGCGACGACGACGAAATCGGCGGTTGCCGACGATGAGCTCGGGGATGCCATGGGATCTCCTCTGGTCCGCGGACACCTCCAGGCTATCGGCCGCCCGCCGAAGCGGGTCGTTCTCCAACTGAGGCAGATCCCAACTCAGGCAGATCAGCGCCGATCCGCCGAGAACCCCGGCTTCCGACGCGCCGACGGCGATCGTGCCTGAGTTCGGTGAGTCAGGGTGAGTCAGACGGTCGCCACCGACGACCGGGCACGGTCGCCCAGCAGGAGATTCACCAGCGATGCCAGCAGGATCACCACGGCCGCCACGAGCGGCACGTATGCCGACGCGTGCGCATCGTAGGCGTCGGCGATCCCGCCTGTGATGGCCGCACCGGCGGACTGACCGACGACGAGCGCAGAACTGAACATCGTCATCGCCGCCGCCGAGCGTCCCGCCGGGCTGCGCTCCGCGCCGAGGCTGAACTGGGTGACCAGGATCGGCCCGACCCCGATCCCCATCACCGCGAGCACACCGATCATCCCGGCAGTGGATTCGACCATCGGCAGCATGACCACACCGGAGACCAGCACGGCGGCGAAGACGGTCCACCGCGCGCCGAAGCGGAAGGCGGCGGGCAGCCAGGAGACCGAGATCGCCAGGATCGCCGACCCGATGCCCATGACCCCGTAGAACAGGCCCGCCCGCTCCGGGGCGCCGGACTCGGTCATGAACGCGGTGAGGGAGGTGAGTGTCCCGCCGAAGACGCCGCCGATCCCGAGGAAGCCCACCACGAGGACGAGCACGCGCGGAGCGAACAGCTCCCCCACGGCCGACGACGGCCGGCCATCGGCGCCGCGCGCCGTCGAGAGCACCCGTCCGGTCGGGTGAAGGGCGAATCCGCTGACGAAAACCAGCGTGAGCACGGCGCCGAGCACGAGCGGCGCCGCCGGAGCGATCGCCGCCGCGAGCACACCGACGAGGAAGGGGCCGAACACGAACACGACCTCATCGGCGACCGACTCGTATGACATCGTCTTCGTCATCGTGCGTGCACGCCCTGGCCCGCCCATCCGCTCGGTGATCTGCATCACCAGGCGGGACCGCGACATGGGGGCGACCTGCGGTGCGGTGGCGCCGATGAGCACGGCAGATGCCAGCACCACCCCGTCCGGGACATCGGCATACGCGGCGAGGACGAACCCGATCAGGGCCAGCGCGTTCAGCGGCGCCAGCACGAGCAGCACCCTGCGCTGCCCGAACCGGTCGGCCGTGCCCCCCAGAAGCGGTCCGAAGCACGCCGTACCGATCCCGACCGCGGCGGAGGTGAGCCCGCCGAGGCTGATCGAGCCGCGCGCGGAGACCGCGACGGTGAGGACGCCGACGATCATCATCGCGAACGGCAGGCGCGCCAGGAACGCGATGATGAAGTAGGGAAGGCCCACCATCCCCAGCAGGGTGGTGGGCGCGGCAGAGGTCGTGCGATACGTGGAGGTCATGGGTGCGCTCTTCGACGGGGACATGTGAAGTGCCGCCGTTGCCGTCGAGCGACGGCCGGTAGATGCACGGACCGCGGGGTGCGGTCGCAGGCATCCTACCGGTGCGGGCCGAGAGCAAGCCGGGTGGCGGCTCCCGGCCTGATCCATCCGCACCGGACCAGTCCGCATCGCACCGGACGGCGATGTGTGTGCGTCGCCGGCTACGACGAGTAGCGTGGAGGCATGAAGTATCTCTTCGGCAGTGGTCTGTTCGCAGCGCTCACCAGCGGGTACTCTCTCCTGCGCAGCTCGCGCGCCGAGCCGCTGACATGGCGGGTGCTGTTGATCTGGGTGAGCTGGGGCGTCACGATGGCGCTTGCGGTCGGCGCGGTGGTCGACATGAACCGGGCCGATCGCGAAGGGCGTCAGCGCGCCCAGGCCCGTCTCATGGAGGAGGCGGAGAGCACCCGCCGCGGGCGCCGCTGACGACGACCGCGGCTCAGCGCGTCAGGATCAGGGCCTCGCCCTGACCGCCTCCGCCGCACAGCCCCACCGCGGCGGTGCCGGCTCCGCGTCTGGCTAGCTCATGGGCGGCGTGCACCACCAGACGTGCGCCGCTCGCTCCGATGGGGTGGCCGATCGCGATCCCGCCGCCGTGCACGTTGACGATATCCTCCGAGAGCCCGAGCTCCTGCGCCGACCGGGCCACCACGGCGCCGAAGGCCTCGTTGATCTCAACGAGATCCAGGTCGTCGGCTGCGATCCCCTGCTTCTCCAGAGCTCGCTCCACGGCCCGGGCCGGCTGTGCCTGCAACGCATTGTCCGGGCCCGCGGTCTGTCCGCTCGCGCCGAGCGTCGCCAAGACCGTCCATCCCTGCGCGCCGGCGTTCGCGCGCGTGGTCAGCACCACCGCTGCCGCGCCGTCGGAGAGCTGCGATGAGTTGCCAGCCGTGATGGTCCCGTCCGCCGCGAACGCGGGACGCAGCCCGGCCAGCGACTCGATCGTCGTCTCCGGGCGCACCCCTTCGTCCGTGGTGAGCACGACGGGGTCGCCCTTGCGCTGCGGCACCTCGACCGGCACGATCTCCGCGTCGAAGAGTCCGTCGCGCTGCGCCTCGGCGGCCCGGCGGTGCGAGTGCGCCGCAACGGCGTCCTGCACCTCGCGGGTCATGCCGAAGCGCGGGTTCTGCCGCTCGGTCGAGGCTCCCATGCTCTCAGCGTCATACGCGTCGGTCAGACCGTCATAGGCCATATGATCGAGCACCTCGACAGACCCGTAGGTCCAGCCGTCCCGTGAGCCCATCAGGAGGTGCGGTGCGCGGGTCATGGATTCCATGCCGCCGGCCACCACGGTCACGGCGTCGCCGCTGCGGATCATCCGTGCCGCGTCGATGATGGCCGTCAGGCCGGAAAGACACACTTTGTTGACGGAGTTCGCCGGTACGTCCCAGCCCAGTCCCGCCCCGATCGCCGCCTGACGCGCGGGGTTCTGACCGGAGCCGGCCGGGAGCACCTGCCCCAGCACGACGGCATCGACCGCATCCGCGGCGATCCCCCCCTGGTCCAGCGCTCCCCGGATGGCGAGACTGCCCAGCTGCGGTGCGGTGAACGGCGCCAGCTGACCCTTCAGACGCCCCTGGGGCGTGCGGGCCGCAGCAACGATGACGACGTCGTGATCCCTCATGCCGCGAGCCTATCCGGGTTCGGCGCTCTGGCCGTTCGCGTCCGCTCTCGAATCACCGTCGCAACGCCTGCCCGCGGGCTGGGCACCGGACAACGTCTTATACATACCTCGTGATATATACTTTAGGTATGGAAAAGGCTGAAGCGCTTCTCGCGATCGTGATCGCCGGCCCTGCGCTGGCACGCATTGCGGCTCAGGAGGCCGGGGACGAGACCCCGGCTGCGCACTGGCGGGCCCTCGCGATCCTCGATCGAGAGGGGCCGCTCCGCGTCGGCGAGCTCTCCCGCGCAGCACGCACGACGCAACCGGGCATGACGCGCGTCGCCGGGCAGCTGGAGGCCGACGGCCTGGTCCAGCGCACCGACGATCCCGCCGACTCGCGGGCCACCGTCGTCGCGATCACTCCCGCCGGGAGCGACGCGATCGACGCGTGGCGCCGACGCGTCTCGGCCGCGCTCCTGCCCCGCTTCGCCGACCTCGACGACGCCGAGTGGGCGGCCCTCGCCGACGCCGCCCGTATCCTCGCCGCCCACACCGCCCCTGGAAGGACATCTCTGTGAACTCCGCACCCCGCGGCCTCTCGCTCCGCGACCAGCCGCCGCAGGTCTGGGCGATCGCCTTCGCCTGCGTCGTCGCCTTCATGGGCATCGGCCTGGTCGACCCGATCCTGCCCTCGATCGCGGAGTCCCTGGAGGCGACCCCCGTCGAGACCGAGCTGCTGTTCACCAGCTACCTCCTCGTCACGGGGCTGGCGATGCTCGTCACCAGCTGGATCTCCAGTCGCATCGGGGCGAAGCGGACGCTGCTGATCGGCCTCGCCCTGATCGTCCTCTTCGCCCTGGCGAGCGCCCTCAGCCCCACGGTCGACTGGCTCATCGCGTTCCGCGGCGGCTGGGGCCTGGGCAACGCCCTGTTCATCTCGACCGCGCTGGCCTCCATCGTCGGAGCCGCAGCGGGCGGCAGTGCCGCAGCCGTCATCCTCTACGAAGCCGCCCTCGGTCTGGGTATCGCGATCGGACCGCTCATCGGCGGCCTGCTCGGCCGGATCTCCTGGCAAGGGCCCTTCTTCGGCGTCGCGACGCTCATGGCGATCGCGTTCATCGCCGTCGCGGCGTTCCTCCGCGGCCCGGTGGAGAAGAGGGAGCCGATCCCGCTTTCCGCGCCGTTCGCGGCGCTCCGGATGCCTCCCCTCGCAGTGCTCGCCGTGGCCGCCCTGTTCTACAACCTCGGCTTCTTCATCCTGCTCGCGTTCTCACCGTTCCCGCTCGGCTTCGACGCGATGGGCATCGGCCTGACGTTCTTCGGCTGGGGGCTCGCCCTCGCCTTCACCAGTGTGGTGCTCGCACCGATCCTGCTCCGCCGGTTCCGGCACACCTCGGTTCTGCTCACCATGTTCGCCCTCCTGGCGGTCGACCTCGTCGCCGCCGGGCTGCTCGCCACGCACCCGGGCGGCCTCGTGGTCACCATCGTCGCCGGAGGCCTGGTTCTGGGCATCATCAACACGGTGCTCACCGAAGCCGTCATGGAGGCCACCGAGGTGCCCCGCCCTGTCGCGTCCTCGGCCTACTCGGCGGTCCGCTTCATGGGCGGCGCGATCGCCCCGCCGCTCGCCGCGGGACTGTGGCACGCGTTCAACGCGTCTGTGCCGTACTACGTCGCGGCGGCATCGATCCTGGTCGCCCTCGGGATCGTCGCGTTCGGCCGCACGCATCTCGCCCGGGTCGACCGCGTCGAGGCAGACGCCATCGAAGATGCCGAGGCCGTCCTGGTCGGCGACGCCGGCTGAGGCCGTCCGGATCCGGTCGTCACCGCACGAACGCCGGCAGCCATGACGCCACGAAGCCGGCCAGCCCGACCGAGGTGAGGACCGCGCCGAGGGCGAACAGGCCGCGCCGCGCGCGGGGCTCGCTGCCCAGGCGCACCAGCCGGGGGTCGCGTGCGCTGACCCACCCGGGGTGCCACGCGCCGCCGCCGATGCGCTCCCGTGCCTTCACAGGTCGCTCGTGGAAGTCGCCGCGCACGAACCAGCGCGCGAGTCGCACGCCGTCGCGCTCCACCAGAGCCACCTCGATCGGCATCCAGCGCCCGTGCGCGAGCCACATCACCTCGGCGGCGAGCAGAACCGGCACACCGACGCCGAGCCCGACCCAGGAGATCGCTTCCCCGGCGGCGGCGAGAATGTCCAGCGGGCTGACCACGGTCACGGCACCCGTACGCCTCGCGCGCGCTGATCAGCGCTGCGCACCGCCCAGAGCGCGATGGCCGTCGTGGTCGCGACGTTGAGCGAGTCGACACCGTGCTCCATCGGGATCACCACGGTACGGTCCGATCCCGCCAGGGCAGCATCCGACAGCCCATCGCCTTCTGAGCCGAGGAGCAGGGCGACCCGGTCGGGCACATCGTCGGTGAACGCCGCAAGGTCTTCCGCGTCGTCCCGCAGCGCCAGCGCCACCCGCACGAATCCTTCCCGCGCCAACACCGCTCCCGCTTCCGGCCACGCGGGCAGCCGCGCCCACGGCACCTGCAGCACGGCGCCCATGCTCACGCGCACCGCGCGCCGGTAGAGCGGGTCGGCGCAGGCCGGGCTCAGCAGCACCGCGTCGGCCCCGAGAGCGGCGACAGAGCGAAAGATCGCACCGATGTTGGTGTGGTCGGTGAGATCTTCGAGAACCACCACGCGGCGCGAGGCACGCAGGAGGCCTACAGGGTCCCGCGGATCAGGGCGGTTCATCGATGCGAGAGCGCCACGATGCATCGGAAAGCCCGTGAGCGCCTCGATCTGCTCCGGCGCGCCGACGTAGACCGGAACATCGGGGTGCGCGTCCAGCAGCGGAGCCAACGGAGCCACCCGCTCCGCGAGCAGCAGGAGCGAACGCGGACGATGTCCCGCCTGCAAAGCCCGCTCGATCACCTTCGAGGACTCGGCGAGGTAGAGACCCTCCGCGGGCTCCCGCACGCGCCGCAGCGCGGAGTCGGTGAGCCGGGTGTAGTCGGCCAGCTCCGGGGCGGCGAGATCGTCGATCGGGATGACCCTCATGCGCCACCCTCACTGCGGAGGGGGACAGACGTCGACGGCGCGGCGATCACTCGACGAGTGTAGCGACACGATGCCCCGTGGCGACCGTGCCGATGTCGTCACGGGGCGCCGGACATGACGCGACCCGTTGCGTCCACGCCGCGGACGGTCCAGTATTGCCGCAATCACGTGCGCTGCGAGTGACGGGGGGTACGGCATGACACACGCGCCGGAGCGCCGTCTCGCGGCCACCGTCGGCACCACGCGACCGCGACTTCCCCTGCGCACATCATCAGTGATCATCGTGTCCGCCGTCGCTGTTGCCGGACTCGTGATCGGAGTCGCGCTCGCGAGCACCCCGTGGCCGAACGACAGCGTCGCACAACCGAGCCCGGCCTCCGAAGCCGACATCGATCGGCTCGAGAACGCTTTGGCCCAGCAGGGCGGCCAGGGAGACACCCAATGGATCGACCGAACGCTCCGCGAGACGCTTCCGAACGTCACAGTCTCGTGGAACGGCGACCCCGCGGAGCGGATCTACGGGGCGACCGTGGAAGGTCGGGTGCAGGACGTCCGTCCGGGAGTCAGCCACCGCGACAGCGTGCGAGATGACGACACCATCGAACGGAAGGATCTTGCATTCGACGACCCCGCCGCGAACTGGCGCAGCGTCCTGCTCACCATCGAGGTGGGAAACGACTTCGACCCGTCGGGTGAGCTCCCTGCGGAGATCGACGTCGTGCTCTGGCTGGACGGCCGTACCGACCCCGAGGTGGTCATCACCGGGCTCCGGGGCCAGCGGATCTTCGCCGTGCTCGAGAACCCCGGCCGCCTCGATCCCCCGAGCTCCTATCCGGTGGCCCGCAACGGTGCTCTGTTCGGCGTGGTCCGTGCGGACGACTCGGTGTCGCTTCCCGCACTCGCCGACGACGAGCAGGCGTATCTGGACGGGCTCACCACCCTGTCGGCGATCGAGTCGGCCGCCCAAGAGCCCCCGCTCGTGCTTCCCCTCACGATGACGGACGGGTACTGGGAGCGATCGGACGAGGACCGCACCGTCGAACGATGAGCACTTCCCTGGGCGGAGCGGGATCGCAGGTGCGAAAAAGCCCCGGAGAATGGCGAGATTCTCCGGGGCTGTTCCGTGCACCCCCTGGGACTCGAACCCAGAACCCACTGGTCCACGGTGGGCCATACCTAGGCATACCTGGGGCTACTTTC